>NZ_CP033078.1:2176086-2901449 GCF_003716875.1 Vibrio zhugei | reverse complement strand
GTTTCCCTCACTCTTAATCATTGATCGATAAAGACTGGTAATTCTACCTGTTGATAACTCAGATCGCCAGTAAATGATCAAAAATCTATGTGAATAAGATCCTACTTATACACAATATATACGGAGTTTTTCCTAGGATCCGCAGAGATAACCCCCGCTTACTCACACTATCGTACACATTAGGGTAAATTCTTAGTGACTTATCCCCATGTTTTATTCTATTTTTGATATTAATAATAATATCTCGTTATTTCTTTAAAAAGAAAAGCATGATTAAGATCACAGCATAATCACTGAGGAGAAGTATATGAAACGCTGGTTAACTATTGCCGTTGCCGCGCTTGCGTTTACCGCTGCATCTGCACAAGCCGCAAACGAAGTCGTTAAAGTCGGCATGTCAGGACGCTATTTTCCATTTACCTTTATGAAGAACGATAAACTGCAAGGCTTCGAAGTGGATTTGTGGAAAGAGATTGGTAAGCGCAATCACTACGATGTCAAATTTGTCACGGCGAGTTTTTCCGGTTTATTTGGTCTCCTGCAAACGGGTCGTATTGATACGATTTCTAATCAAATTACGATGACCAAAGCACGTCAGGACAAGTACTTATTTTCAGAACCTTATGTGGTCAACGGTGCACAAATTACCGTACACAAAGGTAATAAGAGCATTCACGGTATTCAAGATTTGGCAGGAAAAACCGTCGCTGTCAATTTAGGGTCGAACTTCGAACAGTTACTACGCCAACACGACAAAGACGGTAAGATTAATATCAAGACTTACGATTCGGGTATTGAACAAGATGTCGTCCTAGGTCGCTCTGATGCATTTGTCATGGATCGCCTATCGGCACTCGAGCTGATTCGTAAATCAGGGCTACCATTGAAACTTGCTGGCTCACCTTTTGAGAAAATTGAAAATGCTTGGCCATTTATGAAAAACGCGAAAGGTCGAGAGTTGCAAAAAGAAGTCAACCAAGCGTTAGAAGCGATGCGTGGTGACGGCACACTCGCTAAAATTTCTAAAAAATGGTTTGATACCGATATTACTAAATAAGCGTTATATCATTGCAATGCTTTGATTTAGGCACAACTTATAAAGGTGGGAAGCAGGCTTTCCACCTTTATTTATTTTCAAATAGGAACGATCTATGGGTTTTGACTTTCACTACATGATCGATTTAATGCCGATACTGTTTAAGTATTTAGGCACGACAATATCCATGGCTCTGTGGGGACTCGTCTTCGCCTTAATATTGGCGATTACCGTGGCGCTCATTCGCGTGTTTAAGATCCCCGTACTCAATCAGCTCGCTCAATTATATCTCAGCTTTTTCCGTGGCACGCCGCTCTTGGTGCAAATGTTTTTGCTCTATTACGGCTTACCGCAAATCATTCCACCGTTAGTGGGACTGGATGCCTTTACGGCAGCCATTATTAGCTTAACGTTGCACTTTGCCTCCTACATGTCTGAAAGTATTCGCGCCGCGATTGTCGGCATCGATCGCAGTCAAATGGAAGCGAGCTTATCGATTGGAATGACCAAATCACAGTTAATGCGTCGCATTATTCTGCCGCAGGCTTCCCGCGTGGCGTTACCTTCCTTGATGAATCACTTTATCGATATGATTAAGTCGAGCTCACTCGCCTTTACTTTAGGGGTGACTGAAATCATGGCGAAAGCGCAAATGGAAGCTTCATCGAGCTTCAAGTTTTTCGAGTCTTATCTCGCGGTCGCATTAATCTATTGGGCAATGGTGGTTATCTTGACTCGCGTACAATACTGGGCCGAACATAAATTGAACAAGGCGTATGAACGATGATCAAACTCAACAATATCCATAAGAAATTTGGTAACAGTGGCATTCTTAAAGGCATTGATCTTGAGATTCAATCTGGAGAGATCATCGTCGTGATCGGTTCAAGTGGTACCGGTAAGTCAACCTTGCTGCGCTGCGTGAACTTTTTAGAGCAGCCGGATTTAGGGACGATTCAAATCGGTGATGTCACCATTAATGCGGAAAAGCATACCGCGAAAGACATCACCGCAATACGCCGTCAGACGGGATTTGTGTTTCAAAACTATGCCTTATTCTCCCATATGACGACCCGCCAAAATATCGCCGAAGGCCTTATTACGGTACAAGGTTGGGATAAGCGTAAGGCTTACGAACACGCACAAACCATCCTAAATGATATCGGGCTAGGCGATAAAGGGGATAACTATCCAGCCTCCCTGTCAGGGGGTCAGCAACAACGTGTCGGCATTGGCCGAGCCATGGTTTTGAAACCGGAATTACTGTTATTTGATGAACCAACTTCGGCGTTGGATCCAGAATGGGTTGGCGAAGTGTTAGCATTAATGAAAAGACTCGCGAAAGAACATCAAACCATGTTGGTGGTCACCCATGAGATGCAATTTGCCCGTGATGTGGCCGATCGCGTGATCTTCATGGCAGAAGGATCGATTATCGAACAAGGTTCTCCACAGGATATTTTCGATCATCCACAGGATCCAAGATTGAAAAAATTCTTAAATCAAGTCGGGATCGACTAAGGATCCTTGCTGTTTTAATGATTATCCGTATAATCGTCCGACCGTATTGGGTACTTATTACATGTTGACGAGTTCGTAAATATGTAATACCGACGATTCGAATCATTGACACACTACGTGTCTCTGATTACAATTCCGCCTCTTTGTTGAGAGGCGTCGGAATGTCCTTTCATTACAACAATGAGATAAGACAATTGCCCACGCCGGGTTTAATGAACCTAAAAACTACTGATCAGTAAGGTACTAAACAATGAAACGCACTTTTCAACCTTCAGTTCTAAAGCGCAAGCGCTCTCACGGCTTCCGTGCACGCATGGCTACTGCGAACGGTCGTAAAGTAATTAACGCACGTCGTGCAAAAGGCCGTAAGCGCCTTTCAAAATAATCATTAGTTTATTTTGAAAACGAACGCGTTTAATCGGGAGTTACGTTTGTTAACTCCCGAGAATTATCAAAAAGTTTTCCAGCAAGCTCATCGAGCTGGCTCTCCTCATTTCACCATAATTGCCCGCGCAAACACTCTTTCTCACCCTCGTTTAGGTTTAGCCGTTCCAAAGAAGCAAATCAAAACAGCCGTTGGTCGTAATCGTTTTAAACGCATTGCACGAGAAAGCTTTCGACTTCAGCAGCACGAACTTTCCAAAAAAGATTTTGTTGTTATTGCCAAAAAAAGTGCGCAAGATTTGTCCAATGAGGAATTATTTAAGTTATTCGATAAGTTATGGAAACGCCTGTCTCGCCCTTCACGTGGTTAGCCATTGGTATAGTCAAACTATACCAGTGGATAATTAGTCCGCTCATCGGCCCAAGATGTCGGTTCACACCTACTTGCTCTTCGTATGCCATAGAAGCATTGAAAGCTCACGGTTTTGTAAAAGGGTGTTGGTTATCAGGTAAACGTCTATTAAAATGCCATCCTTTGAGCGAAGGGGGTTTTGACCCCGTTCCACCAGTCCAAAAACAAGACAGAGATAAATAACGATGGATTCTCAACGTAATATTCTGTTAATTGCTTTAGCGTTAGTGTCTTTCCTGCTCTACAACGAGTGGAATGCGGATAAGACTCCGACCAAACCAGCAGTTGAACAGACTCAAACGAGTAATACCGAAGCTGCAGCCGATCAAGCAAACTCTTCTTCGAAGACAGTAAGCAAGCAAGCTGTGAATAACGCCAAGGCAAAACTGATTACCGTAAAAACGGATGTGCTAACTCTGTCCATTAATACGGCTGGTGGTGATATTGTTGAAGCAAAACTGAACAAATATTCTGACAAACTGAATTCAGATAATCCGTTCGTCTTGCTACATAAATCACCTTCAGAGCAATTTATTGCACAAAGTAGCTTGCGTGGACCACAAGGTACCGACCATAACGATACGCGTACTGTGTATGCTGCCAAGCAAACCCAGTACACGATGGGCAAAGATCAGAAACAAATTGAAGTTCCTCTGATCTACAAAGCGAATGGCATTACTTACACGAAAACGTTCATTCTGAAACGTGGCAGTTATGCACTGGATATGGTTTACAATGTTAAAAACCAATCTGGTAAGCCAGCAGACGTCCGTATGGACATGCACCTACGTCAGAATCTGAAAGACTCTGGTGGCAGCCTTGCTATGCCAACTTACCACGGTGGTGCCTACTCTACAGAAGAAACACGCTACAAGAAATATAGCTTTGATGACATGCAAGACCACAACCTAAACATCACATTGAAAGATGATAAAGGTTGGGCAGCAATGATTCAGCACTACTTCGCTGTAGCATGGATTCCTCGTAACGAGCATGATCCTATTTTATATAGCCGTGTGAAAAATCAATACGGTGATATTGGTATTCGTACCCAAGATAAAACCATTGCCAACGACCAAAGCGGTCAGTTCAAAGCGACATTGTGGGTCGGTCCTAAACTGCAAGATGCAATGGCAGCAACCGCGGATCACCTCGACCTTGTTGTCGATTACGGCTGGTTATGGTTCCTTGCGAAACCACTGCATATGCTGCTCTCTTTTATCCAATCTTTTGTGGGTAACTGGGGTCTTGCCATCATTGGTTTAACGCTGATTGTACGTGGTGCAATGTACCCACTGACCAAAGCGCAATACACATCCATGGCTAAAATGCGCATGCTGCAACCCAAAATGCAGGAAATGCGTGAACGCATCGGTGATGACCGTCAGCGTATGAGCCAAGAAATGATGGCCTTGTATAAGAAAGAGAAAGTGAATCCACTCGGTGGTTGTTTGCCTATCTTCCTACAAATGCCGATCTTCATATCCCTGTATTGGGCATTGATGGAGTCTGTTGAATTGCGTCATTCGCCATTCTTCGGTTGGATTCATGACTTGTCAGCACAAGACCCGTACTACATTTTACCGGTACTAATGGGTATCAGTATGTTCATGATTCAGAAGATGAGTCCGTCAACAGTGACGGACCCAATGCAACAAAAAATCATGACCTTTATGCCGGTTGTTTTCTCTGCATTCTTCCTGTTCTTCCCTGCAGGATTGGTGCTGTACTACTTGATGTCAAACATCGTAACCTTGATTCAACAAACGATGATTTACAAAGGTCTCGAGAAAAAAGGCTTGCATACGAAAGTCCCTAAAAAGGCAAAGACTAAGTAAGCGCACAACAGTCATATCGATTGAGGCGACCGAAAGGTCGCCTTTTTTTGTTTGGCTGATTACAATGTGACACTCATTAATTCGGTTTAGGTAACATTATGACTACAGATACCATTGTCGCTCAAGCTACCGCCCCAGGGCGCGGTGGTGTAGGTATTATTCGCGTTTCAGGGCCACTGGCTACCCAAGTCGCCACCGCGGTAACAGGGAAAACGCTGCGCCCGCGCTATGCTGAGTATTTACCGTTTAAAGATAGTGATGGTAACGAGCTCGACCAAGGTATCGCCCTCTTCTTCCCTAACCCTCATTCATTCACAGGTGAAGACGTTTTAGAATTACAAGGTCATGGCGGCCCTGTGGTCATTGATATGTTAATCAAACGTATTTTGCAGATTCCAGGCATTCGAGCGGCACGTCCTGGTGAATTCTCAGAACGCGCCTTTATGAACGATAAAATGGATTTAACGCAAGCAGAAGCCATTGCGGACCTCATTGATGCCAGCTCAGAGGAAGCCGCTAAATCGGCTTTACAATCCCTCCAAGGCCAATTTTCAAAACGCATCAATACGCTGGTGGAATCACTCATTCACTTGCGTATTTACGTCGAAGCCGCGATTGATTTTCCAGAAGAAGAAATTGATTTCTTAGCGGACGGCAAAGTGCTGACCGATCTCAACACGATCATTGCTAACTTAGAGGCCGTACGCCAAGAAGCCAATCAGGGCGCGATCATGCGCGAAGGCATGAAAGTGGTGATCGCCGGTCGCCCCAATGCTGGCAAATCAAGCCTCCTAAACGCTCTCTCAGGCAAAGACAGTGCGATTGTAACCGACATTGCGGGCACCACTCGTGATGTACTAAGAGAGCATATTCACATTGATGGCATGCCGCTCCATATCATTGATACCGCAGGGTTACGCGATTCCACCGATGAGGTAGAAAAAATTGGGATTGAGCGAGCGTGGGATGAAATTAATCAAGCTGACCGCGTATTGTTCATGGTCGATGGCACCACCACCGATGCAACCGACCCGAAAGACATTTGGCCAGACTTTGTCGATCGTTTACCGGCGCATATTGGCATGACGGTCATACGCAACAAAGTCGACCAAACTCATGAGGAACTCGGGTTAACCGAGAAAGATGATTCAATGCTCATTCGCTTATCCGCCAAAACCGGCCAAGGCGTAGAAACGCTGCGCGCTCATCTCAAAGACTGCATGGGATTCTCGAGTTATCAAGAAGGGGGTTTTATGGCCCGTCGCCGTCACTTAGATGCCCTTGAGAGAGCCTCAGAACACCTTCTCACAGGACGTGAACAGCTTGAAGGTTATATGGCAGGAGAAATCCTTGCCGAAGAGCTGCGCATCACTCAGCAGCATTTAAACGAGATTACCGGCGAATTCAACTCAGATGATTTGCTCGGTAAGATTTTCTCGTCTTTCTGTATCGGAAAATAATCGCATCTTCTGACCCCATTGAGTCATGAAGTCGCAGACACCGACCCTAATGCTTGCTGAGCGAGGATTAGGGTTTTTTATAACGACCCAACCGCTCTCTTTACCTTCCTATCCTTCCTCTCTTTGGTCATCACGAAAAGGTAACCATAGCCAAAACAACAATAAATCGTCTAGGATAGACGGCGAATTATAATCTAAGTAATGGGACAGCCATCATGATCCATATTATTACGGGTAGCACACTAGGCAGTGCTGAATATGTCGGTGATCATCTTAATGATTTGCTCGAAGCCCAAGGCCTCGAAACCACCATCCATAACCAACCGGATCCGAATGATATTCCAGCGCAAGGGATTTGGTTGATCGTCACATCGACTCACGGCGCGGGAGATTATCCAGACAATATCCAGCCCTTCATTTCATATCTGCAAGACACGCCACCAAGAACACAAGACTTACACTATGCCGTCGTGGCGATCGGCGATTCGAGCTACGATACCTTTTGTGGAGCCGGTAAACATGCCTTTGCCTTACTTGAGGATATTGGCGCCACACCATTAACAGAATGCGTCACGATTGACGTGCAAACCTATCCTGTTCCAGAAGATGCCGCCGAGGAATGGTTCGCCACAGTCGCAGATAAATTCTCTCAATAATCGGCTTTGTGCTCACAGAGAAGCGACCGCATGGTCGCTTTTTTTACGATGCTTTTTAGAAAACCGGCGTTTTAGCACGAAGCGAGTAATCTGTTTGCTGCTTTTTTGAACAAACAATCTGTGGATAAGTATACTGTTATCCGGTGATCAACCATTAGTTATCCAATGTACAAGTTATAGTCTTGGATCCCCCTGTGTATAAGTAGGCTTTTTGATCCCAGCTTCTCCTTATGTTGATCAGTTGATGATCACAAGTTCTGATCAACGTAAGATCCATGATCCCATTGATCATTTATCACTTATCCACAGAGATCGTTGATCCTAATAATAGATCTAATAAGAGATCTATATAAAGATCTTATATATATTAAGTCTTTAAAGGGATCATTAAAAATCAATAAAACCGATTTAATAGACGACCGAAAGAAGGTAGAATACGCATCCTTTAATTTTCCTTAGCCTTAACAGATTACCTGAGGTCGTTCATGCTTTATCACGAAACATTTGACGTCATTGTGGTTGGTGGCGGTCATGCAGGAACGGAAGCCGCTTTAGCCGCCGCTCGCACTGGCCAAAACACCCTATTGATTACTCACAACATTGATACTCTAGGACAAATGTCTTGCAATCCAGCCATCGGTGGGATTGGCAAAGGACATCTTGTCAAAGAAGTCGACGCCATGGGTGGCTTGATGGCTGAAGCTATTGACCACGCAGGTATTCAATTTCGAACACTTAACGCGTCAAAAGGACCTGCGGTTCGAGCAACTCGCGCTCAAGCAGACCGTGCGTTATACAAAACGTATGTTCGCAATGCTTTGGAAAATACCCCTAACCTAACCTTGTTCCAACAATCTGCCGATGATCTTATTGTTGAAAATGATCAAGTAACGGGTGTAGTGACGCAGATGGGGCTTAAATTCAAAGCCAAATCGGTTGTGTTGACTGTGGGGACCTTTTTGGGCGGTAAGATCCACATTGGTTTAGAAAACTTCTCAGGGGGTCGTGCTGGCGATCCACCGTCGATCGCGCTAGCGGATCGTTTGCGTGATTTGCCATTTCGAGTCGATCGTTTAAAAACAGGAACACCACCACGCATTGATGCGAACAGCGTTGATTTTTCACAGCTCGCTCAGCAACATGGTGATAATCCAACGCCTGTATTTTCATTTATGGGCAATCGCACACAACACCCTAACCAAATTCCGTGTTATATCACCCATACCAATGATCGCACGCATGATGTAATCCGCGAAAATTTACATCGTAGTCCGATGTATTCTGGTGTGATTGAAGGTATTGGACCTCGTTACTGTCCATCGATTGAAGACAAAGTGATGCGCTTTGCAGATAAAAATAGTCATCAAATCTTCATCGAACCCGAAGGGTTAAACAGCCGCGAACTGTATCCTAATGGTATCTCCACCAGCTTACCTTTTGATGTACAGCTGCAAATTGTGCGCTCAATGAAAGGGTTTGAAAATGCCCATATCATGCGTCCAGGCTATGCTATTGAGTACGATTATTTTGATCCTCGTGATTTGAAAAATACGTACGAAACCAAATTTATTAAAGGTTTGTTCTTCGCCGGACAAATCAATGGCACAACCGGTTATGAAGAAGCGGCTGCGCAAGGTTTGATGGCCGGATTGAATGCAAGTTTATTCAGTCAAGACAAAGAAGGTTGGAGCCCACGTCGCGATCAAGCCTACATGGGCGTATTGATTGATGACCTTTCTACAATGGGCACACAAGAACCTTACCGTATGTTCACGTCTCGAGCGGAATATCGATTATTATTACGTGAAGATAACGCTGATCTGCGTTTGACAGAAAAAGCACGGGAATTAGGTCTTGTGAATGATGCTCGCTGGGCGCGTTTCAATGAAAAAGTAGAAAATATTGAACGCGAGCGTCAGCGTTTAGGCTCAGTATGGATTCATCCTACATCGAATGAAATTGGTGAATTAAATGCGATGTTAAAAACTCCACTGACTCGTGAAGCCAATGGGGCGGATTTATTACGTCGTCCTGAAATGAATTACGACTTAGTCTCATCATTAGCGACTTTTGCGCCGAAGTTAGATGACGATCAAGCCGCTGAACAGGTCGAAATTCAAGTGAAGTATGAAGGCTATATTCAGCGCCAAAAAGACGAGATCGAAAAATCATTGCGTCATGAACATACTCAGTTGCCATTTGACTTAGATTACAGCCAAGTGAAAGGGTTATCGAATGAAGTCGTGATGAAGTTGACGGACACGAAACCGGAAACAATTGGTATTGCATCACGAATTTCAGGTGTAACACCTGCAGCGATTTCAATCTTGCTGGTACACCTTAAAAAGCACGGTATGCTAAAGAAAGGGGAAGTGGCGTAGTGAACGCATTGCGAACCAAACTCGATAGCTTGCTTGCTCAGACAGATTTAGTCGTGTCTGAGCATCAAAGAGAGCAATTAGTCGGATACGTGGCGCTTCTCAATAAGTGGAATAAAGCGTATAACTTGACTTCCGTAAGAAACCCGATGGATATGCTTATCAAGCATATCCTCGATAGTATCGTAGTCAGCGCTTCTCTCGACGGACATCGATTCATTGATGTGGGGACCGGTCCTGGATTACCTGGGATTCCATTATCGATAATGAATCCAGACAAAGATTTTGTGTTGCTGGACAGTTTAGGTAAACGTATTCGGTTTATTAAACAAGTCGTTCATGAGCTTGGCATCCACAACGTCACCCCGGTTCAAAGCCGGGTTGAAGAATACGATGCCGGTGAAGGGTTTGATGCGGTGTTAAGCCGAGCATTTGCTTCGATGAGTGATATGGTTCATTGGTGTGAAACTTTACCAAAAGCCGAGACCGGTGTATTTTTAGCGCTAAAAGGACAAGTTGATCAAACTGAAATTGATCAGCTCCCTGAATGGTGTTGTGTGAACTGTGTCAAATCTTTGGATGTTCCGGAGTTGGAAGGTGAGCGTCATCTTGTAATCTTATCTCGCAAGGGATAATAGCGAGGCACACTGTGGGAAAAATTGTAGCAATTGCCAACCAAAAAGGCGGCGTTGGTAAAACAACAACATGTATTAATTTAGCCGCATCGATGGCGGCGACGAAACGTAAGGTTCTAGTGATCGATTTGGACCCACAAGGCAATGCGACAATGGCAAGCGGAGTGGATAAATACCAAGTTGAAGCGACGGCGTATGAGTTGTTGGTTGAAGATGCCGCATTTGACGATGTCGTGGTTCATAACACAACCGGACACTATGACTTAATCGCTGCAAATGGTGATGTCACCGCGGCCGAGATTAAGTTAATGGAAGTGTTTGCCCGTGAGGTACGTCTAAAGAATGCGATCTCCGCTGTGCGCGATAGCTATGATTATATCTTTATTGATTGTCCGCCAGCTTTGAATTTGCTTACTATTAACGCCATGGCCGCTGCTGATTCGGTGCTTGTACCGATGCAGTGTGAGTATTTTGCGCTTGAAGGATTGACCGCACTGATGGATACCATCAGTAAACTGGCGGCTGTCGTCAACGAAAATTTACAAATTGAAGGGTTACTCCGCACTATGTACGATCCTCGTAATCGATTATCGAACGAGGTGTCAGACCAACTGAAGAAGCACTTTGGTGCGAAAGTCTATCGTACGGTAATTCCGCGTAATGTCCGTTTAGCCGAAGCTCCGAGTCATGGTAAACCAGCTATGTACTACGATAAATATTCCGCTGGTGCTAAAGCGTATTTAGCATTAGCTGGCGAAATGTTGCGTCGTGAGCAAGTCCCCGCATAACGTTTTAATTTAAGGAATGGGTTTACATGTCTAAACGTGGTTTAGGAAAAGGATTGGATGCTTTATTGGCGACCAGTTCAATGTCTCGTGAAAAACAGTACGACACCCCGAGTCATCAAGATGTCTCTGTGGATGGTGAGCTTGCTGAATTAGGGATAAATAACTTAAAGCCTGGTATCTATCAACCGCGTAAAGATATGTCTTCGGAAGCGCTAGAAGAACTCTCTGCTTCAATCCAATCACAAGGGATCATTCAACCGATCGTGGTGCGTCCTGTCGCGGCTGGCGGTTATGAAATTATTGCTGGTGAACGCCGTTGGCGAGCCGCCCGTTTAGCTGGATTGAGCAAAGTTCCTTGTTTAGTCAAGCAAGTGGCTGATAACGCAGCGGTTGCAATGGCCTTGATCGAGAATATTCAGCGTGAAGATCTCAATGCGATTGAAGAGGCGCAAGCGCTGGAACGTCTGCAGAATGAATTCAGTTTAACGCATCAACAAGTGGCCGATGTGATTGGTAAATCCCGCACCACGGTGAGTAATTTGCTGCGTCTTAACCAATTAGACGATCAGGTGAAATATTTTGTCGAAACCAAGCAGCTTGAAATGGGGCACGCTCGGGCTCTATTGATGCTGGAAGGTGAGCAACAAGTGGATATTGCTCAACGTGTTGCTAAAAAGCAGATGACCGTTCGTCAAACTGAGCAACTTGTCAAAAAGTGCCTTTCTAATGTATCTGACGATAAAAATGTGGTAGAAGACGTAGAAATTCAACAGATATCACAAAATTTGAGTGCGAAGTTGGACGCTAAAGTCTCCATCGTCCGTGGAAAAGATGGAAAATCGAAACTGACTATCAACCTCGATGAACCTCACAAATTACAACAAGTCATTGCCAAGCTAGAAGGCTAAATGACATAATTGACCTGTATCAATTGTAAAAAATGACTTTTTAAATGAAAAGTTGTCGAGTTGTAAGCAAAACTGTAACTTTTTGTGGTATTTGCATTGCCAAGCTTTATGGCAAGTGTATACAATTTTTTAGCATAGTCTCCAGCTTTATTTGTTGTGGGTTGGAGCATACTACGCGAGGTAGAATACATGGTAGCTGCGTTAGCTAGACCGGGACGAGAGCTTGCTAAGCAATTGTTATTGATCCAGCTGTGCGCAGTTATGGTTGTGGCAACAGGAATGGCTGTTGTGGTGAATGCTGAATGGGGAGTTTCAGCGCTGATAGGGGGTGGCATTTGTGTCATCGCCAATGCTGTATTTGCGTTATGTGCTTTTCTGTTTAGTGGAGCTCGTGCTGCCAAGCGCATCGCGGCTTCATTTTATACAGGTGAAGTATTGAAAATTCTCATTACCATTGCTCTGTTTTCTGTCGCTTACATGTATATTCAGGTGGAACTTGTTCCTCTGAAAATAACCTATTTGCTGGCACTGGGTGTTAATATTTTTGCGCCAGTATTATTTATCAACAACAAAAAATAGGATGAGTTATGGCTGCGCCAGGTGAAGCGCTAACACCGTCCGGTTACATAGATCACCATTTGGCAAACCTGTCACTGGCTCGTATTTCAGAGCACTATGATTTGGGATGGCAAATTAGTGAGACAAGTTTCTGGAACGTTCATATCGATAGCCTGTTTTTTTCTTTGTTCACAGGACTGATTTTCCTAGTGATTTTCCGTTCTATTGCAAAGAAAGCAACAGTGGGTGTACCAGGCAAGCTACAGTGTTTTGTTGAAATAGTGGTTGAATTTGTCGATCAAAACGTCAAAGAGACCTTTCATGGACGCAATCCTCTTATAGCTCCGCTGGCACTAACTATCTTTTGTTGGGTATTGCTAATGAATATCATGGACCTTGTGCCAATTGATTTCTTGCCGTACTCAGCACAGCATCTGCTTGGAATTCCTTACTTAAAAGTGGTTCCTTCTGCTGATGTGAATATCACCATGGCTTTGGCTCTGGGGGTTTTTGCTCTGATGATTTTCTATAGCATCAAAGTAAAAGGCTTTATGGGTTTCGTGAAAGAGTTGACTTTACATCCGTTCAACACGCCTATCATGATCCCGTTCAACCTTCTTATTGAAGTGGTATCGCTACTGGCGAAGCCTCTTTCTCTGGGAATGCGTTTGTTCGGTAACATGTTTGCGGGTGAGGTTGTATTCATTCTTTGTGCGGCAATGTTGCCTTGGTGGCTACAATGGATGGGTTCACTTCCGTGGGCTATTTTCCATATTCTGGTAATTTTGATTCAAGCATTTGTATTTATGATGTTGACGGTAGTGTATCTATCCATGGCTCATGAAGACTCGGATCATTAATTTTTTATACTTTATTTTTAAAGCTTTTATTGGGCATTTAGCCAAATTCTTATATTGGAGATAGTAATGGAAACTTTACTGAGCTTTTCTGCAATCGCCGTAGGTATCATCGTCGGTCTTGCTTCTCTAGGTACTGCGATCGGTTTCGCGCTTCTAGGCGGTAAATTCCTTGAAGGCGCAGCGCGTCAACCTGAGATGGCTCCTATGCTGCAAGTTAAGATGTTCATCATCGCGGGCCTGCTGGATGCGGTTCCTATGATTGGTATCGTAATTGCGCTTCTATTCACATTCGCAAACCCATTTGTAGGTCAACTAGGTTAATCACGTTTTTCCGTAGGCAAAACGTCGGTTTTGCCATTGATTAACACGAGTCTGTCCAAATTAGGGGGTAGCTGTTGTGAATATGAACGCAACTCTGCTAGGTCAAGCAATCGCTTTTATTTTGTTTGTTTGGTTCTGCATGAAATATGTATGGCCACCAATCATCAAAGCGATCGAAGAACGTCAGCAAAAAATTGCCGACGGTTTGCAAGCCGCTGAGCGAGCAAAAAAAGACTTGGATCTAGCACAAGCTAACGCTTCTGAACAAATGAAAGAAGCGAAGCGCACAGCAACTGAGGTCATCGAGCAAGCGAATAAACGTAAAGCGCAGATTTTGGATGAAGCACGAGAAGAAGCGATGACAGAACGTCAGAAGATTCTTGATCATGCTGAAGCTGAAATTGAAGCCGAGCGTAACCGTGCACGCGATGAACTGCGTAAACAAGTTGCAACTCTGGCAATAGCTGGTGCTGAGAAGATTCTTGAGCGTTCTGTCGATAAAGACGCGCATAAAGATATTCTCGACAACATTACTGCAAAACTTTAAGGGTGGGGGCGCTTATGTCTACTATGACTACTATTGCACGCCCCTATGCTAAAGCAGCATTCGATTTTGCGGTGGAGAAGCAGCAGTTAGACCAATGGTCTGAAATGTTGATATTCGCTGCTGAAGTAACAAACAACGAGCAAATACATGAACTTTTAACTAGTTCTATGTCTGCAAGCAAGCTTGCAGAAATATTTATCGGGGTTTGTGGCGAACAGTTTGATGAATTCGGTCAAAACCTGATAAAGGTGATGGCTGAAAATGGACGCTTAAGCGTCATGCCTGATATTTGTGCTGAATTCCATGCTTTGAAAAAAGAGCATGAGTCGAAAATTGATGTGGATATTATTTCTGCAACAGAGCTTTCTGAACAGCAAAAAGCAGATATCAGCAGCAAACTGGAGCAGCGCCTTGAGCGTAAAGTTCTGCTGAATTGCAGTATAGATGAGACCCTACTAGCTGGGGTTGTAATTCGAGCCGGAGACTTAGTCATCGATAACTCAGCACGTGGTCGTTTAGGCCGCCTGAGCGATGCATTGCAGTCTTGATGGGGATTGGAGCATGCAACTTAATTCCACGGAAATTAGCGATCTAATTAAACAACGTATTGAATCATTTGACGTTGTCACTGAAGCTCGCAATGAAGGTACTATCGTTTCGGTAAGCGATGGTATTATCCGTATTCACGGCCTAGCGGACGTGATGCAGGGTGAAATGATTGAATTACCGGGTGGCCGTTATGCGCTAGCACTTAACCTTGAGCGTGACTCAGTGGGTGCAGTGGTAATGGGCCCGTACGCCAACTTAAAAGAAGGCGATAAAGTAACAGGTACTGGTCGTATTCTTGAAGTACCTGTGGGTCCTGAATTGCTTGGTCGTGTTGTTAACACACTGGGTGAGCCAATTGATGGCAAAGGTCCTATCGACACCAAACTGACTTCTCCTGTTGAAGTGATTGCACCGGGCGTTATTGATCGCCAATCGGTTGATCAACCTGTACAAACAGGTTACAAATCGGTTGACTCAATGGTGCCAATCGGCCGTGGTCAGCGTGAGTTGATCATCGGTGACCGTCAGACAGGTAAAACTGCGATGGCGATTGATGCGATCATCAACCAGAAAGATTCTGGTATCTACTCGATTTATGTTGCGATTGGTCAGAAAGCTTCTACGATTGCGAACGTTGTTCGTAAACTCGAAGAGCATGATGCATTAAGCAACACAATCGTTGTTGTCGCGTCTGCGTCTGAATCTGCGGCACTACAATACCTTGCACCATATTCTGGTTGTGCAATGGGTGAGTACTTCCGTGATCGTGGTGAAGATGCACTGATTGTTTATGATGACCTATCAAAACAAGCGGTAGCCTATCGTCAGATTTCTCTATTGCTACGTCGCCCACCAGGCCGTGAAGCCTTCCCAGGTGACGTATTCTACCTCCACTCACGTCTTCTAGAACGTGCATCTCGTGTTAGCGCTGAATATGTTGAGCGTAAAACAGGTGGTGCTGTGACAGGTAAAACGGGTTCTTTAACGGCTCTGCCTATTATCGAAACTCAGGCTGGTGACGTATCTGCATTCGTACCAACCAACGTAATTTCGATTACGGATGGTCAGATTTTCCTACAGACTGAACTGTTCAACGCGGGTGTTCGTCCTGCGGTTGACCCTGGTGTTTCTGTTTCTCGTGTAGGTGGTTCTGCACAAACGAAATTGATCAAGAAATTGGCCGGTGGTATTCGTACTGCATTGGCTCAATACCGTGAATTGGCAGCGTTTGCTCAATTCTCATCGGATCTTGATGAAGCGACAAAGAAACAGTTAGAACATGGTCAGAAGGTGACCGAACTGATGAAACAAAATCAGTACGCACCAATGTCTATTTTTGATCAAGGTTTATCAATCTTCGCTGCAGAGCGTGGTTACCTTGAAGATGTAGAATTGAACAAAGTTCTAGATTTTGAAGCCGCATTACTATCGTACGCTCACTCTCAATATGCTGACCTAGCAGAAGAGATTGGCAAGGCGGGTGCTTACAACAAAGAAATCGAAGAGAAGTTGAATAAGCTTGTTCAAGATTTCAAGGCAACCCAAACTTGGTAACGAAGTTGGTGGCAGCAATGCCACCTGCTAATGGAGAGTAATGATGGCCGGCGCAAAAGAAATACGTAGTAAAATCGGTAGTGTGAAAAGCACTCAGAAAATTACGAAAGCAATGGAAATGGTAGCCGCTTCTAAAATGCGTCGTTCGCAAGAATCGATGCGGGCTTCCCGTCCATATGCGCAAACGATGCGTAAAGTGATCGGTCATGTCGCTAACGCGAATCTAGAGTATCGTCATCCTTACCTAGAAGAGCGTGAAGCGAAACGAGTTGGTTATATCATTGTTTCTACTGATCGTGGCTTATGTGGTGGTTTGAACATTAACTTGTTCAAGAAAGCCCTAGTGGATATGAAGTCATGGCAGAACAAAGGGGTTGAAGTTGAACTGGGTATTATCGGTTCGAAAGCGACGTCTTTTTTTGCTCAGTCTGGCGCTAAAGTAGCGGCTCAAGTTTCTGGTCTTGGTGATCAACCAAGTTTGGAAGACTTGATCGGTTCTGTCGGCGTGATGCTGAAGAAATATGATAATGGTGAATTAGATCGCCTGTACGTTGTATTTAACGAGTTTGTGAATACGATGGTACAACAACCAACGATCGATCAATTGCTGCCTTTGCCTAAATCAGACAGTGAAGAAATGCAGCGTGATCACTCGTGGGATTATATCTACGAGCCAGAGCCACAACCGCTACTTGATGCCTTACTGCTACGTTATGTAGAGTCTCAGGTCTATCAAGGTGTGGTTGAGAACCTTGCTTGTGAGCAAGCGGCTCGAATGATTGCGATGAAAGCTGCGACAGATAACGCGTCTAACTTAATTGATGATTTAGAACTTGTGTATAACAAAGCCCGTCAAACGGCGATTACGCAAGAACTATCAGAAATTGTGAGTGGCGCAGCTGCGGTTTAAGCTTAGGTAAAACAAACAGTTTAGAGGATTAACGATGGCTACAGGTAAGATCGTACAGATCATCGGCGCAGTAGTCGACGTGGAGTTCCCACAGAGCGAAGTACCTAGTGTTTACGATGCTCTTAACGTTGTTGAAGCAAAAGAACGTTTGGTTCTTGAAGTGCAACAGCAACTTGGCGGTGGCGTATGTCGCGCAATCGTAATGGGTAGCTCAGATGGTTTACGTCGTGGAATGACAGTTGAAAATACTGGCGCTCCAATTTCAGTGCCAGTGGGTACAAAAACCCTTGGTCGTATCATGAACGTCTTAGGTGACGCGATTGATGAACGTGGTGAGATCGGTGCTGAGCAACAGTATTCAATTCACCGCGCAGCACCAAGCTACGAAGAACAGTCTAACTCGACTGCACTTCTAGAAACCGGTGTTAAAGTTATTGACTTGATTTGTCCATTTGCAAAAGGTGGTAAAATCGGTCTATTCGGTGGTGCCGGTGTTGGTAAAACCGTAAACATGATGGAACTTATCAACAATATCGCACTGAAGCACTCTGGTCTTTCAGTATTTGCGGGTGTTGGTGAGCGTACTCGTGAAGGTAACGATTTCTACTACGAAATGCAGGAAGCGGGCGTTGTTAACTTAGAGAATCCTGAGGAATCTAAAGTTGCAATGGTTTACGGTCAGATGAACGAGCCACCAGGTAACCGTCTACGTGTTGCTTTGACTGGTTTGACAATGGCTGAACGTTTCCGTGATGAAGGTCGTGACGTACTGCTGTTTATCGATAACATTTATCGTTATACATTGGCCGGTACTGAGGTATCAGCACTGCTAGGTCGTATGCCGTCTGCGGTAGGTTACCAGCCGACATTGGCTGAAGAAATGGGTGTGCTTCAAGAGCGTATCACGTCAACGAAAACCGGTTCTATCACGTCTGTACAGGCGGTATATGTACCAGCGGATGACTTGACTGACCCATCTCCAGCGACAACATTTGCTCACTTGGATGCAACCGTTGTATTGAACCGTAACATCGCATCTATGGGTCTATACCCAGCGATCGACCCGTTGGATTCGACATCTCGTCAGCTTGACCCATTGGTTGTTGGTCAAGAGCACTATGATATCGCACGTGGCGTTCAACAAACGCTACAGCGCTATAAAGAGCTAAAAGACATCATTGCGATTCTTGGTATGGACGAACTGTCTGAAGAAGATAAGCGTGTTGTTGCGCGTGCGCGTAAGATGGAACGTTTCCTAACTCAGCCTTATCACGTAGCCGAAGTATTTACTGGCGACCCTGGTATTTATGTATCGCTAAAAGATACATTGAATGGCTTTAAAGGTCTGCTAGATGGCGATTACGACGATATTCCTGAGCAAGCCTTCATGTACTGTGGCGCTATTGAAGAAGCAGTAGAAAAAGCGAAAAAAATGTAAGGCTAATTAGGAGGCGATATGGCAGCAATAACCTTTCATCTGGATGTAGTCAGTGCTGAGAAAAAACTGTTTTCTGGTCTGGTAGAAACATTTCAGGTGACCGGTAGCGAAGGTGAGCTTGGAATTTTCCACGGCCACACTCCGCTGCTGACCGCTATCAAGCCTGGTATGGTGCGTATTGTGAAGCAGCACGGCCACGAAGAAATCATTTATGTTTCTGGTGGTATTGTTGAAGTTCAGCCGGGTACTGCGACAGTACTTGCTGACACGGCGATTCGTGGTGAAGATCTTGACGCAGCGAAGGCTGAAGAAGCCAAACAGCGTGCTGAGGAACATATTCAGAGTCAGCATGGTGATATGGACTTTGCACAAGCGGCAAGTGAACTAGCTAAAGCAATGGCTCAAATTCGAGTCATTGAGCTGACCAAAAAACGTCGTTAATGCTTGTTAACAGCGTGATGTAAAAAGAAAGGCGGCCTATGGTCGCCTTTTTGTTTATTTTTTATAAATTAACACTTAGATAATTAACTATTACCGAGGGTGTGGTTAAAATACGAGTGAAATTGTTTATTTTTATTTTTTAATTAACGTCATACGTAGGTAACTCATGAAATTCAGCGCAGTCATTCTTGCCGCCGGCAAGGGTACACGAATGCATTCGGCTTTACCCAAAGTTCTGCATACTTTGGCGGGTAAACCCATGGTTAAGCATGTCATCGATACATGTCATGGGATTGGGGTCAATAACATCCACTTGGTTTATGGCCATGGTGGTGACTTAATGCAGAAAACATTGGAGCAAGAGTCGGTCAATTGGGTACTGCAAGCTGAGCAATTGGGAACCGGTCATGCCGTTAATCAAGCAGCGCCTCACTTTGCTGATGATGAGAAGGTCTTGATTCTCTATGGTGATGTGCCGTTGATTTCAGAGGCCACATTAGCACGTATGCTTGATGGACAACCCGAAGGTGGCATTGGTCTTCTGACGCTTGTGATGGATGATCCTACCGGGTATGGCCGTATTGTTCGAGAGAACGATTCTGTTGTCGCCATTGTTGAACAAAAAGATGCCAGTGACGAACAGAAAGCCATTCAAGAAATTAACACTGGTGTGATGGTGGCGGATGGTCGTGATTTAAAACGTTGGTTAAGCGGTTTAAGTAATGACAATGCGCAAGGCGAATATTATCTCACCGATATCATTGCAGCCGCTCATCATGAGGGGCGTGTGATCCAATCAATTCACCCAGTGAGTGATAATGAAGTTGAAGGCGTGAATGACCGAGTACAACTGGCTCGTCTTGAGCGAATTTATCAAGCCGAATGCGCACATCAGTTATTAGTGCAAGGCGTGATGCTGCGCGATCCGAGTCGTTTTGATCTTCGCGGTGAATTACAGTGCGGTAAGGATGTGGAAATTGATGCGAACGTGATCATTGAAGGCAAAGTGAGTCTCGGTGATAACGTGGTGATTGGTGCGGGCTGTGTGCTAACTGATTGTGAGATCGATGATAACACCATCGTTCGTCCTTACAGCGTCATTGAGAATGCGACTGTTGGTGAAACCTGTACCGTGGGTCCATTTGCGCGTTTACGTCCTGGTGCAGAATTGCATAACGATGCTCATGTCGGTAACTTCGTTGAAGTCAAAAACGCCACGCTTGGTGAAGGCTCCAAAGCAAACCATCTGGCTTATGTTGGTGATGCACAAGTGGGGCAACGTGTTAATTTAGGCGCGGGCGTGATTACATGTAATTACGATGGTGCCAACAAACACAAAACCATTATCGGCAATGACGTCTTCGTGGGATCGGACACCCAGTTAGTGGCTCCAGTTAAAGTCGCTGATGGAGTCACGATTGGTGCGGGCACCACAGTAACAAAAGATATCAATGCTGAGGGTGAGCTTGTGATTACTCGTGCGCCAGAGCGCCGCATTGCCGATTGGCGGCGTCCAGTGAAAAAGTAAGCGAACCGTACGGTGATAGCCTACAAAGAAAGCCGCCAAATAGGGCGGCTTTTTTCATTGGGTTAGCGCCCGCAGGGCATGGTTATGGCCGCTCGAAAATCGTCGCAATGCCTTGTCCCATGCCAATACACATAGTGGCGAGACCAAACTGCACATTTTGTTGTTCCATGACATTAATCAGCGAAGTACAAATCCGCGCGCCAGAACATCCTAATGGATGACCCAAGGCGATCGCGCCGCCATGCAGGTTGATTTTTGAATCGATCGCCTCTTCGAGACCTAATTCCTCGATACATGCTAAGGATTGAGCTGCAAACGCTTCATTGAGCTCTATCGCACCGATATCTTCCAACGTCAGCCCGGCACGCTTTAGTGCTTTATGAGTGGCAGGAATTGGACCTAGCCCCATAGTCACCGGATCGCACCCAGCGACAGCCATAGAGCGAACGACAGCGCGGATTGGCAGATCATATTGCTTGGCTTTGTCTTCGGTGGTGAGTAGCAAGATTGCAGCGCCATCGGAAATCGCTGACGAATTCCCCGCTGTGACGGTACCTGAGTGCGGGTCAAAGGCTGGAGAAAGCGTTGCCAAGGCTTCTAGTGACGCATCATGACGAATCACCTCATCGGATTCAATTAAGGTGAACGTTCCCTCTGAGTTGTGTCCCCAAATGGGCATAATTTCTTTGTTAAAGCGATGTTCAAGTGAGGCTTTACTCGCTCGCTGATGCGATGCTAATGCAAATGCATCTTGTCTACTGCGAGCAATATCGTAGTGCCGCGCGACAACTTCCGCGGTTAACCCCATCATCGCCGAGGCTTTAGAGACGCTGTGATTGAGTTGCGGGTGAATATCAATGCCATGAGTCATGGGCACATGCCCCATGTGTTCCACGCCACCGGCTAAGCAAAAATCGCTGTCACCCACCATGATAGAGCGCGTTGCATCATGCAGTGCTTGCATGGATGAACCACATAATCGGTTAACGGTGACGGCTGCGATTTGTTTGGGAAGTTGAGCGAGCAAGGCCGAATTTCTCGCAATATTAAAGCCTTGTTCCATGGTTTGTTGTACGCAGCCCCAATAGATATCTTCGATCCATGTAGGATCGATTTGTGGATACTTCAGCACGATCCCAGACATGAGTTGTGCAGAAAGATCTTCTGCTCGAATATGCCGAAATGATCCCTGTTTGGATCGCCCCATAGGGGTACGTAAGCAATCTACGATCACAATGCGGTTCATGACTTAGTACTCCTCTTTCATGGATGGAACGACGGGTAGCTCAGATTGATAACGTTGCTGATAAAAGCTCGAGTTGTCTTGTTGCATGGTGACCAGTAATGGTGGTGAATGATAAAGAGCCCCTAAATGATGGTATTTATCTAGTTGCTGAGCATAATTCGCCAATCCCAAGGTATCTAAATATTGGCAGGGACCGCCATGAAAAGGAGGGAACCCGAGACCATAGACCAGCGCCGTATCCGCTTCTTGTGGGGTTGCCACAATTTGCTCTTCCAAACACAGAAGGACTTCATTCAACATTGGAATCATCATGCGTTCGATAATCTCGTCAGCGGTGATGCTAAGATCCGGTTTGGGCATCGATTCTATAAGTGTGATGGCATCTGGGTTTGGGACTTTTTGGGTATTACCCTTGCGATCTTTGCTGTAGCTGTAAAAGCCAGCTTGCGTTTTTTGTCCCAATAATTTTTCTTGGTAGAGCAAGGTTAAAATATCATGCTCAATTGCATGAAAACGCTCTGGATACCCTTGATTCATGACTTGCTGGGCATGGTAAGCCGTATCGAGTCCTACGACATCAAGAAGATAAGCAGGGCCCATTGGCCAACCAAATTGACTTTCCATTATCTGGTCGATACGTGTGAAGTCGACTCCGTCTCTTATCAAAAGTCGGAAAGCGGCTAGGTAGGGAAAGAGTACGCGGTTAACAAAAAATCCCGGACAATCATTCACGACCACTGGCGTTTTTCCGAGTGCCATCGCTAATGAGGTCACATGATCAATGGTCGCTTGTGCGGTTTTTTCTCCGCGAATGATTTCGACCAGTGGCATACGATGCACGGGATTAAAAAAGTGCATCCCACAAAATCGCTCTGGATGTTGCAAAGCGTGGGCGAGTTCACTGATGGGAATCGTCGAAGTATTCGATGCCATGATGGTGTTGTCAGAAACGTGCGCTTCAATTTCACTGAGCACAGTGGATTTTATTTTGGGGTTCTCGACAACGGCCTCGATGACCGTATTGGCTTGTTGTATTTCTTGATAAAACAAAGTCGGTTGAATACTGGTTAAGACTTCGGCTTGGAGTTGGCCGGAAATTTTACCGCGTGTTAATTGTTTATTGAGTAGGCTAGAGACTTCATTCAATCCTAATGTCAGCGCCTCTTTTTGAATATCTTTTAGGGTGACGAACATATCTCGGCTAGCGATTTGATACGCAATACCGCCGCCCATAATCCCAGCACCAATGACGGCGAGTTGGTTATCGGCTGGTGGTCGTTTGTCTGACGTATAATGATTTTTAATGAATTGATCATTAAGAAACAGTCCAACTAACGCATGAGCTGAGGGATGTTGAACGAGATTAACAAAAGCCGCGGTTTCATTGTTCTGAGCCTCTTGTCGTGAGTGCTCTGCTGATTGTTCGATCACTTTTAGTACGGCGATTGGAGCAGGGTAGTGAGTACCTACTTTCTTTTTAATCATTGATTTCGCGATAGTAAAACTCAGCATTTGTTCTGATGTCGCTAACAACAGCGGTGCCTGTTTACGTGTTCTTCGTTGTTGCCATACTTCTGGGTGCGCAAGAGCTTGAGTTAAGGTGGCGATGGCAGAATCAAGCAGTGCCTTCGTCTCCACAATGGCATCGAGTATGCCCAGTGATAACGCTTGCTTGGCTGAATATTGACGGCCTTGAGTGATCGCTTCTAGCGCATTATCAACGCCGATTAGGCGCGGAAGGCGCACTGTGCCACCGAAACCAGGAAGGATGCCTAATTGAGTTTCGGGTAAGCCTATTTTTGTGGTGTCATCACCAATGCGAAAATCTGTTGCAAGTACACACTCACATCCGCCGCCCAGTACATACCCACTCAATGCGGCAATGGTGGGTACAGTAAGATCCTCTATACGGTTAAAAACGCTATTCGCGTATTGCAGCCAAGCGGTCAATTCTTCACTGGGCGCACGAAATAATGTGAGGAACTGAGTAATGTCTGCACCGACAATAAAACTCGCTTTGTCTGAGGTGAAAATGACGCCTTGGCAGGTTTCATGGTTTTCGATGACGTCGATGGCATCATTTAATGATGATAGGGTAGCCAAATCCAATTTGTTCACAGAACCAGAGGCGCAAAAACATAATTCAATGAGGTTATGAGGATGAAGTGTTAAGGTGATACCGCTGTTCTGATAGATCATTATCTTTCTCCGCGTTTTGGGTTAGCAAGACAACACCTAGTTTCTGGTTAGACCAGTCTTTAGAGTGTGTACGGATTCTGCGGTTTTTTCAATCTGACGGTGACTTTTTTTAACATTTTCAATCTTATTTATTCACTTGATCATGCTAAACTTCAATCACCCTACCAAGAGTTTTCATCATTTTATGAGTCTACAGCCCTTTCTAATCCCGGCATCTCCGGTACGTTTTGAAGAAGAAATAAAGAAAAGCACCTTTATTACCTATCTGGCCCATACTCCCAGTATTGAAGAGGCAAAGGCGTTCATTGAGACGATAAAAACGCAACATAAAGATGCCCGCCATAATTGTTGGGCATTTGTGGCTGGTCGCAGTGATGACTCAATGAAATGGGGCTTTAGCGATGATGGCGAACCCTCAGGAACGGCCGGCAAGCCCATTCTCGCTCAGCTCACCGGCTCGGGAGTAGGTGAATTAACCGCGGTGGTCACTCGTTATTTTGGTGGTATTCGCTTAGGGACTGGTGGTCTGGTGAAAGCCTATGGCGGAGGTGTGCAGCAGGCGTTGAAACAGTTGCAAACGATTGAAAAGAAAGTCACCACGTTACTACAATTACGTTTAGATTATCCTCTAATGCCGCTAACACAATCTATAATGACTCAGTTTGAAGCAACAGAAGTGAAAGCTGACTATAGTGAAAAGGTAGAGTTAGTGATTGAACTGGAATGCCTTCAGGTCGCCGCTTTTAAGGAAACTCTCATTAACAAAAGCGGCGCAAAGGTTCTAATCAACCAGCCAAACTAATAAGGAAGCCACTCGCTTAGCTGGGTAGCCATAATATCATGCAGTTTCGTTCTATTATTCGTATTGTCGGCTTATTGTTGGCACTATTCAGTATCTCAATGCTCGCGCCTGCTTTAGTGGCACTGATTTATCGAGATGGAGAAGGGGTTCCTTTTGTCTCCACATTCTTCATTTTGTTACTTGCTGGTGGCGTGGCATGGTGGCCAAACCGTTACAATAAGCACGAACTAAAATCCAGAGATGGGTTTTTGATTGTGGTGTTGTTTTGGGTGGTGATCGGTAGCGCAGGCTCATTGCCTTTTTTGCTTTCTGACCGACCACAAGTGTCTTTAACCAATGCGTTTTTTGAGTCTTTTTCCGCGTTAACCACAACAGGGGCGACGGTGATTGTTGGCTTGGATGAATTACCCAAAGCGATCCTCTTTTATCGTCAGTTTTTACAATGGTTCGGTGGTATGGGGATTATTGTGCTTGCCGTCGCTATTTTACCTGTCTTAGGGATCGGTGGCATGCAGCTCTATCGTGCCGAGATCCCCGGTCCGGTTAAAGATACCAAAGTGACGCCGCGTATAGCGGAAACGGCCAAGGCCTTATGGTATATCTATTTAAGTTTGACGATTGCCTGTGCCTTGGCTTATTGGTTTGCAGGGATGACAGCGTTCGATGCGATCTGTCACAGCTTCTCTACCATTGCTATTGGAGGGTTCTCGACCCACGATGCCAGCATGGGGTATTTTAATAGCCAAACCATCAACCTTATAACTGTCTTCTTTTTATTGATCTCTGCGTGTAACTTCACTCTGCATTATGCGGCGTTCTCTTCCGGTGGTGTGCATTTAAAATATTATTGGAAAGATAGCGAGTTTCGCTCTTTCTTACTGATTCAACTGGTATTATTTGTTTTGTGCTTTAGCATGCTTTTGGCGCACGAAACCTATGGTTCATTCTCGGAGTCCTTCAACCAAGCGCTTTTCCAAACCGTCTCTATATCCACGACGGCAGGATTTACCACGACCGGATTTTCCCAGTGGCCGCTATTCTTACCTGTCTTATTACTGTTTTCTTCTTTTATTGGTGGTTGCGCCGGTTCAACTGGTGGCGGTATGAAAGTGATTCGTATCTTATTATTGACCTTACAAGGCGTTCGAGAGATGAAGCGTTTAGTTCACCCTCGCGCGATTTATCCGATTAAATTTGGGAATGCGGCATTGCCACAGCGAGTCATCGATGCCGTTTGGGGATTCTTTGCCACTTATACTTTGGTCTTTATTGTCTGTATGCTGGCATTAATGGCAACCGGTATGGAGGAGCTAAGTGCTTTTTCTGCCGTTGCGGCGACGTTAAATAACTTGGGTCCTGGACTTGGCGACGTTGCAGTGCACTTTGCAGACGTTAATGATGCTGCGAAATGGATTTTAGTCGTGTCTATGGTCTTTGGCCGTCTTGAAGTCTTCACTCTACTTATTTTGTTTACGCCGACCTTCTGGCGAAGCTAAGGATTTCTTTTGAAAACATTGTATCTATACTCGACCCGAGAAGGGCAGACAAAGAAAATCATCCATACAATTGCGGAGCAATGTCATTCTTTGCAAGCTGATTTCATTGATCTCAGTGAGTGTGGTTCATTGGATTTAGCTCAATACGATAAGATTCTGATTGGCGCGTCTATTCGTTACGGGCATCTTAACAAGGCGCTCTATCGTTTTATTGATCAACATCTAGAGCAATTGCAAACTAAGAAAGCGGCATTTTTCTGTGTCAACTTAACGGCCCGTAAAGAAGATGAAGGCAAAGACACTCCTGAAGGAAGTCGATACATTCAAACGTTTTTGCAAAAGTCGCCATGGCATCCAGAGCTTATTGGTGTCTTTGCTGGTGCTCTCTATTATCCTCGTTATGGTTGGTTCGATAAGATGATGATTCGTTTCATCATGAATATGACGGGGGGAGAAACCGATACGACAAAAGAAGTTGAGTATACCAACTGGGAAAAAGTCGCTTTATTCGCCACAAAGTTTGAACAATGGTAATCAAAACTAGTAAATTTAGCGCTTACTGACTCTTTTTTAGTCGAACAATAAAAAAAATGGAAAAAAAGCAAAAAAGCTATTGCCATTTTTTTCGTGAAACCTATAATGCGCACTCACTGACACGGGGGATGTTCTTAAAGAACACAACGAGTTAGTGGGTTATCAGTCTTCATCAATTATGATGAAAAAGTTTCAAAAAAGTGTTTGACACTGAAGCTTAAATGGCTAAAATAACCGTCCGATTTGAGATGAAATCCAAATCGTAGCTCTTTAACAATTTAAACCTATCAATCTGTGTGGGCACTCGTTGATGATAATCAATAGTTTCTTCGGAAACACAATTGGTTTCAATGAACTGAGTGACCAATCGAGATTAACCTTGTTAATCTTGGCACAGTCAATTCATTACTATTCTGTTGGAATAGTAATAGCTTTAAAATTACGTTCATCTTCGGATGAATTTTAGTTTTGAAGTCAGTATTCATTGAGCCACAAAAAACTTTAATTGAAGAGTTTGATCATGGCTCAGATTGAACGCTGGCGGCAGGCCTAACACATGCAAGTCGAGCGGTAACAGAAAGAAAGCTTGCTTTCTTTGCTGACGAGCGGCGGACGGGTGAGTAATGCCTGGGAAATTGCCTTGATGTGGGGGATAACCATTGGAAACGATGGCTAATACCGCATAATGCCTTCGGGCCAAAGAGGGGGACCTTCGGGCCTCTCGCGTCAAGATATGCCCAGGTGAGATTAGCTTGTTGGTGAGGTAAGAGCTCACCAAGGCGACGATCTCTAGCTGGTCTGAGAGGATGATCAGCCACATTGGGACTGAGACACGGCCCAAACTCCTACGGGAGGCAGCAGTGGGGAATATTGCACAATGGGCGCAAGCCTGATGCAGCCATGCCGCGTGTATGAAGAAGGCCTTCGGGTTGTAAAGTACTTTCAGCAGTGAGGAAGGGGTGGTGTTTAATAGACACCATTCTTGACGTTAGCTGCAGAAGAAGCACCGGCTAACTCCGTGCCAGCAGCCGCGGTAATACGGAGGGTGCGAGCGTTAATCGGAATTACTGGGCGTAAAGCGCATGCAGGTGGTCTGTTAAGTCAGATGTGAAAGCCCGAGGCTTAACCTCGGAATAGCATTTGAAACTGGCAGGCTAGAGTACTGTAGAGGGGGGTAGAATTTCAGGTGTAGCGGTGAAATGCGTAGAGATCTGAAGGAATACCAGTGGCGAAGGCGGCCCCCTGGACAGATACTGACACTCAGATGCGAAAGCGTGGGGAGCAAACAGGATTAGATACCCTGGTAGTCCACGCCGTAAACGATGTCTACTTGGAGGTTGTGGCCTTGAGCCGTGGCTTTCGGAGCTAACGCGTTAAGTAGACCGCCTGGGGAGTACGGTCGCAAGATTAAAACTCAAATGAATTGACGGGGGCCCGCACAAGCGGTGGAGCATGTGGTTTAATTCGATGCAACGCGAAGAACCTTACCTACTCTTGACATCCAGAGAACTTAGCAGAGATGCTTTGGTGCCTTCGGGAACTCTGAGACAGGTGCTGCATGGCTGTCGTCAGCTCGTGTTGTGAAATGTTGGGTTAAGTCCCGCAACGAGCGCAACCCTTATCCTTGATTGCCAGCACTTCGGGTGGGAACTTCAGGGAGACTGCCGGTGATAAACCGGAGGAAGGTGGGGACGACGTCAAGTCATCATGGCCCTTACGAGTAGGGCTACACACGTGCTACAATGGCGCATACAGAGGGCGGCCAACTTGCGAAAGTGAGCGAATCCCAAAAAGTGCGTCGTAGTCCGGATTGGAGTCTGCAACTCGACTCCATGAAGTCGGAATCGCTAGTAATCGTGGATCAGAATGCCACGGTGAATACGTTCCCGGGCCTTGTACACACCGCCCGTCACACCATGGGAGTGGGCTGCAAAAGAAGCAGGTAGTTTAACCTTCGGGGGGGCGCTTGCCACTTTGTGGTTCATGACTGGGGTGAAGTCGTAACAAGGTAGCGCTAGGGGAACCTGGCGCTGGATCACCTCCTTACTACGAATGATTATTGCGATGAGTGTTCACACAGATTGATATGGTTTAGACAAAGCAAAGAGTATCTTAGTGTCCCGTTCGTCTAGAGGCCTAGGACACCGCCCTTTCACGGCGGTAACAGGGGTTCGACTCCCCTACGGGATACCATTGGGTCGTTAGCTCAGTTGGTAGAGCAGTTGACTTTTAATCAATTGGTCGCAGGTTCGAATCCTGCACGACCCACCATTACTTCCATGGGAATTAAAATACCATGGGCGATTAGCTCAGTTGGGAGAGCACCTGCCTTACAAGCAGGGGGTCACTGGTTCGAACCCGGTATCGCCCACCAAGATGGGGCTATAGCTCAGCTGGGAGAGCGCCTGCCTTGCACGCAGGAGGTCTGCGGTTCGATCCCGCATAGCTCCACCATCTTTAAGCATATTGCTGTGCAGTGTTCTTAAAAATGGTGTCTTTGTAAAAAGATACACATTGCTCTTTAACAATTTGGAAAGCTGACAAAATACTCTTTTAGAAGAGTATTTGTAAAAGTTCTCAATTGTCTGATTGTCTTTTAATAGAACGGTCAGACAAACAAAAACACATTCAAGTGTTCTTGGATTCACTGTTTTTCAGTGAATATTCAAAATTGAGTCCGGCAATATCGAGTCTGCAACATGTCCTTTTTGTCTTCACTTTTCAAAGTGAAAGCAAAGAGTTATGCAGACAAACCTTGGTGATTTGATTCATCAATCCAAAACTTTTTTGGGTTGTATGGTTAAGTGACTAAGCGTACACGGTGGATGCCTTGGCAGTCAGAGGCGATGAAGGACGTACTAACTTGCGATAAGCGTAGATGAGGCAGTAAGAGCCACTTGAGTCTACGATGTCCGAATGGGGAAACCCACCTGCATAAGCAGGTATCATTAACTGAATACATAGGTTAATGAGGCGAACCGGGAGAACTGAAACATCTAAGTACCCCGAGGAAAAGAAATCAACCGAGATTCTGGAAGTAGCGGCGAGCGAAACCGGATTAGCCCTTAAGCCATTTATGCGTCAGGTGAAGTGTCTGGAAAGGCACGCGATACAGGGTGATAGCCCCGTAACCGACAACGCATTTGTGGTGAAATCGAGTAAGGCGGGACACGTGATATCCTGTCTGAATATGGGGGGACCATCCTCCAAGGCTAAATACTCCTGACTGACCGATAGTGAACCAGTACCGTGAGGGAAAGGCGAAAAGAACCCCTGTGAGGGGAGTGAAATAGAACCTGAAACCGTGTACGTACAAGCAGTAGGAGCCTCCTTTGTGGGGTGACTGCGTACCTTTTGTATAATGGGTCAGCGACTTATATTCAGTGGCAAGGTTAACCGTTTAGGGGAGCCGTAGGGAAACCGAGTCTTAACTGGGCGCACAGTCTCTGGATATAGACCCGAAACCGAGTGATCTAGCCATGGGCAGGTTGAAGATTGAGTAACATCAATTGGAGGACCGAACCGACTAATGTTGAAAAATTAGCGGATGACTTGTGGCTAGGGGTGAAAGGCCAATCAAACTCGGAGATAGCTGGTTCTCCCCGAAAGCTATTTAGGTAGCGCCTCGGACGAATACTACTGGGGGTAGAGCACTGTTAAGACTAGGGGGTCATCCCGACTTACCAACTCTTTGCAAACTCCGAATACCAGTAAGTACTATCCGGGAGACACACGGCGGGTGCTAACGTCCGTCGTGGAGAGGGAAACAACCCAGACCGCCAGCTAAGGTCCCAAATTATTACTAAGTGGGAAACGATGTGGGAAGGCTCAGACAGCTAGGATGTTGGCTTAGAAGCAGCCATCATTTAAAGAAAGCGTAATAGCTCACTAGTCGAGTCGGCCTGCGCGGAAGATGTAACGGGGCTAAGTAATAAACCGAAGCTGCGGCAATGCGATTTATCGCATTGGGTAGGGGAGCGTTCTGTAAGCCGTTGAAGGTGGATTGAGAAGTCTGCTGGAGGTATCAGAAGTGCGAATGCTGACATGAGTAACGATAATGGGGGTGAAAAACCCCCACGCCGGAAGACCAAGGGTTCCTGTCCAACGTTAATCGGGGCAGGGTAAGTCGACCCCTAAGGCGAGGCTGAAAAGCGTAGTCGATGGGAAACGGGTTAATATTCCCGTACTTCTTACAATTGCGATGGGGGGACGGAGAAGGCTAGGTGGGCCTGGCGATGGTTGTCCAGGTTCAAGTGCGTAGGCTGAGTATTTAGGTAAATCCGGATACTCAAGGCTGAGACACGACGTCGAGCACCTAAGGGTGTGAAGTCATTGATGCCATGCTTCCAGGAAAAGCCTCTAAGCTTCAGATTGTAAGGAATCGTACCCCAAACCGACACAGGTGGTCGGGTAGAGAATACCAAGGCGCTTGAGAGAACTCGGGTGAAGGAACTAGGCAAAATGGTACCGTAACTTCGGGAGAAGGTACGCTCTATATAGGTGAAGAGACTGGCTCTTGGAGCCGAAAAGAGTCGCAGATACCAGGTGGCTGCAACTGTTTATTAAAAACACAGCACTGTGCAAAATCGTAAGATGACGTATACGGTGTGACGCCTGCCCGGTGCCGGAAGGTTAATTGATGGGGTTAGACTTCGGTCGACGCTCTTGATCGAAGCCCCGGTAAACGGCGGCCGTAACTATAACGGTCCTAAGGTAGCGAAATTCCTTGTCGGGTAAGTTCCGACCTGCACGAATGGCGTAATGATGGCCACGCTGTCTCCACCCGAGACTCAGTGAAATTGAAATCGCTGTGAAGATGCAGTGTACCCGCGGCTAGACGGAAAGACCCCGTGAACCTTTACTACAGCTTGGCACTGAACATTGAACCTACATGTGTAGGATAGGTGGGAGGCTTTGATATGCAGACGCTAGTTTGTATGGAGCCGTCTTTGAAATACCACCCTTGTAGTTTTGATGTTCTAACTTGGTTCCCTTATCGGGAATGAGGACAGTGCCTGGTGGGTAGTTTGACTGGGGCGGTCTCCTCCCAAAGAGTAACGGAGGAGCACGAAGGTGGGCTAATCACGGTTGGACATCGTGAGGTTAGTGCAATGGCATAAGCCCGCTTAACTGCGAGAATGACAATTCGAGCAGGTGCGAAAGCAGGTCATAGTGATCCGGTGGTTCTGAATGGAAGGGCCATCGCTCAACGGATAAAAGGTACTCCGGGGATAACAGGCTGATACCGCCCAAGAGTTCATATCGACGGCGGTGTTTGGCACCTCGATGTCGGCTCATCACATCCTGGGGCTGAAGTCGGTCCCAAGGGTATGGCTGTTCGCCATTTAAAGTGGTACGCGAGCTGGGTTTAGAACGTCGTGAGACAGTTCGGTCCCTATCTGCCGTGGGCGTTGGAGAATTGAAAGGGGCTGCTCCTAGTACGAGAGGACCGGAGTGGACGAACCTCTGGTGTTCGGGTTGTGTCGCCAGACGCATTGCCCGGTAGCTAAGTTCGGGATCGATAACCGCTGAAAGCATCTAAGCGGGAAGCGAGCCTTGAGATGAGTTCTCCCTGGCGCTTTAAGCGTCCTAAAGGGTTGTTCGAGACTAGAACGTTGATAGGCAGGGTGTGTAAGCGTTGTGAGGCGTTGAGCTAACCTGTACTAATCGCCCGTGAGGCTTAACCATACAACACCAAAAAGGTTTTGTAACGGACTCAAATGAGTACTTGAGTGTGTGAGAACGGCTTTGTAGAAGCCATAAAAACAGCTTTCCAGATTGCATGAGTATCGCGTAAGCGGTAGTCATAAAGAATTTGCTTGGCGACCATAGCATTTTGGAACCACCTGATCCCATGCCGAACTCAGAAGTGAAACGAAATAGCGCCGATGGTAGTGTGGGGTTTCCCCATGTGAGAGTAGGTCATCGCCAGGCTTTAATTAAGACATAGCGTGATTAACGTTATGGAAAAACCAGTTTGCGGAGCGGTAGTTCAGCTGGTTAGAATACCGGCCTGTCACGCCGGGGGTCGCGGGTTCGAATCCCGTCCGTTCCGCCACTAATTAAAAAACCTCAGATAAGTCTGGGGTTTTTTAATATAGAATGTACCTATTTTAGGGGTGTAGCTCCAATTGGCAGAGCAGCGGATTCCCCAATTTTTGCGAGATGGCGCGTGTTGGGAGTTCGAATCTTCCAATCCATCAATACAATTTGAATGTACCTATTTTTAGGGGTGTAGCTCCAATTGGCAGAGCAGCGGATTCCAAATCCGCGTGTTGGGAGTTCGAATCTCTCCACCCCTGCCATATCAATCAGCCTCAGTCGAAAGACTGGGGCTTTTTTCATATTCATCTCCCGATAAATCTCAAGCTTCCCCATACGATACCTCGCTATTCCTTATCCAGAGAGCTTTCTATGCTTTCCAAATGGTTATATCCGGTCAAATGGATACCTGTACCCCCGTGGGCTATAGAGCTATGTATTTCCGTCGCGGGATACGTCGTCGAATATAGCCAACGAACAGCACTACATAGGTTCTGGAGGGCTCTATGGTCTATATCCGGTCGGGTAGGAAGGGGGAAAGGTCACAGTCTATCGCTTAGTAGGAAATACGATTACATTGTCCGGTATAGAACCCGGCTGGTTTTCCATATCCCACTCTTCGTGGTCTGTACCCATCTCTATGGACATAGGCGCACCAGACATAGCCCGCTTAAGTTCACGTATACGCTCAGAGACATCCTTAATCTGTTTCTCATCGTAATCACAGTAGTTTCTTAACCAATGGAACAGCATCTGATTCGCAGGATAGATCATGTCCTTAAGCCCTTTATACTGTCTCAGCATACTGTTCATGTCAGCATCAAAGCACATCACTTGCTCGGTATCAGGCAAGCACCCAGAATTTTCAGCAGTATCCTTAAAGAACCAGGCTATCTCGTTGATATGCGACTGCATGCTTCTGTCCGAGCGACTAAAGAAACGGTATTCGCTATTTACGGCCAAGAAGTTATTCAGCATAGGCTCAAAGGTATCGTCATTCATGATCATCAGATCTTCACCGAAGTACTGAACCAAGTTAGCTATGCGCTCAATGAAGTCGGTTAGAAATCGTTGGTACTCACCCTTCTTAAGGTCAACGAAGGTCATCACATACCGCGTATCCTTCTCAATAGCGAAGACGATGGGTTTACGTTGGACTCGGATTACATGTACCAGCCACTCGCTGATCTCTTTCGGAGTGCTGCCATCATTTCCTTTTAAGTAATCAACATCATCAGCCATTAATTTGCATGGAGAAGGATCGATAGGGGAGATTCTTTCTCCCTTGCGAGTCACGGTGAAGAAGTCGCTAGCAGCTTTGGTACAGTTGAAGATCAGCATGATTAAATGATTGAGTTACAGTTAGATATGTATAGTAGCTTACGGCTTTCAGGTGTTTCTGCCAATCAAAAATACGCATGCACCTTAACGGGAAACATAGAACTACTGTATACAAGAAATGACGTTATTCCTTGTTTATAAGGGCTCTCAAGAGTACTTACCTAGAAGAAACTTCGTATATCCGTGTTAGCATGAAAGTCGCGAACACAGAGGGAAGGGGTGCCTGTTTGTCGCATTCTGCTCTCCTCAGGCAATCCCATTGGTTGTTAACAGCAACGTCGAAACCTGATCTGTTTTTATGATGACTGATGGGAAATTCCGCTTCATATATCAAGTCTCGGTGCTCAGAATTCAGCTTGTTGTGTCTCGATTAACGATGGTCTGATTATCCGGATAAGCCAGAGAGTTTACTTCTCATCAGGCCAACAAAACGATGGAAAGTCTCTTAGTCTCTTAGTCTCTTTCTCAACGAGAAGGTTTTTCACTATCAATACGGTGCAATATGATGGATACGTGAATATAAGTGACTCCTGTCACTTTTTATTTTTATAAGAGTTTTTGTATCTAGCTAGTGATTCAAGTAGGTTTTAAAGCAATATTTTTATGCTTATTTGTACGTTTTTTGTTTACAATGGTAAGCAAATATTTCGAGGAAATGATTATGGGACAAATGACGACTTTGCTTTGGATTGCAGCTGGCGGTGCAATCGGCGCGTGTTCGCGCTATCTGATCTCTGATTTTTCAGTGACTTTATTCGGGCGTGCTTTTCCCTATGGAACGTTGTCCGTCAATATTATTGGCTCACTGATTATGGGGATCTTGATGGCATGTTTTCATAATGAATGGTTAAACCCTTACCCATGGCGCCAAATCATCGGGTTAGGTTTTCTAGGTGCGCTCACCACATTCTCTACATTCTCTATGGATAATGTCACCATGATGGAGCAGGGCGCTTTTTTGAAAATGGGACTGAATGTCATTCTAAATGTTTTCTTTAGTATTTCGGCTACATACGTCGGTTATCAGTGGTTACTGCGGTCATAGCAAGTATATTGTATAAATAGGATTATTTAGTTTGATATAAAAACGAGTGTACGACTCAAGAGCGGTGCACTATGTTAGTTGAGTGTATGTTTCACGTGAAACATACACTCAATGGGTTATGAGGCATGGATGAAACCACGCTATTTTTGTTGATATCGGTTGTTGATGTTTCACGTGGAACACTGTGAGATGATCATAGATAAAAAGGGAGAGACACACGGTGTCTCTCCCTTTTTGTTTAATAGCGAATGTAGTGTTTATTAAGTCAGAACAACTAGGCGGCGATTTCTTTTTTACCTTTATTGGGATTATCGCTTTGGTGAGTATCGATGTCATTGTATTTACCCAGCAATGCGTGGAAAAAATCATGGTCGTTAAGTGTGCCAATGACTTTATCTTTTTCAGCGATAACAATAGGGTGTTCGGTGCGATAACGAATATCGATAGCGTCTCGCATCGTGATATCAGGAGAGGCAATCACAATCGTATTCGTATCAAAGTGAGTTTCGTCCACCTGAGATGTCCATTCGACAATCTGATAGTTGTCGTCCCCATAGATCTGCCAGCCGTCGTCGGCTCTCTCTAGCCAGATATTTTCACGTTCACAAACCTGAATTCGATTATCTTTGATAGTGAGATCATGGTCAGAGTTCATTAAAGAACGTCCGCAAAGAACATTCAGTGGATTCGTATGAGCGACGAAATCTTTAACGTACTGTGTCTCAGGATTTAAAATGATGTCTTCAGGTTTACTGTATTGGATTAATTTCCCTGACTCCATAATTGCAATGCGCGAGCCTAGTTTTAGCGCTTCATCAAGATCGTGGCTAACAAAGATAATGGTTTTATTGAGTTTTTTTTGCAGATCTAATAGTTCATCTTGAAGCTGTGAACGAATGAGAGGATCGAGTGCTGAAAACGGCTCATCCATTAGAAGAATATCACTGTCCATCGCAAAGGCTCTGGCTAAGCCAACACGCTGCTGCATCCCACCAGATAACTCATGAGGAAACTTATTTGCCCAGTCGCCAAGACCAACCATGTCCAATTTTTCCTGGGCACATTGACGACGTTCACTTTTCGTTACCCCCTGCATTTCTAAACCGAACGCCACATTATCTAACACACTTAGCCAAGGCATGAGTGCGAATTTTTGAAATACCATAGATATACGTTGGATACGCAGTTCCCGCAGCTCGGTTTCGCTGCATGTTGCTAGATCAATATACGTATCGCCATTCTTGATTTTAAGAGAGCCACGGGTGATGGTATTGAGTCCATTGACGGCACGCAGCAAGCTCGATTTCCCTGAACCTGACAATCCCATGAGAACACAGATTTCGCCTTCATTGACGTCTATAGATACGTTATTAACGCCCACAACAAGACCGGTTTCATCAATGATTTCTTGACGTGTTTTTCCGAGATCTAACAACGGCAGTGCTTGCTCGGCATGCTGACCAAAGACAACATCTAAATTTTCAATACAGATTGATTTCATGATTGTGAGTCCTTATGGTTAGGCGTTTTACATAGGCGGTCAAGAATAATCGCGACCAGTACGATAGCGAGACCCGCTTCGAACCCTTGTGAAATATTGACGGTATTCAGTGCACGGATTACCGGTTTACCTAGACCATCGGCACCGACTAATGCGGCAACCACGACCATAGATAGCGATAGCATGATGCATTGGCTCACACCGGTCATAATACTTGGCATTGCGGCCGGTAACTCCACTTTAAAGAGCAGTTTCATTTTGCTTGCGCCGAATGCTTTACCGGCTTCAAGTAACTCTTCTGGGACACGTGTGACTCCCAAGTACGTAAGACGAATCGGTGCGGCTATGGCGAAAATAATAGTCGAAATTAATCCTGGTACGACCCCTAATCCGAATAGTACTAGGGTCGGAATGAGATACACAAAAGTGGGGACGGTTTGCATTAAGTCGAGTATTGGGCGCATCAGTGTATAAAGCCAAGGGCGATGAGCCGCCATAATGCCAATAGGGACTCCTAACAAAATCGAGATACCGGTTGCGGTAAACACTAAAACGAAGGTTTCGAGCATTTCATCCCAATAGCCCAGATTGAGTATGAGTAATAAGGCGGCGACGATAAAGGCAACCAAGGGCAGGCTGCGGTGAATCCACCAAGCTAACGCCGCCGTGATAGCGATTGGCATCGCAGCTGGCATCGCTTTAAACACATCCACTAAAAACATGATAACGGTTTCTAAAGTAATCGAGATGGTATCGAAGAAACCTGATGCATTCATGGTTAACCAATCAACGACTGATTCCATCCATTGACCGAGGGGGATTTTGTAATCAGTAAAAATATTCACAATGAATCCTTGTTGCGTTAATGGGGCTGGCTCGCCCCATGGTATTGATACGAAATAATGGCGTTAGGGGTATCTTAAGAGTTATTCAGATAAGATATGACAGCGGGTTTCGCAGGTTGTCCATCGATCGTTTTAACCCCTTTTAGCCACTTATCTAAGTACTCTTCATGACTTTTAAGCCATTCACGAGCGGCTGTAGCGGGTTTTTGATTATCGTCAAGAATCCTTGCCATCAGATGGTTTTCCATCGTCAGGTCGAATTTAAGGTTGGTAATCAATTTTCCAACATTCGGGCACTGTTGCAGGTAGCCTTTATGAACGTTGGTCATGACTTTTGCTCCACCATAATTTGGTCCAAAGTAATCGTCACCGCCAGATAAATATTTCATATCAAACTTGCTGTTCATTGGGTGCGGTGCCCAGCCTAGGTACGCGATCCATTGGTGACGGCGGATTGCACGTGTGACTTGGGAAACCATACCAGCCTCACTGGATTCAACTAAATCGAAGTCTTTGAGACCAAATGCGTTCTTATCAATCATTGATTGGATGAGGCGGTTACCATCGTTACCGGGTTCAATACCGTAGATTCGATGTCGAAATTTATCGGAGAATTTGGCTAAGTCAGCAAAAGAATGCACACCCGCGTCATAGACGTATTTAGGCACCGCTAAGGTGTATTTCGCACCGACTAAGTTGGTTTGAACCGTTTCGACAGTACCCGCTTTGGTATATTGTTCGATATCGCCTTTCATGGTTGGCATCCAGTTACCTAGGAAGACATCAATATCGCCACTGGCCATTGAAGAGTATGTCACGGGGACAGAGAGTAGTTCGGTCTCTGTTTTATAACCCATTGCTTGTAGAATCTGGCTTGTGACTGCGGTTGTCGAGGTAATATCGGTCCAACCTACGTCAGCAAACGTCACTGTATCACAGCTATTTGCATACGCATGATTCATGGTTAATAACGCGGTTGTAATGAGGCTGAAGGTTTTATATTTCATTATGTTTTCCTTAAAGAGTAGATAAGTACTGGGCGGAGTTATACGCAAATACGTTTAGGCTTTGTGACTCTTTGCTTTTCCTGCCAGTTAGGTGCTATCCATATTGGCACCTCTTCGGTGGGTAATAGGGGACGATCTAAAATCAGATCGGCTACTCGCTCAGCGACCATGATGGTCGGTGCGTTTAGATTCCCATTAGGAATCGTTGGAAAAATGGAGGAGTCAACGACGCGCAGCTGACTAATACCACGGACTCGACATTGTTCATCTAGAACCGCCATAGGGTCATCCGCGGCGCCCATTTTGCATGAGCACGACGGGTGGTAAGCACTTTCTACATTGGCGCGCACCCATTGGTCGATGTCTGCATCGGATGTGATATGCTGTCCCGGCTGAATTTCATCACCGCGATAGTTGTCTAATGCTGGTTGCGCAATAATCTCACGAGTGAGGCGAATGCAATCTCTCCAGTCTTGAATATCTTGAGCGTGTTGTAAGTAGTTAAATTTGATAGCCGGTTTCGCTTTTGGATCATCAGACGTAATCCATACATGACCGCGACTCATTGGCTTATTAGGACCAACATGTACTTGAAATCCATGTCCATCGAAGGCGGCTTTTCCATCGTAACGCATCGCCGCCGGTAAAAAGTGATATTGTAAATTTGGCCACTTTAAGCCTTTGCGAGAACGAATAAAGGCACAGGATTCAAAATGGTTGGTTGCACCTAAGCCTTTACGCGTTAAGAGCCATTCTGTACCGATTATTCCTTTACTGATTAATCCAATTTTACTGTTCAAGCTAATTGGTTGGGTACAGCGGTATTGAAAATACACCTCTAAATGGTCTTGCAGGTTTTGGCCAACGCCGGGCAACTCATGGGTCAGTTCTACACCAGCGTTTTCCAGTACCTCTTTTGGACCAACTCCAGAGAGCTGTAGAAGTTGTACTGAACCGATTGAACCAGCACAGGAAATAACTTCGCGCTGCGCATGCACATGATGGATGATGCCATTTTTTTCAAACTCAACACCCGTTGCACTCTGGTTGTTGATAAGAATTTTACGTGTTAAGACATGACTTATGAGAGTCAGGTTCGGGCGTTTCATCGCACGGCGTAGATACGCATTCGAGGTTGATGCACGAACGCCGTCATTGACGGTCATATGCATAGCTCCGAACCCCTCTTGCTGATATCCGTTGTAATCTTGGGTCTCGGGATAACCGGCTTCTTGCCCAGCGTCGATGAACGCTTGATACAGTGGATTGCGTGTCATGTTGTTGCCATTACAGGTGGCGACGGGTCCTTGGCCACCACGGTAGGTATCTTCACCGTTCATCCAGCTTTCTGCTTTCTTAAAGTAGGGAAGGCAATTGGTATAGTTCCAACCAGTCGCGCCATATTGCTCCCACTCATCGAAATCACAGGCGTGACCACGGACATAGACCATGCCATTGATAGAAGAGCTTCCGCCAAGTACTCTACCACGCGGACAATGTAAGCGCCGTCCAGCTAAGCCATTTTCTACTTGCGATTCAAATTGCCACGCGTATTTAGGCGTATTCATCGGATACGATAGGGCGGTGGGCATTTGAATGAAAATGCTTTTATCGCTGCCTCCAGCTTCTAAAAGAAGTACCGAATGTTCCCCTGATTCGGTCAAACGATCGGCTAACACACACCCTGCAGAGCCCGCGCCAACCACGATGTAATCATATTTTTCTTTCATTACGCCCTCCTTATTCATACGCGCCAACAAATTCATTAAGCTCAATGAGGACACTTTTGGTTTGGGTATAGTGATGTAGGGTTTCCATGCCATTCTCACGGCCAACACCAGAAGATTTATATCCACCCACTGGCATTTGCGCTGGGGAATCTCCCCAAGTATTCACCCAGCAGATGCCAGCTTCGAGTTGCTGGATTACACGATGAGCTCGGGAAAGGTTTTGGGTGACAATACCCGCTGCCAGTCCATAGTCGGTATTATTCGCGCGAGTAATGACTTCGTCTTCGTCTGAAAACCTTAGAACCGCCATGACAGGACCAAAGACTTCGTTTTGTACGAGTTCCATATCATCACTACAGTGGGTAAATACCGTTGGCGCGACAAAGTTACCTTTGTCTAATCCATGTTTGGTCACCCGGTGGCCTCCGGTGAGAAGTGTGGCCCCACTGTTCTTCGCATTCTCAATAAATGCCAACACTTTTTCCATGTGGTCACGGGAAATGAGCGCACCAACTTGGGTGTTGAGATCCATTGGATCCCCAATAACTAATTGTTCGGTTCTCTGTTTTAACTGTTGTATGAATTGGTCATAGAGACTGTCATGTACGAAGACTCGGGTTCCATTGGTACAGACTTCGCCTTGCGTATAAAAGTTCGCCATCATGGCAATAGAGACACTTTGCTCGAGCTTCGCATCATCAAATATGATTAAAGGGGACTTGCCACCTAACTCCATCGTGACTGATTTCAATGTTTGCGAGCTGGCACTCATCACTTTCTTACCTGTACCCACTTCACCTGTAAAAGACACTTTGGCAATGCGCGGATGTTGCGTCAGCATTTCACCGACACGCCCATCGCCTTGAATGACATTGAATACGCCATTGGGTAGGCCTGCTTCGGTGAAGATCTCGGCAAGTTTTAGGGCGCTCAATGGTGTTTCTTCTGAAGGCTTAAAAATCATGGCATTGCCCGCGGCAAGCGCAGGCGCAGATTTCCACAGCGCGATTTGGATTGGGTAGTTCCATGCACCGATACCCGCGCAGATGCCTAACGGCTCTTTACGCGTATAGAAAAACTGGCTAGTTGATAAGGGTTGCTGGGTACCTTCTAATGCTGGAGCTAGTCCGGCAAAATACTCCATCACATCAGCACCGGTGGCGACGTCTACGCAATTGGCTTCTTGAAGAGGTTTCCCTGTATCAAGGACTTCAAGTTCGGCTAATTCATCGTTGCGCTCTCGTAATAGAGCAACCACTTTGAGAAGAATACGACTGCGCTCTGTAGCCGTCATTGCTGACCAAACTTTGAATCCTTCATGCGCAGATTCAACGGCGTCGCGCACGTCGTGTTCGCTGGCTTGTTCTATTACCGCGAGAGTCTCGCCTGTTGCCGGATTGGTTGTTGTAAAGGTTATCCCAGATGTGGCTGGGCGTCGCTGACCATTGATATATAAATATGCTTTTTCCATAACAAATAAACCTACTGATTAGTTTGCGCGGCATGCGCTAATTGATGGGCTAAGTAATCGGAAACAATAGAGCTGGCTTCTTCCGTGTTAATTCCTTCGGAGTTCAACGTCCCTCTTAACCAGAACCCATCGATTAAGGCCGCAATGCCTTGAGCCACACGTTGAGCTACCGGTTTTGGCAGCAGGGGTTTGAGCTCAATTAAGAGGTGTGAAATGAGGCGTTTCTCGTTGACCCGTTGTAAACGCAGTAACTGAGGATCGTGCATAGAAAAAGACCAAAAGGCGATCCACGTTTTTGCCACTTCGCTTCTGGCTTGATAGCCCGAAAAGTTAGCTTTGACAATGGCGCTAATGCGTTCTCTGTGGGCATTCTTGGGATACGCTGCCAGCTTCGCTATGACCGTTTTTGCATGCTCTCGCAAGATCGCTCTCATCGTTTCTTCAAGTAGTCCATGTTTACCACCAAAGTAATGATTGATGATTCCCGTTGAGACCCCAGCTTCTCGGCTGATTAACGCGATGCTGGCTGCATGTAGTCCAACTCGCTCTATGACGGCCATGGTAGCTTTCACAAGCTGAGGTTTACGAATATCTGGCATCCCGACCTTTGGCATAGCTACCCCTTAAATTTTTAATTGAACGATTGATTAAGTATGATGTTACACATCAAATATTTAGATCTCAAACGTTTTAATGAGTTGTTATTGTTGTTTTTGTGTTATTTGTGATTTATTTTTATTTAAATCATATGTTTATTTTTTTTTGTAAAGTTTTTATTTAACATTAAAGTTTCGTGTTGATAGTAAGTTTTTTTGGTTAAAAAAAAAGCCCTCAGTGTACAAAACACTAAGGGCTTCAAATTGAGGGTTAAAACAGGGTTAGGTGTTGAACGTCAAAGGCTGCGTGGCGTGGTACAGCCACGTTTTGACCTCACCTTCCACCAGTGGGTTGACATCATCCCATACTAGCTGGTGGTAATGATTAAGCCACTCGATCTCGCCAGATGTCAGCAGTGACGTGTCAATCGCTCGCGTATCAATTGGGCAACGCGTCAACGATTCAAAACCTAGCATGTGACTATCTCCCGCTGTAGGAACGTCAACCACAAGTTCTAAGTTTTCAATACGAATACCGAAGGCGTCTGCGCGGTAGTAGCCTGGTTCATTGGAGAGTATCATACCTGGTTGAAGTGCAACGGGGTTGGTCGCTTTACTGATACGTTGTGGCCCCTCATGAACATTAAGGAAGTGACCGACACCATGACCAGTGCCATGATCGAAGTCGTAACCCTTCGCCCAAAGGTATTGACGTGCCAAAACATCGAGGTGGTGACCACAGGTCCCTTTAGGAAAGCGAGCTTGATCTAAAGCAATATGGCCTTTTAGAACAAGAGTAAATTGCTGCTTCATTTCTTGGTTAATCTCACCAATAGCAATGGTACGAGTGATATCGGTTGTGCCATCAATATACTGACCACCAGAGTCGACCAGATATAACGTATTATTGGTCAGTTTACCCGGTTCTGGTTGATTAAGGTGATTGTAGTGACACATCGCAGCGTTACTGCCCGCGGCGGAAATGGTATCAAAACTTAAATCAGCCAACGTCTCGTCTTCTTTTCTGAAAGCGTATAGCGTATCGGCGATGATGGCTTCATCGAGTGGAGTTTGTTTGGCCACTTGCTGATCAAGCCAACACAGAAATTTCACCATCGCTGCACCGTCACGAATATGACATGCTTTCATGCCAGCGATCTCCGTGGCATTTTTGGCCGCCTTGGGTAACGCACAAGGATCGGCGCTTTGAAGAATGTGTGCGTTGGCATTTTGTAGTGTTAGCATCATCCAAGCATTACTGGTCGCTGGATCGAGCATGACACGTTTACTGTCTAATTCTTGAAGCTTGGTTGGCAGCTGATCGGGGTGATGGACACGCACATCGGGCCCAACGTGTACAGAAAATCCATCGGCTAAACGCGCTGGGTCGAGGAAAAACTCAACACTGGCGTCTTTATGAATGATCGCATGAGACAACACCACGGGGAGGCGAGAGACGTCTAGACCACGAATGTTCAATAGCCAACATATAGAGTCTAAAGCGGTCAATACCGCACTTTCTGCATGGTTCTGGTTGAGAACTTGGGCGATTCTTTGGCGTTTGCTGTGGCTATCTTCTCCGACCAAATCTTGACTCATTAAGCGCATCTCGGAGACGACAGGCGCTGGACGGTCTGTCCAAAGTTCATCGATAGGGTTATGTTCCATCACCACTAGGTGAACATGCTGGGCGAGAGTGCTTTGGGCGTTGCGTAGCCATAGCGCACTGTGCATGCGTGGATCAAAGCCGACTTTGCTGCCTGAAGGAAGTGTGGAAGTAATCCAGTCTAAATAGGGTTCTTCAATCAGATGGCGGTATTCAAAAATATCATTGGGGACTTGCTTGGCGACCTGCACCGTGTAGCGACCATCCACAAAAATGGCAGCCGACGTCGCGGTGACGACCGCTGCACCAGCAGAGCCGGTAAAACCAGTGAGCCAGTGAAGACGTTCGTTATGTTCTGGGATGTACTCTCCCAAATATTCATCTTCATGGGGAATAATAATGGCATCGAGTTTATGTTGTGCCATGTAGCCACGTAGGGCTTCGACACGTTGAGCTGTGACTTGCATCTGCTAATATCCTTTACTGTAGCGATCCGTAATGAGACCAGACAGAACCCTGTCTATGAGATATTCATAAAGTTAAAAATATGTTTATAACGTTACTCTTTTTGACATTAAGTCGCAATTTAATCCATGGGTTTCATTGCGGGATGTGAAATAGGGGCAAGATGGATTATGGTGACGCTCAAGCGGTGACGACTCGCTCAGTGATTTTCGACGAGGAACGCTCTTTGGCTCATCCCAATAGAAAAACGGCACTATCTTTCATACTGTTATTTCACTATATTCCGTACAACTTTTCAGCTTTAGGAGTGCTTTGTGCAAACCCATCACCGTGCGAGTCCGCCACCTCGTTATCAACTTTTACTCTTAACCTTATTGGTGTTGTTTAGTCCGTTAGGTATTGATATCTATTTGCCGGCATTACCGTTGATATCAGAGACGTTTCACGTGGAACATGCTTTGGCGAAATACACCATCACTATTTTTCTGTTTTCGATGGGATTAGGGCAATTATTTGCTGGTCCTTTAGCGGATCGTTATGGTCGGCGTTATGTCGCATTAGGGGGGATTGTGCTCTATGGAATGAGTGCCTTACTTGCTTGGTATGCGCACAATATTGAGTGGATGCTCACAGCTCGTCTTATGCAAGGGTTTGGCGCATGTGCCACATCGGTGGCTGCTTTTGCGACCGTGAGAGATGTGTTTGGTCCTGAACGGAGTGGCCGTATGATCAGCTACCTTAATGGTGCGATTTGTTTTATTCCGGCACTGGCTCCAATTTTAGGCAGTTATCTGACGCAAACTTTTTCTTGGCGAGCTAATTTTTCTTTTATGGTCGGATATAGCGTGTTTTCAGGGGCACTCATTTGGCTGATCATGAGAGAGACCAACCCTGCGACCGAGGCAGAGAAATCACAACCGACGTTTCAATTAGAGCGTTACTGGAGTGTCATAAAACATCCGATGTTTTTATTCCATGCGAGCTTATGTATGTTAGCGATGGCTGTGATTTTATCTTATGTAACGTCTGCACCATTAGTTTTAATGGACCGCCTCGGACTCTCCATGAACAGTTTTACATTGTGGTTTGGAATCAATGCAGCACTGAATATAATAGGGTGTATGATGGCTCCTAAAATTATGGATAAACTGGGGACGCACCGCACCATTGTGCTGGGCGTTATTTTATTAGGTATCGCTGGTGGTCTAATGGTATTGTTGTCGGGTCAACAATCGGCCTTACGATTTATGCTACCGATTTTTATTTCCTCGTTTGGTTTTGCATGGGTACTCGGTGCAGCCGCAGGGAAAGCATTAGCGCCTTTTGGCGATAAAGCGGGTACGGCAGCGGCTTTGCTTGGCTTACTGCAAATGAGCGGCTCCGGGTTTATCGTAATAGCGGTTCAGTCATTAAATGTTACGCCTTATTGGCATATTGCGATTCAAATGTGGTTATTACTCCCAGGACTTGCCATACTCTTTTCTCCCGTCGGGAAAAAATGGCACCAGTGGGTGTTTGAGTCTTAATAATAAAGGACTCTCATAACGTGACTATCATATCTATATATCGGTACGAGTTTGCTTAGCGACCTCGTACTTCTATTAATTATATTTTTGGAACATGAATAAATGTCTTTAACAACCTACGAAATGGCTCGCGTTTTAGAGCAGCTAGACGAGTCTCCAGAAAAGGTAATGTTTGGCAAGTTACTGGCTGAGTTGGGTAACCAAAGTAGCGAGCGTATTCAAAGTGCCGCAAAACAAGTGCCAGTCAGTGTATTGAAAGATCTGGTGTATCAATTTCAGCAAGTGATCGAGTCACGCAAATATGAGCAAGTGGAAACACTGGCCAAGGAGCTGACAGAGCAGGGAATTTCTGCAGAAGAATTGCAAAACTACTTGAATAAGTAGTATCGAAATGGACCCAGGCCATGACCTCTGTTGTTATGGCCTTTATGGATTCACATTGCGGTTAATTGGGTTTTGTAACGAAATTAAGGTTTCAGTTGATTGAACCTCATCAATGGCCTGTAACTTATCAATCAATACGTATTGTAACTCTTCAATAGACCGGCACATCAATTTAACAAAGATATTATATGCCCCTGTGGTGTAATAGGCCTCAACCACTTCTTCTAGCGCATTCAACTTTGCTAACGCTGAGTGATAATCGCGCGCCGCATTCAAATTAATACCAATAAAACAACACACGTCGTAACCTAGTTTCTTGGTGTTAACAATCACTTCCGTACCTTGAATTACCTCTGCTGCTTTCATCTTTTCAATCCGGACATGTATTGTCGCAGGACTGACATTAAACTGTTTCGCCATATCCGCGTATGGTCGACGGGCATCATCCATTAGAATTTTTAAGATGGCTTTATCCAGCTCATCAAGCTTCGCCGTTAATGGTGAGGTCATGGAAGGTCTCTTTTTGTTGTTCTCATCATTGGTATATTAACATTGTGGGTGAGAAAACACCTCTTTCGTTATAGGGCAATGAGATGCTCGACCTAGTAATGGGTATTTAAAGTAAAATCCGTTAAACTGCTCAGCAGTATCAGCATGATTGGAGCCTTCTTTTGCGAATACAATTACTGGCCGAAGCCAAGCAACGTGAATCTGAATTGGTTACATTGGCGCAGCGCTGGGGATTAACTCATGATCAGAACAGCCTATTTGCGCTCGTGTTAACTGAAGACCGCTTGGAACTGCGTAAACTTGATGAACCTAAGTTAGGTGCGATTGCCGTCGATTGGACTTCGGGTGCGGTTGCTCATCGCCGTAAATATGGAGGGGGTAAAGGTCAGTCTATCGCCAAAGCCGTCGGCTTAAACAAAGGCGTGATACCGACCGTTCTTGATGGAACCGCTGGGCTGGGCAGAGATGCATTTGTACTGGCGTCTCTTGGATGTCGAGTTCAGTTGGTGGAACGTCATCCTGTGGTGGCGGCTTTATTAGAGGATGGTATCGAGCGAGCCAAGCAGGATGCGGACATTGGTGAGTGGGTTCGTGAGCGCGTAACTCTTTTGCATGCGTCAAGTCATACGGCGCTTGAGCAGTTAATTCGCGATGAGCAGTTTATTCGTCCTGATGTGGTGTATCTCGATCCGATGTATCCTCATCCAGACAATAAAAAGAAATCCGCTTTAGTCAAAAAAGAAATGCGGGTATTTCAATCTTTGGTCGGTGCTGATAGCGATGCAGACTTTCTATTGGCGCCAGCATTAGCGCTGGCAACCAAACGCGTTGTGGTCAAGCGCCCTGATTATGCCGAGTGGCTGCAGCAGCAAAAACCGACGATGACCATAGAAACGAAAAAAAATCGCTTTGATGTCTATGTATTAGCGTCAATGAACGATACTGAATAAGTCTGTGTTCCAATAAGGACGAGAATGATGAGTAAAACATTGTGCAAATGGCCACGCAAAGAGATCGCCGATTCATTTGATGAATTATGCCAGGTGGTTGCTCGTCCTGCTTTTGTTTGTCGCAGTTGTGCGCGTAGCGCATCAGCAGCCTCATTTTTGTGTAAGCCGATGCCATTAGAGACGGATGGTCCTTTGCCGCGAGAGTGTGTTCTTGAAGCGGCGGATAGAGACGCCCATAGCGATAATGTTGGGGTGAGGATAGTCGAGCCGGTTGAACCCGCCATCAAGCAGACGAAGAAAGCGTTAAAACGGCAGAAAAAAGCGAATAAAAAACTCGCTAAATTGGCGAAACAGCAGAAGAAATGGGCGAAAAAACAGAAAAAGCTCGAGCGATCATTTCAAAAACTGCAAAAGCATTTCCCCATGTATATTGATAACGAAAATCCCCCAATTCATTAACGCTGCATCGCGGTAAGGCTGTGGTTCGCATCATCATCAGGGGTGCAAACCACAGTATGCGCTTATTCGTTAAAGGGCACGACTAACAGATCCACTGGTGTACAGTTCATCAGTTGTCGGGTGGAGGAGAGTAACTTACTCCAAAAATCTTGATGATGCCCACACACCACCAGATCAATACTGAATTGTTCAATGGTCTCACACATTTCATTACTTAAATCGCCACTCCCCACTAACGTATGGGTGATGGGATAATTGGCGTAGGCGGCTAGCTCACGTAGTTGATCGAGCGAGGATTCCATTGAGTGGTTTTGTGTTTCGACTAGATTGATGTCGATGAGTCCAGTGTACAGTTCCGCGTAATTCACATCGATATGGATAAATGAAATATTGGCATTCAGTGGCTTTGCCAGAGCGACGGCTTTATCGATCAGTATTTTACTGTCTTCTGATAAATCGACGGCAACTAAAAAGTGTTGATAACTCATAATGCTATCTCCTACATGATAATAATAGAGAGTTTAGCAGGGGAGCCTAGGAACATGTTGTCGATGTGATCCCAGATCCCAGTCACAACTAAACTTAGCCCACATTAGCATATGAACATGTTATAGTTTGATAAATAAACTATCAGAGAGTTAGGAGTGCGTATGTTAGCAAAGGCGATGATCGATGAGCTAAATGAGCAAATTAACCTAGAATTTTTCTCATCCAATCTATACTTACAGATGAGTGCTTGGTGTGAAGATAAAGGCTTCGAGGGCGCTGCGATGTTTTTACGTAAACACGCCCAAGAAGAGATGGAACATATGCATCGTTTATTCACTTATGTGAGTGAAACTGGCGCATTACCGATCTTAGGCACCATTGACGCTCCAAAGCATGATTATTCTGGTCTTGGTGATGTGTTCCGTGAAACGTTTGAACATGAGCAAATGATCACAAAAAACATCAATAAGCTCGCGCATGTTGCGTTCACGACTCAAGACTATTCAACGTTTAATTTTCTTCAGTGGTATGTCGCAGAACAACACGAAGAAGAAAAACTGTTTAAAGGTATTTTAGATAAACTTGAACTGGTTGGTGAAAACGGCCAAGCCTTGTTCTTTATTGATAAAGACCTAGCCAATATGGCAAAAGAGAGTTCATCGTCTGTAATGGACACTTCCGCCGAGTAGAAACGAGATTCATCCTCGAGCCTTTTTTCTTCTCAGTGTCCGCAGAGGGTGTGGGGAGGAGAAGATGCTCGATATAGATATGTTTTTTTTCGCCTTAGCGATCGTAACCTTGATTAACGTGGCTCGGTGTTTAAGCGCGTTGCGCTCTTTGTTGTATATTATGAGAGAAGCGCATCCATTGTTGTACCAGCAAGTGGATGGCAGGGTGTTCTTCTCTTTGCAAGGAAACCTCGCTAAGCAAGTTCGCCTGTATCATTATCTGAAAAATCGAGATTATCACACACATCATGATGAAGTATTCACCGCAAAGTGTGAACGTGTACGCCGGTTGTTTGAGTTAAATACGGCACTGCTGGTGGTTATAGTTACCGCCGTTTTGATGGTGTGAACATCAGATTGGAAAAGTTCTTGTTTACCGTTAAAATAGCGACGTATTAAGGAAAGGATGTGCCTAGCACATCCTTTTTTATTTCCGTAATGAGTAAATAACGCATGAGTAAGAAAGTCGATGTAGTCGTAATAGGTGCCGGAGCGGCAGGGTTAATGTGTGCCGCAGAGGCAGGCAAGCGCGGTCGACAGGTACTCGTGTTGGATCACGCTAAAAAGCCCGGAAGAAAAATTCTTATTTCAGGTGGTGGGCGTTGTAATTTTACCAATTATGATATTAGCGCTCATCAATATTTATGTGGGAATCCTCATTTCGTTAAATCCGCATTGTCTCAATATACTCAATGGGATTTTATTGGTTTAGTGAGCCAGTACGGGATTGATTATGAAGAGCGCGACCATGGCCAACTGTTTTGCCAAGAGAGTGCCAAAGACATTGTCAACATGTTGCTGGCTGAAGTGGATCAGCCGACGATTGAGCAACAGTATCAAGTTGGGGTCACTCACATTGCAGCGGCAGAACACGGATTTGAATTGGCCACCACACTGGGTAATATCGAATGCGAATCGTTAGTCATTGCGACGGGTGGGTTATCGATGCCTAAGCTGGGAGCGACGCCGTTCGGTTACAAAGTGGCAGAGCAGTTTGGCTTGCCAATCATCCCGACGACCGCTGGTTTAGTACCATTCACCTTACACAAAGAAGATAAAGAAGCCTTTGCTGAGCTGTCCGGTGTCGCGGTGCCTTCAGAGATTGAAGCGCAAGATGGTACCGTGTTTAAAGAATCCTTGCTGTTCACGCATCGTGGTTTATCCGGTCCTGCCGTCTTGCAAATTTCATCCTTTTGGAAACCGGGTCAAACGGTGCAGGTTAACTTAGTTCCGAATGTGGATATTGACCGCTTGTTAGCTACCGCGCTGGAAAAACATCCTAATCAAACGCTAAAAACCACTTTAACGAAAATACTGCCTAAAAGGTTGGTTGAGGTGCTGATCGCACGTCAACTCATCATCGATAAGCCGCTCAAACAGTTCCAAGGTCGCCAGTTGGCTCAAGTAAGTGAGCAGTTACAAACTTGGCAGATCTTGCCTAATGGAACCGAAGGCTACCGAACGGCAGAAGTGACACTGGGAGGCGTGGATACCAATGTTCTCTCATCAAAAACGATGGAATGTAAGCACGTGAAAGGATTATATTTCGTCGGTGAAGTAATGGACGTCACCGGTTGGCTAGGCGGTTATAACTTCCAATGGGCTTGGTCGAGCGGTTATGTCTCTGGTCAGCGAGTGTAGTCTACTCGATATTCTTGTTATCACACCGCATCGGAAAGGCTTCACTCAATAGTTAAGTGTGTAGTAATGTATGACTTTTAACCCAGTACCTACTATAACTGGGCGACTAATCACCGATTCCTTCAATGATAGATAAGGCACATGACTAAAAAACGTCGACCTACTTTACAAGATGTTGCTGACCAAGTCGGCGTAACCAAAATGACGGTCAGTCGTTATTTGAAAGATGAAAATCAAGTGTCTGCCTTAACACGCGCTAAGATTGCTCATGCGGTTGAGGTGCTGGGGTATATCCCCAATCGAGCGCCTGAAATTTTAGCGCAGTCAAAAAGTCATGCGATCGGTGTGTTAGTTCCCTCATTAACCAATCAAGTGTTTTCCGAAGTCATCCGTGGTATTGAAAAAGTCACGGAGCAGTTTGGTTATCAAACCATGTTTGCGCATTATGGGTATCAGCCGGAGGTAGAAGAAGCCCGCATTGCTTCTCTATTATCTTATAACATCGATGGGTTACTTTTATCGGAAAGCCTTCACAGCGCAAGAACCGTGCGGATGATTGAAACGTCAGGCATTCCTGTCATTGAAATGATGGATTCGGCGTCACCGTGTATACAGCAATGCATTGGCTGGGATAATCGCTTGGCTGCTCAAGAAATGACGGAAGTGATGATTGCAAAAGGGCATCAACATATTGTGTATCTGGGTGCCAGAATGGATGAGCGAACTCGTCAAAAAATGCACGGTTATGAGGTGGCGATGAACTTAGCAGGGCTGAAGCCTGCGTCGATCACGACGGATAGAGCATCGTCATTTTCATTGGGGGCGGAGCTGTTGCATCAAAGTTTGGCCAAATACCCAGAGGTGGATAGTGTTTTTTGTACCAATGATGATCTCGCGGCAGGTGTTATTTTCGAGTGTCAGCGGCAAGGGATAAAAGTGCCAGAGCAGATGGGCATCGCAGGGTTTCATGGTCATGATGTGGGTCAGTCGATGACTCCGAAACTGGCCAGCGTGATTACTCCGCGTGAGCAGGTCGGAAGGCTTGCGGCGACGCAGTTGGTTGAGCGATTAACAGGTCAGCCTTATGAACAGACCGCGATTGATCTGCGATATCGTATCGATGTGGGTGAGAGCTTACGCGCTCAATCCTGAGCATGATACGAATAACAACAAGGCCCAGCATCGTGCTGGGCCTTGTTGTTTATGGCGTAGCAAGCCTTTGATTTATGGTAGGAAGAGTGACACCAGAATGGCAACCAGTGCGCCTGTCGTACCAATGATGGTTTCCATCACGGTCCAAGTTTGCAGAGTTTGCTTTTCAGACAAGCCTAAGAAGCGATTGGCTAACCAAAAACCCGAATCGTTGACGTGTGATAACACAATTGCGCCCCCACCAATGGCAATCGTCACTGCGGCTAATTGTGCGCCACCTAGATGCAATGGTTCGAGCATTGGTGTGATGAGGCCGCACGCCGTGAGCATGGCCACGGTTGCGGAACCTTGAATGACACGGACAGCAGCGGCGAGAATGAAGGCCAATACCACAATCGGTAATCCGGTTTCTGTCAGCATGTTCCCCAGCGCACCACCAACCCCAGAATCAATGAGCACTTGCTTGAACACACCACCAGCCCCTGTGACTAGAATAATGACGCCTGCGGGTTGTAGAGCGCTGCCACAAATTTCCATGATGCGCTCTCTAGAGACACCGCGACGAACCCCCAACAAATAGAACGCTAACAAACAAGCTAATAGAATGGCCGTAAATGGGTGACCGATCAGTTGTAGCCAGCTATTGAGAGCGGAGTCTTTATCGATGAAGCGCGCTACAATGGTTTTTAAGCCAATCAAGAGCAATGGGAAAGCAATCATACTGATCGCCAGTCCGAAAGAAGGAGGTGTGCCGCCTTCGCGCTCTTGTTCGGTAGATTGAGCATGCTCGGGTAATTCGACATGGACTTTTTTCGCGATGAGGCTACTAAAAATCGGGCCGCCTAAAATCATGGCCGGAATCGAGGCTAATAAACCGATACCAATCATATAACCGAAGTTCGCGTCCAATTGGGAGGCGACCAGAATCGGCCCTGGCGCAGGAATCAAAAATGCTTGGCAGGTGGCAATACCCGCGAGCAATGAAATACCAATTTTGACCACACTGCCGCCGCCGCGTCGGACCACGGCAAAAGCAATACCGATGAGCAGCACCACCGCTACATCAAAGAACAAGGGCAGAGCACAGATAAATCCAGTGAAGGTCATCGCCCAGTGCGCTTTGTTATTGCCAAAGCGATGAAGCAAGGTGTAAGCCACTTGATCAAGAGCACCCGTTTCTTCCATGACACGCCCAAACATCGCCCCTAATGCGACAACGACTGCGACAAAACCGAGCGTTCCTCCCATCCCTTTTTCAATGGTGGCGGCAATGTCAGCAGGGTTCATACCGGAAGCAAGGCCAGCGATGAAAGAGACTAAGATCAGTGCGACAACGGCATGAAGTCTTACCTTCATGACGAGGAAGAGCAGTAAGGCGATGGAGCCTGCGGCTGTGTAGATAAGCGAGATATCGGACATAAAGGTACCTTTTGAGGGTTTGTTAATGCGTTCACATTTCTTTTAGTTATGCGTAACATGTTACGGGTAACGTGGTAGAGTGAAAATCAACAAAGTTCGGAAATGAGAGTGAGGTCAATAAAGTGGCTAAAGAAAAAAAAGGCAATAGCTATTTGTTCATGGGAGTTTCAAGCTGCGGAAAATCATCGATCGGTGCCGCGGTTGCCAAGCGTTTAGGCGCAAAATTTATTGATGGGGACGACTTACACCCGAAAGCCAATATCCTCAAAATGAAATCGGGAAATGCATTAAATGACGAAGACCGAGCTCCTTGGTTAGAGCGAATCAACGATGCTGCCTTCAGCATTGAGATGAAATCCGAAGAGGGCGTGCTCGTTTGTTCTGCGTTGAAACGTCGCTATCGCGATCAAATTCGTCAGGGTAACGAGAAAGTCACGTTTATTCATCTACACGGTGAGTTTGAACTGGTAAAGCAGCGCATGCAGGAACGGGCCGATCATTTCATGCCAGTCGAGTTACTGAAAAGCCAGTTTGAGACCTTAGAAATGCCAGACTCCGATGAACAAGACGTTGTACAAATTAGTATTGATGGCTCGTTTGACGACGTCGTTGAACGTTGCGTTACCGCGATTCAAGCAGAGCGTTGAGAGAATCACAGACCACGACGCACTCATGATGATAAGTGGTTCCTTCGCCTAAGCGCTTCATCTATACTCTGAAGACGATTTAGGTCAGAGGGGCCGCTATGCGATTATGGGTGTACAAAGTCATTGCCGTTGTGAGCTTATTACTCGCATTTGCTGGCGTATTACTACCAGGTTTACCCGCCACTGAATTTGTGATTTTGAGTGCTTGGGCTTCCGCGAAAGGGTCTCCGACCATTTATCGTTTTTTAATGTCGCGTCCTTTTTTTCGCGACATGATTACCAACTGGCAAAACGGTAAAATCATTTCGCGCCGTAACAAATGGCTGTCGACGGTGTCGATTTCCGTGTGTTTTGCCATTTTGATGCTTCATAAGGCGCCTCTGTGGATTGTATGGAGCGCGTCTTTAGGGATGTTGATTGCCTTAGTGATTATTTGGCGCCGACCTGAATCCCTCGCGCAAGTCCGTGTTAAACCGGTGACACCAGAGCAGAAATAAAAAGCCCCTCTGGTAAGCGGACTTAAATACCAGAGGGGAAATGACAAGAGCAAACGGGAGTTGATTGGCTAACGACTAACTGGGGAGCGGTACTTCTTTATCCGCGCGAACCGTATGCACCACTTTACGTCTTTCACTGATGACGATAAGCAGGCGCTGCATACCAATAAAGGTAAACAGTAAAATACCCACAATGATTTTCGTCCACCAAGAACTGAGTGTGCCATCAAAGGTAATGTAAGTTTGGATTAAGCCTTGAATTAACACCCCAAACAGTGAGCCAAATACGGTTCCGACCCCTCCGGACAGCAGCGTTCCACCGATCACGACGGCAGCAATGGCATCCAGTTCTACACCGACTGCCGCGAGTGGGTAACCGGCTGAGGTGTAAATCGAGAACACAATGCCGGCGAGCGAAGCAAGCAGTGTCGAAAGCGTGTAAATGCCTATTGTCGTCATTCGCACAGAGATGCCCATTAATGACGCCGAGGTTGGGTTGCCGCCGATGGCATACACATTATTCCCAAAGCGAGTGCGATGCGCGAGCAACATGCCAATTGCGACGACCACCAACATGATCACGGCGATTAAGCTCAAGCGTCCCCCTCCCCAAATATGCCAAGAGGTCCGTGACAACGCATGGAAGGTTGGGTGATTGATCGGAATAGATTGTTCTGAGATTAAAAAGCTGGTACCACGCAAAAAGAACATTCCCGCTAAGGTAACGATAAAGGATGGAATCTTCAGCGTGTCGATAATCCAGCCCATGAACGCTCCAAAGAGCGCGCCGGCAATGAGGGTGATCAGCATTGCCGTATAAGGGTGAATACCATGACTGATTAATGTCGCCATGAGTACCCCAGTAAAGGCAATGACGGAGCCCACTGAGAGGTCAATGCCGCCCGACAGAATCACGAATGTCATCCCAACCGCAAGAATTCCTAGAAATGCATTATCCGTTAGGATGTTACAGATCACTCGAGTGGTCATGAAGGCAGGAAAATCTAACGCACAGAAAAAGTATCCAACCAGAAAAACACTGATGGTAATAAATAATGGGAAATGACGCTTAATCATGATTCATTCTCCCTTTGATGGCACGAATCACAGCCGGTGATTGCAATATCAACACAATCAACACGACAACGGCTTTAACAATTTGATTCCATTGAGGTTGGTAACCGGATAAAAGAATCCCCGTATTAATACTCTGAATGATGTAAGCCCCAATGAGCGCGGTAAATAAATTGAACCGTCCGCCCATGAGAGAGGTACCACCAATGACCACGGCTAAGATCGCATCCATTTCTAGCCATAAGCCTGCATTATTGGCGTCCGCGCCTTGGATATCAGCGGCGACAGCAATCCCGGCGATAGAAGCCATGATGCCACTGATGACATAAACGGACATCACGATAGCTGGCGTATGGATACCGGCATTTTTGGCCGCCTTAATATTAATCCCTACGGATTCAATGAATAATCCGAGAGCGGTTTTTTTTGTTAAAAGCCAAACGACAATTGCTGCGAATATCATGAGCCAGACGGGAGTCGGCAAGTACAAGAAGGAGCCACTGCCTAACCAAGACAGTGTGTCATTTGTGAAGGTGATGACTTGCCCTTTGGTGATCAATTGGGCAATGCCTCGACCGGCGACCATCAAAATTAATGTCGCGACTATCGGTTGGATTTTGAACACCGCCACTAAGAAGCCGTTCCATAATCCGCATAAAGCACCGGCAGCGATCGCACACATTAAAATAAAACCAGGCTCGTAGCCTTGTGAGGCTAAACTTGCCATCACGGCGCCACTGATCGCCATGACAGCGCCAACGGATAGGTCAATGCCGCCTGTGGCGATCACCAAGGTCATCCCCACGGTTAAAAGTGCGACTGGGGCGCCTCGGTTTAGGATATCAATGGTGCTGCCGAATAGGCGTCCGTCTTGAATGTGAATAGAAAAAAAGTTATCTGCAATGAGGCTATTCACGAGCAGCAGTAATAGTAAAGCTGCCAATTGTGGGGTACCTTTGGGCAAATGAAAGGATGATTTTTTTTGCCTTCTGGACTCAGAGGTAGGGTTTAAAAAGCTCATAGTACCGCCTTAACTTGCTATCGCTTGCATAATTGCTGGAACGGAAAGATCGTCCGAAGAGATTTCCGCGACTTGTTTGCGATCTTTTAACACCACCACGCGATCGGCATAGCCAGTCAGTTCTTCTAATTCGGAAGAAATGACCAACAAGGCCAAGCCGTCGGCACAGAGACTTTCGATTAAACGAATGATTTCCGCATGAGCACCTACATCAATGCCGCGTGTAGGTTCATCGAGAATTAAAAATTTCGGTTTCGTCAGAAGCCAGCGTGCCAACAAGACTTTCTGTTGATTCCCACCCGAAAGAAACTCAATGGGCTGCTCAATACTGGGCGTTTTAATGGCCAGTTGTTTGACAAAGCGTTCAGCAATGTCAGTTTGCTCTTTGGTGGATAGTGGTTTAAACCAGCCACGTTGTGCTTGAAGCGCTAAAATAATATTCTCTCGCACAGAGGCGGCGCCGATAATGCCATCGGTTTTACGGTCTTCTGGACAATAACCCAGCCCAAGGTGTGACGCTTGGCGAGCACTTTTAATCGATACGGATTTATTGTGCAAATAACACTCACCGGAATCGCTTGATTCAATCCCAAAAATCACTTGTGCGGTTTCGGTGCGTCCAGAGCCTAATAACCCAGCTAACCCGACGATTTCACCCGCATGTATTTCCAGATCGAAAGGTTCTATCGTGCCTTTTTTACCAAAATTAGAGAGCTTGATAATTGAGTTACCTTGCCATTTGGTTTTGCCCGCACGTTGCAGGGCATTGCCTTCAAGCTCGTGACCTAACATCATTTGAACGAGGTCGATTTGGGGGAGTTCGGCGGTTTCACGGGTGCCGACCAGTTGGCCATTACGTAATACGGTAATGCGATCACTGACCTCATAGACTTGATCGAGGAAGTGGGTGATGAACACTAAGCTGACGCCCTGTTGTTTCAGGTCACGCATGATATCAAACAACATTTTGACTTCGTTTCCATCTAAACTGGCGGTTGGCTCATCGAGAATGAGAATTTTCGCCGACATAGAAATCGCGCGTGCGATCGCGATGACTTGTTGGATGGCGACGGAGAATTGGTTAAGCGGTAAGCTGACATCAATATCGAGTCCATAACTATCGACAATAGCCTGAGCTTTGACGGCCATGGTTTTTCTGTCCACCAATCCAAATTTCTTCGGTTCATGGCCGATAAATAAATTGTCCATGACGGACATATTGGGCAGTAAGTTGACCTCTTGGTATACCGTACCAATTCCTACTTCTTGGGCATCTGCGGTACTCTTCGGTGAGATGGTTTTGCCATCTAGCCAGATCTCACCGGAATCCTTTTCATATACGCCAGTTAATGTTTTCACTAACGTCGATTTACCCGCACCATTTTCCCCTAAGAGCGCCATGATTTCGCCTTTGCGTAGTGAGAAGTCGACGTTTTGCAGGGCTTTCACTCCGGGGAAAAATTTACAAATGCGTTTTGCATTGAGTAATAAATCTGTATGTGACGTTTCTGTAGACATCATTCTGTACTCCATGGTGATATCCATGCTCGAGTGAGCATGGATATATACGGTACTTCCTAACTGCGGGTATTAATAACCAAGGTTTTCTTTGATTTTAATCTCTTTATCCGCGTCTTTTGGTAAGAATAATGTGGATTTAGTGACGATTTTCTTCGGTGGGATAATGCCTTTTTCTTTGTATGAAATAAGCGCATCAAAAGCAGGGCCCGCCATATTTGGTGTTAATTCAACGGTGGCATTACTTTCGCCTTTTTTCATCGCTTTGAAAATATCAGGCACAGCATCAATCGATACAATTAAAATATCTTTACCAGGTTGTAAACCGGCTTCTTTTATTGCTTGAATGGCCCCGATGGCCATATCGTCGTTATGAGAGAAAACAGCACAGATACTTTTGCCATCATTTTCGGCTTTAATAAAGCTCTCCATGACTTCTTTACCTTTACTGCGTGTAAACTCACCCGATTGAGTGCGAACAATATGAATATTTTTCGCATTCTTAACGGCGTCGTGAAAGCCTTTTTTACGATCAATCGCGACACTGGCACCGACGGTTCCCTGTAGCTCGACAACATCACAGCTTTTACGGTCTTGGACTTTATTAATCAGCCAATCGCCAGCGACTTTTCCTTCCAAGACGTTATCGGCGGTGACGGCCGTCATGTAAAGCGATTTATCTTTTACGCTGATGCCTCGGTCAAGAAGAAAAACGGGAATATCATAATCTTTGGCTTCTTCTAGAACAGGACCCCAACCGGTTTGTACGACGGGGGCAATAAAAATGGCATCGACACCTTGTGCGATGAACGAACGAACGGCTTTGATTTGGTTTTCTTGCTTTTGTTGAGCATCGGATATTTTTAACGTGATGTCTCGTTTTGCTGCTTCAGCTTTCGCAACAGAGGTTTCTGCTGCTCTCCAACCTGATTCAGAACCAATTTGCGAAAAACCTACAGTGAGGGATTGCGCCATAAGCGAACCAGACATCAATAATGAACTGATTGCTACAGCTGTAGAAAGTTTTTTAAACATATTGATGTTCCTTTTTTCTTTTTTAACGGATGTATTTCACGAATGGGAATTAAACATTTTATCTATTATTGTCATGCGGTAATGATCCTATATTTATACTTATTTCAAGTAATCGAGATTAATCACATAACATTTTGAGTAGCGAAATAGTCCATCTTAATAGCAAGTATTTTTACATCTCGTTCACAAAAACTAAGGCGATATTTAATTTTCTTTTTGAAATAAATTGGCTGAAATGAATCAAAATAAAAATGAATCAAAATAAAAAAGAGCCTAAATAAAATTAGGCTCTTTGCAGTAGTGATCGACTCAATGGATTGAGTTAGCGTTTTTTCTGTTTGTAACGGTCGAAAATAACCGCTGCTAATAAAATCGTACCGCGGACAACATATTGAGCCCGAATTCAACTGCGAAGTGCGACACTCTCCAATATCAAGAAGCTAAAGCCATCTCCTCAAATATAATGGCTGCCTGCTTGAAGCCTAAACACTTTCTCGGACGGTAATTTATCCGCGATAAAGCGAACTCTATATCGATGTCCGTCACTGTCGTTAGATCGGTTCCTTTCTTCACATATTGCCTTAAAAGACCGTTCGCATTCTCATTAGCACCACGCTCCCAAGAACTGTACGGATGAGCAAAGTACACATCAGCCTTTAATTCTTTTGCGATGGTTTCATGACCTGCAAACTCTCGCCCGTTATCTGCCGTAATGGTATGGACATGTTTCTTATAGGGCTTCAGTAGCTCTATTGTCGCTTTGGTGACATCATCCGCTGACTTAGATGGCACTTTCTTTACCACGTAAAATCGAGTCTTACGCTCTAAAATAGTCACCATTGCACCTGTACCATGCTTACCTAGCACAGTGTCGATTTCCCAGTCACCAAACCGCTCCTTACTGTCAACGATGCTTGGTCTATCATCAATCGAAACGGCATTTTTTATCGCTGGAGCTTTCTCTTGTTTACCTCGGCGATACCGCTTATGACCTTGTCTCAAGTGACGATATAACTTACCGCCCAAGCGTTTATCTTGAGCAACAAAGCGATAGATCCACTCATGACTGACAGATGCACCAATTTTCGTTAATACATTAGAAATCTGCTCTGGACTCCAATCTGTTTCTAAAAGAAGGCGGATAAAATCGACACGTTCCTTTGGTATTCGGTATTTACGTGCTGTTTTGCGCTTTTTGGTAGACGACATCTGGGCTTCGTTAGGGCAATAATGCTCTCCCTTCCGACCGCGTTTAAGCTCACGGTATACCGTCGAGCGGTGGCACTGAACTGTTTTAGCTATTTCAGGAACCGAAATTCCCCGTTCCAAAAGAGCAGAAATCTGGTATCTTCTGCCTTCGGTCAACTGTTGATAATTCATGGTAGTACTGCTTGTTTCTTTGGCGAGAAGAGCGTACCACTTTCAGCAGTTGGCTTCCTCTTCTACATATTTCCATGAATGTCGCACTTATTATCTGAAATCGGGAGCAAACGGTGACATATTCAATAAGTTCATCGCGTTTTCAACAGTACCGAGAATTAACACACCAGCAATCACGTAGGATACTTTACCGATTCCGCCTTTCAGGGAGACACCACCGAGGACACAGGCAGAAATCACCACCAACTCAAAGCCAACCGACGTCATGGGTTGTCCACTGGTCATTCGTGCCGCAAGAATGACGCCGGCAAGTGCGGAAATAAAACCAGAGATAACAAAGATCCACATTTTTGTTTTGACAACATTCACGCCGGCTAAACGGGCTGCTTCTTCGTTGCCCCCAATGGCTAAGGTGTTTCGGCCATAGACCGTGCGATTGAGTAGGAAGGCAAAAACGATAAAAGCGATGATGGTTAGCCATACGGGGGTGGGAACGCCAATCAGTGATGAATTGCCCAGTGAGAAGAAGCTTTCTTCGGTAATACCAACGGCTTTACCATCGGAAATAATGTAGCCTAAGCCACGCGCAATTTGCATGGTTGCGAGTGTTGTGATCAAGGCATTGATTTGCAGTTTGGCGATAATAAAACCATTCAACAAGCCAAAAGCCACACCAGAGAGCAGTCCGGCGCCGACGCCGAGCACGACACTGTTGGTCGCATTAATCGCGACAGCAGTGACAACACCGGAGCAGGCAATCACCGACGCGACGGATAAGTCTAACTCGCCACAGGCAAGGCAAAACAACATGGCACAGGCGACCATACCACTCATCGAAATCGCCAGTCCGAGCCCCTTCATATTAACGAAGGTTGCGAAGTAGGGGACGAACAAGCTACAGAGCAAGAATAAGCCTGCGAAGACGATGAGCATACCAAACGTATCCCACATACCGGCGAGGCTAAAGGTGCGTTTTTCGCTCTGCACATTTTCGGGTTTATTCGTAGTTGATACTGACATTTCTAGAATCCTTGTATTAAGCCGCGTTCTGGTCTTTGCCAATCATGGCGAAACGGAGTGCAGTTTGTTCATTAAATTCATTACGTTGTAATTCGCCGGAGAGCGCGCCTTCTTTCATCACTAAAAGACGGTCAGAAATACCGAGCACCTCTGGTAAGTCGCTCGAGACCACTAACACCGTGACACCATTCTCGGCTAACTTAAAAATTAATTCGTAAATTTCAGACTTCGCGCCAATATCGATACCGCGTGTGGGTTCATCCAGTAAGATCACACTCATTGCGGTCGATAACCAACGCCCTAAAATCACTTTTTGTTGGTTACCACCGGAGAGATCGCCAATCCGCTGTTCTAATGAGGAGGTTTTAATATTCAGGGCCTTACGCTGTTTCTGAGCATTATCGCCTTCCCATTTGAAATCAATCATGCTTTTTAAGCGCAAGTGCCAGCGACGGGCACTGATATTGGTATTTTCTGCGACGGATAAAATCGGCACGATGCCGTCCGCTTTGCGATCTTCCGGACACAAGGTAATGCCAGCACGAATGGCGTCTTCCGGTTTTTTGACACTCAGCGGAACCCCATGGTGATAGATGGTGCCTTTGGTGGCTTTCTCGGCACCAAAAATGAGCCGTGTGAGTTCTGTGCGACCTGCGCCCACCAAACCAAATAAGCCAAGAATTTCGCCTTGCTTGATATCTAACGAGATGGGAGCCGTGAGACCGGGACCTTCTAGATTGTCTAAACGCAAGCCACTTTTTCCGATTGGACGTGGTCGATAGTTATAAATATCGTTGATTTCTCGACCAACCATTAATTCAACGAGGCGCTCGTGTGTCAGTTGGCTGAGATCGTGAAACGTTTCCACGTGGGTGCCATCTTTAAAAATGGTTAATGCATCGCACAGCTGGAAAATTTCTTCCATACGGTGTGAGACATAAAGAATGATTTTTCCTGAATCACGAAGTTCACGAATGACTTTAAAGAGGTTCTCGATTTCGCGTTGTGACAAGCTACTGGTTGGTTCATCAAACGCGATGATTTGTGCATTTCGGCTTAATGCTTTGGCAATTTCTACCATCTGCCACTGACCAATAGAGAAGTTTTTCAGTGGATACGATGGATCGAAGTATTCCCCTAAGCGCTCCAGTTGCTCACGGGCTCTTTGGTTGAGGGTGTCAAAGTCGACACTGCCATTGCGGGTGGGATATTGCCCTAAAAAAATATTCTCGGCGACACTGAGCTCTGGCACAAGGTTGAGCTCTTGATAGATGATGGCGATTCCCTGATCCAGAGCATCATTGGCATTGGTAAAGGTGAACTCTTTGCCATCAATATTGAAATGACCTTCGGTGGGCTGATGTAAGCCACTGAGTGTTTTTAGTAGGGTGGATTTACCCGCCCCATTTTCTCCCATAAGCGCGTGTATGCTTCCGCTATTGGCTTTAAAACTGATATTTTTCAGTGCTTTTACACCTGGGAAGTGCTTGGAAATATTACAAAATTCTAGGTACGAAGGAGTATTATCCATGACCTTCTCTCCTTTGGTTGCAAAGCGGCAACGAGGTTGCCGCGAATCATGCTTTATTGTTTTATGATGTTCAGAGGGTGAGAATTACAGGCCTTTTTTCGCTAGTTCTTCTTTGTAGTTGTCGCGAGTGATGAGAACAACATCGGTGACTTCAACAAATTTCTTCGGTTCAACACCATCTTTTACCCACTTGTAAAGTGATTCAATACTCTTGTAGCCATGCACGTCAGGACTTGGAAGCAGCGAGCCGTAGAAACCCGTTGGTTTAGACTTCGCCAGTTCATTGACCGCATCAACGCCGTTGATGCCAATACCAATAACATTACTCGCATTGAAGCCTTGACCTTCTGTCGCACGGACACCGCCAAGAACTGTGTTGTCGTTCATCCCAACAATGAGCCATTGTTTAACATTTGGATATTGAACCAATAGTGAGTTCGCGGCATCGAGAGCGCCAGGAATGTCATTGGTTTTGGTTGGTACACGGTGAATGTTATCCGCAGGGAATCCAGAGGCTTTGATGGCTTTAATCGCACCGTCAACGCGACGGCGTGCCGTATCAAGTTCGTCCGCTGTGATGGCCATAACCGCTGTGTTGGATTGATCCCAGCCGCGTTTTTTCATTTCTTTCACTAATTCTTGACCTTGACGCTGACCAATTTGACTGGCAGCCATCATAACCAAAGGTACTTGTTTCATGGGTTGGCCTTTGGCATTCAAAAATTGATCATCCACGGTCATCACTTTTAGACCGTAGCTCTTAGCTTTGGCCATGATCGCAGGGCCTAATTTGGGATCAGGGGTACAGATCACAAATCCTTTGGCGCCACTTGCCGCAAGAGTATCAATGGCATTAAGGGTTTTTTCTCCGTCAGGAACGGCCATCTTAATGACGTCAAAGTTGTAATCCTTGCCGGCTTTTTCGGCAAATGCCCATTCAGTTTGAAACCATGGTTCTTCAGGTTGTTTGACCAAGTAACCGAGTTTTAAGGTGTCATCGTCGTCGGAACCAAAAAGGGAAAAAGCGCTGGCTGAAGCGCTCAGTAACGTTAAGCCGGTCAGGGCTGTTGTTGCAAGTAGGGTTTTCAGTTTCATAGTTGTTCATCCGCTGATGTGTATTTTATAGATATAGGGTTCGCCTTCATTATTTGCTGTGTTTATGAATTCGTGAAGTGACTAAAATCACAACAAATGAAAGTAGCGGTTTTATCCATTCGTTTAGTTTGTGAATCTATGAGCTAGATCTCAATAACCTTTCTTTATTGACCTGTTTTGACGTTTTTAGCGCTTTTGTACGCCATTTTTTTTGTGAACTGGGTCTTTTTTTGATTTTTATGATTTTCTTTAGCGAGCGCACGATTTGAAGGTTGTGACAATTTTGTCCATATTTGTAGCGTCTTGATTCATGGTTGAAGCGAAATGAAGCGAGTATAACTGCTAGCAATTCCGAACCTTAATGGAGCTGTCATGGAAAATATCTCTGCAGATCAAGCTCACGTCATTGGCCTTGATTTTGGCTCTGACTCAGTTAGAGCCCTTTTAGTTAACGCATCAAGTGGTGAAGAGATCGCGTCAGGTGTGACCTACTATCCACGGTGGATGGAAGGGAAGTATAACAATCCTGAGTATTCACAATTCCGTCATCATCCGCAGGACTACATCGACGCCATGACGTCGGCGGTACAAGAAGCCTTATCCCAAGTCTCCGATGATATTGCACACTCTGTGGTGGGTATTGGTGTTGATACCACAGGCTCAACCCCAGCGCCCATTGATAAAGAGGGCAATGTACTGGCATTACGTCCTGAGTTTGCTGAAAACCCTAATGCCATGTTTGTTTTATGGAAAGACCATACCGCTGTTGAAAAAGCCGAGCGTATTAATGAATTGGCGCATAGTGGCGACTTCCCTGACTATACGCGCTACATCGGTGGCATTTACTCATCAGAATGGTTCTGGGCGAAAGCGGCCTTTGTCAGTGAGCAAGATGATGCGGTGGCTCAACACGCCTATAGCTGGGTGGAACTGTGCGATTGGATTCCCGCGTTGATTTCTGGCAATCAACACCCCGATCATTTCCGACGAGGCATTTGCGCGGCCGGTCACAAAGCAATGTGGCATGAGAGCTGGGGCGGTTTACCGGATGAACAATTCTTAACAGCGATTTCGCCAACACTCAGTGGTCTGCGTGATCGCATGTTTGACAAAGTGTATACCGCGGATCAAGAAGCGGGTCGCTTGTCTGCTGAATGGGCAAGCCGATTCGGCCTACCTGAAGGCATTGCTGTTGCCATCGGTGAGTTTGACTGTCATACCGGTGCCGTGGGCGCTGGAGCAGGGGCCCATGATCTTGTGAAAGTCATTGGCACGTCAACATGTGACATTTTAATGGTTGACCATGAACAAGTCGGCGACCGGACCATTCACGGTATTTGTGGGCAGGTGAAAGGCAGTTCATTACCGGATCTCACCGCACTTGAAGCGGGTCAGTCCGCGTTTGGTGACATTTATGCTTGGTTTAAAAACCTAATGGCTTGGCCATTACGCCAAATGGCCCAACAGGTGCCTTCACAAACGGATGCACTGCAAGTCTTTGAAGATAAATTGATTCCATTACTTACCGAAGCCGCGGAACAGTATCACATTCATAATCACTCACCACTGGCGATGGATTGGCACAATGGCCGCCGTACGCCGTACGCAAATCAGCGTCTTAAAGGGGCATTGACCGAGCTTAACTTAGGCAGTGAAGCGCCAGCGTTATTCGCCAGCTTAGTTGAGTCGACCGCTCATGGTGCCAAAGCGATCGTTGATTGTTTTGTCGACCAAGGTATCGAGGTTCATCGGGTGCTCGCCATTGGCGGCATTTCTCAGAAGTCGCCTTATGTGATGCAGGTGTGTGCCGATGTCATCGGTCGTGATATTGCGGTGGTTCGCTCTGAACAATGTTGTGCGCTCGGTGCTGCCATTTTTGGTGCGGTAGCCGCGGGGGTTTATGACAATACCGACGCCGCGCAGAAAGCGATGGCAAGCCCCATCTATAAAGTGTTCACACCTAACGAGGCGCTAAAATCACAGCGTGCTCAGCGCTATGGTGACTATAAAGCGCTTGGTCAGCACATTGAACAAATTGAAGAGTATCACCAAGCTCAGGAGCATAACGATGACTGAATCAATGACACGTAATCGTCCTGCCCAAGACCAACATGAGCGTCTTCGCGCATTGCGCCATCAAGTCTGGCAAGCCAACCTGGATCTGCAGCGTCATAACCTTGTGACTTTTACTTGGGGCAATGTGTCCGGCATCGACCGTGAATCTGGCTTGGTCGTCATTAAGCCCAGTGGGGTCGATTATGATGAGCTATCGGCAGAGAACATGGTGGTCCTCGACCTTGACGGTCATGTGATTGAGGGCGATCTCAACCCGTCTTCTGATACCCCCACACACCTAGAGTTGTATCGTGTGTATCCCGAGATTGGCGGTGTGGTGCATACCCATTCCAAACATGCGACCTCTTGGGCGCAAGCGGGGAAACCTATTCCAGCACTTGGTACGACGCATGCGGATTATTTTTACGGAGATATCCCGTGTACTCGTGCTTTGTCGGATGAAGAAATTAAACACGACTATGAGCTCAATACCGGGGTTGTCATTGCTGAAACCATTGGCGATAACGACCCATTGGCAATTCCAGGCATCATCGTCAAAGAGCATGGCCCATTTAGTTGGGGAAAAAATGCGGATAAAGCGGTTTACAACGCCGTCGTTATGGAGGTCGTCGCCGATATGGCCTTGCAAACTCTACAAATTAATCCGCAGATTGATCATTTAAATCCTGCATTACTCGATAAGCATTATCTGCGTAAGCACGGCGCAAATGCCTACTATGGCCAATCCTCTTCTAATAACGAATAAGCAAAAGGTAATATCATGAAAGTATTTAACGAAAAACAAATTTGGTTCTTCACTGGTTCTCAACATCTTTACGGCTCACAGGTGCTTCAGCAAGTGGCGCAAGACAGTGCGGCGATTGTCGATGGCCTCAATCAATCTGATACCATTTCCGTGCCTATGGTGGAAAAAGGCATTGTAAAAACCTCGGATGAAATCCAAGGGGTATGTCGGGCTGCCAACAACGATCCAAACTGTATTGGTTTAGTGCTATGGATGCATACCTTTTCACCGGCGAAAATGTGGATTGCTGGCTTATCTCAACTCAATAAACCGTTCCTACACTTACATACTCAGTTTAATTCTGCACTGCCGTGGGATTCGATTGATATGGACTTCATGAACCTGCACCAAAGCGCCCATGGTGACCGTGAATTTGGGTTCATCGGCACACGCTTAGGGATTGATCGTAAAGTGGTTGTAGGTCACTGGCAAAGCCCAGAGGTTCACTCTGAAATTGATGGTTGGTGCCGTGCGGCGATTGGCATTAACGCTGGCCAAGAGCTCAAAGTGGCGCGTTTTGGTGACAACATGCGCCAAGTGGCCGTCACCGAAGGGAACAAAGTATCTGCGCAAATCCAATTTGGCTATGAAGTGAATGCGTACGGTCTTGGTGAGTTGACCGAGGCTGTTAATGCGGTCACAGAGGGTGACGTATCGAGCTTACTGGATGAATACGCTTCTACTTATCAAATGGATCCGAAACTTCTTCAAGATGCGGATTTGCTAAAAATCATGCAACGCGAAGCGCGTTTAGAAGCCGGTATGGAAAGTTTCTTGAAGTCGGTTGGGGCAAGTGCTTTCACGAATACGTTTGAGAACCTCACAGGGATTAATACGCTACCAGGGCTTGCAACACAGCGCCTAATGGCGAAAGGCTTCGGTTACGGTGGCGAAGGCGACTGGAAAACCTCTGCGATGACTCACATCATGAAAACCATGGCAAAAGGACTCCCTGGCGGTACGTCTTTCATGGAAGACTACACTTATAATTTTGGTGGCCCTCGCGATCAAGTATTGGGCGCGCACATGTTGGAAGTGTGTCCATCGATTGCCGCAGACAAACCTCGTTTGGAAATTCACACGCATACCATTGGCATTCGCAGTGAGGTGCCTCGCTTATTATTCGCCGGCGAGCAAGGTGAAGCATTGGCGGTATCGGTCATTGATTTGGGGAACCGTTTCCGCATGTTGGTCAATAAAGTGGATGCTGTTACGCCTCCAGCGGACTTGCCAAAACTTCCGGTGGCACATGCATTGTGGGAACCACGTCCTAACCTACAAACGGCTGCTGCGTCTTGGATTCATGCGGGTGGCGCACACCATACCGTTTATACCCAAGCATTATCACTGGATACCATCGGCAATTATGCCGATATCCTTGGTATGGAAATGGCGGTGATTGATGAAAATACCGATGTGCGTTCATTTAAAAATGAATTGAAAACCAACAGCGTTTATTACCGAATGAATTCTGGTATCTAATCGTTTCAGTTAAAGCTCCCTGATTGTCTTTATTAGGGAGCTTCGCTGAGTTAAGGTTGTATGTATGACAAATGATGATACCAATTGTTCGGAAGGCTATCTCATCACTCATCAGCAGTGGCATTTAACCGTTTCCGATTCTGAACCCACGACATTTCATGTTTCTTACGGGAGTACGCCCGTATTTAAAGGCCGCTTGTCGATAGAAAATAATGGCGAAGCGATAGAGCTCGATAATATTACTTGGAAGTTCCGCTGTCGCTCTGACCGCATTGAGCAATGGTGTCAAATGAACCATGAAGAAAAGCTGTCGATGAATATGAATTACTATTTTGATGACGGGGCGTTAGTGGTTGAGTATTTAGCGAGAAATAGCATTCCAACCCGTTTGGACTTGCGCCATGATATTGAAATGACCGCCCCCTCCGAATGTCGGTCCGCTTCTTCCCAGCTCCCCGCGATGAAAGGTGATTGGCATCGACGACGACATGGCTTACCAAGCGATTTTCTCGTCAATTCTTCTGCCACTGACTTCTTCAGAGAGGCTTTTTCCGCCACTCAGTGGATTGTGCTAGAAAAAGTGTGAACTGGTAATTCGTAAATCATTGATATACGACATAAACTAGTGGAATAAACATCAGCGAAGTCTTGGGTATGCAAAACACCGATCCTTTAAAACCGGGGTATAATTTTGACGCTCACCTCGTCGCCGGACTCACCCCTATCATCGAAGGGGATGAACTCGATTTTACCATCGACCGCCCAGGCGGTATGAAAGGGTATATCATCAATTTGACGAGCAAAGGTGAGGGCACCATCTTTTCTGGCGAGCACGCGTTTAATGTGCAAGCCGGCGATTTATTACTGTTTCCGCCAAGTGCGGCGCATTTTTATCAGCGCAGCCCGGACAGTGCCTCATGGTTTCATCGTTGGATCTATTTTCGTCCGCGAGCATTTTGGAATGATTGGTTAACGTGGCAGACCGAAATTAACGGTGTGTACACCACCTGTGGTTTACCTAAAAATGTCACTAACGCCATTGAAGATCTGTTTATTGATATTGAATATACCGCGAAGTCGGATCTTCCGTATCGTAATGATTTAGCGAGTAATTTACTCGAGCAGTTATTGATTCGTTGTAAATCTGTGCAGCCTGATGTTGTCAGTAAGCCGCTTGATCCCCGTGTGATTGAGGCGATGAATTACATGACGCAGAATTTGAATCAAGACTTCACATTAGAAGATGTGGCGGCTCACGCCTGTCTATCACCTTCGCGTCTGGGCCACTTGTTTCGCGATGAAACCAAGATGACCATGACGCAATGGCGAGATGATCAACGCATCAGCCGTGCTAAGCAGCTCTTGGTAACCACGCATTATTCGGTCAATCACATTGGTCGCATTGTTGGATACTCCGATCCGTTGTATTTTTCACGCGTGTTTAAGCGAAAAGCTGGGGTCAGTCCTAAGCTATATCGCGAGCAAATTACCTAGTGGGTGGTCTCGGTGGCACTGCGCTGCGGACGTTTTGTTTGTTGAAATACCAGACCACCGATGATCATTGCCAACCCAAACAGCGTCGAAATATGAATGGTTTCGCCAATGATGGTGGCGAGGAGAATCAACGAAATAAATGGCGAGATAAAGATTAGATTGCTTATTTTAGCCGTATTTCGCGTATTTTTAAGCGCACTTAGCCACAGTACAAATGTAATCCCCATCTCAAAGAGCCCGACATAAGTGACCGCAGTCCACCCTTGCCAAGTAATGGACTGCCATGTCACTCCCTGATAGAGACATAACATCACGCACATGGGCACCGCCACCAGAAAGCCGAGCAGTACGCTAACGATCGGGTCAGCGGTATTCTTGGTATTGAGAATCCAATAGCCGGCCCATAACAGTGTGGATAATAACGCCAATCCGACACCCGCTACACTGGTCACGTGTAAGTTGAGTAATTGCCCTTGCGTGGCGATGACCACGACCCCGGCATAACTCATCAATGCCGCAATCCAATCTTGTTTCGTAATGCGCTGACCCAAGAACACCGCTGCCATGACGGTGAGCGTAATCGCCCAGCTGTAATTAATGGCTTGGGCTTGTGAGGCAGGTAAGAGGGAATAGGCTTTAAATAGAATGAGATAGTAAGCCAGCGGATTAATGAGCCCCATTAAAAGGTAATACAGTGGCGATGCAAGAAATTGCTCAGAGACTTGCTTCATTCTGCCTGTTGCCGCACAAATGATGAGCAATGCAGCAGAAGAGACCACGCTGGCAGCCGTGACCATTTGCAGTGGCGTGAGTTGTTGCAGCGTGATTTTGAAAGCGGTGGCGACCGTTGACCAAAGCAAAACAGCACTGACTCCGAACACTAACGCGCGGCGTTCATCCATGACTTATTATCCCAAGTAATAAACCATTAAGTGTAGAGGGGATTATTTAACGAACAAACTGGACATTTATCCAGTATGGAAATACCATTTTCTCAACGTAATAAATTGAGTAAGCTGTGATTATGCAATGGATTTTTGAATATCAAGATACCTTGATAGCGGCGCTAGTGACCGCCGTGGTTTCAGGCGCTGGCGCAAGCTGGTGGGTGAAACAAAAACTGCAGCTAAAATCGGAGTTGTTACAGCAGCGGCTGGATGACCAAATTCAGTGGCATGAGCAGCAGCAAGCGCATTTACAGCAGGCATTAGATCGTGCCAATCAAGAGTTGGATGAACTCGATAAGCAGCGGGATCGAGCGGAGTACGAATTGAAGCAGTCACACGGTAAAGTGATGGCAGCGATGGAGAAGCTGCGTTATTTGGAGACCGTCAAGCAAGAACGCCAACAATCTCTTGATGAGCTTAATCGTGTTCGCGAGCAAAAAGCGCAGATCCAAGTACAACTCAAGGAGCAAGAGGCTCGCCACGAGCAGCAAATGCTGTCTAATCAAGAAAAGGTTGAGCTACTTGAGCGAGCCGAAGAGCGCTTGAAGCAGCAGTTTGAACAGGTGGCGAATCAATTATTTGAAGCCAAAACGGCAAAAGTGGATCAACAAAACCAACACAGTTTGTCGGCGATTTTAAATCCATTACGTGAACAGTTAGACGGTTTTAAGCGTCAGGTGAACGATAGCTTTAATACTGAGTCAAAAGAAAGGCACACCTTAGTCCACGAGCTGAAAAATTTACAGCGTTTGAATGAACAGATGGCGCAGGAAGCCGTGAACTTAACACAAGCGTTGAAAGGTGATAACAAGCAGCAAGGGAATTGGGGTGAGGTCGTGCTGGCTCGCGTTTTGGCTGAGTCTGGATTGCGCGAGGGGCATGAATATCAAACTCAGGTCAGCTTACAAAATGAAGCGGGAAAGCGCTATCAGCCTGATGTGATTGTGTACTTACCCCACGACAAGCAAGTGGTCATTGATTCAAAAATGACATTAGTGGCCTATGAACGTTATTTTAATGCCGAGCACGACATTGCGCGTGAGAAGGCGCTCAGTGATCACCTGATTGCGTTGCGTAGTCATATTAAAGGACTGAGCCAAAAAGATTATCATCAGCTAAAAGGGTTAACGAGTTTAGACTATGTCTTAATGTTTATTCCTGTTGAGCCTGCGTTCCAAGTAGCCATTCAAGCGGATCCGAGTTTGGTGAATGATGCTCTGGAGCAAAATATTATTTTAGTCAGTCCCACCACGCTCTTGGTGGCGTTACGAACCATCGATAATTTATGGCGCAATGACAGGCAAAATCAAAATGCTCAGATTATCGCGGAGCGCGCAAGCAAACTTTACGATAAATTGCGTTTATTTGTTGATGACATGGAAGTATTAGGGAGTACTCTAGATCGGGCCAATCAAAGTTACCAAGGTGCCATGAATAAGTTATCTACGGGTCGAGGCAATGCCATTCGGCAAGCGGAAGGCTTTAAACACCTTGGCGTAGAAATAAAACGAACCATGCATCCCAAAACTGTAGAAAGAGCGATGCAAGGCGAGCAGGAAAATGATTTGCCGGAAAGACATCCGTTAAAGGATAAAGTAAACTAATAGCCCCAGTCGCCGTTTGAGAGTTAGGCTGTGCCTAAGAGGAAGAGAAATGACGGATAACCGTGTAGAATCGAATTTAGAAGAGAATCAGGACACTACCCATTTTGGTTTTCAAACTGTAAAAACGACCGATAAAGCCAACAAAGTTGCGGAAGTGTTCACGTCTGTGGCGACAAAATACGACATTATGAATGACTTGATGTCCGTCGGTATTCACCGCCTTTGGAAGCGTTTTACAATCGACTGCGCTGGCGCAAGGCCGGGTCAAAAAATTCTCGATTTAGGTGGTGGAACCGGGGATTTAACCGCTAAGTTCTCCCGTATCGTCGGTGATGACGGCCGTGTTGTTCTGGCGGATATCAATAACTCCATGCTGAACGTTGGCCGAGACAAACTGCGTGATAATGGTATTGTGGATAATGTGCATTATGTACAAGCCAATGCAGAAGAACTGCCGTTTCCTGATGATTATTTTGATTGCATTACGATTAGCTTCTGCTTGCGTAATGTCACTGATAAAGACAAAGCAATTCGTTCTATGTTCCGCGTACTCAAGCCTGGTGGACGTTTACTGATCCTCGAGTTTTCTAAGCCGCTGCTTCAACCCTTATCGAAAGTGTACGATGCGTATTCCTTCCATGTTCTTCCTCGTATCGGACAGCTCATTGCCAATGATGCCGACAGTTATCGTTATCTCGCCGAGTCGATTCGCATGCACCCTGATCAAGAGACACTGAAAGGGATGATGGAGACCGCAGGTTTCGAGCAGGCACAATATTTTAATTTGACGGGTGGAATTGTCGCGTTGCACCGAGGTTATAAATTTTAAGGCCACATACTATGCCCTTTGAACCATTAGTCACCGCTGTGATAGAGGGAGCGCTAAATACCCTCATTAATGATAACCCTGATTCACTTAAACGCTTGACTCGTTTAAAAGGGCGAACGATACAGCTGCATCTTAAGGAGCTGAATAAAACGCTTACATTCGTCTTCAGCCAGCAAGTGGATGTGTTAGCTCATTATGATGCTACGCCAGACTGTTATTTATCGGTGCAATTAGCGGTGTTACCTGAATTGAAGGATCAGGCGAACATTACTCAGCTTATAAAGCAAGATAAGTTGGTGCTCAAAGGCGACATTCAGCTCGCGCAAAAGTTTGCACAATTGATCAGTGAATGTAAGCCGAACGTTGAAGAATGGTTGTCGCGTGTGACAGGCGATGTGGTCGCGCATTCCACGGTGCATAGTATGAAAGCGTTGACCCAAACAATGGCCTCTCATGCTCGCAAACATCAACGGCACATTGGACAGGTGATCACTGAAGAATGGCGCTTAGCTCCGACATCGTTGGAGATTGCACATTATTGCGATCAGGTGGATCAGGTGAAAAGTCAGGCGGCTCGTATTGAAGCAAAACTTACACAAATTCTGGAAGATCTATGACGTTGTCAGAAATTAAGCGCTTATATCGTATTACCAAGGTGCTGCTGGAGTATGGGTTAGATGAGCTAGTGCCCGTACATCAGTTAACGAAAGGTCCGTTACTGGCTCGTAAAACAGTATTTTGGATTCGCAACCGCCACCCTGATAAGCCTGTTGGTGAGCGCTTACGTTTAGCGTTAGAACAATTGGGGCCGGTATGGATTAAATTGGGTCAGATGATGTCAACGCGTCGTGATCTGTTCCCTCCACACCTTGCGGATCAACTTGCCTTACTTCAGGACAAGGTAGCGCCTTTTGACGGGAAGCATGCTCAGCAATTAATTGAAGACGTTTTAGGCGGGCCGATCGACACATGGTTCAATGATTTCGATACCACTCCATTAGCGTCCGCATCCATTGCTCAGGTTCATACCGCTCAGTTAAAGAGCAATCAAAAAGACATTGTTATTAAAGTCATTCGGCCTGATATACGTGCGGTCATTGATGACGATTTGCGATTAATGTTCCGTCTTGCGCACATTGTCTCTAAGTGTGTGCCTCACTCACGTCGCTTAAAGCCTGTCGAAGTCATTAAAGAGTATCAGAAGACGTTAATTGATGAGTTAGATCTTCGTCGGGAAGCGGCGAATGCGATTCATCTACGGCGTAATTTCTTGGGTAGTGATGAGCTTTATGTGCCGGAAGTCTATAGTGATTTTAGTCATGAAACCGTAATGGTCTCCGAGCGTATTTATGCCATTCAAGTTTCGGATGTCGACACGATCGTTTCCAAAGGCACTGACATGAAGCTGCTGGCGGAACGTGGTGTTACGGTCTTCTTTACCCAAGTCTTCCGAGATAGCTTTTTTCATGCCGATATGCATCCAGGCAACGTGTTTGTGAATGCGGAACGTCCGGAAAACCCACAATGGATTGGTTTAGATTGTGGTATTGTTGGTACCTTACATAGTGAGGATAAGCGTTATCTGGCGGAAAACTTTTTAGCTTTCTTTAATCGTGATTATCGTAAAGTCGCTCAATTGCATGTGGATTCCGGCTGGGTCCCTTATGATACGAATATTGATGAATTTGAAGTCGCGATACGTATTGTTTGTGAGCCGATTTTTGCTAAGCCTCTATGTGATATTTCCTTTGGCCATGTTCTGCTCAATCTGTTTAATACCGCCCGGCGCTTCAATATGGAAGTTCAGCCCCAGTTGGTCTTACTACAGAAAACGTTGTTATATGTGGAAGGCTTAGGGCGTCAACTGTATCCACAGTTGGATTTATGGCAAACTGCCAAGCCTTTCCTTGAGACTTGGATGTTAGAACAAGTCGGTCCGCAAGCGTTGTTTACGACGTTAAAAGAGAAAGCACCACACTGGATAGAGAAATTACCTGAATTACCCGAATTGTTATACGACAGCCTGCAACAAGGCCGTATGATGAATCAGCGAGTGGATTCTTTGTATGTGGGGTACCGCGAGACGAAGAAGCAACATTCGACGGGAAAATTTTTATTAGGCGTAGGAGCAACGTTGATCATTTGCTCAACGATTTTCCTCACCAATCAACAAGAGACACCGGCTTGGATTAGCGGTATTTTAGGTGGTGTTTCATGGTTATTGAGCTGGCGGACTTATCGTCGTTAATAGCTTGAATGAATTATTGATATTGGAGTAAAAAATATGGGTGGAATTAGTATCTGGCAACTATTGATTATTGCGTTGATTGTGGTTGTGCTGTTTGGAACGAAAAAACTGCGTAATATTGGTAGTGATGTTGGTGGTGCCGTCAAAGGGTTTAAGAAAGCCATGGAAGACGATGACAGCTCATCGAGCCAGCAATCGGAAAGTGAAAAGAACCCAAACCTGTCTCATAAAGAAACCGCAGACAGTGCATCCACTGAGAAAAAACATGATAAAGAGCAGGCATAGATAGTGTTTGATATCGGCTTTTGGGAATTGGTATTGATCTCCATTGTCGCACTCGTTGTTCTGGGGCCTGAGCGATTACCTCATGCGATTCGTACGGTAATGAAATTTGTTGGCGCCGCGAAGAGTATGGCGAATAACGTCAAAGATGAATTAACCAAAGAGTTAAAAATTCAGGAGCTACAAGAAAATCTACGGAAAGCGGAGAAGAAAATGGATATCAAGGATCTGTCTCCAGAGCTACAAAAAACCGTGGATGATTTAAAGCACTCAGCACGGGAAGTGCAGCAGTCTTTTTCGCAGGGCTCTCAGTCGGAAGGCCCGACTCAAGAGACCAACGAAAAAACGGCTCAGCACGAGCGTGTGGACTCTGCGGCGGATGGGGTCGATAAACCTAATAATCATGTGTCCTAAGGGAGTTACCTGACTCGGGTAACTCTTTTGACTTGTCAATATGAGGTTTCAATGTCTTCAGTTGAACCAGAACAAAGCCAGCCGCTCATTTCTCATCTGCTTGAGCTACGTAATCGCATTTTACGCAGCATTGCAGCGGTGATGGTCGTTTTCCTGGGCTTGGTCTATTTTTCCAATAAAATTTATGAATTTGTTTCTCATCCATTAGTTGAGCGCTTGCCCGCTGGCGCAAGTATGATCGCGACGGATGTGGCTTCACCGTTATTTACCCCGTTAAAGCTCACGTTGATTGTCGCCGTCTTCTTGTCGATACCGTTCATACTTCATCAGGTGTGGGCGTTTGTCGCTCCGGGGTTATATAAGCATGAGCAACGTTTAATTTTTCCGTTATTGATTTCTAGCTCGGTGCTGTTTTATGGCGGTGTTGCCTTTGCGTATTTTGTCGTGTTTCCCTTGATTTTTGGCTTTTTCACGACCATTTCTTTAGGTGGGGTAGAGTTCATGACTGACATTACCAGTTATTTGGACTTTGTCTTATCTTTGTTTATGGCTTTTGGTATCGCCTTTGAAGTGCCTGTTGCTATCATTTTGCTGTGCTGGACCGGGGCGACCGATGTGCAAAGTTTGAAAGCAAAGCGGCCATATATCGTCGTAGCCGCGTTTGTCATCGGGATGCTATTAACGCCTCCGGATATTATTTCTCAGACATTGCTAGCGATTCCAATGTGTTTGTTATTTGAAATCGGATTATTTTTTGCGAAGTTTTATGTGCGCCGTGATAGCGAGGATGAGTCCGAAGCCACCGAATAAAAAAAAGCGACCGCAATGGTCGCTTTTTTTATATTATTTCAGCGTAATTTTACCGCCACATCGACTACAGCGGTAGACTTCTTTTATGCCGAACAACTTTTGCAGCCAGGTTCGATGCTGGCGTTCTAAGTAGTTTTTATGATCACATTTGCCGTGTTCATGTGTCGTTACGTTGTCAACCATAGGAGTAGTACCGTTTTTGCTCGGTTGATTATATTTTATACTTTATGTCTGAGCATTATATGTGATATTTGTCCGGCTAAATTCTTTTTACCTCATTTTGTTGTTTCACTTTTGAGACGATCGAAGAGATTTAACGCATTTCGCGTCGTGATCTCATCCATCTCTATTTCTGAGTAATTTGTCAATGAGACGATGCGCTCTAAGACTAATCGTGTATAAGCTGGTTCATTGCGTTTACCGCGGTGAGGGACCGGAGCCAGATAAGGACAGTCCGTTTCCAAAATCACGAAGTTCATATCTAAATGAGGAATAACGGTGTCCATTCCGCCATTTTTGAAGGTAGATACGCCACCGATCCCCACGTGAAAGCCAAGCTCGTTGATGGCCTTTGCTTCGTCTAAGCTTCCCCCAAAGCAATGAAAGACACCACGTAAACGGCCATCTTGCTCACTGCGTAATAAGGCGAGGGTTTCTTGCATACTGTCGCGCGTGTGAATCACCACGGGGAGATTTTTTTCTTTTGCCCAGCGCAGCTGCGTAATGAACGCTTGCTCTTGCTGGTTTTTAAAGGTGCTATCCCAATATAAGTCGATACCAATTTCACCCACTGCGATGAAGGGGTGTTTATCAAACCATTGATAAATCGTATTCAGGGTGTCATCGACCGTGTCATCAACATAGCAAGGATGAAGTCCCATCATCGAGCGGCAATGATTCGGATAGGCCGCTTCGGTTGCGAGCATTGGCTCAATCGATTCGAGGTCGATATTCGGTAATAAGATCTGCGTAATACCTTGCTCAATGGCGCGTTGCACGACGGCATCACGGTCGTGGTCAAATTCACTCGCATAGATATGGGCATGGGTATCAATCATAGTACTGTCTCCGAAAAAGGACGAAGGTAAAGTATACGTGACACCGCCTCTTGGCGTACAGGGGGTTTTTCTCCATCAGATTATGGCGCACAAATCTGAGAGTGATATTATAGACAGACACTTCAAGAGTGCCGCTCAATAAACCTAAGTGCGTATTGCACTTCAGGTGAAAACCAAAGGAGAGTAGCGTGTCTGTATCAATATTAGGCCAGTTTCCTGGTCGTCGTCTTCGTCGAATTCGTAAACATGATTTTAGCCGTCGTCTAGCCGCGGAAAACACGATCTCTGTGAACGATCTGATTTATCCCGTGTTTGTTCTGATGGGAAAAGGTCGACGTGAAGAAGTTGAATCGATGCCTGGCGTTGACCGGTTATCTATCGATTTGTTGATTGAAGAAGCACAATATTTGGCCAATTTGGGAGTGCCTGCATTGGCGCTATTCCCTGTTGTGAATCAAGAAGTGAAAACACTGGATGCATCTGAAGCCTATAACCCTGAAGGTCTGATTCAGCGTGCGGTTCGCGAATTGAAAGCTCATGTGCCGGAAATGGGGATCATTACCGATGTGGCGTTAGACCCTTATACGACGCATGGCCAAGATGGCATCATTGATGAAACGGGTTATGTGCAAAATGACATCACAACCGAGGTTCTCGTCAAGCAAGCGTTGTCTCATGCTGAAGCCGGTGTGGATATTGTTGCACCGTCGGATATGATGGATGGACGTATTGGCAAAATACGTGCTGCGTTTGAAGAAGCGGGTCACATCAATACACAAATCATGGCGTACTCTGCAAAATACGCGTCTTGTTATTACGGGCCATTCCGTGATGCTCTCGGGTCTTCGTCTAATTTGAAAGGCGCGAATAAGAAAAATTACCAAATGGATCCGGCCAATAGTGATGAAGCATTGCACGAAGTGGCGATGGATATCAACGAAGGCGCAGATTCTGTCATGGTTAAACCCGGCATGCCTTACTTAGATGTGGTGCGTCGTGTGAAAACTGAGTTGCAGGTACCGACGTTTGCGTATCAGGTATCTGGTGAGTATGCGATGCATAAAGCTGCGATTATGAATGGCTGGCTCAAAGAAAAAGACACCGTAATGGAATCCTTATTGTGCTTTAAACGAGCTGGGGCGGATGGCATTTTGACGTATTTTGCGAAAGATGTAGCAGAATGGCTGGCTCAGGAGCACGCAGAGACGGCTCAATATTTGCGATCAGAAGAAGAATAAGACACCGTACGAAGCGATGTTCAAAAACCAGCTGTGATCAGCTGGTTTTTTTATGCCGTTTCATCCTAAAAGGGAAGAAAAAGTGTGCAATAAGTCACCTTTTTCTGAGTTATAAATATTGAATGATAATTTTTCTCATTTATTGCTTGATAATTAAATGAGAATGGTTATTATTACATTGTCTTGAGGGATAACGTCATTACCAACATTCAGTGCATCACGTATCGTGATTGCGGTGAATCAGTAATGAGTCCGATATTCTTTTTGGCATGACATTGCTCACATTGCTTCCAGTGTATATTCGGCTTTCAGGAAAAGTGACTCAGTATGTCATTTATCCTATATAGCTCAGCGACATCTTCGGATGTCGCTTTTTTTATGTCTCGTATCATGTCCCATTGATCCTGCTGTATTCAAGGTGTGTTTGTGTCTTTTGCGGCGGGTTGAACAAACCTTCTGCAATAAGATCCTGACTTATCTCTGATAATCAAAATAAGATGCCAATATATTGTCCACAGTGCTCGATCAGGAAAAGATCCTTTTCTCTTCATTAGATCTATAATTATTCATTTATTTTTCAATTAGTTATTTGTTATTTTTTGGCTGTTGACGATGGTTTAATAACCAGTGGATAAAAAGTATGAACAGAGTTATCCACAGGAGAGCGATGTTTTGTGGAATAATTGAACGAGAAAAATGTATCCTGTTGTTAGGTTGTCAATGGAAACCCAAGAGCAGTCGTGGCATTCTTACGGCATAAACCGATTTCTCATTTGGACAACATACAATTATGGCTCGCATACCTGATAATCCACTGATTTTGATTGATGGCTCTTCTTATCTTTACCGTGCATTTCACGCTTACCCAAGCACAATGAGTAATGGTGATATTCCAACGAATGCGGTGTTTGGCGTTGTGAATATGGTGCGTAGTTTGATGCGTCAGTTTTCTTCGGACCGCATCGCGGTCGTGTTTGATGCAAAAGGTAAGACGTTTCGTGATGAGATGTATGCCGAATACAAAGCGAATCGTCCTGCGATGCCCGACGAATTACGCTGTCAAATCGAGCCACTGCACGCGATCATTAAAGCATTAGGTTTGCCGTTGATCTGCCATGAAGGCGTTGAAGCGGATGATGTGATTGGTACGCTGGCCTCGCAAGCTTCTCAAGCTGGTATGCCGGTCTTGATCAGCACGGGCGATAAAGATATGGCTCAGTTGGTTGATGATAATGTGACGTTAATCAACACCATGACCAATGTTGTGATGGATCGAGATGGGGTGGTGGATAAATTTGGGATCCCACCGGAGTTGATCATCGACTATTTGGCGTTGATGGGCGATAAAGTGGATAACATCCCTGGGGTGCCGGGTGTCGGTGCCAAGACGGCGACGGCGTTATTGCAAGGAATCGGCGGGCTAAAAGATCTTTATAACAATCTGGATGCCATTGCGGATTTAGGATTCCGTGGTTCAAAAACCATGGCGAAAAAACTGATGGATAACAAGGCGGAAGCTGAGCTTTCCTACGAATTAGCCACCATTAAACTCGATGTTGAAATGAAGCTGGCTCCGCACGATCTCGACAAGACTAAGCCTGATGTGGATGCGTTGATTGAATTGTATGGCAAGCTTGCTTTTAAATCGTGGCTCGCTGAGTTATTAGATGGTGGGGATGGGGTGGTTGTCGCTGATGAAAAATCCAGTGCCGGCCGTTACCAAACATCGGATAAAAAAGCGCTACAAGCCAGTGCGGCTAAGATTGATCGCAGTCAGTATGTCACTATTTTAGATAAAGCGACCTTCAGTGAATGGCTGGAGAAATTAACAGCGGCAGACGTGGTCGCGTTTGATACGGAAACCGATAGCTTAAATTACATGGTGGCCAATTTAGTCGGCGTATCGTTTGCGGTTGAAGAGGGCCAAGCGGCTTATGTTCCGGTGGCGCATGATTATCTGGATGCCCCAGAGCAGCTAGAGAGAAGCTGGGTTTTAGCGCAGTTAAAACCGCTGTTAGAAGACGCAAATTTAGCCAAAGTTGGACAAAATTTAAAATACGATATGAGTGTGCTCGCGCGTTATGACATTCATATGCAAGGCATTAAGCACGATACAATGTTGGCGTCTTACGTCTATAACAGTGTCGGTGGCAAGCACGATATGGACAGCTTGGCGTTGCGCTTTTTACAGCACAGTTGTATTTCCTTCGAACAGATTGCGGGCAAAGGCAAAGCACAGCTCACGTTTAATCAAATCGAATTGGATACTGCCGGGCCTTATGCGGCAGAAGATGCGGATGTGACGCTGCGTTTGCATCATGCGTTACAACAGCAAATGGAAGTTGATGATTCACTGGAAACCATTTACAACAATATAGAGATTCCATTAGTGCCTGTTCTGTCACGCATGGAGCGCACCGGCGTATTGATTGATGACATGGTATTGAGTGCGCAATCTCAGGAGCTGGCTCAGCGTCTTGATGAGTTAGAACAAAAAGCCTATGACATTGCCGGACAAGAGTTCAATCTTGGTTCACCGAAGCAGTTGCAAGCCATTCTCTTTGATAAGATGGAGCTGCCAGTGGTCAAGAAAACCCCATCGGGTGCTCCTTCCACCAATGAAGAAGTGTTGCAGGAGTTAGCGTTAGACTACCCGTTACCAGCGGTGATCCTTGAATATCGTGGGTTGGCGAAACTGAAATCAACTTATACCGATAAGCTACCGAAAATGATCAATGCTGACACTGGACGCGTTCACACGTCTTATCATCAGGCGGTGACAGCGACAGGTCGTTTATCCTCTACCGAGCCGAACTTACAAAATATTCCAGTGCGTAATGAAGAAGGGCGTCGAATCCGCCAAGCCTTTGTTGCTCCGCATGGGTATAAAATCATGGCGGTCGACTACTCGCAGATTGAATTACGCATTATGGCGCACTTATCTGGCGATGCTGCGCTATTGTCGGCATTTAAAGAGGGGAAAGACATTCACTCAGCCACTGCGGCTGAAATTCTAGGCACAACCCTCGACCAAGTGACGCACGAGCAACGTCGTAAGGCTAAGGCAGTTAACTTTGGTTTGATCTATGGAATGAGTGCGTTTGGTCTCGCGAAGCAGTTAGGCATTCCTCGCCATGAAGCGCAGCACTACATGGACACGTATTTCGAGCGTTACCCTGGTGTGATGCAGTATATGGAAGACACGCGTAGCCGCGCTGCGAATCAAGGTTATGTCGAAACCATTTATGGTCGTCGTTTACACCTGCCAGAGATCTCGTCACGTAATGGTATGCGTCGTAAAGCGGCAGAACGAGCCGCGATCAATGCACCGATGCAAGGAACAGCCGCGGATATCATTAAAAAAGCCATGCTGCTGGTGGATGAGTGGATTGAGAACGAAGGTCAGGGACGTGTACGTCTCTTAATGCAAGTTCACGATGAACTGGTGTTAGAAGTTCAAGAAGCGCACCTCGAAGAGGTTGAAAGCAAAGTTCGCTCATTGATGGAATCGGCAGCGGAGCTTAATGTCCCACTGATTGCTGAAGCTGGACATGGCGATAACTGGGATCAAGCCCACTAAGTCCGCCTTTTTAAAGCGAGAGAACAAAAAACGAGCGTTTATTAAACGCTCGTTTTTTATAAGGTATTTCTTATATAGACGCGTGCCCACCTGTTATGTAACCAACTCTTCATGAAAAAAACTTACAAAAATGGTTTTCATTTCTGAACAATTGTTGTACATTATCTCTTGTAGGGTACAGAGGTAAGATGTTCTATCTTTCAGACCTTTTGTTTCACGTTATTGGATTAGGCTGATTCAGCCGCCCCAGTCAGTTTTTGACTGGGGCGTTTTTTATTGTGCTCAAGCCTTTCTACACCTGCCTTCTTCTTATCCCATTCTGTTTGATTGTTTATCACGTCTCTCGTATTTCAAGCTCAGATTGATACACAACTTTTAGAGATCAGTGCTTATTAAGCTAAAAAATTCCCTTTGACTGAATTTGACAGTTTTGTAATAAACATTCATTTTTCGCGCTAAAATGGCGCATGGTGACGTAAAAGAGTGCACTCAAGTTTTGCGATAGAGGCAGGAAAAGCGCTTGCGACAGGGTACTTGGTGAAAGTTTCTGCACCATAAATGTACACAAGCTGGTGGGAGCATAAAAAAACCTCACGACAGTGAGGCTTTTATCATCGACGATTTTGCTAAAACATTCGCTTATTCGGGCGTATTGTCTAACTCGATGTCAGTTGGTTCTTGAGCATTCACGGCATACCATTGGTCAAGACGCTGTCTTAAAATATCGACACCTTGACCACTGGTGGAAGAGAAGGCGGCCACATGGACTTCGCCACCCATGGTTTGAACATCTTTGCGAACCATTAACTCTTGCGCTTTACGAGCGCCGCTTTTCAGCTTATCGGCTTTGGTCAGTAATACTTGTACTGGGATATGGCAGTCAATGGCCCAGCTAACTAATTGGCGATCGAGATCTTTCATTGGATGACGGATATCCATTAACACGACTAATCCTTTAAGGTTTTCGCGTTTTTGTAAGTATTCGCCTAACGATTTCTGCCACTTTTTCTTCATTTCCAGAGGAACTTGCGCGAAGCCGTATCCAGGTAAGTCGACGATGTGACACCCGTCTGCGACTTTGAAGAGGTTAATCAGCTGTGTTCGACCCGGTGTTTTACTGGTTTTCGCCAAACTTTTTTGATTGGTTAGGCGATTAAGAGAGCTTGATTTACCTGCGTTAGAGCGACCGGCAAACGCAATCTCAACACCGACATCATCAGGTAAATGGCGAATATCTGGCGCACTGGTGACGAATTGTGTGTTCTGATAATGAATTTTTGCGTTCACTCTCGTTACTCCATCTTTTACGGATTCAAGGTATGAGTCATACAGCTGACAATGTTCTGTGCTATCGACAGAACGCGTGAGTATACCATGAGTGTTTTTAATAAAAACGAATAACTCACTTTAGCGAAGTATTATTTTACTGCTCTCGACCGATGGCAAAGCATGGCGTGAGCCGCTGGCCTTGGCGCCTTAATGGCGCAAAAAACCAAGCGTGGTCGATTGGTTTTTTTGGCCAATGGAGAGGAATTTCATGGTAATTTGGTTGTAAAGTCTCCACTCTGAGGTGGATTTCTGGTATGTTGCGCATCCCATTCAAGGAGTCCATATTATGCATTTATGTCCGTTGTGTCATTGTAAGGAAACCACCGCGTATTTTACTGACAACGTGCGTGACTATTTACAGTGCTCGCGTTGTTCATTGGTGTTTGTGCACCCAGAGCAACGGTTAGACGCAAGACAAGAAAAAGCATTTTATGATTTGCATGAAAATAACCCTGAAGATATGGGCTACCGACAATTTTTATCACGAGTCTGTACGCCGCTCGTTGAGAGGTTAAGCCCTCAGTCACAGGGATTAGATTTTGGATGTGGGCCGGGTCCCACACTGTCCGTTATGTTAGAAGAAGCGGGACACAAGGTTGCGTTATACGACATCTTTTTCCATCCTGATAAAGAGTCGTTGCAGCACACGTATGATTTTATGACTGCCACCGAAGTGATTGAGCATTTACATGATCCTCATCAGGTGTGGCAGCAATGGTTGAATTTGGTTAAGCCAAATGGCTGGATTGGTCTGATGACCAAGATGGTAAAAAATGTGGAAGCATTTGCTGGATGGCACTATAAAAACGATCTGACCCATGTGGTGTTTTTTAGTCGCGAAACCTTTCAGTTTTTGGCTGAGCGGGATAAGCTCGAACTTGAATTTATTGGAAATGATGTAATTTTACTGAGGAAGGCCCAGTAATGAGTCGCTCAAAAAAATCCAGAAAACCTGGAGTGAATAGCAGTGCGGAACTGATCGTTACTCGTAACCGTAGTGAAGCCGATCAAGAAGGACGCCTGCGCAAAAGATTGAAAAAGCGCAAAGGTTTGAAAACCGGTCAGCGCCATTCTGTTGCTCAAGAAGAGCAGATGAAAAAAGGGGCGCAGAAGCGTGATTCGCGTCTTGGTAGCAAGAAAAAAATCCCGTTGATTGTGGAAACGCCTAAAAAGCAGAGTAAACAAGAGCGCCGTGTGTCAGCAGCACAAGAGCTTGAGATGCTGGAAAATGATGCGCAGTTAGCGGTACTGATGACGCGTTTAGAAAACGGTGAGAAGTTAGGTGTTGGCTTACAAAAGTATGTTGATGACAAACTGGACCGCATTGAAATTTTAATGGACCAGCTCGGTCTGTTTGATGAAGACGACGAAGTGGACGAGACGCCACAAGTACCAGAAACGTCGTCGAAAAAAGCGTCTAAACCTAAGTCTGACGACGATTTATTGAGTCAATTTCAAGATATCGACGTCGACAGTTACAAATAAGGTAGGACTATGAATATTACCCTGTTCGCAGTGATTGGTGGTGTGATTATATTGGGGCTGGCGGCCTATGCGGGATATCTTTTATTCCAACTTAAGCGGCAAAAAGAGCGTCAGGCACATCACCGCACCATTGCGCTAGAAAAACGCAATGCTAATATCTTTGAAAGCGTGAATGTCCTATGTATGACGGGCATTCAAGGACAATGTGATTTGTCTGAGATCAGCATTCGAGTCTACTGCATTATGGACTATTTACAGGGTGACGAGCGAGTGGAAAACTTTGATGCAGAGTACCCTGCGATCGCTGAACTGTATCATGTCGTAAAAGATATGGAACGTGGTGAGGCTCGCCAAGAGCTTCCTAAACGTGAGCGAATGCAGCAAAACCTCACTCGCATGAAAGCCGAGTCTCGCTTGAATGATGCGATTGTCGAAGAGCTGAAGGCGTTAAAAGCGCGCATTGCTCCTCTAAATAATCAAATCTCGATTCAAATGGTCTAACTCCTATGGTGCGTTTGGGTTAGTGATCGAGCTAACAAAACCGAACATTTCGCCACCTTTTGTTCAAATTGCCACACGTCAATCTCTTGTCGTGTGGCAAACTATTCATTCTGTGTTTCATAGTGGAAATTGCCTTCATGTCATCGTCATTTGTACCGAGTCAGCAAGTGGTTTGGGATCAGGATATTCTCAATAAATACAATTATTCGGGTCCACGCTATACCTCATATCCTACCGCCTTAGAGTTCCATGAAGCCTTTACCAGTGCTGAGCTCGATATGGCATGCACGGATTATCCGCATCGACCGCTTTCTTTGTATATTCACATCCCGTTCTGTCACAAGCTGTGTTACTACTGTGGTTGTAACAAGATCGTCACTCGCCATGCAGAAAAAGCCGATGATTACCTTGATGTGTTGGAGCAAGAGGTTCGTCAACGTGCGGCCTTGCTGCAAAATCGCACCGTGACGCAACTGCATTTTGGTGGCGGTACCCCGACCTTTTTGACGAAAGAGCAAATTTCTCGTGTGATGTCAGTGGTTCACGAAGAGTTTCACTTTTCCGCTGATGCGGAAGTCAGTATTGAGATCGACCCTCGTGAAATTGAGCTCGATATTCTCGATCATTTGCGCGCGGAAGGGTTTAATCGCATTAGTATTGGCGTGCAGGACTTTAATAAAGATGTGCAGGTCACCATTAACCGTGAGCAAGATGAAGCGTTTATTGTGGCCATGGTCGAACGAGCGGCTCAGTTAGGCTTTCGCTCGACCAATCTAGATTTGGTTTATGGATTGCCGTTGCAAACCGCTGATAGTTTCATGAAGACATTAAAGCGCGTGGTTGATATACATCCTGGACGATTGTCGGTCTTTAACTATGCGCATATGCCGCGTTTATTTCCTGCCCAGCGTAAAATCCATGAAGAGGATTTACCCGGTGCCGATGAAAAAATGAAGATTCTACAAACGACCATCGAGTATTTGACGCAAGCTGGCTATCAATTTATCGGTATGGATCATTTTGCGCTGCCCGATGATGAGCTCGCGGTAGCACAGCGTGAAGGGCGTCTGCATCGTAATTTCCAAGGATACACCACCCAAGGGGAGTGCGATTTAGTCGGCTTTGGTGTGTCGGCGATTTCCATGATCGGCAATACCTATTCACAAAATCAGAAAGAGTTGAAGAAGTACTATCATCAAATGGATCAATTACGTCATGCCTTATGGAAAGGGGTGTCACTTGATAAGGATGACTTAATACGTCGCGAAGTGATTAAATTATTGATGTGTAACTTCACATTAGATAAGCACGCGATTGAGTCGGAATTTGGTATTACGTTTAATCAATATTTCCAACAAGATCTCGAGCTATTACAAACGTTTGTTGATGATGGGTTGGTTGTGGTCGATGAGCGTTACTTGCAGGTGACTCCGAAAGGGCGCTTGTTAATTCGTAATATTTGTATGTGCTTTGATAGTTATTTGCGCAAGCAAGCTCGGCAACAACAGTTTTCTCGCGTGATTTAGAATAAAAAAAACCAGCTAGATAAGCTGGTTTTTTTTATGGATGTTTTGGGGCTTAAGGCAGTAGCGAAAGCGCTTTGCGACTGACATCTTGAGCGGCTTGCTTTTTATTTTGTTGTGATAACACGTCCGATAAGCGCGAGTAATCACTGATACTGGTTCGTATCGACAGTGCTTTTTCTAAGTGATGCTGAGCTTCAGCCCAATGTTGCTGGTATTCATACACCTTCGCCAGGGCGCTGTGCGCTTCGGCGTTGTTGTCGTTTTTCTCTAGAATACGGATAAGCATGTTTTTCGCATCACGACGCTGCGCTTCTGGCACATCAGCCATCAATCGATAGAGCTCCGCCGATGGGGCTTTTTTCATGACACGAATCATAAAGGGTAATGCTTCTTTGCCTTCACTGACACTGAGTAAGTGTTGCGCGACGGCCGCCGCGATCACTGGGTTTTTCTGATCGTGACGTTTAAGGGCTTCCCAATGCTCAATGAGATCATGACTGTTATTGCGTTTTGCAATGTTATCTAAGGCACCGAGATGCGCCATTTGCAATAACTCGGTTTCTTCTGTCTCAGTCAGATGATTAAAACGGATGAGCCGAGGCAGTATTTCTATCAGCGGCTGCCACATATGCAGAGCGATGTAACAACGTTTGAGTAAATTGAGCAATATCGGGTTGTTTGGTGCATCCGGTTGTAGGCTCTGCAACGTCTTTAAGCCGAGTCTTATTTCGCCATCGTTGACTTGCTGTTTCGCGCGGGTCAATTCTACCGCGAGCCGTGCATGGTCTTGTTCGCTGGCAAGAGCCAAGTAGTGGTCACGTTTTTTGGTATTGCCTAGGTTATCCGCGGCTTCTGAGGCCATCAGATAGCACAGTAATGGGTTATCGTGATGTTTTGCCCAGCGGCTGACTTTTTTCTCTGCCTGTTTAAAGTCGCCTTCGATTAATTTAATGATCCCTTCATTGGTCAGACGTCGCGAACGACGAATTTTACGAATGGTGAACCAGTTAAACGTTCTAAAGGTGGTTGTGAGAATTTTTTTCAGGATAAACTCACAAGCGAAAACGGCTAAAAAGAGCCCGACCACGATAATGACTAAGGTCGTCACGCTCATTTCAATGGTTTTACTGGCAATAGAGATCAGCACATAGCCTTGTTGCCCAGAATATTCTGAGCCCACAAATAGCCCGACGCCGAGAATAATAAATAGCAAAATCGCTCGTATCATTATTTATCCTCCGCGGTTAATGAGGATACTTGGCGACGCAGACGTTCATGGATGAGCGCCGCAAGTTTTTCTTGCGACTCTAATTTTACCGGGTACTCCACTTTAACCTTTTTAGTGGCCAAGTTCGTCAAGGTACTGCGAAAGCTTTGCACCGTATTATCGCTGTCACTAAAGAAACGACCCGCCCAGTCACTGGCCGTATTTAACGTGTCAGAATAGATAGCTTGCTGGTGGTTATACACCGCACGGATGGCGGTTTCAATTTTGGCCTTCATGTTCTCTCTGAGATAAAAATCTTGCTTAGGAGAGAGCAGGGGAACCGCATTGCCGTCGCGAGTCCGGAAAGTAATAAAGTGACCGGCGAAGTCTTTGAGTGAGGTCCAAAGGTTGCTCTGCCAATCGTTAATATTGGTGGAGACGGTCTCTTTTTTTGTCGCTTTATCTTTTGGAATGATGGCATTCGCAAGAGGTAAGGAATCGACCTTATGTTCAAGGCTGCTAAGACGTAATACCAATCCATCTTGATCGATGAGAGGGATGGCTTTCAGTGTGGTAATGTCATTGGCAAGGGCTTGTCTTAATGCTGTTAAGCTTGGGTCATTGAGTGCCGCAATACGCTCGTCAGCACTTTCCATCAACGCTACGGCGCTGCTTGGGTCATGCTCGAGATACAGTTTACGCCCTGCCAGTTTGACAAAGTAATCGGCTTCAGCCAGTAGCCAGTCATTGGTACGTCGGCCTTTTAATTTGGCAATCGCCATTTGCAAGCTGTCCAAGCTTTCATGTTGCTGTTTTAACGCGGTATTGAGAGTATCTTGTAGGCTTTTGGCTTGCTGATCAAAGTGCTGCTGTGCGTTGTCTAAGCGAGTCTCGAGTTGTTGTTGATTCTGCTGCAAAGACGTTTGTAACTGAGCGATTTGCTGTTGGTACTGCTGGCTTTGATGGTAGCTGTAGGCGCCAACCCCTCCGCCGACAACGAGCGAGATGACAATGGCGATCACGCCTAAACGAGAGCCTTTGTGATTGGTCGGTTGAGCAGAACGTGGTTGAGCCGCGTTCGACTTAGGTGGTTGGGTATCCGCTTGGTTTGAGTCTGTCGCGGTTGTTGAAGAATGTTGGTTACTTGTCATTGCTAAAGTCCTGTTGGTTAGGGCTGAGTGCGGCCACTAAATCTGCGTTATGTGCACTGCCGCTGACAATAATCTGTGTAAATCCGAGCATTTCGGCATAATGAGCAATGCGGTCACTGGGCACAATTAAGGTTTGCTGTGTCGGCCAGTTTGTCGGGCTATCTTTAAAAAAGTCCATGAAAATCATGAGCTGTTGCTTACTAGTAATGATAATGGTGTTGATGCCCATCGCTTGCCATTGTGCCAGACATTGCTGAATGGGGGTCGGTCGAGCGATGCGTTGATACATCTCTTTGTAACTGACTTTCGCTCCCTGAGCGACCAGCGTGTCATAAATCACATCTCGACCGCCATTACCGCGCAAAATGGTAATCTGTTTGCCTGTGAGGTCGCTCATCTCAGGAAGCGCGACTAAGTGTTCGCTATCACTTTTCTGTGGAAAGTGTACTGGTTGTCCGCACGCTTTGCTTAAACATTGTGCGGTTTTTTGACCGACGGCAAAATATCGACAGTCTTGAGGCCATGAGGCCTGTTGTTCTATCAGGGCGTCACTGGCAAAACTCACCGCGTATTGGCTAACGGCAATAATTATGTCACTCGCTGCGAGAGCCTCACTCAAGTCTGCCCGTTCACGGCCCGGTAGAATATCAATCAGCGGGTAATGATGGGCTTCAATCCCACATTCAGTGAGCAGCTGGCAGAGTTCTTCACCAGAGGCTAATGGACGTGTGACTAAAACCCGTTTCATTATTCGTGCTCTTGATACAGTTTGGTGAGAATGTCGCCTGCGCCTTCGGCTAATAACTGTTCAGCCAACTGCTTACCTAGCTGCTCCGCCTCAGAGCGATGGCCTGTAATTTCACCGCGAATAATGAGTGAACCGTCTGGTTCTCCAACCAATGCACGTAGCCACAACGTGTCCTCTTGTAATTGTGAGTAGCTGCCGATAGGTACTTGGCAACCACCTTGCAAGGTATTATTCATCGCCCGCTCACACAAGACGCGATCGGCTGTGTCAGGGTGATTGAGGGGCGCTAATAAGTCACGCAGATAGGTATCATCCAAGCGACATTCAATTCCGACAGCGCCTTGACCGACCGCGGGTAACGATTGCTCTGGCGTGATATAGCTGCGGATGCGTGATTCTAACTCAAGCCGTTTTAGTCCGGCGGCGGCTAAAATGATGGCGTCATATTGGCCATCGTCCAGTTTGCCTAAGCGAGTGCCGACGTTACCACGCAGTTCTTTGATGATAATGTCTGGGCGCGACGCTTTTAATTGACATTGGCGACGTAGGCTGCAAGTTCCGACGACGGCTCCGTGGGGGAGGGAGTCAATATCAGGGTAGGTATTGGAGACGAACGCATCGCGAGGATCGGCGCGTTCACATATGGTCACTAACCCTAAGCCGTCGGGGAAATCCACAGGAACGTCTTTCATTGAGTGGACAGCCAAGTCGGCGCGTCCTTCCAGCATTGCGGTTTCTAACTCTTTCACAAATAAGCCTTTACCACCTACTTTCGCCAGCGGGCTATCCAAGATAACGTCACCACGTGTCACCATCGTGAGCAGTTCGACTTCTAATCCAGGATGAGCGGCTTCTAACGCATTTTTGACGTAGTGTGCTTGCCATAATGCAAGAGGGCTTTTGCGTGTCGCAATACGAATCTGACGTGTTTGGTTCATGACTTATCCAGCAAAAAAATTGAAATATGGTCTAATCCTATCATTTCCCACGATAGAATCTCACTATTGATTGTTTATGCAGGCGTTACTAAATCGCAATTTCTTGCTATAAACAAAATAGTGTGACTTGTATCTCGTTAAGATTATGCACTATGCTTATCACACTATCATGGAATGTCATGTAATACAGAGATCAAAAATTCGACATGAATGCACTACGACTTTGGTATAACTTTGTGCACCATAGCTTTACCATAATTGATTAAAGTGTTAAATTGATCACGTTTTATTGGTGTGTTTGTTCACTCTGTGAGCAACGCAAGCCTATTGGATGCAGCAGTCAGGATATTAACTTGCGTTCTTATATTGTCACTTTGATTAAACGAGCAGATAAACTTAATCAGCAGCGTACGAAGCGTGCACTGGGTCTGATGAGTATGCAGGGCCAGCGTGTCTTCCACGCGATACCTGTGTTATTGCACTATAATCATGCGCAATTACCTGGCTATATTGATGATCATGTGCCTTATGGGATTCACTGTTTCCAATTGAATGATATCCAATCCCAATTTGTTGATGATTTACATTTAACCGCTACACAACCTCTCTCTGAACCGTCTTCCCCACACATTTTGGCCATGTATACCATGGGCAGCACTTCCTCTATTGGGCAAAGTACTTCCAGTGATCTCGATATCTGGGTGTGTGTCGAACATACGATGCCCTGTGAGCAAAGACAAAGCCTATTAAATAAGTGCTCCATGATCACTGAATGGGCCAAAAGCTTAGGAGTGGAAGCCAACTTTTTCATTATGGATGAAGAGCGATTTAGACATAATCGCTCCGAGGCCATGACAGGGGAAAACTGCGGGTCATCACAGCACTTGTTATTATTGGATGAGTTTTATCGCTCTGCCGTGTGTTTGGCCGGTAAGCGTTTGTTATGGCAAATCGTCCCCCCAGAGATGGAAGAGTGCTATGACGAGTATGTTCATGAGTTAGTGACCCAACATTTTATTAATCTCGATGAGTGGATTGATTTTGGGCAGTTGAATGGCATTCCTGCGGCCGAATATTTTGGCGCCAACTTATGGCAACTGTATAAAAGTATCGATTCCCCTTATAAGTCGGTATTGAAAGCGATTTTACTGGAAGCGTATTCTTGGGAATATCCGCACACCCAATTATTGAGTGTGGATACGAAGCGCCGTTTTTTTACCGATGAGCCGGATCTCTACGGGATGGACGCGTATTATTTGATGCTGGAAAAAGTGACGCGTTATTTAACACGCATCGGTGATGAGAGCCGATTAGAGTTAGTGCGTCGTTGTTTTTATCTCAAAACCCATGAAAAGCTCTCTCGTGAGCCAGGACATGGCTCTGTGGCATGGCGACGCAAAGCCCTTGAAGAACTGACCGCTGATTGGCAGTGGTCACTGCCATTGATTGAACACCTCGATGCTCGCCGCCATTGGAAAGTTGAAGAAGTCAAAGTGATGCACAATGCGCTATTGGACGCCTTGATGCAAAGTTACCGCAACCTGATCCACTTTGCTCGTCGTAATGATATTACTTCAGCGATCAGTCCTCAGGACATTTCTATTCTTGCACGTAAGCTCTATGGTGCGTTTGAAGTACTGCCGGGCAAAGTCACTCTGCTTAATCCACAAATTTCCCCTGATTTACATGAATCCGATTTGTCATTTGTTGAAGTTGCCAAAGGGGGAGTGAACTCCGCTGGTTGGTATCTGTATAAGCGACCATTGGTTCCTTGCCGCATGGTCGGCCAGAAGCCTCTCGATCATAATGAATACTTAAGTAAACTGGTTGCATGGGCTTTCTTTAATGGCCTGATTACTGAGTCGACCCGGTTACATTCAATGGTGCAAGCTGGCAACTTAGACATTGATAAGTTGTACCAAATGGTAAGCGATTTACGTAATACCTTTTCCCTGCATAAACGTCGTCCCACCATGTCAGCATTGGCGAGTCCTTGTGAGATCAGCCAGTTGGCGATGTTTATCAACTTTGAAAAAGATCCAACCTCTGCGCTACGCGGCAAGGCATTGAAAGTGGATCTTAAAAACATTGATATTTTAAGCTTCGGTACTGAGCACATCAGCTTAATTGGTAGTGTTGATTTGGTGTATCGCAACTCTTGGCAAGAAGTGCGTACTTTGCATTTTGAAGGTGAGAAAGCGATGATCGATGCGTTAAAAACCGTCTTAGGTAAAATGCATCAAGACGCCTTGCCACCGGAATCTGTCGACGTATTTTGTTATAGCAAGAACTTCCGTGGTGTGATGCGCAATATGGTCTATCAACTGTTAGCCGAATGCATTGACATGCGTTTACGCCCAATGGAAAAAGAAAAACGGCGGCGTTTTAAAGCATTGCGTATTGGTCACCAAATGTATGGATTGTTTTTCGAGCGTCGCGGAGTCTCGGTACAAAAGCTTGAAAACTCGGTCGACTTCTATCGGAGTATTTCTAGCAATAAAGTCAGTGGTACGCCACTGCTGATGTTAGACAAAGATGACGATTATGAATTACCGACGGTGGTCGATGGTTTTGCCAGTGAAGGGTTAGTCCAGTTTTTCTTTGAAGATAAATGCGAAGGGTTCAATATCTACGTGTTAGATGAAGTGAATCGAGTCGAAGTGTATCACCAGTATAGTGGCGAGAAAGATGAAATGATCGCGGCTGTGAATGGTTTCTATACCTCGGTTCGTGATGAAAACAACATTGCGGCCAAATTTATTAACTTTAATCTCCCTCAGTATTATCAAATTGTGCGGCCTGAGGAAGGCGGCGATTACGTGGTGCCGTATCGTAATGATGCCATTCCTTATACCCGTCCCAATAAAGCCGTGAGCGTTTAAAGAAGGGTAAAGAAAAGAGCATGCCAAGGCATGCTCTTTTGCGTTCAGTCCCAGTCGATCGTCTCATTCGCATGTTTTTCGCATTCGGCTTTGACCATGCTGGTAAATTCCCCACCGGTTTTCGTACAAATCCACTGTTCGTTTTCATAGCGGAAATGATAGCCACCAGAGCGTGAAGCAAGCCACAACTCTTTCATGGGCTCTTGACGGTTAATAATCACTTGGCTGCGGTCTTCAAACTCAAGCGTCATCACATTACCAGACGTCTCATAGTCGATATCGGCACCCGAGTTATCGATCATTTCTTCAATGACTTGAAGCTGAACATCAGCGAGCTGATGAAATTCTGTATCATTCATCTCGGTCTATCCTATTGCTTTTCTTGACTGTGGTGCGATTATAGGGGGCATTGAATAAATAATCACGAAAAGCAAAATGAAAAAATCGATCACAGCGTTATTTTTACTCTCGGTCATGACTCTCACAGGGTGCGGTCAAACTGGACCACTTTATATGCCTGACGACTCACAATCACAACAGAGTACAGAAAGTCAGTAAATTCAACTATATGAGATAAAGGATACGAACTTGGATTACTTCAATTATCAGGACGATGGTCAACTCTGGGCGGAAGACATTCCCCTTAGCCAATTAGCTGAGTTATACGGCACACCTTTGTACGTCTATTCGCGTGCGACGTTAGAGCGTCATTGGCATGCCTTTGATAAATCCGTTGGCGATCATCCGCACTTAGTGTGCTACGCCGTGAAAGCCAACTCTAACATTGGTGTACTGAACGTATTGGCTCGCCTTGGTTCAGGGTTCGATATTGTGTCGGGCGGTGAATTAGAGCGTGTGATTGCCGCGGGTGGGGAACCATCAAAAATCGTATTTTCTGGTGTGGGTAAAACCGCGGCAGAGATGAAACGTGCCCTCGAATTAAAGATTAAATGCTTTAACGTCGAATCTGAGCCTGAGCTGGAGCGTTTGAATAAAGTGGCCGCAGAGCTGGGCGTGAAAGCGCCAATTTCTCTGCGCATTAATCCAGACGTCGATGCCCAGACACATCCTTATATCTCAACTGGATTGCGTGATAATAAATTCGGTATCGCCTTCGAGCGAGCCCCTGAAGTGTATAAGCTGGCGCAGAGCATGGAGCACCTCGAGATCACGGGGATCGATTGTCATATCGGCTCACAGCTAACCGCGATAGAGCCGTTCATTGATGCGACTGACCGCTTGCTAACGCTGATCGACGATTTGATGGAGCAGGGCGTGCAGATTCATCATTTAGATGTCGGTGGTGGCTTGGGAGTGGTGTATCGAGATGAATTACCTCCAGAACCGTCAGAGTATGCCAAAGCCTTGCTATCGCGCCTTTCTGAGCGTCCAGATCTGGAGCTGATTTTTGAGCCAGGTCGAGCGATTGCCGCCAATGCTGGGGTGTTACTCACCCAAGTTGAATTTCTAAAGCATACCGAACATAAGAATTTTGCCATTATCGATGCGGCAATGAATGATCTCATCCGCCCTGTGCTCTATGAAGCTTGGCAAGATATTATTCCGGTATTACCACGGCAAGGAGAGGCGAGAGCTTACGATTTGGTCGGGCCGATTTGCGAAACGGGTGACTTTCTTGGCAAAGACCGGTCGTTGGTACTCCAAGCCGGAGATCTGCTTGCGGTCCGCTCGGCTGGTGCGTATGGTTTCGTCATGGCTTCGAATTACAACACACGCACACGTGCTGCTGAAGTCATTGTCGATGGTGATACGTCACACTTGGTTCGCCAGCGTGAAGAATTAAGCAGTTTGTGGGCACTAGAAAGTGTCTTGCCGGAGTAGATAACGCATTATGCATTTTCATTTTTCTAAAATGCACGGATTGGGTAACGATTTCATGGTTGTGGATTGTGTTACCCAAAACGTCTTTTTTTCACCGGATTTGACGCGCCGTTTAGCGAATCGTCATACGGGGGTCGGGTTCGATCAGTTATTGATTGTGGAGGCGCCTTACGATCCAGAAACGGATTTCCATTACCGCATATTCAATGCCGATGGCAGCGAAGTGGAACAGTGTGGGAACGGGGCGCGATGCTTTGCGCGCTTTGTCCGTATGAAGGGACTCACCAATAAATACCACATCAATGTCAGTACTAAAAAAGGTAAAATGGTGCTGAATGTTGAGAATGACGACCAAATCACCGTGAATATGGGCGTGCCAGTGTTTGAGCCAGCGAAAGTTCCTTTTCGTGCGAAACAAGCTGAGAAGACCTACATCATGCGGGTGGCCGAGCAAACATTGTTCTGCGGTGTGGTGAGTATGGGCAATCCCCATGTGGTGACGATCGTCGATGATGTGGACACGGCAGCGGTTGAGCAACTTGGGCCGGAACTAGAGTCTCATGAACGTTTTCCTGAGCGGGTCAATGCGGGGTTCATGCAAATCGTTAATCGCAACGAAATTCGCTTACGTGTGTATGAGCGTGGCGCCGGAGAAACACAAGCCTGTGGTAGTGGTGCTTGCGCTGCGGTGGCGGTTGGGATTGCTCAAGGCGTATTAGATGAAAGCGTCACGGTTCATTTACCCGGAGGAGACTTAATGATTCGTTGGCAAGGCGAAGGAAAACCTCTGTTTATGACGGGTCCTGCCGTACATGTCTATGATGGTCAACTATCTTGTTAATGAGGAATGGTTTTGTCACAACCGCAAGCTGATGCACTGACTGCACAAATCGTTGAAGAGTATTTGCTCGAACACCCAGACTTTTTCCAACATCGTCCTGCTTTGGTGGAGCGGCTGGCATTGCCACATCAGGAGATGGGGGCGGTGTCACTGGTTCATGTGCAATTGGCACGTCAAAGGCAACGCATTGAAGAGCTAGAAGAAGAAATCACGGCTTTCATGTCGTTGGCGGCGACCAATGATAAAACATTTCATGAGTTTATGGAGTTAGAGTCCACCTTGCTGCATTGTTCAACAATGGAACAGGCGGTGGCCGCTCTTGAAGACAAAGCACAAGTCTTAGGATTAACCGCCTACCTGAGGTTATCTGCGGCCCCTTGTCGGCAGTATCAATATGATAAAGACGCTTGGCAACGCTTTTCGACCAACTACTTAAATGGGCAGGATGCCTATTTGGGACGTTTACGCCAAGCCGAGCGTCATCAGCTATTCGGGGATAATGCTCATTTACCTGAGCTAGGTTCCTATGTTGTGTTACCCTTAGGAAAAGGCCGCGCATTAGGCTTTCTTGCCTTTTCGAGTGAAGATGGCGGCCATTTTCAGCCAAATATGGATACGTTATTTTTACGTCATCTCGCTTTGGTACTCGCCCATTTAATAGATACTTTACCTTGGCAAACCATCGATGAAAGCAGACGCAGTCACTCCTCTACCTAGAGCATTACAGCAGCCCTTAACACGTTTTTATGAGTATTTACGCAGTGAAAAAGGGCTGAGTGTTTATACTCAGCGTAATTATAAGCAACAGTTGGAAACGATGGCGCATCATCTCCATGAACTCGGTGTCAAAGAGTGGGGGGAGGTGGATGCCGGGTGGGTGCGGCAACTGGCCAGTAAAGGCATGCGTGCAGGCATGAAATCGAGCAGTTTAGCAACGCGTTTATCATCGCTGCGCAGCTTCTTTGATTTTCTCATTCTACGGGGTGACATGAGTGCCAACCCTGCAAGAGGTGTGTCTGCCCCCAGGAAGCAGCGCCCGTTACCCAAAAACTTAGATGTGGATGAAGTTGCCCAATTACTGGAAGTGAATGAAGACGACCCGCTGTCGATCCGTGATCGCGCGATCATGGAACTGATGTATGGCGCTGGATTACGTTTAGCGGAGTTGGTGTCTATCAATGTGCGTGATGTACATTTTCGTTCGGAAGAGATCCGCGTCATTGGTAAAGGGGACAAAGAACGGAAAGTGCCCTTTTCTGGTCAATCGAGCGAATGGGTCGCGAAGTGGATGACGCTGCGTTCCCAGTTTGCACAGCCCAATGAGCCTGCATTGTTTGTTTCCAAATTAGGCACTCGAATTTCCCACCGCAACGTACAAAAGCGTATGGCTGAGTGGGGGCAAAAACAGTCGGTTTCCAGTCATATTAGTCCACACAAACTACGTCACTCATTTGCCACACACATGCTTGAATCGAGTAACAATCTGCGTGCTGTGCAGGAATTACTTGGGCACGAAAATATTTCCACGACACAAATCTATACCCATTTGGATTTTCAACATCTCGCGCAAGCGTATGATCAAGCCCATCCACGAGCTCATAAGAAAACGAAGGATTAGTATGTTTTATCGTAATATGCCCGCTATCCACGCCATGACGTTTGATTTAGACGATACGCTCTATGATAACTGGCCGGTGATTCAGCATCTGGATACGGAAATCACCCGTTGGATGCATGAGCAGCACCCAGTGACAGCGAGTCAATCGCCAGATTGGTGGGCTCAGGTAAAACAGCAAGTGGTCAGTGAACACCCCATGTTGCAACACGATGTGTCGCAATGGCGATTGCAGCAAATCGCGCGCGGTTTAGCGCTGTTGGGGTATGAGCCAGAGCAGGCGCTCAGTGACGCTCAAGTTGCGATGGAACACGTTCATTACCTGCGTAACTTAGTGACGGTACCAGAAGAAACCCATCGCGTACTCGGCCAGTTGGCGCAGCATATTCCGCTGGTGGCGATTACAAATGGCAATGTTGACGCCGAAAAAATTGGTTTAATGCCGTACTTTTCCGCGGTTTTTCGTGCAGGGCCGGATGGTCGGGCCAAACCTTATGGCGATCTCTTTGAAAAAGCCGCGGCGCTGCTCCCTTGTGAGCGTCAGCATATTCTGCATGTCGGTGATCATCCGGTGACGGATGTCTTAGGGGCGAAGCAGCACGGATTTCAGGCCTGTTGGTTTAATGATCGCTTTGCGAATGCCAAAGACTGTCGTCGTTTAACCGTATTGCCTGATATGGAAATACAAACATTGGCGCCATTGCTCACTTTGATCGAAGAGTCAAACTGATATCCGTGTGCATGCAAAACTCTCAGGTGCCTTGCGTGCTCGATAAGGTTTACCGCGGTAAGGCATGGCCACTTTTATCGGCGTGATACACCGCCATAAACTCGGTTAAAAAATCCGTTAATTGGCCTGCAATTGCGGGTTCTCCCATCTCTGTCAGTAATACGCTCGCGACTTCGAGTGTGCATAAGTGACCGGCTTGTTGATTTCGTCTTAATTGATATTGTGAACGCATTCCTTGGGTTGGCAAGGTAATGAATGGCAGTTCGCGGAGCCATGGACTTTTGCGAATCATTTTCTGCGCTTCCTGCCATGTTGCATCAATAATAATAAAATGAAGCGCTTGAGCCTGTCCGGTGGTATGGATCAATTCGGACAATGCCATACTGTCTGGGGTTGGATACACCACCACAGACCGTGTACTGGGATCGCGTATGTGTTGCAACAATTGCGGATCGACACTTTTTCTGTGCCACGTATAAGCGTCACAGCGCGGTAACGCTTCAACCAACCAACGCCCCGTATTGGTGGCGCGATGACGTTCGTTCTCGTGCATCAGCAGAGTTAAGCGCAGTGGACTCTCATCACTGTAGGGGACACGCGAACACAGACACTGGTGTCGTAATTGGCATTTGGGACACGGCGTCGACATTACAACTGTATCCCTTGCTGTCTTGGGGATTCTCCGCCCGCAAACAACAGAGTGGCTTTGTGTGGGGGGGAGGTTTCCTTATCCAAACGTGTGTAGTGCCCATTATTGAATGACCATGTGTATGATTGACCGGAGTGCCGCTGAGTCATGATCAGATCTTTCCAACCTGAGGTCGACGTATGGTCGAGGTAGATAGGAAGACGGGTTTTTATCTGACTATTAAACACCCATTGCCCCTGCACGTTTTTAAAGACCAACAATGAACCGTCTTTATGAGGCTGCCAATCCATATACACCAAGAGTTCGGCTTGCTCATCACCATTGAGGTCATACGTGAGCCAGCGATAATGGTGGTTATCACTGCTCAGTTGGTGCTCCGCAAAATAGCGGCGCAGTGCTTGGTCGACGTTCTCGTCATAGTCAGAAGATCCAATCAGAGAGGTCGGTTTTTTCTCGCGATTAGGCTCTTCTAACCCTACTGAGTCGTGGTAATCCTTGTATAAGATCAAGCCGCCATTGGCGATGGGATATACCGTGTGTCCCACTTTCTCTTGTTTGGCGGTAAAGGTTTCATGTTTGGCATTGAAGATACGTTGTGTGACCAAGTATTGTTGATCATGACGGGTCATGACGACTTGGACTTGATGATGCCCCAGTGATTGCCAGTAGCCGGTTTCAACCACATCAGGCTGATCGCCTTCATAACTGTAACGTGTTACGGCGGTGTGATCGCGGCTTAATTGCATGCTGACCGTAAACCCTTGATTGGTTTTAGAAGCCGCATAATACACGCCAGCCCATTGCAGTGTGCTATCAGTATTGCCCAGTATGGCACAGCCAGAATAGGTTTGGTTTTTATGGTTGAGCGTCGCTCGCCAGCCATACAACGCGTGTGATGATGCTGGATGACAATAGTGGGCGCTGAGAGTTAATGAGCCATCATCGAATTGATATTCTCGGCGTTGCTCTGACAGTTCTCCCTGTTCAAGCGGCAATTGAGAGGAGGAACCTTGCGCTGGAGTCAATGCCAGACCGTCTTGGTTAAACATCGCGGACCATGGTTTGGGCGTCTCGCCGAAGGCTCGTGTCGGGAGTGGATACCCCTGACACTGATATTGTGGTTTGCCGCTGAGCACATTGACATGCGTGACGATGAAGCGCCCCGCATAATCGCCATTATCACCGCTCTGACTCGGGGGTTCGATATAGCCTGTCAGTTCGCCATAGTGTGCATCATAGGATGACTGACTCACGGAGGTAGCTTGTGTCATGAGCGATTTTGGTAAAGAAAGTTGAAACTGTTGTTGGCTATCGCACGGGGTTATCGTCTGTGAGTTTGGGCCGATAACCACACTGCCTCGCATGATAAACGATTGAGGTTTGATCGACTCAGGATGATTTAAATCAGCCAGTGTCGTGGGGGGTGATGATGTCGAGGAGCAAGCCGCTAAAGCGAGGCTACTCAATACAATGACTGGGTTTTGTAATGTCTTCATGGTATATCTTCCTCGTTACAACACGAATCATGGACACCATTATGGCATATTGGCTATTTAAAACAGAACCGGATACCTTCTCTATTGACACTCTGCGGACACAAAAAGTCGCGTGCTGGGAAGGAGTTCGCAATTATCAAGCGCGAAACATGTTGCGTGATGACGTGAAGGTCGGTGATGAGGTTTTGATTTATCACTCTTCCTGCAAACAGGTCGGCATTGCTGGGGTCGCGAAAGTGGTTAAGGCCGCGTATCCTGACTATTTTGCTTGGGATCTTTCCAGTGATTATTATGACCATCGCTCGTCACCAGAGAACCCTAGATGGTTTATGGTCGATGTTGAATTTTGTCGAACGTTGACGCGCCTGATTCCTTTATCAGAACTGAAAGCTCATCCAGCGTTGCAGGCAATGCCATTGGTCAAACGAGGAAATCGGTTATCCATCATGCCTGTCATGCCAGACGAATGGCGAACGATTCTTGAGATGGAGTAACGGATTGGGCCTGAGAGTGACCCAGTAAGAGCTTGAATCGCACTCTTACTGGATCCCTATTAGGTTAGGAGGTGCTCATTCAGGTAATGGGCGACCGCATCATCTGCATGACTACCAATGCGTTCGATAGCGGGAATCGCAGCGAGAACTTGCGGGTGAGCGGTGCCCATGAGCAAGCCTTTGCCTGCCATCGTCAACATTTCGACATCATTCATTCCATCACCAAAGGCGATGCAATCTTGTAGGCCCAGCCCCAGTGATTCAGAGACGATTTTAATGGCGTTTCCTTTTGAGACATTCGGCCCCATGACTTCAAGGCACCAAGGGGAAGAGAATGACACGGTTAATTGCTCACCAAACTCATCGTTAAGGCGTTGTTCGAAGCGACGTAGGTGCTCGTGATTTTGGGTGACATCCGTAAAGAACACTTTGGCCACGTTATCTGTCGGTGCCGCGTGTGAGTCGAATGATTGAAATGAAAATCCAGACTCATTATGAAAGTTCGCCAGTGCCTCTTTGTCCTGATTGATGTGCCAAGTGTCATCGCGGTAAATATGCACATAGATATTCGGCTCATCTTTTAGCCTATCAACAATTGGCTGAACCAAATGCTCAGGAATATTTTGACGGCTCATTAAGGTATTATCCGGCGTGTGTACGCGTGCGCCATTTGCGGTGATCATGTAGGCGGGAATCCCCACTGTCTCACGAATGCCCGCGACGTCAACATGATGTCGGCCTGTCGCAAAAATAAAAATGTACCCACGGTCATGCAGCGTTTTCAATGTACGCTTTGTGGTTTCACTGATTTTATGATCGGGGGCGAGTAATGTGCCATCTAGATCAGAGGCGACAATGTGATAAGGCAAAGACGATGGTTCGGCGGTCATAAACCCTCTTAATAGTAAGTGTCATGTGAACAGAGTGAGAAATGGTGGCATTCAGTGTACTGCAAAATGACCCAGAAAAAGAGGGTAAAGCAGGGAGGAAATGATTTCCTCCATTGCTGTGCACTCAGGTCACTTATTGGATAGCGGAGAAATGCTGCAAAATTTGCGTAATGGTTGGGTTACGATATTCGTCTGCTTCAAATAAAAGCTCATGATAGGCGTTGGGGATCATCGCTAATTGAGCGTTTTGATTGGTTTTAGACAGCTTTTTAATAAACCGTTGCTGAGCCTTATTATCCACAATTGCATCTTGCTCGGCCTGTATCAAAAGGGTCGGAATGGTAATTTGCCGAGTGAGCTGAATGCACTGTTTCGCCGCCATCAATCCTTGCCAAACCCAGCGGGTGCTAGCGCCGCCTAATTGTAACTCTGGCTCTTGTTCATAGAGATCGCGAAACCATTGGTAGCGAATTTCGCTATGTGATAACGGGTTGTCTAAAAACGGTTTGCTGGTGTAGTCATTATGTCCCGGTGCATATCTCGGTTGCGGAGAGAAAGACGTCAATAGATACGTTAATGGAATGGCAATCGCTTTGAGCTGCCATGGGATGTTGACGCCAAACATTGGGGCGGTGAGCGCCACAGCATCGAAGGGGTGCTGTGGGTGCATTTGTAAATAGCGAGTCGCGACGGCCCCACCCATTGAGTGTCCCAACAAGAAGCATTGTTCATATTTTTCAAGATTGAAGGTCGCGATCAAGGCATTTAAATCGCTCACATAGTCATTAAACTCACCGACGTAGCCCATCTGAATGTTGTCAATTAACCGTTGCGAGCGACCTTGTCCTCGGTGATCAAACGAATAAATATCATACCCTTGTTGAAACAGATCGAAGAAAAGCTCTTGATACTTCCATGCGGATTCAATACGACCATTCACCAAGACAATCGCTTTGTTGTGATCGGGGGAAGTCAGTTGACACCAATAAATACGTGTTTTGTCGAAAGAGCGGTAGGTGCCTTCTTCACGTTGTGACCATAACTGAGCGATCTCTTTTGTCATTCGCTCTGAAAATTCATTTTCTTGAGTTAAGCCGTATGGGTTGTCTGCTCGTATTGTCATAACGAATGAGTGTTACCTTATCGAGATTACTAGTGAAAAGCGTTGTTAGCTCACTATAGTATCCGATTTTTTGCGAGGCTGCTGCTCAGGGGTCGATTTTTTGCGCAAATGTAGTGGGGTATTTTCTCTTTGGTGTCACTAAACCAAGCATTGTGAGAGGGACGCAGGCGATGATTAAGAATGGATGGCGTAACCTATTCAATCCTTCATTGCGATGCTAAAAATACCCATCCCCCTGTTACAGGGGATGGATATGGGGGGAGGATTATTGCAGCCAAGCGTTTAGCATCCAAATTAATTTTTCTTGCTCACGAATGTAATCACTCATTTGCGCAGCCGTACCTTCGTCACCGGTTTCTGAGGCTAACGCCAACACATTACGCTGTTGGGAAATCAGTGTGCTAAATCCGTCCACTAATCCGCGCATTGTGCTGTGTCCATCTGTGGCATTGGTATGCTCTTGGATGTCACTTTCCGCTAAGTAGCTGGTAAAGCTGTGAAGAGGTTGCTCACCTAAGGTTAGGATACGTTCAGCAACTTCATCTAATTTTGTTTGTAAATCCGTATAGATCTCTTCAAATTTTGCATGCAATTCAAAGAATTCTTTACCTTTAATATTCCAATGGTACCCGCGGGTATTCATGTAAAAAACGTGATAGTTCGCGAGTAATTTATTTAAGGAACCAGCAAGCTGTTGGCTTTGTTCTGTATTGAGACCGATTAAATTCGTTGTCATATCCTCACCTCTATTTGACGTTCATCAACGTTTTGTTGCTAGTAATACTAGCTAGATAAGCGTAGAAATAGAAATTGAGATTATGTATTAATCTAATAGGTCATTCCTATCGTGTGATAGTTGACTGACCATTGACTGCTGCTTCACAACTCATCGACAGATCGACCTATAGTAGAGGGAATAACAAACTAGGAGGTAGTATGGAAGAAAAAAAGCGTGTCGAGTTTTTTGATGTATTACGATGTGTCGCCGCAATAGCCGTTATAGCCATTCATACATTGGCACCCTATCGTGATCTTTATGGCGTGATTCCCGATAGTGAGTGGTTAACCGCTGTGACATTAAATGGCGTAACACGTTGGGCTGTGCCTGTTTTCATTTTAATTTCTGGTGCGCTGTTAATGAGTGACACACGCCCGTTTAACGCTGAATATTATATTAAGCGTCGTCTGGGGAAAGTGGTGTTGCCATTTTTGGCATGGTCAGTGTTCTATATTTTCTTGTCTGGATTGAACGCACAAGGGTTTAATAGTGACGTCGCCGCAAAAACGGCGGAAAATAGTTGGCATCACGGGACTTATTATCATCTTGGTTTCTTCTACTACTTTATTCCTCTTTATTTTGTTATTCCATTATTTCAGTGGGTGAAGCGCCATGCGAGTGATGGTATCTGGGTTGCCTATGTGGGAATTTGGTTGATCACGACAACGTTATATTTATCTCATATTAATGGTGTGTGGAGCTCTCAATACTGGCTGTATACTGGATATTTACCCTTGGGGTATTTACTGTATAAACGTTTACCAATCACGTCGTTTACCGTCATGATTGCCGTGATTTTAGGTCTCACCTCATTATATTTCACCGTTCACTCGGTGGTGGAATTGAGTGTAATGAAAGGGCAGTACTCGGTGGGCCGATGGTTGTCTTACAAAACCATCAATGTGGTACTGGCGGCAAGTATGATTTTTATCTTGGGTCGTGCTATCACACCTCATATACCGGAAAGCGTGATGAAAGGTATCCGCGTAATGAGTAAATACAGCCTAGGCATTTATTTGCTTCATCCGATCTTTTTATGGCCAATGAAAGCATTTGGCTGGCATCAAGGCCACCCAGGTTGGGTCATTCCGCTATGGATGCTGATTAGTGGCGCCGGCGCATTAACGTTAAGTTGGTTGCTTTCTCGTCACAAAGCCACGCAATGGCTGGTGCCTTAACGGCGTGGCTACTCGGTCAGGTTGTGTGTTTGCTCACAACCTGAACTGACAATGTTTGCCTACAATTATAAACTCAGTGAATCTTTATCTCGTCGTTAAAGTATGAGAATTGTTATAGATTTAGTGGGTGGGAAGGGCGATGTCAGACATTGAAAGAGTAGTAAAGTGTACACGTAAGCTAGAAACATTGTTGCGAGAGCAGTATCACGCAGAAGGGAAAGGGTTGCACCAGTTAGTAACCAGCTGTGAGCAACGTTTACCTCGACATATTATTGGCAAGCTTCGCTTCATTGCTACGGTCAGAAATAAAATCGTTCATGATGACCATTATAAACTTGATGATCGTGCCGAGTTTATGTCTGCATTTAAAGAGTGTCAGCGAGAGCTCACGCCAAGAAGCGGCCGTTTTGTTTGGCGTTTGGCGGTGTCCTTAATGATGCTGATGACGCTGGCCGCGATTGTTGTGTATTATGCTCATTGGGATTTACTGGACAAGCATTTCTTTTCTCATTGATGACTGTGTGTTTTCCAATAAAAAAGCCGCTCACGAGAGCGGCTTTTTTATTGAAGGCGATCAGTACATCATGGGCAGTGTCATTAAACCAACGATCACTGCAATCATAACCAATCCTTGCTTTTGAGATGAAGACATTATGACACTACTCCTTAATTCAGATTCAGACTATGTTAAATAGAATAACATTATTTTATGTGTGTGATCAATTGTAAGTGGGTGAAATGCTCATAAATAGCCATAAAGTATAGTGATAATTCGTATAAGATACGATTAAACGTGATATTTTAGGTGTCTGATTGAAGGTTTCATTTAAGATGGGAAGATGATTTTAAATCTAAATTATTGATTGTATTGGTATTTATTATTGTCCATTTATTGCTCTTTTATTTTTATGTGACTTTTTAGGTTGTAGCGTGGGCTATTGTGATTTTTATGTAAAAACTGATTTTTTCATCTAAAGAATACGACGTCCGGTCGTTGTCGATCGAGTTAGTCAGTCATTTTGTCGTTGAATAAGCAGGTAAATTATTTTTGGTTGATACTTGCTACTCAAATAGAAAAGAAAACGGTTGCGTAAACTTTTTTGTTTTAAGCTTATGTTTTTAAATTGCTTTTTATTTTATTTTTGTAAGTTTTTAAATGGTTTTTGGCGGTTTTTTTGTTAATAAGTGATTTTTTTGCAAAAAATGTGATTTTCCTTCCTTTTTCGAGGGGAGCCGTCCTCTTTAGCCGATTTTATGATATCGATATTTAGGATGAGTAATCTACTTACCGACATCGAATTTTTTCTGTTCTTTTCTGGACTTACGCGTTGGCATCTCTACACTGGCTACATGTACGTAAAGAGGCAATGTGAACATGTGGAGCTGGATTTCTGTCGCTTTATCTGGGTATATCAGCATTTATTCGTATAGAAATAATGATATCAAACAGGCGATTATATTTAAGTTGATGAGTTTGGGACTGCTGTATTCCATTCTGTTTTCTGTCATGCCATTTTCAACCGAACCTGCTACGTGGGTCCTTATCAGTTTACTCGTCGCCATGTTTGCTGATGGGCTGTATTATTTTAAGTCTTGCATCAAAGTCAGCTTTATCGCTTTTTTATGTTCACAACTTTTACTGAGTAAGGCGTTTTGGTGTCAATTATCTGGGAGCATTGTGTGGTGGATGCCGGCTTTGCTAATCGCATCCGCGATTGTGGCCTTTTTCTTATTACTGCCTCAGCTTGATAACCTGATTATTCCGGTTGCATTGATGGGCTTGGTGTTAATTCAAATGGCCTGGGCTGCGGGTGAAGTGTGGTTAAATGCCAGTAACATCGCTTCTTTGATGGGATTCTTAGGTTGTATCACGTTTATCCTTTCTTGGATCACGCAAGCCATTCATGACTTTAAGCGTCCGATTAAAGGTGGACAATACATCGTTTCTGGGACGTACTTATTGGCGCAAAGTTTGGTGGTTATTTCCGTTATGCCGTGACTATCTGATAGTCAATTGCTTGCTAATCGAAATATCATTGATAGGTTGCTATACTCGCGCCTGTCATAGATGGAACAGAAGGTATTATGGAAATTTTTTCAGCGGCCACCATGTTATTTTTAATCATGGACCCACTTGGTAATTTGCCTGTCGTATTATCGATTTTAAAACACTTTGATAAACGCAGACGTCGTATCATATTGATTCGTGAACTTATTGCAGCATTGATTATCCTGTTGCTCTTTTTATATGCGGGTAAGTCAGTCTTAGGGTTTTTGCATGTTCAACCTGAAACATTAAGTATTTCAGGTGGGGTTATCCTGTTTATCATTGCAATCAAAATGATTTTCCCAAGTGCAGGGAGTATTACGGGGTTAGCCGTTGGTGAAGAACCCTTCATTGTTCCAGTGGCGATTCCTATGATCGCCGGTCCTTCGGTAATTGCCGCTTTATTACTTTTGTCGACCCAATATCCCAATCAAATGGTTGAATTGTCAGTGTCTGTATTTCTTGCTTGGTTGGGCACTGCTGGTGTTTTAATGTTCTATGGCTTCTTCCATAAGATATTAGGTGAACGCGGACTGAAAGCGGTTGAGCGTTTGATGGGATTGTTACTGGTTATGGTGTCTACGCAAATGTTCTTGGACGGATTAAAGAGCTACATGGCCGGGTAATGTTTCTGTGAGTGAATCATAAAAAACGCCAGTCTTGAGACTGGCGTTTTTTTATTGCATATGCTTACGGCGAATATCCAATAATGCAAAAATGCCGAAGATCAGAATGGACCATTTTTCCCAGCGACTTATGGTGATTTTATCGCCAAAAGCGCCAATAAATATCAGTGCTTGTAGACCATGCATCATAAATAAGAAGACGGTCATTATGTATAAGGCGATCGCTGCGTGTCCTGGGAATGGGTGAACAATGTTGATCAGTAAAATGAGCCAAACTAAGGCGATCGCAATTTTGGCGATCGCGATTAATGCTTTCATGATTCGCTCCTCTCAAATAAACGGTAGCTAACTTGTCCCGCTTGTTTTTCTTTTAGTAGTTGCCAGTGTTTTGGCATGGGCGGCAAGACGAGCTCTTTCTCGGTCTCAATATAGATAAGTGCGTTAGGCGTTAACCAATGATGGTTCTCTAATCGAGTGATCACCTCGTCAATTAAGCCTTGTCGAAACGGGGGATCAATAAAAACAATATCGTACGCTTGCCCTGGTTTATCGAGATAAGACAAGCTATCCGTGTGGTGCACATCAATACACTCAGCGTTAAGCGCAGCAACGTTACGCGTGAGCTGTTGGTAAACTTGGCGATTCATTTCTAGCATGGTGACTTGTGTCGCTTGTCGCGAAGCGGCTTCAAAGCCTAATCCGCCGGAGCCCGCGAAGATATCGAGACAGCGCGATTGAGGAATCTCTTGAGCAATCCAATTGAATAGCGTTTCTTTGACGCGATCCGTCGTAGGACGTAACCCCTGAGCATCGTGCACAGGCAGTTTTCTTCCTCGCCATAAGCCACTGATAATTCTTACTTGTCCGAGCGAATTCGTATTTGTCGCCGGTTTTTTATGAGGACGTCTTGCCATAGATTTTTTGACCGCTCATTAAGTGTTACTATATCGAACCCACCAGTCTACCGATTGGATTAGGGCGTATAAATTAAAAATATGACAAATTGTACCAAGTGATCGTAAAACTTTTCACTGCTTTGTCATTTTTTCTTTTCTTTCAGGGGATAATTCTCTGAGAAAAGAGTCATAGTTAGTTAAGCAAATCTAGGATATTCCCTGATGACAGAAAAAAAGAAACGTGGCTTACTGTCATGGCTCGGTTTTGGTGATGATGAAACGAGTCAGACAAATCATGAAGAAAACACAGAGAATCAAGCGGCAACGGTTGCCGACCCTGAATCGAGTTCTGAATCTCAAGATGTAGACCAAGACACGCCTGTAACAACGGCGAATGAGGCTGATGATAAAGCGCAAGTGCTTGAGCCAGTTGCCGAACCTATCCAAGAGCAAGAGAAGCCAACAGAGAGCTTTTTTACTCGGTTAAAACGCAGTTTAAGCCGAACCAAAGCCAATATTGGCTCAGGATTTTTTGGTCTCTTCAAAGGTAAAAAAATCGATGACGATTTATTTGAAGAGTTAGAAGAGCAATTACTCATTGCCGATGTGGGTATGGATACGACGATGAAAATCATCGATAGTCTGACCGAGAAAGCCACCCGTCAGCAGCTCAAAGACGGTGAAGCACTTTACGATCTTCTCAAAGAAGAAATGCGTGACATTCTGGCCACGGTTGAACAGCCTTTGCAAGTTGACACCGCAAAAGCCCCTTATGTCATCTTGATGGTTGGCGTTAACGGTGTGGGTAAAACGACCACCATCGGTAAATTGGCGAAACAGTTCCAGCAAGAAGGTAAGAGTGTCTTACTGGCGGCAGGAGATACGTTTAGAGCGGCAGCGGTTGAGCAGTTGCAAGTATGGGGGCAACGTAACAATGTACCCGTTGTCGCGCAACATACAGGAGCTGACAGTGCATCGGTGATCTATGATGCGATTGAAGCCGCTAAAGCACGCGGTGTGGATGTCGTGATTGCTGATACGGCTGGGCGTTTGCAAAATAAAGCCAATTTGATGGAAGAGTTACGCAAGATTGTCCGAGTCATGAAGAAAATTGATGATGCGGCCCCCCATGAAATTATGTTGACGTTGGATGCGGGCACTGGACAAAATGCGATCAGCCAAGCCAAATTATTTACGGAAGCGGCACCGCTGACCGGGATTACGTTAACCAAGTTAGATGGAACCGCGAAAGGTGGGGTCATTTTCTCTTTGGCGGATCAATTTAAAATTCCGATTCGTTATATTGGTGTTGGTGAAGGCATTGATGATTTACGCCCATTCGAGACTCAACAATTTATTGATGCACTTTTCAGTCGTGATGATTAATGACGGGAAGTAGCATGTCGGTTTAAGGCTTAGAAAGGAATAATGTGTGATTAAATTTCAACAAGTAAGCAAGGCGTATCGAGGTGGACGGCAAGCCTTGCAAAAAGTCGACTTTCATTTGCGAAGAGGTGAAATGGCCTTTTTAGGCGGGCATTCTGGTGCAGGTAAAAGTACGCTATTGAAATTAATATGTGCGATAGAGCGTCCTACTGACGGCAGGTTAAGCTTTAACGATCATGACATCACACGCATTCCCAATAAGGATATTCCTTTTCTACGTCGCAATATTGGTATCGTGTTTCAAGACCACCGCTTGCTCATGGACAGAACCATCTATGAAAACGTAGCTTTGCCGATGCGCATAGAGTCGGCCAGTGAGTCAGAGATCAAACGCCGTGTGTCTGCGGCGCTTGATAAAACGGGCTTATTAGACAAAGCCCGCTGTTTTCCCACTCAATTATCAGGAGGCGAACAACAGCGCGTGGGCATTGCCCGAGCTGTCGTGAATCGCCCGACCTTGTTGTTAGCCGATGAACCGACGGGGAATTTGGATCCGGAGTTGTCGAATCGGATTTTACGACTTTTTGAAGAGTTCAATCGCGCTGGCGTCACGATTTTACTGGCGACGCATGACATTAATTTAGTGAATTCTCGCCCTCAATATCGCCATTTTGAATTGAATCAGGGTTTTTTAAGTGAGGTACAAGGTTATGGCCAATAAACTCTTAAAAAATAAAAAAGCACCGAAATCAAACCCTGGTAAGCGCTTAAAAACCGATCGCTATTTCACGGTTCAATGGAAGCAGGCCAAAGCCTCTTTTCGCCAGTTATGGCAGCGACCTCTTGGTAATATCATGACGTTAGCGGTCATTTCCATGGCGTTGACACTGCCCAGTTGTTTTTATTTAGTGAGTAAAAACTTGTCGGCGGTGGCAACCCAAATGTCCGATTCGTCGCAAGTGAGCGTGTACATGGATGAGGGGGTCTCAGAAGCGCGAGTGATGCTGCTTAAAGATGAGATTGAGCAGCGAGACGACGTCTCAGCGGTAAAATACATTTCTCCGCAGCAAGGCATTGAAGATCTCAGTGCCAATGCAGGCTTTGAGCAAGCGATCAGTTTACTGGACTCGTCTGCACTTCCGGCGGTGCTTGTGATCACCCCAACGAGCGATGAAAAGCAGGCAGTGAAAGCGCTCGCGTCCGCCGTGCAAAAGCAAAGTGGTGTCGCCGATGTGCGCCTCGATGAAGATTGGCTTTCGAAGTTAGATGCCATTCGCAGTCTAGCCAGCATCCTAGTGATGAGCTTATCTGTCCTGATGCTGATCTCGGTGTTTTTAATTGTCGGGAATACGTTGCGCTTTAACGTGCAAGCCAATAAAGATGAAATTCAAACCATGAAATTGATTGGCGCGACGGACAGTTTTATTTTGCGTCCTTATCTCTATTCTGGCATGTGGTTTGGCATTATTGGCGCGATTGTGGCGTGGATTATGACCATGGGTATTACCTTATTATTGAGTCATGCGGTGGCGCAATTGGCTGATTTATATGACAGTCATTTTTCCATTTTGGGACTTGGGCTGGAGGATTCTTTATTGCTTGTCATGTTAGGCACCTTGATTGGTTGCATTGCGGCGAAGGTCTCGGCCAGTCGTCACCTGAAAGAGATTGAACCGATCTAATGTTACGATTGTGCAAAAATGCGCATTTTTACATCGTGATGACTTGTTTGTTATGGTTGAGTGCGGGTAAAATTTTATTAGACTTGAAAACTGTTCATGTTCGGTTCAGTATATAAAAGATACACTAACTCTAGTTTATAGAACGATGAGGAATTGAATGACTAAACAAGCGTACCCAATGGCTTTAGTAACGCAAGATAGCTTAGATAGCTATATCCGTTCTGTGAATAGCTATCCGATGTTAACTGCGGAGGAAGAGCATTCGCTGGCTGAAAGGTTACACTATGATGGTGATATCGAAGCAGCGAAAGGCTTGATTTTATCCCATTTGCGTTTTGTTGTTCATGTGGCGCGAGGATACTCAGGCTACGGTTTACCGATGGCGGACTTGGTTCAAGAAGGCAATATTGGTTTGATGAAAGCGGTCAAACGCTTCAACCCAGAAGTGGGCGTCAGATTGGTATCGTTCGCTGTGCATTGGATCAAAGCCGAGATCCATGAGTATGTATTGCGTAACTGGCGAATCGTCAAGATTGCGACGACCAAAGCACAACGTAAATTATTCTTCAATCTGCGTAAGTCGAAAAAACGTTTGGGGTGGTTTAATAACGGCGAAGTCGAAACTGTTGCACGTGAATTGGGGGTAGAACCTTCAGAAGTCCGTGAAATGGAATCGCGTCTTGCCGCACAAGATCCTACGTTTGAAATGTCGTCAGACGACGATGAAAATGCGTCATTCTCTGCGCCAGCGTTGTATCTTGAAGATAAGCATTCTGATCTCGCCGATAATGTAGAAGCTCAGAACTGGGAAGAGCACACGACTCAGCGCCTTGTGTCGGCTTTGTCGACGCTCGATGAACGCAGTCAAAACATTGTTCGTTCTCGCTGGTTAGATGATCAGAAAATGACGCTACAAGAGCTTGCCGATACCTATGAAGTGTCTGCTGAGCGTATTCGTCAGCTTGAAAAGAATGCGATGAAAAAATTGAAAGAAGCGGTGGGTGATATTTAATTCTCTTCATTCATCACTGTGAAAAATGAAAAAGCTGAGATCCGTTGATCTCAGCTTTTTTTATACCTGATCTAAAATGCGATCAAAAAAACAGCGTTGCCTGTGGATAAGTCTGTGACAAGTTTATTTATTACTTGTCATCAGATCGCATAAATAAAGGGCTTAGCGCGGTTTTATTTTTGGGGATATGTTTATTCTTACTCACAAAAAAATAAGGATCATCACTACATCTAGTGGATCCAAGATCCTTTGACTACCTTATCAACGCAATCCACAGAGTTATCCACATTTTTAGAGGATCCTGATCCTTTTTGATAACCTTACATTGTCCGTGTACTTGTGGGCAACTGAATAGGTTATAATGTGCCCTGAAAAATATGAGTCATAAAAGAAGTGAGACACCTTATGGAGCAATTCCAACATATCGATGTCGTCAGTGCTCAAAACCTGATTGAAAGTAGAAACGCAAAGATCGTCGATATTCGCGACCCACGGTCATTTAAAGAGTCACACGCTGTGTCTGCGTATCATTTAACCAATGACACGATTGTCGATTTTATGAATGAGGTCGATTTTGACGAGCCCGTGCTGGTCATTTGTTATCATGGCAATAGCAGCCAAGGCGCCGCGCAATACTTGATTCATCAAGGCTTTGATGAAGTCTATAGTGTCGATGGTGGGTTTGAAGCATGGCAGCGGGCTAACCTTCCTACTGAAACCAAATAAAGCGAAGTCAAACACAATGATCAAACTTGTCACTCTCAACAATCCTCGTATGGCACAGGCCTACATTGATTATATGGCCACTCATGATGTGGTGATTCAGTTATTTTCTGAAGGAGAGGGGCAGTTTTCATTATGGCTCGACAACGAAGCGCAACAAGATTTCGTTCTCTCTGAGCTTGATGCTTTTTTACATGATCCGAGCAATCCCAAATACTTAGCCGCTTCTTGGTCGGTAAAGAATACCCAACAGCCTAATCTACAGTATGCCTCACCGAAACTGATGACCATGATAAAAGAGCGGGCTGGGCCTGTGACGTTAGGGATGATGGTCATTTGCTCCGTCATCTTTGTGCTGCAACAAATCGGCTTAGGCCGGGATATTTTTGCCGCTTTACATTTTCCCGCCACGCAGCCGCAACACTGGCAGTTATGGCGTTGGGTAACGCATGCGTTATTACACTTTTCTCTCTTACACATCGTCTTTAATTTATTGTGGTGGTGGGAATTTGGTGGACACATCGAGAAGCGTCTTGGTGGTGTGACCTTGCTGAAAATTTTCGTCATTTCGGCCGTGTTATCAGGAGCGGGTCAATATTGGGTTGGCGGTGCAAACTTTGGTGGGTTATCTGGGGTCGTTTATGCGCTACTCGGTTATCAATGGATGCTATCGCAATATTTACCGAGCGCTGGAGTGCGCATTGAGAAACCCATTATTGCATTCATGCTATTTTGGTTGGTGCTTGGGTATTTCCAACCGTTTTTGGCGATAGCGAACACGGCGCACTTAGTCGGCTTGATCGCTGGTGTTGGGTTGGGTTTGAGTGATGTCTGGCGTTGGCGACAAGCATCGTAAGGCCCAAATTGCGGTTTTGGGCCTTCACGCTATCGCGTGTTATTGATACATATATTTGGTGAAAAGCAAGTCCACGATCACTTTACGGCCAGTTTCTGGCAGTAAAATATTATTGATGTTCTCGACTAACTGTTTCCGAATATCTTCTCTTCCTGAGAGCGACTTGATTTTATCCTCGCTTTCTTCACCGAGCAGTTCAACGATCGTATCACGAATTAAGGGTTGATGGCGCTCGATAATCGGGAGATCCGCATCGCTGGAAACCATCACATCGACTCTGATTTGGATATAGCCGAGCTTTTTACCTTTGGTATAAAAGTTCGTGGTGATATCCGGCTGCAGGGTAAAATAGGCGAGTTTATGAGCCACAGACTCTTTGGCTTCTTCTGCAAAGACAGAACAAGATAAACAGAGACTCAGGATAATGATTGATTGGGTTAGAACACGTTTTAGCATAGTGATATCTTTTCTTTAGTGGTTTCCGATATTCGAAAGGCGATGCGCTTGATACAATAAAACATTGTATCCAAAAATGATAAATAAAGACGTGGCATTTCTATCAATACTTACCTTGTCACTCAGAATATTAGTATGAATAAGTCAACTTCGCTCTATCTATCTGCTTTATGTAAAATGCACTGGCAATCGCCCCGTCAATTCGACTACCCGAGCGCGGTGTCAGGTGCTTGGTTGCAAGAGATGGGGTCATTGTCTCAACGTTTAGCTCAGTCTTGCCATCAACTTAAAGTGAAAGTAATAAATAATCAACCAGTTGCATTCAATGATTTTATGCCTATTGAGCGACAAGGGCTACCTTGTGAGACCTTCTGGGTGAGAGATGTGATGCTGTATGGCGATGATCAGCCTTGGGTGGTGGCTCGGACACTGATGCCATTGTCGGTCATCGATGAGGCGCCCTGCGATCTTTCCCAGCTAGGAGAGAAGCCGCTCGGACTGACCGTCTTTGATTCACCGCAAGCGAGGCGTGATCAGCTGGAAGTCGCGTATTGCCCAGACCCACACCGCACACTATTGGCGCGCCGTTCACGATTATGGATGCATGAACACGCGATGCTGGTATCAGAAATTTTTCTACCTGAATCCCCGATTTATAAGTAAAGGAGAGAGACTGAATGTCTTTTAAAAAACTGCAAGCCTTTTGGTTTTTGACCCGTATGAACCGACCTATTGGCTCTCTTCTTTTACTGTGGCCAACGCTATGGGCCCTGATTATGGCGGCCGAGGGCATTCCAGACTGGAATGTGACTCTGGTCTTTGTTTTGGGGGTTTTCTTAATGCGCTCGGCTGGCTGTGTCATTAACGATTTTGCTGATAGAAAAGTGGATGGCTTTGTGAAACGTACTCGCCAACGGCCATTACCTTCTGGCGATGTGTCAGCTAAGGAGGCGGTGGCTCTCTTTGTGATTCTCGGGTTGATCGCTTTTGCCTTAGTGTTAACCATGAATGAGTTAACGATTCGTTTATCGTTCTTTGGCATGGTATTGGCCTTTATTTATCCATTCATGAAGCGTTTTACGCACTTACCACAGTTATTTTTAGGGTTAGCGTTTAGTTGGTCTATTCCGATGGCGTGGGCGGCCCAAGCGGGGGAAATATCACCCATGGCATGGTGTTTGTTTATCGTCAATGTGGCGTGGACTATCGCCTACGATACCCAATATGCCATGGTGGATCGTGATGATGACTTGGTGGTGGGCATCAAATCGACGGCGATCTTATTTGGTCGCTTCGATAAGTTAATCATCGGGCTGTTACAGTTACTGTCTTTGGCATTATTGATTGCGATCGGATGGTTTGAACAATTAGGGGTAAGCTTCTATTGGGGCTTGTTAGTCGCGGGCGGATTGTTTGTGTATCAGCAACACTTGATTCGCCATCGTGAACGAACGCCTTGCTTTGCGGCTTTTCTTAACAATAACTACGTTGGCGGTGCCATCGCACTGGGTGTGCTGGTGGCGTATTGGTAGCGCTCTTAGCAGAAACTGAACTGAGAAAGTAAAAGTAAAGAGGCCCCGTAGGGGCCTCTTTTGCTTGTTATCGATGCTCAGTATTATGCGTTGGCCGTGACTTGCACATCACGATATAAGCTCTCTTGAATCGTTAAGCGAACTTCGGGAGTGATCATCGCATTCAACTGTTCGGTGAAGGCTTGGCACTGCTCTAAGCGTCGCTCGCCATTCTCATCGATATAGCCCTGCTGCTTTAAGGTAACAAACAAAGCACTAAACACGCCTTTATCAAAAAACTCCGGCGCATTAATGCCATGCAAACGACCAAGGCGCTGAGCGATGGCTTGACTCTGTTTTTCGAGCTCCGATTTATTGAGCTCTGAGTGCATGACCAGTAAGTTCATCGCAATGGCATAGCGCTGTAAGGTCTCTGCGATAATGCGGCCGAGTCGCATGGTACGCTGCGCATTGTTTTGTTTCATTGTGACCACATCATGCTCAATCACAATCAGTTGCTGTTGCTCAAATTCCGTTAAGTAGCGTTCAATTAAGTCAGGAATCTCGGCAGGCTCATGAGTAATGAACAGCTCTTGTTTTAAAAACGGATAGAGCGTTTCAGCGTGTTTGACGATGGCCGCCTTGTGAATGCTTTGATGGCGCACGACGATTTGTGCGATTAACGATGGCATAGCAAGGAGATGAATGATGTTGTTGCGATAGTAGGTCATTAAGATCGACTGCTGACGATCCAACGAAATAATATCGCCCATTTTATCCGTCTCGATAACAAATTTATCCAACGACTCAGCGTGCTTCACTAGCTCTGCTGCACTTTGCTGTGGCACCGTCATGGTGTCAGAGTAAGGGACATTGTTTAGCAGTTTCAAATAACAATCGACTTGTTTAATTAAACTGTTTCGCGACAGTGCTCGCTGGCGAGAGGCTAACAATGCCGTTGCGCAGAGTGTCATTGCATTGGCTGCCGCTGCACCATTGATGTGAGTCATCATTTTGGTGGCCAATTCGTTCACTACTGGCGTCAACCATTGCGGTTTACTATTACCGAGTGGATCAATGTCTTGTGTCCAATCAGGCACTTTTTCATTAAGGAAATGATTGAGAGTGATCGGCTCACCGAAGTTCACATATCCTTGACCAAAGTTACGTAATTTACGAATCGTACGCAGAACTAGGCCCGCGTTTTCTTTTTCTTTGCGATTGCCTTTCAGCTCTTTTGCGTATGAATTGACCTCCATCACATGCTCGTAACCGATATAGACAGGTACCAGTGTGACCGGGCGATTCAGGCCACGTAGCATGGCTTGAATTGTCATCGCCAGCATTCCGGTTTTGGCGGGTAATAAACGACCAGTGCGAGAACGTCCACCTTCACTAAAGTATTCGACGGAGTAGCCCTTCGCAAACAACTCGGCTAAGTACTCTCTAAATAGGGTGGAGTAGAGCTTGTTGCCTTTAAAGCTGCGGCGAATGAAGAAGGCGCCGCCACGACGGAAAAGAGGCCCCGCTGGGAAGAAGTTCAAGTTATTCCCTGCCGCAATATGCGGTGGGACCATGCCTTCATGGAAGAGCACGTAAGACAGCAGTAAATAGTCCATATGACTGCGGTGACACGGCACATAAACCACTTCATGGCCATCTTGCGCTAATCGACGTACCGTTGAGGCATTATTCACATTCAAGCCTTGGTAAATGCGATTCCATAGCCAGCCGAGAAGACGGTCGCCTTTTTTGACAAACGAATAAGAAAAGTTGGCGGCAATCTCGTCGAGAATCTTGTGCGCTTCATTACGCGCTTTTTCTTCGGAGATTTTTTTGCTCTTGGCTTCATCGGCAATGGCTTTTTGAATCACAGGGGATGCCATGAGGCGCTCGAAGAGTTGATAGCGAGCCGGTAAGTTAGGGCCAGAGGCGGCCAGTTTCTGACGCGAAAAGTGAATACGCGCTACGCGCGCAAGCTTGTGGGCAATGGTTTTATCCGTTCCGTGTTGGTCGGCCATATAACGTAATGACACCACAGGACTAAAGCGCACCAGGCAATCACGACCGTGGGCAATCACCATTTTCGCTTTTTGTAGTGAAGAGTAAGCGCGTAAATACGGTTTGCACTGTCCTTCTTTACCAGGGTTGCGTCCCCATAAAACCGTGACGGGGATGACTTGTACGTCGAGCTCTGAATCGAGCTTATGTTGATGCAGCAATTGTCCAAACAGTTCCACCGATGCTGTAGGGATATCGGTGTAATGGCGACGTTTGCTGGGGCGAGAGGTATTATAAACATAACGGTCAAAAGACTCGCCATTGATCACGATCGGTTCTAACGGATCCGGAAGGCCCGCATTAAGCGCATAATGGCGCAGCGTAAGCAGATCAACGTTAGAGCGAAAGGGTAGAGCATAAACAATGGGTTTGTTAAGATTAATCGCTAAGTCATCGACAGGATTTGCAGGGATTGCGCTGCCTTTCACTAACGGTTTCAGTGGCAGTTTCAGTAGCGAACGCGTGTAATTGTGTCTTGACGACATAAGAGCTCTAAGCCTCAGGGAAATAATAGTTGTATTGAGACCGACTTCTGTGGCCTTGCATCATGAAGGCGTCGTGTCTCAATGGTCAGATAAGTTTTGGCTAGTAAGAATAGCAGAGCTGGTCAAACCTGTTAAATCTTATTGTCGACTTTCCAGTCATAACCATGTGAATTATCACGTTATCGTTACGATTATCTTGCGAACTTCCGGCGTATTCGTTTGGCTTAGGGGGCGCCCGCTACAGGTTGTCTTTATTCTATGAGAGTCTTCATTCTTGAGTGAGAGAAGCGCGTATTTCGTTGATGCGTGGCGATGTTCTAAAAAATAACCAAGTGGCTTTCCTTTTAAACAAATACTGGATATACTCACAGTCAACTGTATAAAAAGACAGGTGAAATATGAAGCCGTTAACGCCACGACAACAACAAGTGTTTGAACTCATCAAAAGTAAAATTGATGAGACTGGAATGCCACCCACACGTGCTGAAATTGCTCGTGAACTGGGTTTTCGTTCTGCGAACGCCGCAGAAGAACACCTGAAAGCTTTAGCTCGTAAGCAAGTGATTCAAATTATCCCCGGAGCGTCACGAGGCATCCGTGTGATACCTGAAGTGGTTGAGGAAGTAGACGAGCCTGTCGATTTAGGGCTGCCGCTTATCGGTCGCGTTGCGGCGGGTGAGCCAATCTTAGCTCAAGAGCATGTCGAATCTCACTACCATGTGGATCCGATGATGTTTCGTCCGAGTGCCGACTTCTTATTACGAGTGCAAGGCGAAAGTATGAAAAACATCGGTATCATGGATGGCGATTTGCTCGCGGTACACAAAACGCAAGATGTTCGTAATGGACAGGTTGTTGTGGCGCGAGTGGAAGACGATGTCACAGTGAAGCGTTTAGAGCAAAATGGCTCGACAGTTCTGCTCCATGCTGAGAATGATGATTTTGCCCCAATCAAGGTGGATCTCAAATCCCAGCATATGACGATTGAAGGCGTGGCTGTTGGAATCATTCGTAATACTGACTGGATGTAAATTTATTTGAGAGTTATTCTCATTTACTTGTTATATTGAGTGATATTCATTATCATCTAACTTGTATACTTAGTGTATTTGAGGAAGATGATAATGTGCTCACGTCTATCTGAACCGCAACAAGATTCCAATTCTATTCCTGCCCATTTGCTGCAACCCTTATGGTTTCGTAGCCGAGAAAGCTTGTCTGATAACGGTGTGATTTATGATCCTATCGCGGCGGATGTGTGTCAGCGTTGTCATCTTTCTATGGACTGTGGCCGAACCAATCTCGACCAGCAACAACTTCTGAATGCGACTTTGACTCAACAATGTGACCAGCGGGTGCGGCAATTTTTAGAGCGCCATCCCGATGGGTGGATCATTAATTTGGGTGCCGGGTTAGATACGCGCTTTTATCGCATTGATAATGGGCGTTGTCGCTGGATTGAAGTCGATGTGTCTGAACACTTACTATTACGGCAAAAGTTATTCCATCGCAGCGAGCGCTATCAGCATATGGCGGGCAGTGTCACCGATTTATCGTGGTTGCAGAACTTACCGATGGCGGATAGCACACCGACGTTGATCTTATGTGAATATGCATTATTGGAGTGCGACAATCATGCGGTGAGTCATGTCGTTAAAACATTGGGGTTGCATTTTTCTGGAGCCTCAGTATGTTTTGTTCTGGCAGGCGATAAAACGGCGACATCGTTAGGGGAAAAATTGGGGTCAGCGCAGTACGCTCATGGCTTTGCCGATTGTCAGTCAGCGATGTTGAACTGTTTACCTTGGCTGAAGAAAATTGTCTTAATCTCTCCACTCGATCATGTCTGCCCGCGTTGGAAGTGGTGGCAAAAAGTCTTAGGTGCTTGGCAACGCTATAAGTATCGCTTTACTCCTGTAATTGTTTCCATGCGGTGGTGAATTCCTCAATAGTGTCTGATGCGTAACTTAGTTACACTTTAGCTCTCAAGCATAGGGAGCGAAGTGTGAACTCAATTTATCAAACATTACTCAATCGGTCGGTACACCGACAAGTGCTGTGGTTGGCAATACCCATGGTGCTATCGAATATTACCGTTCCTCTTCTGGGGCTGGTGGATACCGCAGTGATCGGTCACCTTTCTCATGCGTGGTACCTTGGTGGCGTGGCGCTAGGCAGTACTCTGATCAGTGTTTCATTATGGCTTCTCGGTTTTTTACGGATGTCGACCACCGGGCTTACCGCCCAGGCTGTTGGGCGAGATAACGCCGAACAGCAAGCGCGAGTACTACTCCAAGGTCTAACGATGGCGATGTTATTAGCGCTGGGTTTCCTCGCCATTCATCAGTGGATTCTCGATCTTTCCTTTCATTTCAGTGATGCCAGTGAGCAAGTCAAGCACTATGGGGCGCAATATTTCTCTATTCGAGTCATCAGCGCGCCAGCGGCGTTAGTAAACTATGTGTTACTGGGGTGGTTACTGGGGACCCAAAATGCCAAAGCTCCGATGTGGATGGTGATCATTACCAATGTGGTGAATGTGTCTTTGGACGTGTTGTTTGTTGTAGAGTTGGAGTGGAAAGTGGCTGGCGCCGCGTGGGCCTCTGTAATTGCTGATTATGTGGGAACCGCGTTTGCTGTGCTATGTGTATGGCGCTACTGGGTGAAACACTCACTGCCACGACCATGGTCTGTCTGGCATGGCAGCTCTCATGGATTGGGGCGCTTGATTAAGTTGAATCGCGATATCTTTTTACGTTCTCTGTGTTTGCAACTGGTGTTCAGTTTTATGACGTTCCAAGGTGCGGCTTTGGGCGATCGTATCGTCGCGGCCAACGCCATTCTGATGAGTTTCGTCATGTTCATTTCTTACGGTATGGATGGGTTTGCTTACGCGATGGAAGCCATGGTCGGCAAAGCGATGGGAGCAGACAGTCGCCAACGTTTACGAGAGGCGATGGTAGGGACGGTATTTTGGAGTGTCGTGATTTGCAGTGGCTTTACCATCGTATTTGCGGCAATGGGAGACTCCCTCATCGGACTGATGACGACTATTGATGACGTCCACCATAATGCCCTGAGATATCTGCCGTGGCTTATTGCGATGCCATTGGTCTCGATGTGGTGCTTTCTTTTAGATGGGGTCTTTATTGGCGCCACCAAAGGCACAGAAATGCGCAATAGCATGTTCATTGCCGCTGCGACTTTCTTTGCAGTACTGTGGAGTACCCAACAATGGGGAAATCACGGTATTTGGATGGCGATGTTGTGTTTTATGGCAATGCGCGGCATCACGTTGGCGATTGTGCTAGCACGTCAATGGCGCAGCCAAGTGTTTTTCTCCCATATTGACCAGCACTAAGCTGGCCCTTGATACAAAAAATCCGCTGCTAAAACAGCGGATTTTTTTGTGTTAAGTGACGCGTGAAGCCGTCGAATTAAAATAGACGGTTCAAGCCATTTAACGCGGCCACGCGATACGCTTCGGCCATGGTTGGATAGTTGAAGGTCGTATTGACAAAGTATTCAATGGTATTGGCTGGTCCTGGCTGTTCCATGATGGCTTGCCCGATGTGGATGATTTCTGCAGCACGCTCACCAAAGCAGTGAATACCAAGAATTTGCTTGGTTTCACGATGGAATAAAATCTTCAGGCTGCCGACATTCATATTGGCAATCTGCGCACGCGCGAGATGTTGGAACGATGAGCGTCCTACTTCATAAGGCACCTTGGCGGCCGTCAATTCTTGCTCGGTTTTGCCCACTGAACTGATTTCTGGAATGGTGTAAATCCCAGTTGGAATCTCTTCAATCAGTTTGAAGGTGGCTTGCCCATGAATGATCGCTTGTGCGACAAATCGGCCTTGATCGTAGGCGGCGCTGGCAAGGCTAGGGTAGCCAATCACATCACCGACGGCATACACATTGTCCACCTCGGTTTGGTAGTTTTCATTGACGTGTAACTGGCCGCGACTGTTGGCATTGAGGTTAATCGCTGACAGATTCAGCTTCTCCGTATTCCCTGAGCGACCATTGGCGTAAAGCAAGCAATCGGCTTTCATCTTTTTACCCGAATCCATATGGATAATGACACCGTCATCGCAGCCTTCAATACTGGAGTATGTTTCATCGTTACGGATCACGACGCCGCTATTCCAGAAGTGGTAAGACAATGCGTCTGAGGTTTCGGTATCCAAGAAAGAGAGGAGACGTTCACGCGTATTGATGAGATCCGTCTTAACGCCCAATCCGCGGAAAATTGACGCATATTCACAGCCGATGACCCCAGCACCATAAATCAAGATATGACGAGGGTCATGATCTAAATTGAGGATAGAATCACTGTCATACACACGGGGATGAGAGAAATCCACATTATCGGGATGGTAAGGGCGAGAGCCAGTCGCAATGACAAATTTTTCCGCAGTAATATGTTCGACGTTGCCTTCGTTATCAGTGACGGCCAGCGTATGCTTATCGACAAATTCTGCGACACCAAATAGCAAGGTACACATGTTACGGTCGTAAAAACCTTGTCGTAAGCGGGTTTGTTGATCAATGACGTGGTTGGCGTGGGAAAGAATATCTGAGAAGCGAAGTTGTATGTGTTGGTTATGTTTGCGAAAGAGAGGGTTTTTATTGAATTCAATAATACGACTCACGGCGTGGCGTAATGCCTTTGAGGGAATCGTTCCCCAGTGAGTACAGCCACCACCAACGCCGCTTTCTTTTTCGATTATGGCGACGTTTTTTCCAGCTTTGGCCAGTCCCATTGCAGCCCCTTCACCACCAGGGCCACTACCGATGACAATTACGTCGAATTGATAATTAGCAGTCATTGGATTTCCTTTTGTTATGATTGTTAACAATATATTATCATTGCGTTTTTTGCTGTGATTAATTTTGTAACAATAAAAGTGTTCAGACAGTGTAAAAGATAATACGCTGGTTTTAAATACTACGGCAATCGTTGTTTTTTTGAGTCATATTTTTGCTATCGTCTGAAGATGTCGTGAGTGACTTAGACAAAACCAGAAATGAAGTTATAGTATGAAGCTGAGTTCTTTAGAGAGAGGCGACATCGTTTATGAAACCGACTGGAGTTCGAGCCCAGCAGAAAGAGAAAACCCGCCGCTCTGTCATTGATGCTGCATTTAGTCAGTTAAGCGCTGAAAGAAGCTTTTCGAATTTGAGTTTGCGGGAAGTCGCTCGTGAAGCGGGCATTGCCCCAACATCCTTTTATCGCCATTTTAAAGATATGGATGAGCTGGGTCTCACCATGGTCGATGAAGGGGGATTACTGTTACGGCAACTGATGCGTCAAGCACGGCAGAGGATAGTGCGAGAAGGCAGTGTCATTCGCACCTCTGTGCTTACCTTTATGGAATTTATTGATAATAGTCCCAATGTATTTCGATTATTATTACGTGAACGTTCGGGCACGTCGGCGGATTTTCGTGCGGCGGTTGCCCGCGAGATTCAACATTTTTCTGCCGAGCTAGCTGAGTATCTGATCGCGACGGGGATCACTCGCGATGATGCGGAAACGCAAGCCGATGCGTCGGTGACATTGGTTTTCAACTCGGGCGCGGAAGCCTTAGATTTAAATAAAAAAGCCCGCGAGGAATTGGCGAACCGTTTGATTAAACAATTGCGCATGATGGCCAAAGGGGCAAATTTTCAGCGCAATGAGCATAAATTTGAAGAAATAAGAGGCTAAGTAAATGTCTAAGCAAAGTGAGAGTAGCCCGGGATCTGAACGCAAAACATTAGTGTTAGCGTTGGTTGCGGGTATGAGTAGTGATGCTATTTTATCTTGGATAACAATGAGTCAGGTATCATTTTCTATTTTTCCACTGATTGCATTGGTATTATCTCTACAAGCGTTGTATCAAGAGTACTTGCGCCATCCCATTGCGGAAGATATTCCTTTGGTAGGATTGGCGTGCTTCTTTGTTGGCGCGTTTGGTCATTCTGCCTTTATAAAAGCCCAATATCCCGATGCCGGCTCCAACTTTTTTTCTCTCATGATTTTAGTCGCATTGGTGCTTTGGGTCGGTTATAAACTGGGCTTTTTAATGCCGAAAAAGTAAGCCGCTCACTAAAAGTGATGATTGAATAATAACGGGCCAAATGGCTCGTTTTTATTTGGGTACCGTGGCTGCGCTGGTGGCCTAGCAACGTCGCTAAACCCCGGCCGATGTGAGCATAGCGCTGTGCATTAATGAAGGATTCTGTCATGTTCTCTCTTGGTTTCATAGGCAATGCAACTCCTGTTGTAGCCATGATTTAAACGCATTGATTCTTAATGCGCGAGAAGAGGTTGGGTCACTAATGACCGAATAACGAATCCCCGGCTTGAGGCCAATATCGAATGGCTTCACCAATAAGCCACGTTCGACAAAGTCCGCCGAGATACTTTCTGTTGCGAGGCAGGCTCCATGCCCAGCAATGACCGCATTCATTGCCATATCAAACGTACTGACTTCCATCCATAGCAGTCCCTCTTTTGCTGCATTGACGTTGGCACATTGAAACCAACTCTGCCAGTTAAAAGACGCCAAATCGAAATCAATTAACCAGCATTTAAGCAACTGCTCGGGGTGGGTAAACTGAATCGACTCTGCGAGTTGTGGAGAGCAATAAGGAAAAATTGCTTCTTCAAATAGGGTATCTTGCTCCAAATCGAGGTGTTCGACACTCTCATCCCCTTGCCAAATTAAGACATCGGTTTCGGAATGGCGAATATCGATCACTTTGCTATTTTGGACGCGGATAGGGATATGAGGAAACGCCATCGTGAACTTCCACAACCTTGGCATTAACCAACGAGTTGAAAATGAGCGAGGCGCACTGACATTTAATATTCCTTCCAGCGGTTCATTTTGAATTTGGTTCAGTCCGGTAATGATACTTTTAAACCCGATATTGACGTGTTTATGGAGGATTTCCCCTTTGTCGGTGAGGTGCATTTCACGACCACGTCGTATGAACAGCTTACAGCCTAAGCGCTGCTCAAGTTGACGCAGTTTTTGGCTGATGGCGGCTTGAGTGACATGCAGTTCTTCGGCCGCTTTACTGTAGCTTTTAAGGCGAGAGGCGGATTCAAAAAAACGCAGTGCAGAAAGAGAGCGGAGTCGATTATCCATAACTTGTGCTTATAGTTCCTGTAACCAATCGTCGTTGGTAATGAGAGAGCGTTGTTCTGATAATAACGGTATTGAATCAGTGAGCAAAGATGAAATAATGACGGCGATAAGATGGATTTCAAAACAAATAACGGATTATATAAATGTTATCCTTCCTTTCACAACGAGAAGTAGACCCGTTATGACGCTCAGTACCCACCTTAAAAACGATATTGGGTTATCACTCGAAGAGCAAGGAAATCGAGATCATCTTAGATTTTTATAAGCTGTTCTAATGGGGCAATGAGGTTGTCTCGATAGTATGAATATGGATCATCGTTTGAGTTGGGGGAGACCTGGCCAAATTTGGTGACGTGAAGAGGAGTAGAATATGGACATTATCATTGATGATCTTGCGAATGGTCAGGTCATTGGTTTGCTTGAAGAGCACCTTAGCGATATGTATGCGATATCACCACCGGAGAGTGTTCATGCGCTGGATGTTGAGCGTTTACGCTCACCGGATATTACGTTTTTTAGCGGCTGGGTTGAGGAGAGATTGTATGGATGTTTGGCTATGAAGCAACTGACATCACAACATATTGAGCTCAAATCTATGAGAACCTCTCAATTTGCTAGAAACTCGGGGGTGGCAAGTGCGCTATTAACACATGCTTTGGCGGTGGCGCGTGCCAAGGGGGTCCAGCGAGTCAGTTTAGAAACGGGGTCACAAGCGTTTTTTAAACCGGCGAGAAACTTATATAAAAAATTTGGGTTTTGTTATTGCGCCCCTTTTGCCGACTATCAAGAGGATCCGCATAGTCGTTTCATGACGAAAGTACTCTAGGTTGGCGCGTCATTCGCCGTGAGAATCTGTCGAATTTTATCGCGAGACACACTGAAAAGACGGTTTACGCCGTCTTTTTTCTGTTCTTTTTCCTCAATAAGACTTCTTTATCACAGTTCTCGAGAACGAACACGTCACTCATCGAATAAAACGGATACGTGACGCACCGCAACCCTCTGGGAATTATGTCTGATGCAGATTGCTTCAATTTTTTTGGATTTGTAAATAATCCAACATATTATTTATAAAGCAGCGATTCACATCATACTGTTTTCCATTTACAAAGAAAAATGGTGTTTATTTACGAATATAATATCCATTTATAAATTTATTAGTCGGTGTGATCAAAAGCTCAATCGTGAAATATTAAATATCGATTAATAAAAAAGATAATTGGCGAAGGGAAGTTATACAGTGAGAATGGCTGATAATAGTCTCAATCATTGTGGATAATAAAATGGCGTCAGTAACTTTTAAAAATGTGAACAAGATATATTCTCACGATGCGCATGTTGTTAAGGATATCAACTTAGACATCGAGAGCGGGGAGTTTGTCGTATTTTTAGGCCCTTCAGGATGTGGTAAATCCACCACACTGCGTATGCTCTCCGGGTTAGAGTCGATAAGCTCTGGGGAAATTCTGATTGATGGGGTGGTCGTGAATGATCTGAATCCCAAAGAGCACAATATTGCGATGGTGTTTCAAAGTTACGCTTTATACCCGCACATGAATGTTGCTGAAAACATTGGTTTCTCACTCAAAATGGAAGGCAAAAAGAAAGATGAGATTGAAAGAGAAGTGAATCGAGTTGCGGAGATGCTGCAACTGACGCCTCTACTCAGGCGCAAGCCGAGAGCACTCTCCGGTGGCCAACGGCAAAGGGTGGCAATGGGCAGAGCCATGGTTCGCACGCCCAATGTGTTTTTATTTGATGAGCCGTTATCCAACTTGGATGCAAAACTTAGACATTCGATGCGAAGAGAAATCAGAAAGTTACATGAGAAATATTCCAAAACGACGGTTTACGTGACGCATGATCAAATTGAAGCCATGACGCTTGCGGACAGAGTGGTCATTCTACGGGATGGGGAAATTGAACAGGTAGGGACGCCTTACGAGGTCTACCATAAGCCCAGCAGTCAGTTTGTTGCCAGCTTCATTGGTACGCCAACAATGAATATGATGAAAGGTCAACTGCAACGTGAGGGCGAACAATGGGTTATTGTATTAGGCGATCAAAAAGTCGATTTAGGTCAGTCCTTTGCAGACTCTCTCGATGGTGAAAGCGTGACTTTGGGCCTACGCCCCACCGATATTCATACCAGCGAGCGCGATGGCCGTATTGCTCTGACCGTCTCGGTCATCAATAGCGAACTCTTGGGAAGTACCCAACAAATAAATGCCACCATGGCACAGCAGCCGCTCATCGCTGAAGTTGACGCCGATTTCGAGCTTGATGAATCAACATCAATGAACATTTTCTTCGAGCCAAGTTGTTGCCACCTCTTTAATCAATCAGGTCAGGTGCTCTAAATACGTTGAGGCTAATGGTACTGACTCCGTCTGTTTTATTATTGCAACTAAGTCTGGGGGCGAACAATTAAATTGAGATTGGAATCTTTATTATTTAGCTGACTAAATTAAATTGTTCATAAAATAACAGTGATAAAAGGAATGAAATCCGATATGTGATGCATGACATAAAGAGAGGCTCTTTCTATTGGTTATTAATGAAATACTTTCTTGTGATATTTTTTATGCAGAGCTTAGTCACATAAGGAAAATATCGTAATAACACTTTCAAATATTCGTAATTGTGATGAGCTTGCTTACGAATAATATGGCGTTACAAACAATATTAATGACATAGATTGTGGTGGGAACATGGCATCAGTTCAATTTCGGAATTTGATTAAGAACTATGGTGAAACAGAAGTGGTGAAAGGGATTAACCTGAATATTCTCCATGGTGAATTTATTGTCTTATTGGGACCATCAGGCTGTGGTAAATCAACAACCCTGCGGATGTTGGCAGGCCTTGAAGAAATAACGGATGGTGAGATTTGTATTGAAAATGAAGTGATCAATGAGCTTCATCCGATTGAACGCAATATCGCCATGGTATTTCAAAGCTATGCGCTGTATCCCCATATGACCGTTGAAGAAAATATGGCGTTCGCATTGGAAAACTTGGGTTTCGACAAAGCCACTCGTAAGCGCATGGTTGCTGAAATTGCCGATATTTTAGAGTTAACGCCATTGTTATCGCGTAAACCTAAAGAGCTGTCCGGTGGGCAGCGCCAACGTGTTGCGATGGGGCGTGCCATGGTTCGCAGCCCGGATGTGTTCTTATTTGATGAGCCGCTTTCGAACTTGGATGCGAAACTTCGTGGTCAAATGCGCTCAGAAATCAAACTGTTACATGAGCGAACCAAAACCACGGTGGTGTACGTCACTCATGATCAAATTGAAGCCATGACGCTTGCCGATCGTATTGCCATTTTAAATAACGGTGTGATTGAGCAGATTGGTTCTCCAAAAGAAATCTATAACCGTCCTAACAGTAAATTTGTCGCCAAGTTTATTGGGACGCCAGAAATGAACATCTTGGAAAATCTCGGCGAGGAGGTGGCATCGTTTATTTTCCCATCAACGGTTGAGCGAGTTGGGGATGTTCAGTCTTTGTCGGTTGGTATCCGCGCTCAAGACTTGCACTTAGCTTCCACAAAAATAGAGGCCGCCAATTTGGGGTCGATAACCGTGCAATTGAGACAGGTTGAACTCATGGGCGCGGTCAAACATATCGAGTGTTTATTTGGTAATAAAAGGATCATTGCTGAAGTGCCTTATAGCGATGAAAAGATTCGTGACAACTTTGAACTCTACTTCGATAAAAACAAGGTTCATGTGTTTGATAAAAACAACAAGGTCATAATCCAATAAGGAAAAATCATGAAAAAGAACATCATTGCTTCTGCCATTACCCTTTCGGTTTTTTCTGGGGTAGCGTTTGCCGCTCCCACAGAGATTACGGTTGCCTCTTTCCCTAATTTCAATCAGGTCGCGGAAATTGCGGTGCCTATGTTTGAGAAGAAATACCCAGACATTAAGGTCAAGGTTGTGACCCTCGCGTATGCCGATCATCATAATGCGATGACGACGGCGCTCGCCACAGGAGCCAATCTTCCCGATGTGATGGGCATAGAATATAGCTATGTGGGTCAGTTTATTGAAAGTGGCGGTTTGGAAGATTTATCGACCTATGGTGCCGGTGAATTTACCGACAAATTGGTGCCTTACTCTGTCGCGCAAGCCACCAACTCACATGGTGTTCTTTCTGCCATTCCCGCGGATATTGGCCCCGGTGCGACCTTTTATCGCAAAGACATTTTAGATGCAGCGGGCGTCAGTGAAGAAGAGTTACTGAAAGATTGGGACTCGTTTATTCAAGCGGGTATCAAGGTGAAAGAAAAAACCGGCAACTACCTGATAGCCAATGCCGTCGACATCAAAGAAATTTTTATTCGTTCAAATCTTAAAGATGGTGAAGGGCTGTACTTCGATAAAGATCAAAACATTCTGGTAAACACTGACCGCTTCAAAGAAGCATTCCGCTTAGCGAAAAAAGCGCGAGAGGCGGGGATTGATGCCGAATTGAATGCGTGGTCAAACGAATGGACGGAAAGCTTACGTCGCGGCAAAGTTTCTGTACAAATGATGGGCGCTTGGCTCGGTGGCCACCTGCAAGATTGGATTGCTCCCGATGCCACTGGCTTATGGCGAACCTCGCAACTTCCAGACGGAGCAATGGCGAGCTGGGGTGGATCCTTCTATGCGATTCCTAAAAAAGCCGAGCACAAAGCCCAAGCTTGGAAATTCATTAAGTTCATGGCAACCAATAAAGAGATTCAGCTTGCGGGCTTTAAAGAAATCAATGCATTCCCTGTGCTGACGTCGACTCACAATGATGATTTCTTCAGTCAAAAAATTGCGTATTTAGGTGGTCAAAAAGCGCGTTTGATTTGGCGTGAAGCCACCAAGCATATCCCTGCATTGACGGTGGACCGCTACGATGAAGTGGCTCGTCAGGTCGTGAATGATGCGTTGGAAAAAGTGCTGGAAAAAGATGCCGACATTGATCAAGTACTGGCAAAAGCAGAGAAACAAATCAAACGTCGTGCTCGTCGTCGTTAATGAATCGGTAATACCGGGGCGGCATTGCTAGCCCCGTGTCATGTAGCAATTTTGGAAATCATTCTATGACAACAATGACTCGTCCACTTAACGCCTCCAGACGTAGAAACTTCTGGTTAAGAAAAGGGAATAAGATCGCGCCCTATATTTATATTTGTCCTTTCTTCATTATTTTCGGTGTCTTTGGGTTATTCCCGCTGCTTTTCTCTTTGTATTTGTCTTTCCACTATTGGGAGCCCGCCGCCGGTCTAGCCTCGATGGAGTGGGTCGGGTTTGAAAACTATGTGTTTGCGCTTGAGGATGATTGGTTCCAATCGTCGCTATACAACACCTTTATCATCGCGTTGAAATCAGGCATTCCACAGCATGCGGTGGCATTGCCGCTGGCCTATTTTATTCATACTAGCTTTAGGCGGATGAGAAATACGGTGATTGGTATCTACTTTGTGCCGTACATTACCTCAACGGTCGCGATTTCTCTTGTTTTTACAACGCTGTTCTCACGCGACTACGGCATCATTAACCAAGTACTTACCTCGTTGGGCAATTTTACCATCGCGGATATGAAAGTGTTGGCGTGGTTGTTTCCAACCGAGAACATTGATTGGTCACGTCCTGCGTATACCAAAGACATGATTTCATTTGTCGTGTTCTGGCGCTTTGTCGGTTGGAATACGGTGCTGTATTTGTCCGCATTACAAACCATTCCGAAAGATCTTTATGAAGCGGCCACTATCGATGGCGCCAATAAGTATCAGCAATTCTGGCACATTACGCTGCCGATGTTGAAGCCCATGGCCTTTTTTGCCGTCACACTGACGATCATCGGTAACCTACAACTGTTTGAAGAACCGTTCATCATCACCGGTGGTACTGGGGGAATTGAGCAGGCTGGGAAAACCGCCGCAATGCATATGTACATTACCGCCTTTGTGGAAAATGATTTTGGTACCGCATCCGCCATTTCTTGGATTCTCTTTATGATTATCGCATGTCTAACTTGGCTGAATAGTAAATTATTAGGTGGGAGAAACGACTAATGAAATCCATCGGAAAAGATAAGCTGATCGCCTATATCATCGTCTTCATTGGTGCGATTATCATGCTGACACCTTTTTATTTTATGTTCATTTTCTCATCGCATTCCAATACGGGTATTTTATCCGTGCCGCCGCCTATTACGTTTGGCGATTACTTGGTAACTAACTTCAACACACTGTTGGAGTTCCTACCTTACTTCTGGCACAACTTGGCGTTAAGTTTGTTTATTGCCATTGTGGTCACGGTATTGAACTTGTTGTTTTGTTCTTTAGCCGGTTACGCGTTCTCCATGTTTGAATTTCGGTTTAAAAACGCGTTATTTGTCATGATCATGGCGACCATGCTGATCCCTCCTTTCCTTGGCATGATTCCGACCGCGATGGTGATGTCTCAGTTAGGCTGGATGAACGACCCTAAGGCCTTGATTGTGCCTGCAGCTTGCGGCGCGATGGGCATTTTCATGATGCGTCAGTTTATCTCCAGTTCTATTCCTAAAGAGCTGGTTGAGGCCGCACGTATGGATGGATGCCGCGAGTTCAAAATTTACTATCGTATTATCGTCCCGTTAATTTTGCCTGCGTTTGGCACCTTGGGGCTGATTACCTTCATCGGAACGTGGAATAACTTTATGGGGCCACTGGTGGTTATGAACGACATGAAAATGTTTACGGTACCACTGGCACTTCGTGCTCTCCAAGGGACAGGGCAAGTGCCATGGGGAGCGGTCTCTATTGGCGCAAGTATTTCGGTCTTACCGTTATTACTCCTGTTTGTGATCGCCTCGCGACGTTTGATCGATGGGTTAACGTCAGGCGCGGTTAAGGGCTAATTTACAGGGCAGCTTGGTTTATTTTTCCGCTGATTTGAGCTGCCCTTTTTTATTGCACTGAGTCTTTTTTAGGGCATGCAACACAAGGTGTAACGACCTTTGCTTCGTTGTCGATTCGTCCTTCCAATCCAGAGAATCTCATCATGACAGACATTTACCAGAACAAACACGCAACGATAGAGGAGCGCGTGGCCGATCTATTGAGTCGCATGACCATTGAAGAAAAAATTGGACAGTTGACCCAACTTCCAGCCAGTGTGGAAGGCAATACGGAGAAGCTGGAAGAGTGGCATATCGGCAGTTATCTTCATTGTACTGGTGACACGGCAATACGGCTGCAAGAGCGGGCGGCGAAAACTCGGTTGGGAATTCCCCTCATCTTTGGTATTGATGCCATTCATGGTCACTGTTTCGATAACGATGCGACGGTATTTCCGACACAGCTTGCGGCGTCATCCAGTTGGGATCGTGAGTTAATACGAGATATGGCGAAAGTCACGGCGAAAGAAGTGCGTGCTACGGGAATTCATTGGACATTTTCCCCAGTACTGTGTGTCGGGCGAGATGCACGTTGGGGACGGATTAATGAAACGTATGGCGAAGATGCGTGGCTGATCGGTGAAATGGCTGTTGAGGCCATCAAAGGCTATCAAGGAGAACGTTTCTCCAGTCCAGATTCTATCCTAGCTTGTGCCAAACATTATGTGGCCTACGGTGAAACGGTGGGTGGGCGAGATGCTTATGAAGCCGATGTGTCTCGCCGTAAGCTGAAAGCACTGTTTTTACCTCCTTTCAAAAAAGCGGTACAAGAAGCCCATGTTGCGTCTCTTATGGCTGGGTATCACGCTAATGATGGTGTTCCGTGTACCGCCGACAAATGGTTGCTGACGGATGTGGCGAAAACCGATTGGGGTTTGGATGGTTTTATTGTCACGGATTGGGAGAATGTGACCTCTTTGTATACCAAGCAGAAAGTCAGCGCCTCAATTGAGGAGGCCTGCTATCGCGCGCTAGTCTCGGGCAATGACATGATGATGTCGACAGTCGAGTTCTACGAAACCGCGGTGCGTCTCGTGAAAGACGGACGAGTGGATGAGGCGGTGGTTAATGATGCCGTCATTCGCATTCTCACCAAAAAATTTGCGCTCGGTTTGTTTGATGACATGCGATTTTATTGTCCGGACCGCCATGAGGTTCTGGGTATTCCAGCCCATCGCGATCTGGCACTGCAAGCCAGCCTCAAGAGCATTGTCATGTTGAAAAATGATGGCATTTTACCCTTAACTCCGAGCAAGGATCTTCGCGTGTTGGTGACGGGGCCTAACGCGGATGATGTCATCGCTCAGCTCGGTGATTGGTCGTTTGGTTCGATGCAGGCAGGGGCGACGGATGATCAGTTTCATCGAGACAAAACGGTGACCACCCTCCAAGCTTTTCAAGCCGCTGCAAAGCATTACGGCTTTCAGGTTGAGTATGTGAAAGGAGCCGATTGTCTCGACGAGGAGTTTGAACAAGTCGCAGAGTTAGATCGGGCTTTAGAGAACGCGGATGTGGTCATTGCTTGTGTTGGTGACACGTTAGCGCAAAACGGCGAGTTTCACGATCGAGCCAATCTTGACCTTACGGGAAAACAGCAAGCTTTATTAGAACGTATTAAGGCGGCGGGGGTACCCCTGATCGTTAATTTGGTGGCTTCTAAGCCGATGACGATTCCTTGGATTGCAGAGCATGCCAATGCGTTGTTGTGTGGGTTTAATTCTGGCACTCAAGGCGGAGAAGCAATAAAGCGCGTCGTATTTGGCGAGTATAATCCGTCGGGTAAACTGACCATTTCTTTTCCCTATCATGTCGGGCAACTGCCTGTGTTTTATAACAAATATGAAGGCTGGCATGCACAACACTCACAACATACCGAATTCAAAGAGCGCTATATCGATATGCCAGAGCAGCCCCTGTTCTGCTTTGGTGAAGGCCTCTCATTTAGCCAGTTTGAATACCGCGACATCGCTCTAAAGCAACGTGTCATTGAGCCGCATAGCGATATTGAGTTGTCACTGACCGTGACGAACCAATCGGATATTGACGGTACTGATATTGTGCAGGTGTATTTCAATGATCATTTTTCCTCCGTGACCACACCGATAAAAACGCTCTGTGGTTTTCAACGCGTGGCTATTGCTGCGAAGGAAAGCGTTGAAGTGACCATGACGGTGAAATTTTCTGATCTCGCTTTGGTGAATGCGGAGCTTGAGGAGGTGGTAGAGGCTGGGGCCTTTAGTTTAATGGTTGGTGCCTCTTCCAAGGATGAAGATTTGCATACATTAGACTTTGAAGTCACACAGACGACCACTGTCTCATCATAGCGAGACTCGTGAGCAAGTCTCGAGGAGGTATCGGACAGACTCTCGCTTACGAATATTCATATTGAATTTATTAAAAATGACTATTTTGACGATTTTCAAAAAATCGCCAGTCACCTTGTAATACCGTGCTTAAAGAAACATCGTGGGGTCTCTAGCCATGGGTAATAAGAGCCTCAAGGAAGACATTCGCAATGACTCGATCGACATTAAATGCATCAAGTTATCCGCATCGATTAGGTGAATATATGAAGTATAAGAATCCCTCTCTTTCGACAGCAGAACGTGTCAGAGACCTGCTTTCGCATATGACCGTTGAAGAAAAATTGGCGCAAATGGGCGCGCAATGGTTAATCCTCGATCCCGCCGGAGAGCATCAAGAACGTGAGCTCGAATTGTCCAGTGAGCATGTCGAGCGGTCGGTCAAAGACAAGCTTCAACATGGGTTAGGTCAGATTTCACGTCCACTTGGTACACATACGGTTGATGCGGTTAATGGGGTCAAAGCGCTTAACCAATTACAACACTATTTAGTTGAAGAAACGCGACTGGGGATCCCAGCCTTAGCCCATGAGGAGTGTTTGGTTGGATTGATGGTGAAAGGGGGCACGTTATACCCTTCTTCGTTAAATTATGGACACACATGGAACCCGACACTGGTTGAAGAGGCGGCCAAGGATATTGGGCGACAAGCGCGCATGGTAGGCGCTAAACAAGGACTTGCACCGGTCTTGGATGTCTCGCGCGATGTGCGTTGGGGGCGAACCGAAGAAACATTGGGTGAGGATCCTTATCTTGTCGGCGTCATGGCCAGTCACTACGTGAAAGGTTTACAAGGTGAGCACCGTGATCTTTTCGCCACGCTCAAACATTTTGTCGGGCACTCTGCCAGTGAAGGGGCGCGCAATCATGCGCCAGTTAATATCGGATTTAAAGAGCTCAATGATACCTTCCTACTCCCGTTTGAAATGGCGGTAAAATGGGCGAATGCGGGATCTGTTATGCCTGCTTATCATGATATTGATGGTGAACCTTGCCACGCTTCCCATTTTTTACTGACCGAGATATTACGTGAGCAATGGGGCTTTGATGGTTTGGTGGTCGCAGATTATGGCGGCATTGATTTACTGAGCTCGCATCACTCGGTAGCCCAAAACAGCGCGAGTGCGGCCGCGCTTGCCTTTAACGCCGGGTTAGATATTGAATTACCCGATGACGCGTGCTCAACAAAACTGGCAGAGGCTTTACGAAACGATTGGATTACGATGGAAAAAATCGATGAGATTGTGGGCCGCATCTTGAGTAAGAAGTTTGAAATGGGGCTATTTGAACATCCGTATACTGATATTCCACAGAGCCCTCTCCATAATCAAGAGAGTCAAAACATTGCTTATCAAGTCGCGAGCGAATCGATTGTTCTGTTGAAAAACCATAATCAGACCTTGCCACTCAAAGCCTCACAGAAAGTGGCGCTGATTGGCGCAACCGCCGATGATCAGCTGGCTTTATTGGGTGGCTATAGTTTTCCGGTTCATCTGATTTTTAGTCAGGAAGACAGCACAGACAAAGTTTCGAAAACGTTACTTGAAGCCTTTCAAGAGCGTTTTGAACACGTGATGTATGCGAAAGGGTGCGATATTTTGACCGAGCGCCATGCCAATGCCCCCGTGTTCCCTGGCGATGTGGACTTGGCGGTTGAGCAAACGGCTCAGTCACCGATAAGTCGTGATCTTAGCCAGATTGAGGCCGCTGTGGCGACGGCGGCTGAAAATGATGTGGCTGTGGTTTGTGTTGGGGACTTAGCGGGCTTATTCCAAACAGGAACAGTAGGCGAAGGATCGGATTGCGATAGCTTGGCGCTTCCCGGCGTGCAGCAGCAAATGCTTGATGCCGTGCTGGATACAGGCAAACCTGTGATTGTGTTGGTCACCGGAGGCCGACCTTATAACCTAGGCCGTGCAGAAGAGGAAGCCTCGGCCATCGTGTTGGGGTGGGCACCGGGTCAGGCTGGCGCGGATGCCATTGCGGATACGTTCGTCGGCAAAAATAACCCGAGTGGTAAACTGACGCTGTCGATTCCTAAAAATGTTGGAGCGGTGCCGTATTTCTATAACCACAAGCTTAAAAGTGCCGGAACGCCGATTGCCTACCACTTCGGCTCGAGTTTCAACTTCGGTCATGGGTTGAGCTACACCGAATTTGCCTACTCCGACTTTAAGGTGAATAAGGACCAGTTCGCTGTGGATGACACGGTTGAATTATCGATGACGCTTACGAATACGGGGCATGTCGCGGGGGCCGAGGTGGTACAGCTGTATACTCGCGATGTGGTATCGAGTGTGGTGCGTCCGGTGAAGGAATTAAAAGGTTTTATGAAAGTCTTCCTTGATGCGGGCGAAAGTAAAACGCTGACCTTCCAATTGCCCGTCGATATGCTTAACCTTACCAATCGCGATCACCAGCGTGTGGTTGAAGGTGGGGAGTTTGAGTTGATGCTTGGTGCGTCCTCGAAGGACATTCATTTCCGCCATCGCATTGAGGTGCTTGGTCACGTCCATGTCCTGCCACAAGCCTGGCGTATGATGTGTGAGGTGAAGGTGGAATAACCTCATAAGGAAAAAGCCGACGATGGTCGGCTTTTTTGTTTTTTAAACCCACTGTTGTTGGTGATGTGTGTTCATGAGGCCTTTTAGATTGATGAGTAACATGGGCAGCACGATGAGTGAGAAGGCAATATTCGATAAAGGAACCGCTAACCAAACACCATCGATGCCGAGGTATTTCGGTAATACGTATAGAAAGGGCACCTGTATTAACATGTTGCCAACCGAGACAAATAGAGCTTGTCTGCTTTTGCCCACCGCGATGAAGTAAACGGACGCCATGAATAAGAAACCATCTAAACACAGTGCAATAAGGTGGAGGTGAACGCCGTTCTTGCTTGCTGCAATTAATGCCGTATTTCCGGTTGTGAAAATGCTGATGAACTGCTCGGGAAAAAGATTGAGCAATATAACCAAGACAATTCCTGAGCCGACGGTCACCGAAAATGCCAATTTAACGGTCTCGATAATGCGTTGGTATTGCTTGGCACCTAAATAGTAGCTCACTGGGGGCTGCAAACCACTGACTAAACCTTCCGCAAAGAAGTAGTAACCGCTCGCTAAGTACCCCACAATCGCAAAAGCGGCGAGTTGCGTTGTATCGCCATACGCCATAAATTGTAGGTTGTGAAACGCCATGACAAAGCTGAAGTAGATGAACATCACTAAGTTGGAAGCACCTAATTGAATGATACGAACCGCAAGGCCAGTATCGAGTTGTTTTATCGCCAATGTCGTTTTGGCTTTGGCGGAGACAAAATACCGTAAACACAGTATGCAGGTGAGCAGTTGCGCAATAAGAGTTGCAATGGCCGCTCCTTGTAATCCCATGTCGAGATAGCCGAGGAAGAGATAATCCAAGACAATATTGGCTAATGCTCCGACAACAATGAATACGGTGGAGAGATTCGGGCTGTCGTCATTGCGAACCAGCATGGGCATCGCACTCGCCCCAACGGAAATCAGTGCGCCGAACGACATGATTTGTACATAATCCCAGCTCATTGCCAGCGTGATGCCTGTTGCGCCTTGCAGATCGAGCATGCTTTGCCCAAACACAATAAAAATCACCGTTGCCAATAATCCAATCAACACCATCAGGCACAGCGACGTGACTAAGGTCGCTTGAGTCCCGCTGAGGTTGTTGTCACCTCGGTAGTGAGATAAGACGCTGCCACCGCCCATTCCAATCAACATGCCAAATCCCATGATGAGGCCTAGCGGCGGGATCGCCATGTTGATTCCTGCTAACCCGGTTGCGCCGACAAAGTGGCCAACGAAAAAACCATCAATGATCTGATACAAGCCGCTGACTAACATGGCAATAATTGACGGAATAGCAAAACGCCAAAAGGCACCAGCGACAGATTGTGATGGTTTAAATTGCGGTTCGACTTGCATAACAAACTATACCCAAGAAGGATTAATTCGGGGATAATATACTTAATTGAGATATAAGAAAGTTAGTTACCATCCGCTTATAGGATGGAAGCATGGCAGTGACTCGCCAAGAGGCCCACGCGTTTATGGAGAAAAAAATGAATTGGACATTGGATCAATTATTGGCGTTTGTGACCGCGGCTGAACTTGGTTCTTTTTCTGCCGCCGCCAGACAGTTAAAAAAAGCCCAATCACGCATTAGCAGTGCCATCGCAAATTTAGAGGTGGATTTAGGTTTTGAGTTATTTGACCGTCGCTCGAAATTTCCGGTATTAACACCTCTAGGGACCGAAATGCTCCCCGAAGCACGCGCTGTGCTCAATCAATGCTTACGCTTAGATTCGCGAGCGTTATCCGCTGCAAACAAAGAGCCGATTTCGTTGCGGATCGCCTTGGATGAAGCGTTACCATTGGAGACAATCCATTCTATTTTCTCTCAAATAGGGGACTTGTTTCCCAACACCCATCTGGTGATCACTAATGGCTCACAAGACGACATCGCGAAGGCCATCGCCAATCAAAAAGCCGACATTGGCTTTATGATCAGTAACAGTGCGATCCCGCCAAAGTTAACCTTACAGTCATTAGGATACTTTAAAAAAATTCTCATTGTCGGTAAGGGGCACCCGTTGGCTCAAGAGCCTGTTTTAACCCTTTCTCAACTACAGCAATATCGTCAGTTTGTCCTCTGTAATCGTTCAGGAGAGAATCGTGAAAAAGCCCTCAGCCCCGATCATTGGGATTTAGACAGCTACTATTTTATTTGTGAGTTGGTGACGCAGAATCAAGGGTGGGCTATCGTGCCTGAGCATATTGCCAAGGCGGATTGGTTTTTTGAGCAAATCAAAATCGCCAAGAGTGACGTTTTAACCGAGCAGTTAATTGAAATAGGTATCGTGAAACGGCTTGATAGTCCAAATAATACACTCACTGATTGGCTTACGGAACAAATGCGTTACTTAATGAACCACCATGCAATATAGCAACATAAGAGACCTCTGATGTTGAATGGAATGAGAGAGTTGACCTGTTAGAAGTTGAATCAACATAAGCCGATTAATATGAGACTTCATAATTTGAGAGGGTGATACCTCTCAAATTATGCCCTATTTTTGTTTGGGGTATGTTGGTTAATGATTAAGTCATTATCGATAGGTCTGGATTCGGTGGGTGAAAATCACAAAGCCTACAATTGGTAGCATTAACCCATGATTATAAATGCTGCAATTTTATTTGGTTGGGTAGAATACGGCCATTCAATGTAGTGGGTGGGTATAACTGTGGGTTATCGAGTGGTACGGTTAACCGAACTGATGGCATATGAGTTTGGTCAGGTTGAAGGTGATATTGGAAGATTGGATGAGAGAGCGGTAGGCTCAGCACTCCCTCAGGGGATGAGCTATTCTCGTTTTATGGAGAAGCTGAAAAGTGGTGAGTTAGCCCTATTAACGGATTCTCCCTCTAAGCCTGTGATGCTCCGAGATGGTATGAGCAAATCGTGGAGCTTATCGGCGCAAGGGCAAGAGGCGTTATCCCCAGAAGCGAAAAGTGCTTACCTGACTAGAGCAAGAACGTCTGGTGGTGCGGCGGGTAGTGCTGCGCTCACTCAAAACGCCGCTGGTTATGCGTCTAGCATTGAAGAAACTTACGTTCCTGAGCCCGTAAAACCTGATACCTCAGATGCACCACCAAAACTGCAATACGAATATTGCTTTGAAGTGGCTTGCTCCGATGAGACGTTTCGAAAAAGCGTGGGGTATGCGTTTGAACTGGCGAAAACCCAACAAGAAGCCCTGATTGGCCGTTGGCAGACGGAGGCAACCGAGCACGGTACAAAATATATCGCTTATACCGCCTTTGATGAGCCGAAAAAATTAGTCGCCACAGTGGCTTCCAATGCTCTGGGTATTAGCGTCCCCGACAATGTGCAGGTAAAGCCTATAGGCTCCGGTGTAGTGCGAGAAGCCTTTATCCCTATTGTCCCTTCAGTGCAGCTTGGCGAACGTTTGGGGCTACCAACAGAAGGGTACTATTATCATTTCTATAATGACCGTTTAGTTCAAGAGTACAAGTTGCTAGGAAATGGCAAGTGGGCCTTCTACGCGACACGTTCCACTCACGAGCAGCTCAATGATGAGCAAGGCTACAACGTCTATCAAAGTGCCATTCTGGTTTACTGGAAGCTCGAAGGTCAAGACGTTGAAAACCAACATCTGATTTATCTTGAACAGCCAATTACCCGAGAAGAGCTCGACAACCTCAATGATGACTGGTTGGTGCAACATGGTATTAAACTTGATATCAGCGAATTGCTTGCTGCGCCCAAGCAGCCTGTCGCAGAAAGACAAACTACTCAACCAGCGGAAACAGAGAATAAACCAGAAACGCATACTGTTGGAACGGATTCTAAAACCAACCAACGAGAATCATGGGGAGCCATTGCAGAGAAATATGGCTTGTCGGCGAAACAATTACTGGATTTGAATCCGCAGTACAACGCTGACCCGATGTCATTGAGAGTCGGGGATACGCTGACCGTTAAGGCCGTCGAAGAAAACCAGAGCACGCCAGAAAAAGCGACCGATTTACCTCCGCTTTCCCCTTGCACCTATAGCTGCTTGGCGAATACGCATTATGATTACTCTGACTCGCTTATCTCAGGAACCCAGTTTAAGGCGATAAACAGCGATAGTCTGTTCGAGAAAGAATTGCCCGTCACGAACTTAACCACCATCACCACGGCTTCTAAAGCCACCGATTATGGTAAAACGGCACTCCTTGCGATCCCCGCAAATGGCGCAGCAACGAACCTTGGCATTCTTAGCTCCAGTACGACAAATACGATAGGCACATGGTCGATTTCAGGCGAAGCGTTAGCAGGCTTTGCGCGAATGGGGGGCTTTCTAGTGGCCGCTTTATGGCCGTCTCAGCTTGCAGATGGTACCTTAGAAGGAAATCCAGATTTTGCGACCGGTGACACTACGACGATGCGTGTGCGTTTCAATATGTACACGGATGAAAATGGTAAACAGCAAGTTGTCGGAATCAAAACGGGAGAGGGGAGTGTCTATGGTGAGCGAGTTGCGAAGCGTGAAGCTGTGCAGCAAGGACAGCACTTTGTTGCTGAGCTAGAGAATGGGATTACCATTACATGGACACCGGATGGTTCAACGGGTGTACTAACACCTGATACTGTATTGCCCGAAAATGATCAGCTCGATGTTCACAATATCTGGGTTCGTCCTATCGAAGAGCACGAACAAGAGATTGGCACGGCGCTCTATCCCGAGGAAGAGCTTGCTGAGTATATTGTGACTTTCCCTGCTGATGCAGGACTCCCTCCTCTCTACCTAGTATTCCGAAAAACTGCACGTGATGAATCTGGGGTTGTGACAGGTCAAGGTAAAGACGTTGAATGGGAGGATGGTTATTGGCTTGGTGAAGCTGCGAATGTCGGTCAAGGACAGTATATTCCAACAAAAATTGCGGATGCGTTAAGAGGAAAAGAGTTTAATAGATTCGCTGATTTGCAAACTGCCATATGGAAAGAAGTAGCTAAGAATCCAGAGTTATTTGAGCAGTTCGATAAACGGAATAAAGTTCAAATACAAAAAGGCAACGCTCCCATTTGTTTACCAGATTATCAAAAAGGTGGGAGGATTCGTTATGAGATTCACCATATTACTCAGATTCAGCATGGCGGTGAAGTGTATCATATTGATAACCTAAGAATTAACACAGCAAAAAATCATATAAGGATTCATTCAAATGAAAAGTAGATTACAAGATTATACAGAGTCTGAGTTTTTACAGTTGTTATTAGCGTCTGAAGAGCTTGATTTTAGTGATGATGATTTGGATGAGCTGGTGAATTTTTTCAATGAAAAAATCAATCATCCCAAAGGCAGCGCTTTGTTAACACACCCGACAATGTTGGGGATAGAAGACTCATCAGAGGCAATTATTGAAGAGTTAAAACGGTGGTATCATGAAAAAGGACAATCATGTTTCAAAGATCAACAGATGTGATGGTTAAAAGTATAACAGATTATACTGAAATCGATTTTTTGGAGTTACTGAACATTATTATCAGTGCGGAAGGTTCTGATGAATATCAAGATGAATTACTTGAAAACTTTATCGCTACAACAGAGCATCCAGATGGTTCAGACCTGATTTATTACCCAGAGAATCCTGAGGATAGAACGCCAGAGAATATAGTTAGAATCGTCAAAGAATGGCGCTTGTCGCAGAGCTTGCCTTGCTTTAAGAGTTAAGTCGTTTTTTAACAGATAACATATACCTTCAAACAGATGCGTTGAGACAAAAAAAGAATGGGGAGCATAATCGCTCTCCATTGTCGTTTTTTACCGTTGCTGGTGGTGTTACTTTTCTTTGATGGCTTCACAGCCTTCAGGAACGGTGAAGTGGTAACTGGGACTGGCGAAGATATTATGGGGATTTGGTTAGAGAAAGCCAGTGAAGGGTTAGGCTCTCCAGTTCCATCACAAATTGCTGATAAGTTGAGAGGTAAAGAGTTCAGTAGCTTTGATGTGTTTAGGGAAGCGTTCTGGACGGCTGTTGCTGAGGAGTCCACACTGCTAAACCAATTTAGTCGCTCTAATCAAAGACTAATTAAGAGAGGATTAGCACCATTTTCAGTTCCCGAGGGACAAGTTGGTGGGCGGCAAAGGTATGAGATTCACCATCAACAAGAGATACAGTATGGTGGTAAAGTATACGATGTTGATAATTTACGCGTAATGACTCCTAGAAGGCATATAGATATACACAAAGGTTTATAACATGGAACTGAAAGCTAAATTGAAAGATTACACAGAAGCAGAATTTCGTCGCTTGCTAGAAGATTTTTTTGAGGATACCGAAACAAACGACTTACCAAATGATGAATATGACGAGTATATATCTCAGTTAGCTGAGCATTTTACAAATATTGTTGAACACCCTGAAGGTAATGGGTTGATATTCCACCCTGCTAATGGGAGAGAAGATTCACCAGAAGGCGTGATAAAAGAATTGAAGCTTTGGTACAAAGAGCAAGGAAGACAGTGCTTTAAAGACTCATAACTGATTCTTAAGAAAGTAGTAAATCTTACTTATGTATGAATTGAACTTTTATGGTAAAGAAACCGGAGAGCTTGTAATTGGTATTGAGCTGAGAGGTTTGTCCGGTGTTGATGTATTGAGGATTTTTGGGTTTGCTTTAGAGGGGAATTGCGCAGATGTATCTCCTGCTCAATTGTCTGAAATAGAAGCCTGTATTGGCTATACCTTTCAAAAGGTTGAAAGTGACATCTCAATATGTGAAGTCATTGATTAGGTTGGCTGTAGCAATGAGTAGATATTCAAAAAATGTTTGGTATTAAATGATGATTTACTGGGATTTTTTGGGAAAAAAGTATAATGATTTACTAAAGCAGGCAGCCTTCTTGTCTCTGATTGGAGGTAATGTGCCTGAAGTGTTGAACTCTAAAAGTGATGCATTCTATATATGTGTTGATTCTTCTGGCGTAGAACTGAGATTTGATCGTCAAACTTCAGTGTTAACCACTATTGTAGTAACTAATCCTGCTTTTTATGAGGGGGCGCTTAATTTGTTAACTCAACGTACCCAGGTTAGGAAAGCTCTTGGCGAACCATCAAATGAACGTCCTGAGAAAAGCATTCCTGTTCTTGGAAGGGTTGGGGCGATGGATGAGTATATTGATGAGCGAGGATTCTCCACACAGATAGTATATAAAGTTGGAACTGATTATGTGGAGAGGGTGCATTATCAAAGAAAGTAGTCTGGAGGTGACGGGTACCTTGAATTGTGAGTTGTCAATTTTTTACTGGCTCAACAGCCATTACAATGATCTGATAAAAGATAGTTCTTTTGCATCTCTAGTCGGAGGCAATACTCTTCAGTTTGATCCGACATTAGATGAGCGATTTGACCTAGTGTGTTATGACGATAAGATCAATATGATCTTTGATAAAGATAAGCGCCTTAAATTTTTCATCGTGGGGTGTCCTCTTGATGACAAACTAGTGAGTATACTTTCAACGGAAGATATACCACTGACGGAAAAAATGGATTTAGCTTCGATAAAATCGGTATTAGGTGAGCCTGTAAAATCAGTAGGTTCAAGAAAACTACCAGGCTTAGTAAAAAACGGTTGGATTCAGTATGATTTATTGGGTCAATACAAACTAACGTTTAGCCTAGCGCATACTAATCCAGATCAGATCGTCGACATCAGGATTTCTGTTTGTGAGTAGTGTTGGTGGTTGATTTTAAAAATTATCATGACTTTATAGGTTGCACTTATCAAGACCTTGTGAAGAGCCCTAAGTTTGCAGCGTTAATAGCTGGTAATGTGCCATCGACGATGGAAGGCTATACTGAAGAATTTTACATTCGAACTTTTGATAATGGGCTGGAGTTTCAATTTGACGCAAACAACAGCGTTCTAAAATTGATTGTTGCCACGAAGCCTAACTTCTTTATGGATGACTTAAAGAATATATCATCCAAGTAACTCGTTCATCAGATGATGGGGAAGCCTATTGATTCGATGTTAGAGAAAAAAGCACCAGTACTTGGTGTTGTCGGAGCTTGGGACAAGTACAAGTCTGTGAATGGTCATACTATTCAAGTCTTATATGAAGTTGGCTCTACCAAGGTCAAGAGTGTTTTTTATCGATAACATATACCTTCAAATTGGTGTATTGAGACAAAAAAAGAATGGGGAGCGTGATTGCTCCCCATTGTCATTTTTTTAGCGGCGCTGGTGGTATTACTTTTCTTTAATGGCTTCACAGCCTTCAGGAACGGTGATACTCGCTACGTCCTTACCTTTCTGCTGCGCCGCTTTCACATCCATTTTGTATTGAGTGCATTTGCCCACACTTGTGTTGACGGCTCCCGAATCTGCGGATGGGTTACCGCCCAGTGTTCCACCAGCAAAAGCGGAAGAGGCAGAGAAAACGTAAGCGCACCACAAACCCCACATTCTAATCAGGCTTTGCCCACTCTATGATCACATCTCCAATCCAAAGGAGATGTGACATGAATAAACGACGCACCGATCAAGAATGGCTTTCTCTGATTGAGCAATGCCAAGCCAGTTCGCTTACACAACAAGATTTTTGCCAAAAACACGACATTAGCGTATCGACGTTTTACGCTAAGCGGCAGCAGTTGAGTGTTAACCCATCTCCAACTCAGAGCGGCTTCGTTAAGGCCGAAATTATTGAAAAAACCACCTGTCGCAAGGTGACCCAGACGTCGGTAGCCAACATGACTTTGATAGTAAATAACATCGAATTGAGTATTCCTCAAGGCACGCCACCACACTATCTTGCTGAGTTGATTGGAGCCTTGTCATGAAGCGCATGATGACCGCGCCAGTGGTGTATTTATACCGCGAGTTTGTCGATTTCAGAAAATCTATCAATGGTCTGGCGCTGTTGATTGAATCCGACACCGACCTTGAGCTAGGCTCAGGGGCATTGTTCCTCTTCACCAATAAACAACGCGATAAAATAAAAGTGTTGTATTGGGACCAAACGGGTTATGCGCTCTGGTATAAACGCCTCGAAAAAGCCAAGTTTAAGTGGCCCACGCAAGAGAAAAATACGGTGTTTACCTTAACGCAATTTGACCTCGACAGACTGCTTTCTGGCTTCACAATAATCGGCCATAAATCGGTAAAAATCGACAGTTTTACAATGGGTTAATGGCAATAAAAGTCAGATAAACCAAGCCTTTTTTATCGGTATTCAGTACAATAACGACCATGAAAAAGACGACCCCCGACATCAATCCAGACAGCCAAAACATCGCGGAACTTCAAGCGATGGTGAAGGCGTTGATGTCTGAGCAAGAAGCTTGGCAGCAAAAAGAATCACAATGGCAACAAGAGCGCCAATCCTTGATTGAGCAGTTCAAACTGGCACTTGACCGTCAGTTCGCCAAGCGCTCTGAAGCGTTAAAACCGTATAACGAAGCTCAGGGCGACTTCTTTAATGAAGTGGAATGCGAAGCGGAGAACGTCGACGAAGACGTGGTGACCACGACGACCACAACAAAGCGCCGTGGTAAACGCAAGCCATTACCGAAAGACTTACCTCGCGAAACCGTGGTTCTTGACCTGGACGAGCACGATAAACAGTGTCCTTGCTGCCAACATTCTCTGCATCAAATCGGGGAAGACCGTAGCGAGAAACTGGAGTTCACGCCTGCGATACTCAACGTTATCGACTACGTTCGTCCTAAATACGCGTGCCGTCATTGTGAGCAACACAGTGAGACTAACCCCGTTCACCAACAGCCAGTACCCGACAGCATTATCCCGAAAAGCTTCGCCACAGAAAGCTTGCTGGCCCATATCATCTTAGGTAAATACCAGTACGCCTTGCCGCTGTATCGACAAGAAACCTTGTTCACGCAATCGGGCATCGACTTATCAAGAACCACTATGGCTCGCTGGGTTATCCAAGTGAGCGAGAAGTTCCAACCCTTGTACCAAGCCTTAAAAACGCACTTACTTGAGCAAGTGGTGGTGCATGCTGATGAAACCCCATTGAATGTGCTGCAAGAAGAGAAGCGCAGTTACATGTGGCTTTACTGCTCAGGCGCTGACTCTCCGCAAGCTTGTTTACCGGAGATGAAAAACATCGTCTTGTACGACTATCAAAACAGTCGCGCGAGAGCGTGCCCAATGGACTTCTTGGGCGATTACTCGGGTTACCTGCAAACCGATGGTTATGTGGCGTACGATGGTCTCACTCAAGTGACAAACGTCGGTTGCTTCGCTCATGCTCGCCGTAAGTTCATGGAGGCAAAAAAGCTCCAGGGAAAAGGCAAGACTGGAAAAGTGGATATCGCGCTGGCGAAAATCCAAAAACTTTATGCGCTTGAAGCTCACTTAAAACCGTCGTCAGCCGAAGAGCGTTGGTCAGAGAGACAATCACACGCCAAACCGATATTGGACGACCTGTATCAATGGCTCACGACACAGAAAGTGTTCGAATCCAGCCCACTGGGTAAAGCGATTAAATACACCTTGGGTCAATGGCCAAAGTTGGTGCGTTATGTGGATGATGGGCACGTATCCATCGACAACAATCGAGCAGAGCGTGCGATAAAATCGATGGTCATTGGCCGAAAAAATTGGCTCTTCGCCAACACATCAAGAGGCGCCGATGCTAGCGCATTACTCTATAGCATCATCGAGACGGCTAAAGCCAATGGACTCATTCTCTACGATTACATGGTCAAGTGCATGAAAGAGCTGGCGAAAGCAGAGCCCGACATTGACTCACTTCTTCCGTGGAACTTCTCACACTAAAACGCCCCGTGTGTTCATGGGGCGCTTACGAGAAAACTAACGCTGTAGTGATAAGTAGAGATGACTTGTTCATAGTTGATCCTTACGAGTTGGTTGAGTGTGTTATTGAGGAATTAAGAGTTAGAAGGTGTAGACAAAGGTGCCAGCGCTGGAGGTGACTTCGATTTCTTTCACGTTGTCCACGGTGCAGTTGTTGCTGTATCCGGTGTAGGTTTGGCCGAACTGCAATGAAACGTTTCTTGAGAGCTCTGAGGCTGTGCCTGCGGGTAATCGGCAGTTGCCACGGTTAATCACCACATCGCTAATTACGGTGCTGTCGGTGATGGCTTGCAGGTCAAAAACCAATGTTCCCCAATGCGAGTTAGTCGATATCGACACTTCAATATCTGCTGTTGCTGCTTGGGGCTCGTCTTGGTCACCACAGGCGGTGAGTCCGATAAACAGCACGCTCATAGCGGCGTATCGGAGTAGGGTGTTGATTAATGTCATAACGGTGCTCTCCTTATCGGTGAGTGAAATTCAAGGCGCACTGACTTCATCGTGTTCACGCATGAACCGCTCAAGATTGAAATCAGTCGGATAGGTAAAAGAAAACGTCGATACACTGGCCTCATCAATCAAGGGCAAGGCTAGGGTGCGTATCGTGTGTTGACCGGATAATCGAAAGAGCAGCAAGAGCGTGTCACACTGAACCGAGAGTCCCAGTGGCTCAATGAGCGCCTTCTCTTGCTGCAATACTTGGCTAGATATTTTGAGCATACGGTTGTGCAGTAACGCCGTGTGTACCGCATTCAACACGTTCCGTTGCTCGTCACTCCACTCGCGAATCGTGGGCAATGCCACATGTACTTTGGCTAACCATGCTTGCTCTTTTGAATGTGCTGAACCCTTGTGTGGCAAGGGTTTGTCTCTCTCCGAGGAGGACCCTTGCCCATAATTCAGTGCATCAGGAACCAGCGGCAGTAAGTACTTGTTGGTCAGTTGCCAATAGAGCATTTCCTGCTTGTTGAGCTTCAGTAATTGCTCTGAGGTTTTGCGATAAACATGGGGCATGCTCATCGAATCACACTCCACGTTAAACACGTCCACAATGATGTCATCGAGGTAGCGTTTAATGCTGCGCGTGGTGCGGTGGATATCGAGTAGGGCTAACTGCTGCTGCAACTCCCTAACGGTGATCCATCGATGTTGAGGAATAAGCATCAGCGTGTGCAGCAAAGCGGATAACCCTTCAATGCTGGTTTTATTGCTCATGACTACGCTCTCAATACATCAAAGCTCCACACCGGAGTCGGACATTTAATGTCGTGAGAATAGAGGTGGGTGAGACACATAATGTCCAACGGTTAAAATGCAATCAATTCGTTTCATAAAAGTGTGAATTAATTAACATTAACGAGGTTTATGCTTGTCACTGAGCTCGGCAATGGCTGCCAATAACCCAATCAGCAGCACCACCAGAAACCCTAAACTGGATAGGGCTCCGATGGCACCGAAAAACGGAGATAATGAGAACAGCGTGATGAGGGCAGTAACAAGTTTGATGGTTTGTAGAAGAAGGGAAGTCATGAGTTATTGCGGGGTGACGGCTATCTCGTTGTAAGCGTCCGTATCGACATAGGCAAGAAAGTTATTCTCCCATAGTCGATACAGCTCTTTGGCATCATGGCTACCTTGCATTGGTAGCCAGCCACGATAAGCCACAAAGAACTGCCCAACCCGAAAATCAAAATCCAAGTTGCGCTCTAGCTCTGGATAGTAATTCGCCATATAAGCAAAGTCGGTGATGTACTCAATACTCCATTCCCCTGTTGAGGTTTGGCAAATCGCCATCTCAACCGGATGAAAGCCGCCTTCTTCCGCGCTGTAACTTTTATCTCGAAAGTTAAACACCAGATAACGGCTGGTGGTCACTGCTTCATTACTCAGCAAATGAGCGGTGAGCTGCTCACTTAGCAGCTTATGCAGTTTCTTCGACACAGGTAGTGATGATGCTGTGAAGGTTAATTTAGACATAGTGAGTCCTCCTTGTTTCAGGATTCAAATAAGAAATGAGAGAGTGAGAATTTAGTGGAACGTACCGACCATCGTCAGTTGCACGTCATCAAAGACGTTTCTGGAAAGGTGGCGAGCAAAGGCTTTCATCCAGACCGAGAGCAGCTCTTGTACCTCTGGGTGGGATAAATCCGTGCTCCCCACATCGGGTTGATAGCACCAGCGATTAGCAAGGTGAAAGTACAACTCAGGCTCAACAGTTGTGCTGCTGTCATCGGGATAAGAGAAGCTGGCAAAGAACACCACCAGCCAAGGACTTGAGGCTGACTCACGTTTAAGCTGTACTTCAATGGGATGCAAACCTTGTCGATGTCGGTAGTAACTCATTTGGCGACTGTTCAGCACGAGTCGTTCAGCGTTCTCTGGGAGAGTGTACCGATTCAACAGTGCTTCCAGTGACGCATGTAAAGCGTCATCAATAGAAAGCTCACCATAATGTTGCTCAATCATAACCACCCCCTTTCGGCAAATGAGGTGCAGGTATTGCCTGTCACGATATGGTCGAGAACGCGAACATCCACCAGCGCAAGCGCGTCTTTGAGTCTGTCGGTTATGCGTCTATCGGCTTGAGACGGCGTTGAGTCACCGGATGGATGGTTATGGGCAAATATCACCGCTGCGGCATTCACTTCCAGCACCGCTTTCACCACTTCACGTGGGTAGACGCTGGCCGCATCCACCGTTCCGTGAAACAGCTCTTTAAATTCAATCAATCGGTTTTGGTTATCCAGTAGCAATAAGGCAAACACTTCACGCTCATAGCTACCTAGCTTACAGCGCACATATTCTTTGGTGGCATCAGGATTGGTTAGGGCATCACCACGCACGTAGCGCGTAGCCAGTATCTCAGCGGCATGCTCCAGGATTTCATTTTCCTGATAGCGTTGCTGCTTTTGGTAATCGGAAGTTTTGGGATTCATTTCAGGCTCCTGTCGGAATCAATGGTAGGTATTCACATTGATGACATATGCCTGAAAATTTTTTGATTTTTGAACGAGGGCTTTTAGATGGGCTTACTTAGCACATTAAATGAAGGTTTTTGTTCATACGCAACAAAGGTGATACTCTCTCAGGTGAGTAATATACCCATAAAAAAAACCATGAGTACTATGATGTTAAGTAAAAAGCCGGAAGCTCGTTATATAGATGCTACTCCCTATGCTTCAGCACTTATTGAGGGACATCGAGACTTTGGCTACAGTCTCAAAACTGCTTTGGCTGATATTATAGATAACTCTATTTCTGCCAGTGCTGATCGAGTTCGCCTCGTGGTTGATACTATTTCAAATTCTCCATCAGTTATTATCGCTGATAATGGTTGTGGAATGAGCAAAGCTGAATTACTTGAAGCGATGAGATTAGGTAGTAAAAATCCCACGTTTGACAGGTTGCCTTCTGAACTTGGACGATTTGGTTTAGGCTTAAAAAGCGCTAGTTTTTCTCAGTGTCGTTCACTTACTGTCATAACTAGGCAAGATGGAGTTACATCATGTGCTCGCTGGGATTTAGATTTAGTAGCCGAAACAAATGCATGGACATTAGAGCTGATTGAAGATTATGAAGATGAATTAGGTTATGACTTGCTCGATGAGATTGGAACGGTTGTTATTTGGAAAAAATTAGATCGACTAGTCGGCGAAATTGATACACCAGGGAAAAAAACGGAATATATGAATGCAGAGTTCTCTCTTGCTGAGAGACATTTGAGGCTTACTTTTCATCGGTTTTTAGGCGCTCCTAAGCCACAGTTTCAAATAAGTATCAATAATCGGCAATTAACCCCGTTGGACCCAATGGCTTCTTTTCATCCATCGACTCAGAAGGATCCGGACGATAACATTCGTTTATCTAATGGCCATGTTCGTATACGCAGTTATACCATTCCGCATTACAGAAAAATGAGTCAACATGAATGGGATGAGCTTGGTGGACCAGAAGGTCACCTCAAATCCCAAGGACTATATATCTATAGAGAAAATAGATTAATTATTGCAGGGAATTGGTTGGGACTTGCGAAGCAAACTGAAATAACAAAATTGAGTAGAATAGCCATCGACATACCTAACACGATGGATGCGCAATGGAAAATTGATGTAAAGAAATCTTCGGCGCAGCTTCCTCAACCGGTTCGAGAGCGACTCAAGCGAATCATAGAGCGTTTTGTTGGCTCCTCTAAAAGAACATATCGAAGTCGAGGGCAAAGGCTAGTTGAAGGCACGATGCATCCTATTTGGAATCGAGTCCAAGTTGAGGGCCGAATACACTTCAAACCCAATTCAGAACACCCTGTATTTCAATCTTATTCAAATTGTTTACCTCATGAATTGAAAGAAGGGTTTGAACGCTGTATTAGGTTGCTTGGTGCTGGCTTACCTATTGATGCACTTCATGCCGAACTGGTAGGTAACGCGGAGTCAATTGTTGCAATGCAGACTTCTGAATCAGATTTGAATCAAGTTGTGGTTGACCTTACTGATGCATTGCTTGTTAGCAATGTTCCACCGGATAGAATCAAAGATGTTCTTCAAAATTATCCATTACTGCAATCAAACTGGGAACTCTCAGAACGACTAGTTGTAAATTATCTCAAGGAAAAAGGCTTATGAGCAGCAGGCAGCAAGTGTTAGATATGGTAGAAGCAGGGCTATACAGTCAGCCTCGCAAATCAGAGGATGAGCTGAGAGTTTTGGTTAAGAGTATTGCCAAAGTAGTGGATAGCGATTTAGATGACACAGTGATCGAGGAAATTGCTCGTGAGATTGAGTCAAAACAGGGAATAAAAGTTGGCCTCGGTGCAATAGTTGATAACGTCAAGTTTAAACCTTGGTTAGACGATGCAAAACCGGAAATAGACCCCTTCTACTGGAAAAGATATGAGAAGCTCCTGCTAAACAATGGATTGCCTAGAGATGTTATTACAGGTACGGATATTGTTACAGACAAGATACTTGGCCGATTAGGGAACCCTCAAGAGTATTCCTCATGGGATCGTAGAGGTATGGTTGTTGGTCACGTACAAAGTGGCAAAACACTGAATTATACAAGTTTGATCTGTAAGGCGGCTGATGCAGGATATCGCCTAATAATCGTTGTAGCAGGTATACATAATAACCTTCGCAATCAGACTCAAATTCGAATCGATGAAGGTTTCATAGGTCGGGATACAGGAAAAAGCTCTGATAAGAAGGCTGGAAATGCTAAGCATGTTATCGGTGTTGGACATTTTGATTCGAATAGAACTCCTGTTAGTCTGACGAATACGTCCAGAGATTTTAATAAACCTACCGCATCAACAAATACCAGTGAAATAGACTCGTATAGAGTGCCAGTCGTTTTAGTTATTAAAAAGAATCACCGAACGCTTGAAAATCTTCTAGAGTGGCTTAAGGACAACAGCGCTCGTGGTGACAAAGAAATGATCGACCAGCCAATGCTACTCATCGATGATGAGGCTGATAATGCATCAATCAACACTAAATACAGTGATAAATTGGTAACCAAGATAAATGGGCAAATACGCGACCTCTTAAAAATGTTTCATCGTAGTTGCTACGTGGGTTATACAGCTACTCCGTTTGCTAATATTTTCATTGATCCGGATGAGAACCACGATGTACACAAAGAGGACCTATTCCCTAAAGATTTTATTATTGGTCTCGATGCCCCATCTAACTACTTTGGTCCAAAGAAAATCTTTATCGATGGCTTGCCTGATGACGAAGAGCCAACTTGGTTAAGGAGTATTTCGGATAATGAAGACCTTCTACCGATAAAGCATAAGATTGGCCATGAGGTCTATCAATTGCCCGACTCGCTGATGTTTGCTTTGCGTACTTTTCTATTATCGCGAGCCATTAGAAATTTAAGAGGTCAATCAAGCTCACATTGTTCAATGTTGGTTAATGCTAGTCGATTCACTCGAATACAAAGTCAGTTAAAAAACCGATTGCATGAGGCACTAGAAAGAATTCAAAACTCTTTGAGATTAAACTCATCTTTAACCTCGGCATTGAAGGACCCAGAAATCAAAGCTTTGTTTGATGTTTGGGAAGCAGAGTATCAAGACACTGAGTTTGAGTGGGATGAGATACAAAAAACTATTTTTGATGCAATTGCTTCCGCCAAGGTTGTAGAAGTTAACAGTAGAGCAAATGAGCTAGACTACTCGAATTCAGGTGATAGAGGGCAAACTGTCATTGCTGTCGGTGGTTTCTCTCTCTCGCGAGGGTTGACTCTAGAGGGGCTTACAGTTACTTGGTTCCTGCGCAATACCATGATGTATGACACCTTAATGCAAATGGGGCGATGGTTTGGCTATCGAAATGGATATGAAGATCTGTGTCGAATTTGGATGCCCGACGATGCTATAGATTGGTATGCCTTTATCGCCAACGCAGCTGAAGAGCTTCATGATGAACTCAAAGCAATGGATCAGGCCAAAGCTGCTCCTGAAGATTTCGGGCTTGCAGTTCGCAGTCACCCTGCATCATTGTTGGTTACCGCAAAAAATAAGATGGGAGCAGGCCTCGAAGTTACCACTTTTGTTGGACTTTCAAATAGATTTATAGAAACCGCTAAGGTAAGTATCGATTCTACAAAGTTAGATTCAAATTTAGCCATAGCTATAAAGCTTGTTTCTAATTTGAAAAAAGCCACTTTCACGATTGAAGATACTCAATGGGGGCTATTGCTTCGTGATGTACCAATCCAATATATCGATGAGTTCCTAGCGGGTTGGAGCAATACACCTGAGAGTGTGATTACTGAAACTGGGCCAGTAAGAAGCTATCTCAGTGCACGAAAAGCAGATGAGTTAGCTCTATGGGACTTGTTAATCCCAAGTCTACAAAAAGGAGATGAAGACAATACACTAGGGGTTAGTATCATTCCCACAAATCGTTCTATTAATCTAGATGATCTAACAGACGGGTACATGTCCTTTAGTGGTAAAAAAATGAGGGTTGCATCTAGAGGTATCGAAAAAGCGGGTGTTGAGCCAAGTAAGGCGAAAGTTGCTGAAAACTCTTATGATAAGAATGGTAACTACCCAGACTCAATTTATCGGAAAGTGCGTGATAAACCATTATTTATTCTGCATTTTGTTAAACCAAAAGCACCAAAAAATAAAGAAGGTGACAGTAGAGTGGCTTTGATTCCAAGTTACCCTGTCGTTGCCTGGGGGATCAGCCTTCCAGTTTCAAAAAAAGCATCGGAGAAAGTTGCTTATATCGTTAACACACAACGTTACAACGAACTCTACGGTGAAGATGATATAGATGAGGAATATGAGGCTGAACTGAATGGATAATTCACCATGGAAGGGGCTAGATCTCAGCAATGCAAGAAGAGTTAACCATAACGGCCAGTATGACTTTTTTTGGGTCGTTGTAGAGGACAAACAGCCAGCGCTTATGCTTAGATTGCCAATTGAGCCAACTAGTAAGCCCAAGCTTCCTGAACTCAAAAATCTGATTGCCAACTTCAGGATAATATCTGGTCGATGGGCGTTTGTTCTTGCCCTTAAAGAAAATAGCCAAGCGGAGCTTTTGAAACTCTCTGCAGAGATGTCGTTGAGTCAGGTGAGAAGGCTTACGATCTGGATGAAGCACTCTCTAGGGCGATACAACGGACTAAAAGGTGGCATTATCTTTTGCGTTCAGGACGCTCAGAAGGTCTGACTATTGAAGAGCAGCGTGGTTTAATCGGTGAATTAGCCTTTCTCCGAGAGCTCGCCACTAGTTTTGGTTCTGAAGTGGCAGTTGAAGCATGGAAGGGGCCTTCGGGGGCTCCAAAAGACTTTGAGTTAATTGGATGCGGTATTGAAGTTAAAACACGAAGAACCGCAGCAATACCTTCAATTTCTATTTCATCAGCAGACCAGCTAGCAGTCTGTGATGGTGTGCGTTTATTTCTTAGTGTTACTAATGTCGAATCTGCAATTGTACCAGAAGGTATGACACTGCATGACTATGTAGCATTAACCGAGGCTTTATTTCAGGAAGAATGTAGTACCTATACGAAGTGGGAAGATGCAATCTACTCAACAGGTTATGATCCATTAAATAAGTACGATGATCGCCGTTGGCTGATAAGGTCCACCACTCATTATGAAGTACTTGAAGGGTTCCCTCGTGTTAATTGCCCACTACCACAAGGCGTGCAGAACGTAAGATATTCTATTTCTTTAGATGCCTGTGAGCCTTTTAAATTAAATGACAATACCGTTAATTACCTCCGAGAGTTTATATAGACATGACAGAGCTTGAAGATTTCAACGTTCAGTTTATCGCTGATGTACAAGGTGATGCCGATGCCTTGGGGTTGGTAACGGTAGAGGCATTCTTTGAAAAGGTTGGTGACTTATTGGCTGAGGCGGGCGAAATAGAAAGCGCCAATCGAGCTTTTTATGAAGGTTTATACTCTCGTGGGCCAGCGCAAATTGATGGATACGGTGGTGATCCTAGGGAAAATGACGGCATATTGAGCCTTATACTATGTGATTTTTCTTTAGATAGAGGTATTCGACTTTTACACAAGGAGCATGTTCAACGTTTATCGCAAAAACTTATTAGGTTTCTGAACGCCGGTCTTGATGATCGGTTCCGGGAAACGCTGGAAGAAACTAGCCCTGGATTTGGTGTGGCTGATTTGATCAAAGCGACTTGGAATAGCGTTGAAAAAGTTAAGTTGATTATAGTGACCAATGGAGATTATAGAGCTAGAACAGATGCTACTAGCTTTGGTGTTATTGATGAAAAGCCAATTACATTGAGCATCTGGGATATCAAACGTCTGCGGCGCTTTATGGAGCAAGGACTTGTCAGGGCTGATTCAGTGATCAACTTTAAAGACGACTTTGGTGGTGGTATTCCGATATTGAAAGCATCTGGTGGAAGTGATGCTCTAGAGAGTTATTTAGCCGTTATCCCGGGAAAGCAGCTTGCTGAAATTTATGACAAATGGGGGCCGAGACTACTTGAGTCTAACGTAAGAAGCTTTCTGCAGGCTCGAGGTAAAGTGAATAAGGGCATCCGTGACACTATTCGGGATGAGCCTCATATGTTTTTCTCTTATAACAATGGGCTAAGCGCTACGGCTGATAGTTTAGAAGTAGATAAGACAAGCTCAGGTTATCAATTGACTAGTGTGAACAACCTTCAAATAGTGAATGGTGGTCAAACTACGGCGTCACTATTCGCGGCAAGTAAGGTGCTTAAAGAACAAATACAGCAAGTATTTGTGCAAATGAAACTAACTATAACGCCTAAAGAATGTTCTGAAGAGATTGTCCCTAGAATCTCTGAGTATGCAAATAGCCAGAATAAGGTGAACGCTGCGGATTTTTTTTCTAATCATCCGTTTCATATACGTGTTGAGGAGTTGTCTCGACGTATTTTAGCTCCTTCGGGTACAGATAGTTATCGAGAAACGAAATGGTTTTATGAGCGAGCTAGAGGTCAGTTCGCAGACGAAAGAAGTCGAAGAACTCAATCAGAGCGTAAAAAGTTCGATGCTGAATATCCTCGGAGTCAGTTTTTTGTTAAGACAGACCTTGCGAAATATGAAAATACTTGGGCATGCTTGCCACATGTTGTTAGCTTAGGTGCTCAAAAGAATTTTTCAGAATTTGCGAAAAAAATTGGTAAAAGTTGGGGAGCGGAAGGAGCATCTTTTAATGAACTTTGGTTTAAAAGGTTGGTAGCTAAAGCGCTCATATTTAGAACAACCGAAAAGCTCGTATCAAATGCTGATTGGTATGAAGGGGGGTATCGAGCCAATATCGTCACTTATGCAATTGCCAAACTTGTTAATGAGGCCCAGAGTTTAGGCATGGTCATAGATCTTGACCTCATCTGGAAAATGCAATCTATACCAGAAGGCTTAAAATTATCTATTCTCTCATCTGGTGAATTGGCTCAAAAGGTTATAACTACTCCACCTGAGGGTATTAGAAACTACAGCGAATGGGCCAAGAAACAGCTTTGTTGGCAAAGGGTAAGTGAGAGTGAATTACCGTTAGGTGATGCTTTTAAGGCAATCTTAATATCTTCAGAGCTAGCAGATGAGAATGTTAGGGAAGCAAGAACTGCCAGCGCTTTAGAAAATTCAATTAATGTTGAGCTAGAAGTGTTTAACCTAGGCGCTAGGTTCTGGGAGGAGGCTAAAAACTGGGCTAAAGAGCGTGGAATGCTGAGCCCTAGAGAGAATAGTATTCTTGAAATCTGTGCAGCTATCCCCAAAAAAGTGCCTTCGCCAAAACAATGTGGAATTGCGTTTGAGGCGCTTAGAAAGCTACAGGGGGAAGGTTTTCATACATGACAAAGTTTCAATTTAAACCCATTCTTAGTTATTAGATTTGAGTTAACAAGTAAATCATTAACCAGTTTTCCTAATGTCACCTATTGCTCGTCAGCTATAGCCTGGTATGATTGCCAAGCATTTTTATTGGTGGTAGTGAAATGAAAACAGGTGAAGTTCTTGTAATCGATCTCTTTGCTGGGCCTGGTGGGCTTGGTGAAGGTATATCTTCAGTTACAGATGAGAGTGGTAACTATCCATTCAAAATTGGCGTATCTGTAGAAAAAGAACCATCTGCGCATAGAACATTAACAACGCGATCGTTCTTTCGAAAGCTTAAAGAGCTGGATGGTGGGTTAGATGATTACTTTAGATATGTCCGTGGAGAACTAACTCGAGATGAAATTTTTAGTTTGTATCCCAAACAAGCTGAATCTGCCAGTTACGAAACGTTAGAAGAGCCTAGAGCTCTTGGTGAAGATAATGAATTAATTCATGCTAGAATTCGTGAACTGTTGGCAGTTCATCAAGGACCTAAGGTCGTTATTGGTGGCCCTCCTTGCCAAGCCTATTCATTGGCTGGCCGTTCTCGGAATGCAGGAATAAAAGGCTATAAGGCCGAAAACGATCACAGAAACTTTTTATACAAGGAATACCTTAAAGTACTTTCTATTGCGCAGCCTGATGTGTTTGTGATGGAAAATGTACGCGGTATTCTGTCTGCCAAAATTGATGGCAAAGTTATGTTTCCTCAGATATTAAAAGACTTGAGGAACCCTAGGTTAGTTACTGGTGATGATGGAGTCTCAAAGTATAAAATCTTTTCGCTTGTAGTTGAAGCTAAGGATCCAAAGGACCCTAAGTACTCCGACTCATCTGACTTTCTTATTCGCTCTGAGTACTATGGTGTACCACAAGCGCGGCATCGAGTAATTCTATTAGGTGTACGTCAAGATATAACCCGTATTCCAGATACAATTTCTCCAATGGCAAAAACAGTAACTGTTGAACAAGTTCTATCCGACTTGCCTCCTCTAAGAAGTGGCTTTTCTAAGCAAAAAGACATCCAGAAGGATTGGGAAAAACAAATTCGAACAAACTCAAAAAAGCTGAAGCGAATATTAGAAAAAACATTTGATAGAGCTACTGTAGGTAGCTTAAGCCTAGAGCCTAGACTAGAACTGGAGCGTAAAAGTAGTCAAATAACGGAAGTCCAGCACAATATCCCCAAACATTTAGAGAAATGGTATCTAGATAATCACCCAAACTGTGTGTTAAATCACGAGACCCGCGGGCATATGACATCTGATTTGCTACGATATGCTTTCAGTGCTGCGTTTACTAAGATAAGTGGTGGTATTTCTCCTAAGGCGAGAGACTTTCCAGCAGAGCTAGCTCCGGATCATGACAATTGGGCTACAGGCTCACATGCAGATCGCTTTCGTACCCAAGCTGGAAATAAATGTGCAACGACGGTGACTAGCCATATATCTAAAGATGGCCACTATTTCATTCACTATGATCCACAGCAGTGCAGAAGTTTGACTATCCGAGAAGCAGCGCGCTTACAGACGTTTCCAGATAATTATTTATTTGAAGGAAATAGAACGCAGCAATATGTACAGGTAGGAAATGCTGTCCCACCGTATTTAGCTCATCAGATAGGCAAGGTTGTGTTGGGTATATTGGATGTAGATCAAGTATGAATTAGCAGTGCTAATTAAATATCTGAACTGCTTACTGACAGAAAAGACAACGAGTAACCAAAAAACCAGCCATAGCCTTTTTTTGACTATGGCTGGTTTTGTTTTTTATGTAAATCATTGCCAGCTTGATAGATAGCTGCATATTTCGGAGCATTCCGATCAGTCATTTCGGGATTATCCGATCACCCATTTCGGTTTAAACCGATCACTGATTCCGCGATTATCCGATCACTTTTAGCCTAACTCCGAAATCGGTGATCGGAATAGCGAAAACCGCGATCGGAATGCCCGAAATCCTTATTTTTTCTCTTTTAAATCAATAGCTCGTTATTCTTTACTTCTTAATCAAGAACGTAAGGAAGCGACAATGGCCAAAAAGAGAACTCCAATGAACAAAATCAAAGAGGTATTACGCCTTAAGTACGACTGCGGTCTCTCAAATCGCAGCATCGCTTCTTGCCTTAAACTCGGCCCGTCCACCATATCAGAACTCCTTACTCGCTTTAAACAAATCCAGCTTGGCTGTGTAATCATCCCCTAAAATAGTGGCATACCATTTTGGAGTTCTTCAGCATACACTGAATGAATCAGGGAGAACTCGCTATGAAAAAATCACGCTATACCGAAACACAGATCGTGAAAATTTTGAAAGAAGTCGAAGGTGGTCGCCTTATCAAGGAAGTCTGCCGAGAATACGGAATATCTGATGCCACTTATTACAACTGGAAATCTAAATATGGTGGTATGGAAGCATCGGACGTTAAACGGTTAAAAGAGCTGGAAGACGAAAATCGTCGTCTTAAATCGATGTTTGCCGAGCTGAGCTTAGAGCACCGAATTCTCAAAGATATCATCGAAAAAAAGCTGTAAAGCCAGCGATAAGACGTGAACTGGTTGACTATGTACGCCAGGTACACAAAGTCAGTTTGCGTCTAGCATGTCGCGCAGTTGGCATCAGTGATTCGGTTTATCGATATCAGCCTAAAGCGAGCGATGACCAAGAAGTGATAAGTGCATTACAACAAGCCGTTGAGCGCTATCCAGCATACGGCTTTGGTTTATTACTCAAGATCCTTCGTCGCTGGGGTAAGACATGGAATCATAAGAGGATTTATCGGATTTACTGCGAGTTGAAACTCAATAAACGCCGTAAAGGGAAAAAGCGTCTGCCAAATCGTCACCCAGAGCCACTGAGTGTACCGTTGTCAGAGAACCGGTGCTGGTCAATCGATTTTATGAGTGACAGCTTACAATGTGGACGTCGATTCCGAACCTTCAATGTGGTGGATGATTTTAATCGAGAAGCGTTGGCCATCGACGTTGATCTGAGTTTACCCACTCAGCGAGTAGTTCGAGTGCTTGAACGAGTCATTGCTTGGCGAGGCTACCCTGAGAAACTACGAATGGACAACGGCCCTGAGTTTATCTCCACAACATTAGCAACGTGGGCAGAAAAGCACGATGTTCAGTTGGAATTTATCCAACCAGGAAAACCCACTCAAAACTCGTACATTGAACGATTTAATCGCACATACCGCACTGAAATTCTGGATATGTACGTCTTCAAAACACTAACGGAAGTTCGAGAATTAACGGAAGACTGGATCAGAGAATACAACGAAGAGCGTCCTCATGGTGCACTGAATGATCTGACCCCATGGGAATATTTAATGAAATATGAACGGGTTGAAAACTCTAATTATGAGTGTAACTAATTAGGGGAGGTTTACAGCTGGCCTCTACCCGAAAGTTGCAGTGATGCTGATCTCACGCAAGCGCTGTATCACGATAAGAAAACCAGTCGCGATAAAGTCATGCCAGACTTCACTCAATACGCTGTTGAACTCAGACGTAAAGGTATGACGAAAATGTTGCTCTGGCAGGAATATCATGAGCAATATCAAGAACAAGCTTACGCTTACACCCAGTTCTGTGAGCACTTCACGCGCTGGTTCAAAACGCAAAAGCGCAGCATGCGCCAGCTTCATGTCGCGGGTGATAAACTGTTTATCGATTACTGTGGGCCAAGGCTTCAGGTGGTCAACCCTGACACAGGAGAAGTGCGTGAAGCGGAAGTGTTCGTCGCGACCTTAGGCGCATCCAATTACACCTATGTTGAAGCCTTCCCGAGCCAAGGTAAGTCCTACTGGTTAGAGGCGCATGCTAATGCGTTCGAACACTTCGGTGGTGTACCACAGCTCTTGGTTCCCGATAATCTACGTAGCGCGGTCACCAAAGCCAATCGTTATGAGCCGAGACTTAACGACAGCTATCAAAAACTAGCTAATCACTATCAAACCGCCGTAATGCCAGCTCGTCCCTACAAACCAAAAGACAAAGCCAAAGCAGAGAATGCCGTGCTTCTAGTGGAACGCTGGATCATGATGCGGCTGCGACACCAAACCTTCTATACCTTCAAGGCGCTGAATCTCGCTATCCGAGAACTCATGAATGAGTTAAACCAACGTGAGATGAAACAGTATGGCGCGAGTCGTCAATCATTGTTCGATAAACTCGACAAGCCAGCGTTAAAGCCTCTCCCCAAACAGCGTTATCTGTATACCGAAACCAAGCGAGCCAAAGTTGGGCCTGATTATCACATTGAATATCACCGTCATTACTACTCGGTTCCCCATCAACTTGTTGGCCACTATGTTGAGCTAGAAGCCACCAATCGTCTGGTGCAGATCTACCACCAAGGTAACTTGGTCGCTCAACATCCACGCAGCCAACGAGAGCGAGGAAATAGCACCAACGCAGAGCATATGCCAAGTAACCATCAACATCAAAAGTGGTCCCCTGGACGCTTGCTCAACTGGGGAGCCAATATCGGCCCGGCTACACGAGAAGTCATCAATAAGATGCTCAACTCCAAACCTCATCCAGAGCAGTCGTATCGCTCCTGCCTTGGGCTGCTCAATCTGAGTAAAGCGCATGGTGAATCACGCTTAGAGCAAGCCTGTAAAGATGCGCTGATGCTGACAAAACCGAACTACACCTTCATAAACAATCTACTGAAAAACAATCGAGAAGGACAACTGAGCAAAGACAACACGAGCACGCCGAACCTTGTTCATAGCAATGTCCGTGGCCCGAACTGTTATCACTAGGAGAAAGGATATGAACACACTCAATAACCAACTAAAAACCCTGCGGTTGAGCCATGCGGCGAAAGCGTTAGAGCAGCAACAAGAGCAACTGACGACCTACGCAGAGCTGGACTTCGAGGAGAGACTAAGCCTGCTTCTGGAAAGCGAAATCTTGAATCGCAATCAGACCAAAATCCAACGCTTAAAACGACAAGCCAAATTAAGAGTGGATGCACAGCCGAGCCAACTCGTCTACAAGGAGGGACGAAACCTCAACCGTAAACAAATGAGCGAACTACTAACGGGCAGTTATCTACACAAGCACCAAAACATCTTGATCACAGGCCCAACAGGAGCAGGTAAAACGTATCTTGGTTGTGCACTGGCAACCAGTGCCTGCGACCAACAACAAACGGTCAGATACTACCGATTAACTCGCTTGCTTGATGACCTGACCGCAGGACGTCTGGATGGCAGCTATCAAAAACAACTTCAATCGTTGGCTAAGAAAGGCTTACTGATCCTCGACGACTGGGGGATGGAAAAACTGACTCAGGAACACGCGGGCCACTTATTAGAAGTGCTTGAAGATCGTTACCAAAACAGCAGCACAATCGTCATCAGCCAATTACCTGTAAAAGAGTGGTACAACATGATCGGCAACGCCACCGTCGCAGATGCTCTCATGGATCGGCTGGTACACAATAGTCATCGAATAGAACTGGGAGGTGAATCAATGAGAAAACTGGCGCAATCCGATCACTTAGAGTAAAAATAGGAAGAGAGAAAAATGACAGGATCAGGTGATCGGAATAAACCGAAACAAGCGATCGCAATCACCGAAATACGCAAGATAGCTTGAAGTTAGGTTTTTATCTTCCCCGTACCCCATGCCGTACCCAGAGTGATTTTTTCTGAAATAAAAAACATTACGAGTCCTTACTTAATAAGCTCCAGCATCACACCCGCTTCCATATGGTGGGTGTATGGGAACTGATCAAATAAAGCGAAGCGAGTAATCTTGTGCGTTTTGCTCAGCACATCGAGATTGTCTTTTAATGTGTCAGGATTACAAGAGATATACATGATGCGTTCGTAGCCTTGCACCATTTTACAGGTGTCAATATCCATACCCGAACGTGGTGGATCAACAAAAATGGTATTGCAGTTGTAACTTTTAAGATCAATGCCAGCGGCATTTAGGCGGCGAAACTCGCGTTTGCCTTCCATTGCTTCGGTAAAATCTTCGGCCGACATACGAATGATTTGTACATTATCAATTTTGTTCGCGGCAATGTTGTATTGCGCCGATTGCACGGACGGTTTGGCTAGCTCTGTCGCTAAGACACGCTCGAAGTTTTGTGCCAACGCCAGCGAAAAGTTACCGTTACCACAGTACAGCTCTAATAAATCTCCTTGGCTGCCACGGGTGCAATCGACCGCCCATTCCAACATTTTCTCGGCAACTGGCCCATTTGGCTGGGTAAAGCTGTTTTCAACTTGCTGATAAATATAGGGCTGACCATGTACATTCAACGTTTCGACAACATAATCACGATCAAGGACGATTTTCATTTTACGCGCTCGGCCGATCACGTTGATATTGTAGCCTTCTTCAATCAACGTGGTTTTGAGGGCTTTGGCCGCCTCTGTCCATGTGTTATCAAGCTGACGGTGGTACAAGAGAGAGACCAAAATCTCACCGCTCATCGTAGAGAGGAAGTCGACTTGGAACAGCTTGCGGCGTAATGCGTCATTTTCTTTCACCGCTTCTACCAAGCGTGGCATGAGCTGATTGATGAGCTGGCTCGCGACGGGGAATTGGTCCACACGATACTTTTCGCGGGTTTCTTGGTTGAACATGATGTAGTACATATCATCACCTTCATGCCATACACGAAATTCTGCACGCATCCGATAATGTTGCTCTGGAGATTCAAACACCTCGAGTTCAGGCACGCCATAGGGCGTAAACATCTCGGTTAAGCGTGAGATTTTTCCTGCAAGTTGTTCTGCGTATTGGTCAGGGTTGACATCAAAAGTCGCCATTCTTAGTGCCTTTATCGGGTGCATTTCATGTAAGAGCGCAGATTCTATTCAATCACACAGAGTTGTCCAGTGTTTGTCTGATTATTTACGGTCACATCCGCAACCTAGGACGCGAACAATGAGTGAATCATGCGTTCATTGAGAGGGGGAATATTACCATAAATAAAATCGGCGTGAGGATTGTCTGTCTTATCAAGAAAACGCGACTGAGCGTGAGTTTGTTGCTCTGTCCAAATCCTGCTCGCGAAGGATATTCGCACTAAGTTGGAGCGAAACGCACAATGATAGTGCTATTAATAACAGTGAATGCGCTCCAAATACGTCTTTTCTTTGACCCTGTTTTGGTACTCCAATGGCGTGACATTGACGAGTTTTTTGAACTCCCGCAGAAAATGAGGTTGGTCGCTAAAGCCGAGATCGGTCGCCAAATTTGAAAACGTCAGTTTATCGCTATGATTTATGTCATAAACGGCTGATTGGCAACGAATTGCTCGGCTAAACCCTTTTGGTGTTAGGCCAATTTCATTTTTGAATAGGCGTTGGAGTGTGCGGCTGGTATAGCCTGAAAAGCGTTCTAAATCTTGCACTTGAATATTCCCTTTGTGCAGACAAATTTTGGCCACGATTTGCTGAGCCACATTGATGGCGGCTTGTCGGCTTTTGGTGCTGAGAAATTGGCTAACGACTTCGACTTGTTTGGTAAAATCTTTCGTGGCTAAAACGTAGTCAATCAACTGATTGGCGTTCGGCATAACATCTTGTAAACAATATTCTTTATTGGTTAGCTCACTGGCTGAAGCGTCTAAAAAGTCCGGCTTAACGCCGGGAATAAAACGCACGCCAAAATAGCAATGACCGCGCTCAAAAAGAACCGACGACGCTTCGAGTCGGGTGCCACAAACTAACGCTCCAGCACCGTCAGCGTCACAGTCAAAGACAAGGTCGATACACCCATCTGGAATAGCGGTAGACGGACAATGGGTATCGCCAGCCTTAAAACTGTAGAAGTGAGAGACCTCTGGGGTATTCGTCGGCAGATGGGTACGAAATTGCTCTGAACTTAGAACAAACCACGGTTGCTTTGAGTGAATTCCCGCAATATTAAACATCATTGATGTCGTCGCCATTCCCCTCTCCCTATTGCTCTGCGTTAAACCGTTAACTAAGCATGTAAAGCAAGCAAGGTGCCATATTGTTCAGGGCGGCTTGTCGAGAGGGGATGTCGCAAAAATTCAATACACCACAAACGTCACTCCATAATATCGAGAGCAAGGTCTTAGGCTGGAAAAGCACTGAGTTCTATTGCCTCGCTCAAAGAAGAGCGTGAAACAGTCTTAATCAACAAACTATATGGATATAGGTGGCGTTATGTCAGACAGCACTCACATTGATTTTATATACCTTTCAGAACAAGACATGATTAAAGCAGGCGTGACGAACATGTCTGACTGCGTTGATACCATGGAGGAGATGTTTGCGCTGCTTCATCAAGGGGATTATCGAATGGCGGGAGCCAATAACGACTCACACGGCGCTATGGTTACCTTTCCCGATGAATCGCCTTTCCCAAGTATGCCAAAACCAACCGCGGACCGACGTCTGATGGCGATGCCAGCGTATCTAGGTGGTGATTTCCAAACCTGTGGCGTGAAATGGTATGGCTCAAACATCGCCAACCGAGAGAAAGGTCTTCCTCGTTCTATTCTGATGTTTATTCTCAATGACATTGAAACCAGTGCACCACTGGCCTACATGTCCGCTAACTTACTATCGGCGTATCGTACTGGTGCTGTTCCGGGGGTCGGTGCTCGTTATCTCGCTCGTAAAGATGCCAAAGTGATCGGCTTACTTGGCCCTGGGGTTATGGGAAAAACCACGGTAGCTGCATTTATCTGTGCGTGCCCGCAAGTCGATACCATCAAGATTAAAGGTCGTGGCAAAAAAAGTTTAGACAGCTTTATGACATGGCTGGCGGCTTCGTACCCGCAAATTACCAACGTTCAGGTGGTCGATACCGTCGAAGAGGTGGTTCGGGGCTCGGATTTGGTCAGTTACTGTAATTCCGGTGAAACCGGAGATCCGTCCACTTACCCAGAAGTGAAGCGAGAATGGGTAAAACCGGGCGCTTTCTTAGCGATGCCAGCTAGCTGCCGCCTCGATGCGGGGATGGAACAAGCGGATATACGTAAAGTCCTTGATAACAAAGGGCTCTATCAGGCTTGGTTTGAAGAAGTGCCTAAACCGACGCACGCCATTATCCCTTTGGTTGGTATGCGCTTTATGGACATGGCTGATGCCGGTGAGTTATCCGAAAGTGCATTGGAGGACTTGGGAGACATTGTGGCAGGGGCGACCCCAGGTCGACAAAGTGATGATGAAATCATTGTCATGTCTGTCGGCGGAATGCCAGTAGAAGACGTGGCATGGGCAACCAAAATTTACCGCAATGCCATCGAAAAAGACATTGGTGTCTCGCTGAATTTGTGGGAAGAGCCAGTACTTAGCTAAATCAATGTGTATCAATAATCAGAATGGAATAAGAACTGATGGCAAAAATTATCAAAGTGAAAACGGGATCCAAGTTCGAAGAAATAGCCAGCTACTCGCGTGTGGTGGCCGTTGATAATTGGATCTTTGTTTCGAATACCGCGGGTAGAAACCCAGAAACCAATGAAATGCCGGACGATGTTTTTGCGCAAACAGACCAAGTGTTCGCGAACATTGAACGGGCATTGGCCGCGGTGGATGCCTGTTTAGCGGATGTGGTGACCTCTAAGGTGTTTATTCAAAACCCTGCGGATGTCGGTGCCGTGATGGAACATATCGGCAGTAAGTTTAAAGGGATTGATCCCACCACAACGGTCACTTGTCCACCTCTGGGGTCGACACTTTACAAAGTTGAGTTGGAAGTGACCGCATATCGAGGGGCTTCTCGTGGTGACGTTGAGACGGTTGTCGTTGCTTAGTCAGATAAATCTGGAAGATACCTATGATTAAAACACTTGAATACGTAGACACGCCAAACGAGCAGCCAGCACGGACCAGCGTAGTGATTATCGGTGGTGGCATTGTCGGTATCAATGCTGCCCTGACGCTGGCAGAGAGAAACATCCCAGTGGTTGTGATTGAAAAAGGCTTTGTGGGCGCAGAACAATCTTCTCGTAATTTGGGATGGATACGTAAAACCAACCGTCATGCTGAGGATATACCTCTGGCGCTTGCATCCGATGAACTATGGGCTGGCATGTCAAAAAGGGTTAATCGTGATGTGGATTATAAGCAAAGCGGCATTCTGTTTTTGGCGGAGAATGCCAAGCAGATGGGCGCTTATGAAGCATGGCTAGATTCTGTCAAGTCGCTGGAGCTTGACTCCACATTACTGAGTACTGAAGAGATCAAAGCGAAAGTTCCAGGAGGAAAAGGTCAATGGGTGGGGGGCATTTATACCGCCTCCGATGGCAGAGCGGAACCGGCGATTGCCACCAGTGCAATGGCGAAAGCTGCGATGGAAAAAGGGGCCGTCATTATTCAGAACTGCGCGGTGCGCCATCTGTCCTTATCTGGCGGGAAGGTGAGCGGGGTCGTCACTGAAAAAGGCGAAATCCTGTGTGAACAGGTTCTCCTAGCTGGTGGCGCTTGGTCGAAAGCGTTTTTGAGTCACCATGGTGTGTCGTTACCGTCGCTGCCTTTGATCTGCTCGGTACTGCGCTCAAAACCGATGGACGGCCCAACAGACATTGCCGTTGCAGGACCTAACTTTTCATTCCGTAAGCACTTAGATGGGGGCTTTGTCATTATGCAGCGTGGCGCGATTGAAGCGCGTCTCACGCTTGATCATTTCCTCATTGGGCACCGTTATTTAGGCCAATTGAAGCACCAACGTGACGCTTTAAGAATTTCGTTGGGACGACATTTTATTGAGGATCTGAAAATGTCGAAACGCTGGTCACGTAATAAGTCGTCAATGTTTGAGGAAATTCGCGTGATGAATCCTGATCATAACAAAGGATTAAATCAGGAAGCGTTGACTCATCTGCGAGCCGCTTGGCCGAGCTTTCAAGAGGCCGAAATCGCCGAAGAGTGGGGAGGGCTGATCGATATCACTCCGGATTCAAAACCCGTTATTGATAGTATTGACGCGATTCCCGGATTGACCATTGCGACCGGTTTTTCTGGTCATGGATTTGGTACCGGACCCGCCGCAGGAATGCTGGCCGCCGATCTCGTCAGTGGCATGACGCCGCTTATCAACCCAGAGCCGTATAAGTTTTCACGATGGTAATGGAGTATTTTGATTAACGTAATCTAAGGAAGGGAAATATGAACGGATTAGTCGATTCTAAAAACATTCATATAGCTGAAGGATCAGCGGTTAAGCATCAAAAGCTAAAAATTGGCCTTTTGACCATGATGGCGATATGCATTGGTCTGGTTATTGTTCAGGGATCCATGATTTCGGCAACGCAGGGGATAGGTCTCGGAGGAATGGCGTTTATTGCGGCGATGGTGACGGCTTTCATCTTTGCCCAGTTTAATGCCATGAGTTTTGCTGAGTTATCTCTGATGTTTCCGCAGGAGGGCTCGCTGGCAATGTACACACAAAAGGCATTAGGCCATTTTCCCGCGATTGTTGCCGTGTTTGCAGGGTATGTGGTGGTCGCTGTCTTGGCTCTACCGGTAGAGTTGTTTTTAGTGGATGCCATGTTGGGTCAGATCTTGCCTAATATGTTGCCTGAAAAGGTCGTGCCTTTAACCATTCTTATTCTGTTAAGCCTCACCAATTTGGTGGGCGCGGACGTTTTTGCCCGAGTTCAAAATCTCTTGGCGTTTATTTTAGTGGCCGCTCTTATCTTGGTGGGGCTATGTGCCATTACAGGGCTAGGGGAGCCTCATCCTCACCTGACCGGAGCTACCGTAGATTGGAGTTTTGGTGGCGTGATTGATGGGAGCTTTATTGGTTTAGTCGCGCTTGCTATGTGGCTTATGGTCGGGGTGGAGTTTATCTGTCCGATGATCACTGAGGTGAAAAACCCAGTGAAAAATATTCCGCGTGCTATGCATCTTTCATTGTTGGTCATTTTCGCTATTTTTCTTGCTTTTGCTTACGGTGCGAGTCTCTACCTTAATGTTGATGACTTAGTTGGGTCTCCAATCCCGTATTTGAATTACATTAGTGCGGTATTCGGGCCTTCTGGGCTGGTGATTGCGACAGTGATGGCACTGGCGGCTACTTGCAGCACCGTGAATACGATTTTGGCCTCCATCCCAAGAATGCTACATGGCATGGCGATGCAAGATCAGGTTTTTCCTCAGTTTAAAGCGCTAAACCGTTTTGATGCACCATGGGTTGGTATTGTGGTGATGGCCGCATGTACATCCATTCCATTCTTGTTTCTCAATATGGATTCATTGCTGGTATTAGTCATTGCAGCGACCACCAGTTGGCTATTGGCCTATATAGTGGCGCATATCAACGTCATTGTATTGCGTACACGTTTGCCCAAGCATCAACGTCCTTATAAAACGCCTTTCTACCCACTCCCACAAATCTTAGGGATCATCGGTATGGGGTATGTAGCGTTGCATAACTCACCGTCACCGGAGATGACATCGCTTGTCTACTCCATTACGGGAGGAATTTTGGCTATTGTCATCGTAATCAGTGCTGTTTGGGTTAAGTTTTACATGAAGCGAAACTTGTTTGAGCCAGATATCTAGCGGTAAGTTTTTACCGTGAAACAATCCATTGTTACTTGAAATCAAAGGGCGCCCGTTAAGCGCCCTTTTTTCTTTAGTGCCGCGAACATCACATCAGAAAGAGATCTGAGGCCTGAGCACATCCATCCGATATTCGTCTACGTTGCCTCCAAATGCACCGTCTATCGGTTATTATTACTCCATATGAGCGGTGATATTTTCCATTGGTAATTCCGCTGAAGTTTGGTTAACCTCCGCCTTCGACGCAGCGGCGCTCGATACATCCCCTGCAGGGGATGGCCTCTGAGGTTCCCAACACTACCGTGATTGAATTGGAGTTATATCATCTAATCAGTCTCTTTATTATTTAGGAATGACCATGAAGACATTACTTTGGGCCGGGTCGCTCGCCTCGTCATTTTGCATTGCTATGCCAAGTCATGCGCAATCACAGCCAATGACGATGGAGACGGTTGTGGTGACCGCTAACCGCTTACCTCAATCTCAACATTCGACCCTATCCAATGTTGATGTGATTAGCCGTCAAGAGATTGAGCAATCCCAAGCGAAAAGTTTACCCGATGTATTGCAACGCTTAACCGGAGTGCAAATCTCGCAAAATGGTGGGCGAGGGCAACTGGCGAGCCTCTATATCCGAGGGACAGGGCCATCGCAAGTGCTAGTGCTGATGGATGGTGTGCGTTTAGCTCGTTCAGCTAAGAGTTCGGTCGATTTCAATCAAATTCCGCTTAGCTATGTCGATCACATTGAGTATGTGCGTGGAGCTAAGGCCTCTCTATACGGCTCAGAGGCCATCGGTGGTGTCATCAACATCATAACGGTGGCACGTTCTCGTCAGCAGGGAACCAACGTCAATATCGGTTTAGGCAGTTTGGACTATAAGCAGATTGGCGGCTCGACAGGAGTGGCGACGTCTGAGAATGGTCAATTGAATGTGGCAGTGAGCCATGAGGCCGATGATGGTTATAACGTTCATCCTATACCTGGTATTAATGACGGCGATAAACATGGTTTTAAAAGTAATAATGGGTTAGTGGGGTATACCCATGATGTGACCGAACAACTCTCATTGTTTGCTAATGGCAGACTGTTTAAAAATACCTACCAGTACGATTCTTCGTTTGGCTCGCATAAATATATGGAAGCCGAGAAAGACGATCAGTCGTGGACTTTGGGGGGCGAGTTTAATGGCCAGCAATACCACTCTTTATTGCAATTTAACTATCAGCAGCAAAAACAATCGGACTATCAACAATCTCTTGGTAAAGAGTCCGCTAGTGCAACCCGAGATCGTGTCACACAAAGTGTCGCCAAGTGGTCAAACAGTTATCACATTAATGAGGCAATAACCGCAGCGGCTGGCATCGATTGGCAGCAATCGGGATATAAAAACCTGAACACCAATCGCGAGTTCACTCGTGATAATACCGCTGTGTATGCATTGATTGTCGCAGAACTGGACCGATTGCGATTAGAGGCCAGTGGACGTATGGATGATAACGAAGCATTCGGTCAAGACGAAACGTATAATATTGCGGCTGGATATCAGTTGATGCCAGAGCTGGCTTTACGAGCGTCCTATGGTACAGGTATAAAAGCCCCAAACTTATATGAATTGTATGATCCTAAATACGGTAATAAAGCGTTAACACCGGAGGAATCAAAAAGCTATGAAGTGGGTCTCTTTGGCCGAATGAATATTATCGACTGGTCTATCACAGGGTATGATACAAGGATCTCGAATTTACTGAGTTATGATCCCACCACTTATGTATCCAAGAATATTGACGGACAGTCGCATATTAAAGGGATTGAAGTCGAAGCCAACTTGAGTACTGGAATCGTCGACCATCAGCTCAGTGTTGATATTAAATCGCCCAAAGATAAAGAGGGCCATCAATTGGTGCGCCGCTCAAGACAAATTTATAAGTGGAATACGACCACTCACTTTGATGATATCGATTGGGTCGTGAGCTATATGTGGTTTAGTCGTAGACCAACGTCGACCGCTCATGTGGATTTAGCCAGCTATGCCTTAGTGAATACATCGATGAATTACTACGTGACAAATAAGGTGACGCTGAGTGGGCGCATTGCTAACGTATTTGATAAAGAATACGCCACGGCTGCAGGTTACCCAGCGGCTGAGCGTGCCTACTATATGAATATGAGCTATCAATTTTAACGATAACCGCCTTCGGGCGGTTTTTTATCGTATTTTGACCGTTGCAGCAGACAAAAGAGCGAGTATGATTAGAGCGTTTTTTATATGAGAAGAAAGTTGTGACGAGCCAACCTAAAGTACTCATTTTCGATTCTGGAGTCGGTGGACTCTCTGTTTATAAAGCCATTATCGCCCGACTACCTCAGTTATCGATTGTGTATACATTTGATAACGAGGCGTATCCCTATGGTGAACTGGAGCAGAAGACGTTGCTTTCGCGTGTTTTGGGAATTGTTCAACGCGCGGTATTAAAAGACGATATCGATCTTGTGGTGATTGCCTGTAATACCGCCAGTACGATTGTCCTACCGGCACTGCGTGCAAAATTACAGATTCCCGTCGTCGGTGTGGTGCCTGCTATTAAACCAGCGTCACTACTCTCGCATCTTGCTGTGGGTCTGATCGCAACGCCTGCAACCGTCACTAGGCCATATACTCAAGAACTGATCCAACACTTTTCTCCTCATAAGCCAGTAGAACTGCTGGGTTCGACTCGCTTAGTCGATATGGCAGAAGAGAAGCTCCGCGGACACGGCATTGATTTGCATGAGTTAGAACATATTCTTGCGCCGCTGCACAATAAAATAGATGTGGCCGTTTTGGGATGTACGCATTTCCCTTTGATCAAAGAGGAAATTCAGACAGTGCTAGGCAATCAGGTTCGATTGGTAGATTCTGGAGAGGCGATAGCGAGGCGAGTTGCTCAATTGTTATCATTACCGATGGATGAAGAAGATAGAGGTCAGAGGGAGAAACATCGAATAATGTCCAGCACCACTCCTTGGGAAGAAACGGCACTGAACATGGAACTAAACAAACTAGGATTCGGGATTATTCAAAACTGTCCGTACCCGATGGATGCTTAGGATCATTCGCGACGCGTACTTTTAAAGTACGTTGCATGTAGTCTGCCTCATTCAGAGCATTAATGGTTTGGTCCGCACTCGCTGAAGACATCACAACAAAACCAAACCCACGTCTTTTGCCCGTCCGTTTATCTTTCATCAATCGGACGGCAAACACATCACCATGTTCAGCAAATAAGTCACGCACATTGGCTTCATTCGCTTTATAAGGCAGGTTACCCACGTAAAGTGTGGTGGTAGACATGTTGTCATTGGGTTCATCTTGAGCCGCTGGTGTTTTTGCTGTCCATGTGAACACCAACGCGGTTAATACAACACCAATAAGGAAACTGATAGCTGGCGACACGAAAACCTGAGAAAAAAGGATTGCGCCTATCAGTGCTAAAACTACGGTAATTAAAATATCTTTAGTAAAGTTCATATCGAATACTACTTATTCTGAAGAAAACAATAAGGGAAATATCTACTATTCACAAAATAGATATATGAATAGTACGTACATGCTTGGTATTTTTCCAATGGATTGCTGTGACTCCCTTCAAATGTTCATATTTTATTCGTAACTTATGACTTTGACGGCTTTTTAAGCGAACGAAATTAAAATGTAAAAAAACACTTGTCATAATCTGCAGTCTCCCTATAATGCCGCCACACCGACACGGAGTAAGACGAATATTACGAAGTGGCTTAGGAAACTAAGTAATCGGGCTTGAGAAAAAAGTTTAAAAAAACGATTGACTCAAAAATATTTAAGCGTATTATACGCACCCCTAGCCACGGCGCATTAAGCGATTCGTTGCTAAGGAAAAGCTCTTTAACAATTTAAACCTATCAATCTGTGTGGGCACTCGTTGATGATAATCAATAGCTTCTTAGGAAGCACAATTGGTTTCAATGAACTGAGTGACCAATCGAGATTAACTGAGTTAATCTTGGCACAGTCAATTCATTATCATTCTCTTCTTATTTATAAGGGATGATGATAATAGCTTTAAAATTACGTGTTTACTTCGGTAAATAACAGTTTTGAAGTCAGTATTCATTGAGCCACAAAAAACTTTAATTGAAGAGTTTGATCATGGCTCAGATTGAACGCTGGCGGCAGGCCTAACACATGCAAGTCGAGCGGTAACAGAAAGAAAGCTTGCTTTCTTTGCTGACGAGCGGCGGACGGGTGAGTAATGCCTGGGAAATTGCCTTGATGTGGGGGATAACCATTGGAAACGATGGCTAATACCGCATAACGCCTTCGGGCCAAAGAGGGGGACCTTCGGGCCTCTCGCGTCAAGATATGCCCAGGTGAGATTAGCTTGTTGGTGAGGTAAGAGCTCACCAAGGCGACGATCTCTAGCTGGTCTGAGAGGATGATCAGCCACATTGGGACTGAGACACGGCCCAAACTCCTACGGGAGGCAGCAGTGGGGAATATTGCACAATGGGCGCAAGCCTGATGCAGCCATGCCGCGTGTATGAAGAAGGCCTTCGGGTTGTAAAGTACTTTCAGCAGTGAGGAAGGGGTGGTGTTTAATAGACACCATTCTTGACGTTAGCTGCAGAAGAAGCACCGGCTAACTCCGTGCCAGCAGCCGCGGTAATACGGAGGGTGCGAGCGTTAATCGGAATTACTGGGCGTAAAGCGCATGCAGGTGGTCTGTTAAGTCAGATGTGAAAGCCCGAGGCTTAACCTCGGAATAGCATTTGAAACTGGCAGGCTAGAGTACTGTAGAGGGGGGTAGAATTTCAGGTGTAGCGGTGAAATGCGTAGAGATCTGAAGGAATACCAGTGGCGAAGGCGGCCCCCTGGACAGATACTGACACTCAGATGCGAAAGCGTGGGGAGCAAACAGGATTAGATACCCTGGTAGTCCACGCCGTAAACGATGTCTACTTGGAGGTTGTGGCCTTGAGCCGTGGCTTTCGGAGCTAACGCGTTAAGTAGACCGCCTGGGGAGTACGGTCGCAAGATTAAAACTCAAATGAATTGACGGGGGCCCGCACAAGCGGTGGAGCATGTGGTTTAATTCGATGCAACGCGAAGAACCTTACCTACTCTTGACATCCAGAGAACTTAGCAGAGATGCTTTGGTGCCTTCGGGAACTCTGAGACAGGTGCTGCATGGCTGTCGTCAGCTCGTGTTGTGAAATGTTGGGTTAAGTCCCGCAACGAGCGCAACCCTTATCCTTGATTGCCAGCACTTCGGGTGGGAACTTCAGGGAGACTGCCGGTGATAAACCGGAGGAAGGTGGGGACGACGTCAAGTCATCATGGCCCTTACGAGTAGGGCTACACACGTGCTACAATGGCGCATACAGAGGGCAGCCAACTTGCGAAAGTGAGCGAATCCCAAAAAGTGCGTCGTAGTCCGGATTGGAGTCTGCAACTCGACTCCATGAAGTCGGAATCGCTAGTAATCGTGGATCAGAATGCCACGGTGAATACGTTCCCGGGCCTTGTACACACCGCCCGTCACACCATGGGAGTGGGCTGCAAAAGAAGCAGGTAGTTTAACCTTCGGGGGGACGCTTGCCACTTTGTGGTTCATGACTGGGGTGAAGTCGTAACAAGGTAGCGCTAGGGGAACCTGGCGCTGGATCACCTCCTTACTACGAATGATTATTGCGATGAGTGTTCACACAGATTGATATGGTTTAGACAAAGCAAAGAGTATCTTAGTGTCCCGTTCGTCTAGAGGCCTAGGACACCGCCCTTTCACGGCGGTAACAGGGGTTCGACTCCCCTACGGGATACCATTGGGTCGTTAGCTCAGTTGGTAGAGCAGTTGACTTTTAATCAATTGGTCGCAGGTTCGAATCCTGCACGACCCACCATTCCTTCCATGGGAATTAAAATACCATGGGCGATTAGCTCAGTTGGGAGAGCACCTGCCTTACAAGCAGGGGGTCACTGGTTCGAACCCGGTATCGCCCACCACTCTCTAAATATTTTTGGATTCCAATTCCAAACCACTACTAAAACGTGCGTGGTTGGCATTTGTGACGCTGAAAATCTTTAGAAAGTGTATTTTATAAGAAATACTCTGCTCTTTAACAATTTGGAAAGCTGAAAAAATACTCTTTTAGAAGAGTATTTGTAAAAGTTCTCAATTATTTCATCTAGTAATCTAGACGAAGTAAACAAAAACACATTCAAGTGTTCTTGGATTCACTGTTTTTCAGTGAATATTCAAAATTGAGTCCGGCAATATCGAGTCTGCAACATGTCCTTTTTGTCTTCACTTTTCAAAGTGAAAGCAAAGAGTTATGCAGACAAACCTTGGTGATTTGATTCATCAATCCAAAACTTTTTTGGGTTGTATGGTTAAGTGACTAAGCGTACACGGTGGATGCCTTGGCAGTCAGAGGCGATGAAGGACGTACTAACTTGCGATAAGCGTAGATGAGGCAGTAAGAGCCACTTGAGTCTACGATGTCCGAATGGGGAAACCCACCTGCATAAGCAGGTATCATTAACTGAATACATAGGTTAATGAGGCGAACCGGGAGAACTGAAACATCTAAGTACCCCGAGGAAAAGAAATCAACCGAGATTCTGGAAGTAGCGGCGAGCGAAACCGGATTAGCCCTTAAGCCATTTATGCGTCAGGTGAAGTGTCTGGAAAGGCACGCGATACAGGGTGATAGCCCCGTAACCGGCAACGTATTTGTGGTGAAATCGAGTAAGGCGGGACACGTGATATCCTGTCTGAATATGGGGGGACCATCCTCCAAGGCTAAATACTCCTGACTGACCGATAGTGAACCAGTACCGTGAGGGAAAGGCGAAAAGAACCCCTGTGAGGGGAGTGAAATAGAACCTGAAACCGTGTACGTACAAGCAGTAGGAGCCTCCTTTGTGGGGTGACTGCGTACCTTTTGTATAATGGGTCAGCGACTTATATTCAGTGGCAAGGTTAACCGTTTAGGGGAGCCGTAGGGAAACCGAGTCTTAACTGGGCGCACAGTCTCTGGATATAGACCCGAAACCGAGTGATCTAGCCATGGGCAGGTTGAAGATTGAGTAACATCAATTGGAGGACCGAACCGACTAATGTTGAAAAATTAGCGGATGACTTGTGGCTAGGGGTGAAAGGCCAATCAAACTCGGAGATAGCTGGTTCTCCCCGAAAGCTATTTAGGTAGCGCCTCGGACGAATACTACTGGGGGTAGAGCACTGTTAAGACTAGGGGGTCATCCCGACTTACCAACTCTTTGCAAACTCCGAATACCAGTAAGTACTATCCGGGAGACACACGGCGGGTGCTAACGTCCGTCGTGGAGAGGGAAACAACCCAGACCGCCAGCTAAGGTCCCAAATTATTACTAAGTGGGAAACGATGTGGGAAGGCTCAGACAGCTAGGATGTTGGCTTAGAAGCAGCCATCATTTAAAGAAAGCGTAATAGCTCACTAGTCGAGTCGGCCTGCGCGGAAGATGTAACGGGGCTAAGTAATAAACCGAAGCTGCGGCAATGCGATTTATCGCATTGGGTAGGGGAGCGTTCTGTAAGCCGTTGAAGGTGGATTGAGAAGTCTGCTGGAGGTATCAGAAGTGCGAATGCTGACATGAGTAACGATAATGGGGGTGAAAAACCCCCACGCCGGAAGACCAAGGGTTCCTGTCCAACGTTAATCGGGGCAGGGTAAGTCGACCCCTAAGGCGAGGCTGAAAAGCGTAGTCGATGGGAAACGGGTTAATATTCCCGTACTTCTTACAATTGCGATGGGGGGACGGAGAAGGCTAGGTGGGCCTGGCGATGGTTGTCCAGGTTCAAGTGCGTAGGCTGAGTATTTAGGTAAATCCGGATACTCAAGGCTGAGACACGACGTCGAGCACCCAAGGGTGTGAAGTCATTGATGCCATGCTTCCAGGAAAAGCCTCTAAGCTTCAGATTGTAAGGAATCGTACCCCAAACCGACACAGGTGGTCGGGTAGAGAATACCAAGGCGCTTGAGAGAACTCGGGTGAAGGAACTAGGCAAAATGGTACCGTAACTTCGGGAGAAGGTACGCTCTATATAGGTGAAGAGACTGGCTCTTGGAGCCGAAAAGAGTCGCAGATACCAGGTGGCTGCAACTGTTTATTAAAAACACAGCACTGTGCAAAATCGTAAGATGACGTATACGGTGTGACGCCTGCCCGGTGCCGGAAGGTTAATTGATGGGGTTAGACTTCGGTCGACGCTCTTGATCGAAGCCCCGGTAAACGGCGGCCGTAACTATAACGGTCCTAAGGTAGCGAAATTCCTTGTCGGGTAAGTTCCGACCTGCACGAATGGCGTAATGATGGCCACGCTGTCTCCACCCGAGACTCAGTGAAATTGAAATCGCTGTGAAGATGCAGTGTACCCGCGGCTAGACGGAAAGACCCCGTGAACCTTTACTACAGCTTGGCACTGAACATTGAACCTACATGTGTAGGATAGGTGGGAGGCTTTGATATGCAGACGCTAGTTTGCATGGAGCCGTCCTTGAAATACCACCCTTGTAGTTTTGATGTTCTAACTTGGTTCCCTTATCGGGAATGAGGACAGTGCCTGGTGGGTAGTTTGACTGGGGCGGTCTCCTCCCAAAGAGTAACGGAGGAGCACGAAGGTGGGCTAATCACGGTTGGACATCGTGAGGTTAGTGCAATGGCATAAGCCCGCTTAACTGCGAGAATGACAATTCGAGCAGGTGCGAAAGCAGGTCATAGTGATCCGGTGGTTCTGAATGGAAGGGCCATCGCTCAACGGATAAAAGGTACTCCGGGGATAACAGGCTGATACCGCCCAAGAGTTCATATCGACGGCGGTGTTTGGCACCTCGATGTCGGCTCATCACATCCTGGGGCTGAAGTCGGTCCCAAGGGTATGGCTGTTCGCCATTTAAAGTGGTACGCGAGCTGGGTTTAGAACGTCGTGAGACAGTTCGGTCCCTATCTGCCGTGGGCGTTGGAGAATTGAAAGGGGCTGCTCCTAGTACGAGAGGACCGGAGTGGACGAACCTCTGGTGTTCGGGTTGTGTCGCCAGACGCATTGCCCGGTAGCTAAGTTCGGGATCGATAACCGCTGAAAGCATCTAAGCGGGAAGCGAGCCTTGAGATGAGTTCTCCCTGGCGCTTTAAGCGTCCTAAAGGGTTGTTCGAGACTAGAACGTTGATAGGCAGGGTGTGTAAGCGTTGTGAGGCGTTGAGCTAACCTGTACTAATCGCCCGTGAGGCTTAACCATACAACACCAAAAAGGTTTTGTAACGGACTCAATAGAGTACTTGAGTGTGTGAGAACGGCTTACGAGCCAAAAAAACAGCTTTCCAGATTGCATGAGTATCGCGTAAGCGGTAGTCATAAAAGAATTTGCTTGGCGACCATAGCATTTTGGCCCCACCTGATCCCATGCCGAACTCAGAAGTGAAACGAAATAGCGCCGATGGTAGTGTGGGGCTTCCCCATGTGAGAGTAGGTCATCGCTAGGCTTTAATTAAGACATAGCGTGATTAACGTTATGGAAAAACCAGTTTGCGGAGCGGTAGTTCAGCTGGTTAGAATACCGGCCTGTCACGCCGGGGGTCGCGGGTTCGAATCCCGTCCGTTCCGCCATTTGTTTTGAAGCCTCGTTCGATTGAACGAGGCTTTTTTTCGTCTGTGATTTTTCTATTGCCAGACGCTAATATTAATACCATCTTGTTTCCATAAAAAAGCCAGTTATCAATATAACTGGCTTTTCGATGACTAATGGATATTGATGTGATTATCGTTGTCGCACTTTCTCTTTTAAGGCTTTTTTCTCTGAATCAGAAAGGAAACTGCTCTCTAGTCCATTGATTTGTAGCTGGCGCAATTGCTCGGGAGTGAGGCCAACTTTGCTACTCGCGATGGCATACTCGTGAGCGAGCTCTATCCCTTCGACTGCCGGGTCATCGGTGTTCAAACTGACAAGAATATCGTGATCCAAGAACGTAGTAATCGGGTGGACATCCAGAGAGGCGACTGTGCTGGTCTGAATGTTGGATGTGAGACAGGATTCCACTCCAATACGGTGCTTAGCGAGATAAGCAAGCAGAGACGGATCGTCAACGGCCTTAACACCGTGGCCAATACGAGTGGCTCCCAGTTCATTGATGGCTTGCCAGATACTTTCTGCCCCCGCCGCTTCACCAGCGTGTGTCGTGACCTGTAAGCCTGAATTACGTGCTGTTTTGAAGTGCTCAATAAATTGATCGCCCGGCTGGCCTAATTCGTCTCCTGCTAGGTCTACGGCGACAAAGTGTTGTTGATGGGCAAGAATGGCTTGAAGCTCTTTTCGGCAAGCTTCTGAGCCAAAGGTACGGCTCATGATACCAATCAGGTTGGCTTGTACACCAAAGTCGCGAACACCAGCGTGTACGCCATCAATCACGGCCTCTACCACCCCTTCCAATGGTAAGTTATGTTCTAACGCCATGTAGTAAGGTGAGAAGCGTAACTCTGCATAGTCAATATTAGCACGTAATAAGTCTTCGACATTTTCATAGGCGACGCGCCGACAAGCCTCTAGGTTGCCGAGAACTTTCACGCCCCAGTCCAGTTTCGATAAAAACGCGACTAGTGAAGGTTCTGTTTCCACCACTTGTACATACGGTGTTAATGCATCAGCAGTACTGGCGGGTAACTCTAGATTAAATTGTTGGCCTAGATCCAGTATCGTGCTCGTGCGGATGTTGCCATCTAAATGGCGATGAATATCCGTTAGGGGAAGGTCTTTACTAATCATGAGTGTTTCCTAGTCGAAATTTTAACATCAGTATAAGAATCGTAGACCTATCTGTCAGCTCATTCTTATTGTCAAATAGGAAAGTATTGGTCAAGACAGCTCAGAAATAGAGCTGTCTTTAATGCGTTGGCTAGTAAAGTTCTTTTAACTTACGGGTCAACGTATTGCGTCCCCAGCCTAGAACTTTCGCCGCTTCTTGCTTGTGCCCATTGGTATGTGCGAGCGCCGCTTCCAATAGAATCCGTTCAAATTCCGGCAGAGCAAAAGAGAGAATGTCGGTATCGCCTGCGGATAAAGACGATTTCGCCCACAACTCCAATTGTTTCTGCCAGCTTTGACCTCCTTCCACTTCCACGCTCTTTTTATCCGCTAATAGTTCAGAAGGAAGGTCACTCGGTAAAACTTCTGTACTGGTCGCCATCACGGTTAGCCAGCGACACATGTTTTCGAGTTGACGGACATTGCCTGGCCATTCCAGCTGCTTTAACGTATCCAGTGTTTTAGGATGCAGTGTTTTCATCTCGACACCGAGCTCGTCAGCGGCAGAGACTAAAAAGTGCTTGCTCAGCTTTTCAATATCCTGACGACGTTCACGTAGCGCCGGGATTTGAATGCGAATGACATTTAAACGGTGAAAGAGATCTTCACGAAAGAGGCCTTTGTGGACTAACTTTTCTAAATTTTGGTGGGTAGCGGCGACAATACGCACATCGACTTTGATTGCTGAATGCCCTCCGACGCGATAGAACTGACCTTCTGCCAAAACACGTAATAAACGGGTTTGAATATCCAGGGGCATGTCACCAATTTCATCTAAAAAGAGGGTGCCACCGTTGGCTTGTTCGAAACGGCCTTGGCGAACATTATTTGCGCCGGTAAAGGCGCCTTTTTCGTGCCCGAATAATTCTGATTCGATGAGATCTTTTGGAATGGCGGCCATATTCAGAGCGATAAATGGCTTTTGTACTCTCGGGCTGTGACGATGCAGCGCATGTGCGACGAGCTCTTTACCGGTGCCAGACTCGCCATTAATCAGCACAGAAATGGAAGAGCGTGATAGACGGCCAATCGCGCGAAAGACTTCTTGCATGGCTGGCGCTTCACCAATGATCTCTGGGGTTTCATCGGTGGCTTGGTGTGCAGAGTTTTCTTTACGCTGTTCTTGGCTGTGTGAAATCGCTCGCTCAACCAAAGTGAGCGTTTCATCGACATCAAACGGTTTTGGAATGTATTCAAACGCCCCTTTTTGATAGGCATTAACTGCCGCATCCAAATCCGAATGCGCCGTCATGATGATGATCGGTAGATCCGGTGAATGTCGGTGTACTTGATTGAGCAGTTCGAGGCCGTCGATTCCCGGCATACGAATGTCCGACACTAGAACGTCCGGTGTTTCACGCTCTAGAGCTAATAACACGCTTTCTGCATCAGAGAACGTTTCGCATTTGATATTCGCAGAAGAAAGGGTTTTCTCCATAACCCAACGAATTGAGCTGTCGTCGTCGACAACCCATACGTATCCTTTACTCATAATATTGTCCTCAATATCAATTCAGCTGTGACGTTCATTGAATCGGTAAGTAAATAGTAAATATGGTCCGCCCTGGCCAGCTTTCAACATCAATTTTTCCATTATGCTGATCGATGAGGTTTTGTGAGATCGACAAGCCTAAGCCTGACCCGCCATCTCGGCCACTGACCATGGGGTAAAATAGGGTATCTTGTAGCTCGATAGGGATACCCGGTCCGTTATCGATGATTTCTATACGCGCCACAAGTTTATGGCGTTGTCCGTGAATATTGGCTTGATGCACCGTGCGCGTACGCAAAATGATTTCACCATGCGGTTGATGAGCTAAAATTTGGGCCGCATTGCTGACTATATTCAGTAATGCTTGCTCAATTTGGTCCGGGTCCATCATGATGTCAGGCAGGCTAGGATCGTAATCACGTTCAAAGATCAGATCGCGATTGCCGTCTAGTTCGATCAACTGACGAACTTTCTCTAGGATTTGATGCAAGTTGCCTCGTTCTTTTTTACCTGGCTTTTGTGGACCTAATAGGCGGTCAACTAAGGCTCTCAGACGGTCAGCCTGCTCAATGATGATTTGGGTATATTCCGTTAGACTTTGATCCTCTAGCATTCTTTCTAATAGCTGAGCGGCACCACGTAATCCACCCAGTGGATTCTTTATCTCGTGAGCCAGTCCTCGCACCAATAATTTCGCCGCTTGCTGTTGAGCATGTTGATTCAGTTCTTGCGTGAGTCGTCGTTGTTGTCCAATGCGTCGCATTTCGACGAGCAGCATCAGTTCTCGGTTCCAAGAAAGAGGACTGACAGTCACTTCCAACATCAGCGGTTTACCATCGACAACGAAAGTGACGTCGCTGTCTGTGATGCTTTGGCCGCTTTGTAACGGTTGCGACAGCAAGGCGAGATCCATGGAAGCATGTTGTATCAGATTCGAAATAGGTTGGTTGATGATACGTTTAGCACTTTGTGAAAAGAGTTGCTCTGCCGAAGGATTGGCATAACAAATACAGAGAGACTCATTGAGTATCAGTGTTGCGGATACGATATTGTCTAAGATAATGTCACTTAATTCAGTACTCACAACGTCTTCCTCTCTTCCACATTGAGTTACTTATGCACCAATACAGTGCATACTACCATGAAGCTTGGTGCATTAAATATGGGCACACTACCGATTTATCGCCGAACTAAAAAGGAAATGCACTAAATAGGGACTTTGAATCATTTATCGGGATTTTTGCACCATATTAACTAGTAGTAATGCAATAAGCTTGCCGATAATGCCAAGGTAAGAGTTAAAAACGGATAGGATAGAGTGGGTTAGCTTTTTACACCATTTTGGTGCTAGGACGACCTTAATAACAAAAAAGCCTGCTCAATTGAGCAGGCTCTTATATTCAATTCGTTCTTGTACTTATACAGAGTAGTACATTTCGAATTCAACAGGGTGAGTCGTCATTTGCAGGCGCGTCACGTCTTCAGATTTCAATGCGATGTAAGAATCGATGAAATCATCAGAGAATACGCCGCCAGCAGTCAAGAACTCACGGTCTTCATTTAGTGCATTGAGGGCCACTTCGAAGTTTTCAGCAACTTTTGGAATTTCTGCTGCTTCTTCAGCTGGAAGATCGTACAGATCTTTATCCATTGCATCACCAGGGTGAATCTTGTTCTTGATACCGTCTAGGCCAGCCATTAGCAGTGCAGAGAAGGCAAGGTATGGGTTCGCTGTTGGATCAGGGAAGCGGACTTCGATACGACGAGCTTTCGGGCTTGGTACCACTGGAATACGGATCGATGCAGAGCGGTTACGCGCTGAGTACGCCAGCATAACGGGTGCTTCAAAACCTGGGACCAAACGTTTGTACGAGTTCGTTGACGCGTTTGCAAACGCATTGATGGCACGAGCGTGTTTAATAATACCACCGATGTAGTAAAGCGCTGTTTCAGAAAGACCGCCGTACTTATCGCCAGCAAATAGGTTAACCCCGTCTTTAGCAAGCGATTGGTGAACGTGCATACCTGAACCGTTGTCACCCACTAGTGGTTTCGGCATAAAGGTCGCGGTTTTACCAAATGCATGCGCGACGTTGTGAACAACGTACTTATAAATTTGGATTTCATCCGCTTTGGTCGTCATGGTGTTGAAACGTGTTGCGATTTCGTTTTGACCTGCGGTTGCCACTTCGTGGTGATGCGCTTCAACAACAAGGCCCATTTCTTCCATGATCAGACACATCGCAGAGCGGATGTCTTGAGAAGAGTCAACAGGTGATACTGGGAAGTAACCGCCTTTCACGCCAGGACGATGACCTTTGTTGCCATCTTCATACTCAGTGCCGCTGTTCCAAGCTGCTTCTACATCGTCAATCTTATAGAAAGAGCCTGACATGTCTGAAGAGTAACGGACATCATCAAACAGGAAGAATTCTGGTTCTGGGCCAACAAGAACGGTATCGGCAATGCCAGTTGAACGCATGTATTCTTCTGCGCGTTTGGCAATAGAGCGTGGGTCACGATCGTAACCTTGCATTGTCGCAGGCTCTAAGATGTCACAACGAATATTGACGGTTGACTCTTCAGTAAATGGGTCCAGTACCGCAGAAGAGGCATCTGGCATCATCACCATGTCGGATTCGTTGATGCCTTTCCAGCCAGCAACAGAAGAGCCGTCAAACATCTTGCCTTCTTCGAAGAAGTCCGCATCGACTTGGTGAGCCGGAATTGATACGTGTTGTTCCTTACCTTTCGTATCAGTGAAGCGTAAGTCGATAAATTTGACTTCGTTTTCTTGAATCAGCGATAAAACATTTTCAACTGACATCTTGGATAACCTCCAGTGTTAAAATAGCAATTAGGCTCGAATTTACGATGAAACCAGCTTACGAGACGGCTGTCCCCATTTCATAATCGATGTTGATTTTCATGAAGCTAAATTCATGCCAAAAAAATAAATCCATTAGTTTCATTGGCTTACGCTGATGATGACAGATATTGGTGCTGTGCTATGCACTAAATTGGTCACTCGATGCACCAAAATGGGTAGATCATGTTTATTTTGGTGCACATCGTTGCTTAAGCCAGAGACCATTCAGCCTCTATCTCATTAAAATGTCAATGTATGTTTCATGAAAATAACGCAACAGAATAAGGTTGCTTATGTGTCAATACAGTTGAATTTATTACCAAAAGATAAAAATAACCGAAATAGATCACATATTTCTGGGTTTTTCGCTAAAATCTGGTACATTATGGTCGTTTTTTTAACCAAGCTCTGACCTCAATTACGACATGGTGTCGTAAAGGGTCTTTTGTGAAATAAGTGAATTAGAATCCATGGCTACTCCGCAAATTGAAAAACTAAGAAACATCGCGATCATCGCTCACGTTGACCACGGTAAAACCACGCTTGTTGATAAGCTACTACAACAGTCAGGCACGTTAGAGTCTCGCGGTGAAGTTGAAGAGCGCGTCATGGACTCAAATGACATTGAAAAAGAACGTGGCATCACCATTCTTGCTAAAAACACAGCAATTAACTGGAATGACTACCGCATCAATATCGTTGATACTCCTGGACACGCCGACTTTGGTGGCGAAGTAGAACGTATTATGTCGATGGTAGACTCTGTGCTACTTATCGTTGATGCTGTTGATGGCCCAATGCCTCAAACCCGTTTCGTAACCCAAAAAGCGTTTAACTACGGTTTGAAACCTATCGTGGTTATCAACAAAATTGACCGTCCTGGCGCGCGTCCTGACTGGGTAATGGATCAAGTCTTTGATTTGTTCGACACCTTAGGTGCGACAGACGAGCAGCTCGACTTCCAAGTGGTTTATGCGTCAGCACTAAACGGTTGGGCAAGCCAAGAAGAAACCACGACTGGCGAAAATATGGAACCATTGTTCCAAGCGATCGTTGACGGTGTTGATGCGCCAAACGTTGACCCTGATGGTTCACTGCAAATGCAGATCTCTCAGCTAGATTACAGCTCTTACGTTGGTGTTATCGGTGTGGGTCGTGTGACTCGCGGTACGGTGAAACCTAACCAACAAGTGACGGTTATTTCTGCTGATGGCACAAAACGTAACGGTAAAGTCGGTACGGTATTGGGGTATCTTGGTCTTAACCGTTCAGAAGCCGATCAAGCTTCAGCGGGTGACATCGTTGCCATTACCGGTTTAGGCGAACTGAAAATCTCAGATACCATCTGTGATGTTAACGTTGTAGAAGCGCTACCAGAATTGACGGTTGATGAACCAACGGTAACCATGACTTTCCAAGTAAACACGTCTCCGTTTGCGGGTAAAGAAGGTAAATTCGTTACGTCACGTAACATTCTAGAGCGTCTAGAAAAAGAATTGGTTCATAACGTGGCACTGCGTGTTGAACAAACCGAAGACCCAGACCGTTTCCGTGTATCTGGTCGTGGTGAATTGCACCTGTCTATCTTGATCGAAAACATGCGCCGTGAAGGTTTCGAACTTGCTGTGTCTCGTCCAGAAGTGATCTTGAAAGAAGAAAACGGTAAGTTAATGGAACCGTTTGAAACGGTAACGATTGACGTTGTCGAAGAGAACCAAGGCGCGATTATGGAGAGCATCGGTTTACGTAAAGGTGAACTGAAAGATATGTCTCCTGATGGTAAAGGTCGTGTTCGTATGGACTTCTTGATGCCATCACGTGGCTTAATCGGTTTCCAAACGGAATTCTTAACCATGACGTCAGGTTCTGGTCTTCTTTACCATACGTTTGACCATTACGGTGAACACAAAGGTGGAGAAATCGGTCGTCGTCAAAGTGGTGTTCTGATTTCAAACGCAACGGGTAAAGCACTTACTTACGCACTATTTAACCTACAAGGTCGTGGTCGTTTGTTTGCTGAGCACGGTGATGAAGTGTATGAAGGCCAAGTTATCGGTATTCACAGCCGTTCAAACGACTTAACTGTAAACTGTTTGAAAGGTAAGCAGCTGACCAACGTTCGTGCATCAGGTACGGATGAAGCTCAAACTCTGAGCCCAGCGATTAAATACACACTTGAGCAAGCGCTTGAGTTCATCGATGATGATGAATTGGTAGAAGTGACGCCAGAAAGCATTCGTATTCGTAAGAAATTCTTAACTGAAAACGATCGCAAACGTGCTTACCGTGGTGGCAAATAAGCCTTAACCACGTTGCTATAAAAAAGAATATAAAGCCTTTGGATATCCAAAGGCTTTTTTTTATCTTTGATTCATGGTGTTATTAATCCGGTGACGATTTTAGCAAGGACGTTAACAATCGCTTAGACTAAGGGAACCTCCTATTTGAGTAAGTACTATGCCTAATTATCAACAGCTATCAAAAGAGAGCATGAACTTTGTCCGCTATGTCTCTCATCGCATGAATCAGGATCGCGTGAATGTCACGGCAGGATACTTGGCGTATATTACGTTGATTTCTCTTGTGCCAATGCTGACGGTATTGGTCTCTATTCTGTCTTCTTTTACGGTGTTTAAGGATGTGAGTGACGTGATTCAAGATTTTGTCATCACACATTTCGTGCCCACAGCAGGCGATGCCGTCAGTGGTGCGTTAAGACAATTTGTTGCCAACACTGGGAAAATGACCATTGTGGGCAGTATTTTCTTGTTCGTTGCGGCCATCACATTGATCTCGAATGTGGACCGCAGCCTGAACTTCATATGGCGAGTGCGCAATAAGCGACGTTTCGTGTTTTCCTTATCGATGTATTGGATGTTTCTGACTTTGGGGCCTTTATTGATTGGGGCGAGTATCGCGTTGAGTTCTTATATTACCTCGCTAACCGTGATCGATAATGAAACACTGACTGGAGCGTATAATCTCTTTTTACGATGGTTACCTGTTTTGTTATCGTTTCTTGCTTTCACGGTGCTGTATTTACTGGTGCCCAATAAAAAAGTGAAGCTACAACATGCCTTCATTGGCGCTGTGGCTGCGGCGATATTGTTTGAATTCAGTAAAAAAGGGTTTGCCTTTTATATTACTAACTTTCCGTCTTATCAGCTCATTTATGGCGCGTTAGCGGCGATCCCTATCTTATTTGTTTGGGTCTATTTATGCTGGTTGATAGTATTGTTTGGGGCTGAAGTCACCGCCGCTCTCGGTGAAGAGGTGCAGTGGCGTGCCCGGTATCAAGAGGCAATAGAGAAAGTGACACAACCAGAGGACAGTAAGAGTGATAGCGCTAATACAAAGAGTGAGTGAAGCATCAGTACGTGTTGAGGGCGAAACGGTTGGCGCCATTGAGCAAGGGCTGTTGGTGTTGCTTGGTGTCGAAAAAGGCGATGATGATGCCAAAGCTCAGCGCTTAATGGAGCGGGTAACGCAATATCGAGTGTTTGAAGATGACGCTGGGAAAATGAACCTGAGTGTGAAAGATATTGGCGGCAGCGTGCTGGTGGTTTCTCAATTTACACTCCCGGCGGACACCAAAAAAGGCACGCGAGCGGGCTTTTCCAAGGGCGCTGCGCCTGATGACGCGCGTCGTTTGTATGAGCGATTTACCCAATTATGTGCCGATCAGCTACCGACAGAAAGCGGGCGCTTTGCTGCAGATATGCAAGTGTCTTTAACCAATGATGGTCCTGTGACGTTTTGGTTGCAAACGTGATTTATTGCATCGTAAAACTGTGCTAAGCAAAGAGTAGGCGTCGTTATTATTCTAGGATAGGATCGACATTATCGAGTTAAAAGGATACTTAACCGGAAATTTGTATGTTTAAACTGATTACACCGCGAACGGAAAAGCAAATCAAAAAGTATTATCAGTTCCGCTGGCAGATGTTACGCGAACCTTGGCAAATGCCGCTCGGCTCGGAAAGAGATGAATACGATGGTATGAGTCATCATCGCATGATTGTCGATGGTCGTGGACGTCCGATTGCGATAGGAAGGCTGTACATCACGCCAGACTGCGAAGGCCAGATTCGCTATATGGCAGTGAAAGCAAACCGTCGTGGTAAAGGGATGGGATCATTGCTACTCGTTGCGCTCGAGTCGTTTGCTCGCCAAGAAGGGGCAAAACGATTGGTCTGTCGAGCCCGTGAAGCGGCCATACCGTTTTATCAAAGTAATGGGTTTGAATGCCGAGGTGAGCTGGTTAGTGGGCGTGGTCCGTTACTGCACCAACAGATGGTGAAGCCTCTCGATGTGCGCGCAACGGTACTCCGTAAACCTGAGTGGTGTGCGGAGTTGCAAGATCGTTGGCAGGAGCAAATTCCCATTTGTGAAAAGATGGGCATTAAAATTCAAGAATACACTGGCTATCAATTCCAGTGTAGTGCGCCGTTAAACCCCAACCTGAACCCACATAATACGATGTTTGCCGGTTCGGCATTTACTTTGGCGACATTAACAGGCTGGGGGATGGCGTGGCTACTCATGAAGGAGCGTGATTTATCCGGCGATATTGTCTTGGTTGATAGTCATATTCGTTACCATCAACCGTTATTCTCTAACCCGCTGGCCTCTACTTCGATGGATGGTATCAGTGGCGATTTAGACCGTTTAGCCGCTGGCAGAAAAGCGCGTATTGTCGTGCAAGTGTCGATTACCAGCGATGGTCATGATGCGGTCGATTTCTTTGGCACTTATATGCTAATGCCTGACTACAAAGCCACGTTAGAGAGTATGCCGCACTAAGGTGATTGTGGCGTTGTTGTCTTTTCCTCTGGTGTGGTGTCTTTAGGGTGCAGCAAGTCATACACCGTGGTTTTGCCATGAGCGGTCTCGCGGATTTCTAGCTTTCCTGTTTTTAAGTCCACTAAGTCTAAGTCGCCAAATAGGATGGCATTGAGCGTGGTCCCTTGAATGGTCGTCTCGGGAAGAGAAATCTTTCCGCGATCGGCCGTAACGTCAATCCCATTGATAGCAAAGGGTTGGATCGTTGTCGTATTGTCTTGTTGCATGGTCATGACACCACGATAGACACTGCCCTGTGCCTGACCACTGAGAGTGTGCTTCATGATCGTTGGGCTGCCCGCCATTCCATTTAAAGACAGGTTCGCTTCAGCGAATCCACTGAGCGATATGGGTAACGACACCCACTGAGTCAGTGGCTCTAAGGGTAAGCCATCGCTTTGTACGTGCAAGGACCATGGCGCCTCATTGCTGTCTATCGGCCAAGAGCCTTGTGCTTTGAGGTAGCCATATTTGAGTGGTAGGAAAGCTCGGGTGAGCGACCACGTGTGTGCGTCACTTGTCATTTCTATAATCGCTTGACTGGTATGCAGTTTCCCAATACTGGCACTATTCGCACTGACACTGAGTTGCCCTTGCCATAAACCCCATTGATTATTGTGACGTAGCGTTAGGTCCGTTCCGCTGACGTTAAGTCCGGTCAGTTGCCAGAAAGGACGGTGTTTGAGTTGGATTATTTGAGTATTGCTGATATCCAGTTGATCTATCGCAATGGTTGGCCAATGGAGATCCGTGAATGAGAAGGTCGGGAAATCGTCGTCCTGCTCGCCGTACCAGCGAACACCGTTGAGGCTAAGGTTGGAAAGGTGTAACGAGTCTGGGGTGAGTGCACCACTCAGCTGTAATCTTCCTTGCCAAATGTCCGCGAGAAAATCATTGATGGTAATTTTCCCAGGAGTGAGAGACACCGTGACATCTGGGTTTACCCACTGGAGATGCTTCCACTGCGCATTATCGGCATGCAGAGAAATGGACCCTTGGTTTTGCCATAATGACGTGACATCCATATTTTCAATCGACACATCAGCATTGTTGAGAGTAACAGCACCGATCTGCAGATTGCTATTAAGGATATCGAGGCTATTGATATGTTGGATCATCTTGGTTTGAGGTGTGTCCGACCACTTGTAACGCAGTTGAGCAATCACGTCTTGAGTTAAAGACAAATGATTCATGGTGACGTTAACCAGAGACCAACCTTGCGGATAACGTTCTGCTTGTCCGGAGATTAGTCCATTGCGCCAATGAAAAGAAAAACCATTGATTCGGCTGTCAGTGAGTTGATGATCGGCATCAACTAAGAGTTGAGTCATGGTTTCGCCTTGCCATTGCAAAGACTCTGCAGAAAGCTGAATGGTGCCATAGGGTAACCATTGCTCATCTCGATACCAGTGGGGATCTTTTATTTGTACATTGAGCGCGGTGGCACTGACCTCGTCAGTCTCCAGTGACAAGTTGTGGATGGCGAGCTGGTGGATATGAAAGGTCGATGGCTCTGAAAAGTGCGGTAGCGTGTTATCAATGGTGACCCCATCAAACAGCGCGCTCTCTATTTGCCATTGGTCATGATCATAAATTGACGGATTGAACCACAAATCCAAATGCCGAAAGGTGAGTGAGGTATGGTTCAATTGGATGGTTGGCTGAGTAAAGCGCAGGTGCAACGGGTAATCATATTCGACGTGTTTGAATGAGAGCCGTTCATCACCGATGAGCTGATTTATCCATTGTGCTATTGGTGTGGCATAAGAGGTGTTGAGTAACCCAAACAGAGTGGCCAGTGTGATAACCGCCAATAACAACGCAGAGATAATAAAAGTAAGCAGCTTTTTCATAGGAAATTCAGAACCGTAGTCAACCTCAGCATAGAGTGTAGTAAATCTATGCGGCATTCAACCTATATAGCAAAAAAAGCCCCTGAAAGTAGGGGCTTTTTGAGTCTTGGTTTTACTTGATTTGTGGTCCGGCGCTGACTAACGCTTGGCCTTCTTCGGTATCGGTATATTTATCGAAGTTATCAATAAACCGTTTCGCAAGATCGTAGGCTTTGCTTTCCCACTGCAATGGGTCCACATAGGTATCACGAGGATCCAAAATCTCGTTATCCACATCGTGCAATTGCGTTGGAATCTCGAAGTTAAATATCGGCACGGTTTTGGTTGGGGCTTGTTCAATCGATCCATCTAAAATGGCATCGATGATGGCCCGCGTATCTTGAATGGATATCCGTTTTCCTGTGCCATTCCAACCCGTATTCACGAGGTAGGCCTGAGCCCCAGCTGCTTCCATGCGTTTAACCAGCACTTCTGCATATTTGGTGGGGTGCAAAGTCAAAAACGCGGCGCCAAAACACGCTGAGAATGTTGGGGTCGGTTCGGTGATCCCACGCTCTGTTCCCGCTAGTTTGGCTGTGAAACCGGACAAAAAGTGATACTTGGTTTGCTCGGGGGTTAACTTCGACACTGGCGGTAAGACGCCAAAAGCATCCGCTGATAGGAAGATCACTTTTTTCGCATGGCCGCCTTTCGAGACCGGCTTAACAATATTATCGATATGATAAATTGGGTAGGAGACACGCGTGTTTTCGGTTTTTGAACTGTCATCAAAATCAATCACACCCTGCGCATTCACCACGACATTCTCAAGTAACGCGTCACGGCGAATCGCGTTGTAAATGTCCGGTTCCGCCTCTTTGGATAACTTAATGGTTTTGGCGTAGCACCCTCCTTCAAAGTTAAAGACACCTTCGTCGTCCCAACCATGTTCGTCATCACCAATGAGGGCACGTTTAGGATCGGTCGATAAGGTGGTTTTACCCGTACCGGATAAGCCAAAGAAGATTGCCACGTCCCCTTCTATTCCTTGATTTGCCGAGCAGTGCATCGCGGCAATATCTTGCAAAGGAAGGAAGTAATTCATCATGGCAAAAATGCCTTTTTTCATTTCGCCGCCATACCATGTGCCACCAATGAGTTGCATTTTTTCGGTGAGATGGAAGGCGGTAAAGTTTTCTGAATTCAGACCATGTTGTTGCCAGTTCGGGTTGGTGCATTTGGCGGCGTTCATCACGACAAAATCTGGCGTAAAGTGTTGCAGCTCGTCTTCTGATGGTCGAATAAACATATTCTTCACAAAATGCGCTTGCCAAGCGACCTCAGTAATAAAACGCACGCAAAGACGAGTTTCTGGATTGGCCCCACAAAATCCATCGACCACAAACAACCGCTTATTGGACAGCTGTTTGGCTACTGTTGCTTTCAGATCATCCCACACTGCTTGCGACATGGGTTTATTGTCATTCTTCGCTTGTGGCGAGGTCCACCACAGTGTATCTCGCGTCGTCTCATCTTCGACAATGTACTTATCTTTCGGCGAGCGCCCCGTAAAAATACCAGTATCGACCGCTACAGCACCAAGCTCAGTTACGATCCCTTTTTCATACCCCGCGAGGGTCGAATCGGTTTCTTCTTCAAAGAGTTGTTCATAACTGGGATTATGCAGAATTTCTGTTACGCCAGAAATACCGTATTCAGAGAGTTCTAAGTTTGCAACCATGGCATGGTCCGCAGTGGTCATAAGGTGCTCCTCATAGAATATTGTAGGGTTTTTTGTCGAGATGTTAGTTATTTTTATAATATTGATGGTAGCAATGGAATAAAAATAAAACAGGGTGTGTGTTCAAAAAAAACACAAAAAACCAGAGAGGAAAAGAGCGTCATTGAAAAGTGAGAAGTCAGGCCTGGCTTATATTCACGTAACTGATACGGACTGGGGGATGAGGTAATGAGAATCGCGGGATGAAAACGTGCTTTGGCTGTTCAAGGGGTAGCAAACATAAAAAAGCCAGCATCATATTATGCTGGCTTAATCGAATCGACGGACACATTCATTAATGTGTCTGTTGGCTACCTTGTTGGTTTGCCTGAACAAACAGTTCGGCCACTTCCATTGGATCGAATGTATAGTTGGTACCACAGTAGTCGCAGTGCAGAGAAATATGACCTTCTTCTGCTAGGATGTTCTCGACTTCTTGACGATTTAACGTAATGATTGCGGCGGCGCTGCGCTCATGTGAGCAGCTACAGAAAAACGTGATAGGCTTAGGTTCATACAGCTTAACCGTTTCTTGGTTGTATAAACGGTACAACAGTTCATTCGCTTCTAAGGTAAATAACTCTTCATTTTTGATGGTGTCCGTTAACTGCTCTAAACGCTCAAAATCTTCGGCAGAACCGGTGCCATCAGGCATCACCTGGATCAGCATACCGGCAGCGTGCGCTTGGCCGTTGTGTTCTCCAACACGTAACCACATACGTGTTTTCAGTTGTTCAGAACGTGCAAAGTAGTTTTCAATGATTTCTGAGAGGTCGTTACCTTCTAGGCCCACGACACCTTGATAGCGCTCACCATCTTTCGGTTCGATAGTAATCACGATATGCCCTTTACCCAGCATGTCATGAATAGAGGCATCGTCTGGAATATCATCGCTGCAGCGCGCGACACCACGTACGTTGTGATTGTTATCGCCATTAATCACCGCGAGGGTCAACGGACCATCACCTTGCAGTTGTACTGTGATCGAGCCTTCAAATTTTAATGTTGCAGTTAACAAAGAAGTGGCGACAACCAATTCGCCAAGTAGGCGTTGAACGGCAGTTGGGTATTCCTTACTGGTAATAATTTTCTGGTACGTTTCATCCAGTTGTACCAGCTCGCCACGCACTGATAAGTTCTCGAAGAGATAGCGATTAAGCATGTTATTTGCCATGGAGGACATTCCGCCTTTTAATTTTGGTTTTTGAATCTAATAATATCTCGTCGCTGTTTTTTATCTGGGCGACGATCTGGGCTAGGGTTTTGCGCATTGAGTTTGCGTGCTAATGCATTACGCTCACGTTTTGCGATACTCTCTGCCGTTTCACTGTATAGTGTTTGTGCTTCTGGGGCGCCACGTCGTTGAGCGGAGATATTTTCAATCACCACTGTTTTCTCTTCGTGACCTTGGCGAAGCGTAATATGGGCTCCTAGCTCTACCACTTTACTCGGCTTGCTACGTTGGCCATTATAATGGACTTTACCGCCGTCGACCATATTCCTTGCGACAGAGCGTGTTTTATAAAATCGAGCAGCCCACAGCCATTTATCTAGCCTAACTGCCTCAGAATTGGAACTCATGTCGGCAAATTTCCTCTAACATTTGTTTTGTTTTACTTATTAGTGGTAACAATGGAGTCTGGGGTACGTGTTTTCAAGCAGCACTGGCGAATTAATCACCTCACATGAATATGTCATGAGGCTATGCTATATTATTTTGCCTTGTCACATTTCAAGTTGCTTTGATTTCCTATTATTGATTTCCCCCTCATAAGGATATTTGGTTCGTGGAGCGGATAGATTTGAATTTGTTTTCATCGACTCGCCTAAATACGGCGATGACTTACCTAAAAGGACCTCGCTGGCATCGTTCAGTGAGCTTAGGGTGTAGTGTGGTTTTCATCGCGGGTTGTGCATGGGTGTTAGGAGAAACCGTGTGGTTTTTTCCTGATAAAGATCATAGCGTACCAGCCTGGACCGCTAGCCATGTTGTGGTTAATCAACCGTCATCAGGCCTCAATATTAATGACCTAAAGCAAGCGAATTTGTTTGGGCGTTATACTGAGAAGCCCTCGGATGATGAGCTTCAGTCCGTTGCGGTCGATGCCCCTAAAACGCGTCTCAACCTTAATTTGGTCGGAGTGGTAGCAAGTTCCAGCTCCCGTTCCAGTCTTGCCGTCATTTCTCATCAAGGGTCACAAGATACCTATGGTATTGGTGAAACCGTCGATGGCACAAGCGTGAAACTCAAAGCCGTTTTGCCGGATCGGGTGATTATTGACAATGCCGGACGCGATGAAACACTCATGCTCAGTGGATTAGATTACAGCAAACCGAGATTGAATCGTGCAAGTCGCGTCCCCGAGCAAGAGTCTCCGACTGAGATTCAGCAACAATGGCGTGCCATTCGCGATGAAATTAAGCAAAGTCCTAGCGCCATTTTGAAGTACGTTCATGTCTCACGCATAAAAAATGATGCGAACGTGAAAGGATTTCGACTGACTTCTGGCAAAAATAAAGTCTTGTTCACATCTTTAGGTCTGCAATCCGGTGATATTGCTACTAAAATCAATGGCATTGATTTGACTGCACCCGATGCACTGACGAGAGTCATGAGTGTATTATCGAATAATAAAGACATTAATCTTATCGTCGAACGTAATAACCAAGTACGTACTATTAAGTTCGAGTTATAAATCTGATGCATCAAGTTTAGGAGTAATCAGTGAAGCATTGGCTCAAGAAAAGCACGTGGCTACTAGTCGCGGCCACTATGTTTGCGCCTGCCGTATCGGCAAGCGAGTTTAGTGCCAGTTTTAAAGGGACAGATATTCAAGAGTTTATCAACATTGTTGGCCGTAACCTTGATAAGACGATCATTGTTGATCCCTCGGTGCGTGGCAAGATCGATGTACGCAGTTACGATACGTTGGACGATAAACAGTATTACAGTTTTTTCCTTAATGTCTTGCAGGTATACGGCTTCGCGGTTGTGCCGATGGATAATGGCATTCTGAAAGTCGTGAAATCAAAAGATGCGAAAACGGGAGCGATTCCAGTATTGGGGGATGGCCAGCATGCCTCTGGCGATAATGTGATTACTCAAGTGGTGTCGGTAAAAAATGTCTCCGTACGTGAACTGTCTCCTTTGCTGCGCCAACTGATTGATAATGCAGGTGCTGGTAATGTGGTGCATTACGATCCCGCGAATATCATTTTGCTGACTGGCCGTGCAGCGGTGGTGAATCGACTCGCGGATATTATTCATCGCGTTGATCAAGTGGGTGACAAAGACGTTGATGTTGTGGAGTTGAAGAATGCATCGGCCTCTGAAATGGTTCGCATTGTTCAGTCTCTTAGTAAAAACAATGAACGTAAGAACACGCCCGAATATTTGCAGCCTAAGTTTGTTGCCGATGAACGTACGAACTCTATTTTGGTTTCTGGTGATCCGAAAGTTCGCCAAAGAATGATCAAATTGATTAAAAAGCTCGATGTCGAAATGGCGGTTAAGGGCAACAGTCGAGTCGTGTATCTTAAGTACGCCAAAGCCAAAGATTTAGTGGATGTGCTTAAAGGGGTGTCAGACAGCATGTTGAAGAGTAAAGGGGATGGTAAAAAGTCGTCTAGCTCACGTAACGATGTGGTGATCGCCGCGCACAAAGAAACCAACTCTCTTGTCATCAGCGCTCCTAAAGACATCATGAAGTCTCTACTCAATATTATCGATCAGTTAGATATTCGTCGTGCGCAGGTATTGATTGAAGCTCTGATTGTGGAAATGTCAGAAAGTGATGGGATTAAGCTTGGGGTGCAGTGGGGCTCTTTAGAAAGTGGCTCTGCGATTCAGTATAACAATACTGGCGCTTCTATTGGCAAAGTGATGGTGGGTCTAGAAGAAGCCAAAGATACCGAAACGACCACTTATTATAATGATGCGAATGGGATTCGACGCGCACAAACCAATAAAGAATCTGGGGATTATGACACATTAGCCTCTGCGCTTTCAGGCATTAATGGTGCGGCGGTCAGTATTATGATGGGTGACTGGACAGCGCTGATTAATGCGGTAGCGAGTGATTCCAGTACCAATATTCTGTCTTCACCAAGCATTACCGTGATGGATAACGGGGAAGCCTCATTCATTGTCGGCGAAGAAGTCCCTGTGATCACCGGTTCAACGGCGGGCGCTAACAATGATAACCCATTCCAAACGGTTGACCGTAAGGAAGTGGGGATCAAGCTGAAAGTGGTACCGCAAATCAACGAAGGTGATTCCGTACAGTTACACATTGAGCAAGAAGTCTCGAATGTACTCGGCGCTAATGGTGCCGTTGATGTGCGCTTTGCTAAACGTCAGCTTAATACCTCGGTGATGGTCAAAGATGGACAAATGCTTGTCCTCGGTGGTCTGATTGATAACCGTACCGCTGAAAGTGAATCGAAAGTGCCGTTATTAGGTGATATTCCGATCATCGGGCAATTGTTCCGCTCGACCAGTTCACAGTCAGAAAAGAAAAACTTGATGGTCTTTATTAAGCCGACGATTTTGCGTAATGGCATGACGGCGGATGGCGTGACTCAGCGTAAGTACAACTATATTCGAGCTGAGCAGTTATATAAGTCGCAGAAAGGCATGAAGCTGATGGACGATGCGAATATTCCGGTGCTACCGAAGTTTGGCGATGATCGTCAGCATGCGGCAGAACTGCAAGCCTTTATTGATCAAATGGAAGAGAATAAATAATGAGTGATAGAGTCGCAGACGACGTCACTCAACCAGTGTTACGTCGTTTACCATTCAGTTTTGCCAATCGCTTTAATGTGGTTTTAGAGTGGGATGCGGATTTCTCTCAGTGCCATCTCTATTACGTGCCGCCGATTCCGATTGCGGCATTGATGGAGGTAAAACGGGTCGCCAAAACAGCGTTTGTATTACATGAGCTATCCAGTGACGAGTTTGAAACGAAACTGACCGTGGTGTATCAACGAGATTCTTCAGAAGCTCGTCAGTTGATGGAAACCATTGGTATTGAAAGCGATGACTTTTTCTCGTTAGCCGAAGAGCTGCCGCAAAGCGAAGATTTGCTCGAGTCGGAAGACGATGCGCCGATTATCAAACTGATCAATGCCATGCTTGGCGAAGCGATCAAAGAGGGCGCGTCTGATATTCATATTGAGACGTTTGAGAAAGTCCTATCGATCCGCTTCCGGGTGGATGGTGTATTACGTGAAGTGCTGGAACCGAGCCGCAAACTTGCCCCGTTATTGGTGTCGCGCGTCAAAGTCATGTCGAAAATGGATATCGCGGAAAAACGCGTTCCTCAAGATGGCCGGATTTCACTGCGCATCGGTGGGCGAGCGGTCGATGTGCGTGTGTCGACAATGCCTTCCTCTCATGGTGAGCGTGTGGTGATGCGTTTATTGGATAAAAATGCCACCCAACTGGATTTATACAGTTTAGGGATGAATGAGGTTGTGCATCAGCGTTTTCAACAATTAATCAGCCGGCCACATGGCGTGTTGTTGGTGACCGGCCCCACCGGCTCTGGTAAATCCACGACGCTCTATGCGGGACTTCAGGAATTGAACAGCTCAGAGCGCAACATTCTGACGGTCGAAGACCCTATTGAATTTGATATTGCTGGCATTGGGCAAACGCAGGTCAACCCCAAAGTCGATATGACGTTTGCGCGAGGTTTGCGGGCCATTTTACGTCAAGACCCCGATGTGGTTATGGTTGGGGAAATTCGGGATTTAGAGACCGCGCAAATTGCGGTGCAAGCCTCGTTAACCGGCCACTTGGTGATGTCTACGCTGCATACCAATACGGCGATTGGTGCGATAACGCGAATGCGCGATATGGGGATTGAACCGTTTTTAATTTCTTCGTCGCTATTGGGTGTTTTGGCGCAACGGTTGGTGCGCACACTCTGTGTTCATTGTCGTGAGCCCTATGAGGCCAATAGTGAACAGAAAAAATATTTTGGCTTGAGCGAAGACGATGCGTGTACCTTGTATCGTCCTAAGGGATGCGAACATTGTAGCCAAAAAGGGTATCAAGGACGTACCGGCATCCACGAGCTACTTGTCGTCGATGACAATGTACAAACGCTGATTCACAAAGAAGCGGGCGAGCAAGATATTGAACATGCCATTCGAGCACACACTCCGAGTATTCGCCAAGATGGACTGGATAAAGTACGCCAGGGCATTACGTCACTTGAAGAAGTGATGCGCGTGACTAAGGAGTCGTAATGGCGGCATTTGATTATAAAGCACTGGATAAATCCGGGCGCCAGAAAAAAGGGGTGATTGAAGGGGATAATGCTCGTCAAGTGAGGCAACGCTTGAAAGAGCAAGGTTTGATTCCCATCGATGTGATTGAGAATCGCGGCAAGCGTTCGGCTGGTGCTGGCGCGGCGCAACCTGCGTTTACCTTGCAGCGTGGTATCAGTACGCCGGATTTAGCGCTGATCACACGTCAGCTTTCCACTCTAGTTCAATCCGGGATGCCGTTAGAAGAGTGTTTACGAGCCGTGTCTGAACAATCGGAAAAGCCTCGTATTCGTTCAATGATCGCCGCAGTGCGCTCGAAAGTGACAGAAGGGTATACCTTAGCGGACAGCTTTGGCGATTATCCGCACATCTTCGATGAGCTGTTTCGTTCGATGGTGTCGGCAGGCGAAAAGTCCGGACACCTTGATACCGTATTAGCTCGCTTAGCTGATTACGCGGAAAATCGTCAGAAAATGCGCTCTAAGTTATTACAAGCGATGATTTATCCGGTAGTGCTGGTGGTATTTGCTGTCGCGATTGTTTCGTTTTTGTTGGCGGCTGTGGTGCCAAAAATTGTCGGCCAATTTGTGCAGATGGGACAGGAACTGCCACAATCAACAGAAATTCTCTTAGCGGCCAGCGGATTTATTCAGCAGTGGGGCATTGCGATTTTAGTTGTGTTCATCGTCGGCACTTTTGTTATCCGGCGTTTACTCAGCCAGCCGAATGTACGTTTGAAGTGGGATGAAAAAATCATCTATCTACCGATTATCGGCAAAATAGCGCGTGGGTTAAATACATCGCGTTTTGCACGAACGTTGGCCATTTGTACTTCAAGCGCCATTCCTATCCTAGATGGCATGCATGTCGCTGTCGACGTGATGACGAATCGCTTTGTTAAACAAAAAGTGCGAGAGGCGGCAGAGAACATTCGTGAAGGCGCAAGTTTACGTAAGTCGCTTGATCAAACGCGTCTTTTCCCCCCAATGATGCTGCATATGATTGCCAGTGGTGAGCAAAGTGGAGAGTTGGAAGCGATGCTGACCCGAGCCGCCGATAACCAAGATGAAAATTTTGAGTCGGCCATCAATATTGCTTTGGGAGTGTTTACCCCAGCGTTAATCGCGTTAATGGCGGGGTTGGTGTTGTTTATCGTTATGGCAACATTGATGCCCATTTTAGAAATGAATAACTTAGTAAGTCAGTAAGTGTGCTTGAATCGTTCAAGGCGCGTATTAATGGAGTGATTATGAAACAAAGAACAGCAGTGAAGCAATCCGGTTTTACCCTTCTAGAAGTCATGGTTGTCGTGGTTATTTTGGGTATTTTAGCCAGTGTGGTTGTACCTAACCTTTTAGGAAATAAAGAGAAAGCTGACCAACAAAAAGCCATTACTGACATTGTTGCCCTAGAAAATGCATTGGATATGTACAAACTTGATAACAGTGTCTATCCGACTACCGACCAAGGGTTGGATGCGTTGGTGAAAAAACCAAGCAGCCCTGAACCTCGTAACTACCGCTCTGGTGGTTATATTAAGCGTCTTCCGCAAGACCCATGGGGTAATGATTATCAATATTTAAGCCCTGGTGATAAAGGGACCATCGATGTGTTTACATTGGGGGCCGATGGGCAAGAAGGCGGTGATGGCGTTAATGCCGATATTGGTAACTGGAATATTCAAGATTATCAATAATTGGCAGGGGCGAGCACGGTTCGCCCCCACGATGACGATGCACTCAACACGCGGATTTACACTCATTGAAATTATGCTGGTTCTGGTGCTGTTGGCACTGGGATCCGTCGCCGTGATTTCAACGCTTCCCAGTAATCAAAGCGATTTAGCGGAAAAAACCGCCCGACGTTTTTACCAGCGAGTGCAACTCATGAATGAAGAATCGGTGCTCTCCGGTGTGGATTATGGTTTGCGAGTGGAGGCATCGGCGACTCCCGCGACGTTAACGTTTTTAGAGTTAACGGAGAAAGGGTGGCAAAAGGTCCAGCGTCAGCAGTTTCGTGCTCGCTTAACGTTAGATGACCGCCTGAGTATGGATTTTCAGGTGGGAAGTAGTGCTTGGCAGAAAGATGATGATCGCTTGTTTGAAGACAAGCCGCTCTTTGACGAAAATATGTTTGCCAAAGAAGAAAAGAAAACCCATCAACAGCCAGCTCCGCAAGTCGATATTCTTTCCAGCGGAGAAACGACCCCGTTTACCGTGCATTTTTATCTGACGGATCAAGACGTTCAACAGGCGTGGAGTGTTCAAGTTAAAGAAAACGGGCAGATAGTACTCGAGCCACCGGGAGACAGTCGTCATGAATAAGCGATGCGGCCGTGGTTTTACGTTGTTAGAAGTGCTGGTGGCATTAGCGATTTTTGCTATAGCAGCGATCAGCATTATGCGCTCGGTGACCCAACACATTAATACGCTGAATTATCTAGAAGAAAAAATGTTTGCATCGATGGTCGCGGATAACCAAATGGCGAACACGTTACTGCGTGAGCCGCCCTTAACCGCCCGTACAGGAACGACCAAGATGGCCCATCAGCAATGGTATTGGCAGGTGAAACCGGTGAAGACCGCCAATGACGCCTTACAAGCGTTCGATGTTATGGTCGCGAAAGACAAAAAATCTAGCCCTATCGTTACGGTACGCAGTTATGTTGCCCAGTAGATCGCAGTTAGCTCGTTGCTCGGTATTACGCCTTGCTCGTAAGCACTCGGGATTTACCTTGATCGAAGTGCTGGTGGCGATGGCTATTTTTGCCAGTATGAGTATCGCCGCTTATCAAGTGCTCAATCAGGTGCAGCGCAGTAATGAAGCGTCGCAACAGCGTACCGAGCGGGTGAGCCGATTACAGCGGGCCATTGTGATTATGGATGCGGACTTTAGGCAAATGGCGAATCGACGCTTTCGTACCAATGGTCAAGCGCCGAATCAAAGCCCGCTCATTTATCAAAACTATCTCTTGGACTCAGACAGTTACGGAGTGATGTTCACTCGGCTTGGTTGGGCGAACCCGCAGCAGAGGTTTCCACGAGGGCAAGTGGCAAAAATTGGCTATCGCTTAAAAGAAGAGGTTTTAGAGCGCGTTTGGTGGCGCTATCCCGATACCGTAAGAGGCGATGCAGGCGTGTCTCAACCCCTGCTGACCGGTGTGACGTCTTGGTCAATGAGCTTTTATACCAAGAAAAAGTGGATAGATGAGTGGGAGGATCAAACTGGCCTGCCGCAAGCGGTAAAAGTAACGTTGGTCTTAAAAGATTATGGAAAAATTAGCCGAACGTATCTGATTGCGCACGAAGCGGCTAAGCAAAAAGACGTTCGTGCGGTTTCGGGAGACGGCAATGAGAAATAAACGTTCTCAGCAAGGTGTGGCGTTGATCGTCATACTGTTGATTGTCGCTATTATGGTGTCTCTGGCGGCAACGATGTCTGCGCGTATGTTTACCCAATTTCAGCGAGCCACGCATCAAATCAATTACCAGCAAGCCTACTGGCATAGCATCGGGGTCGAAGAATTGGCGACGTCGCTGTTAAAACAGACACGTAAACAAGACAGTAAGACCATTAATTTGAGCCAAGTGTGGGCAATGAAAGATCGCACCTTTCCTTTGGATTATGGCAGCGTGTCTGGACAGATTTACGATAAACAAGCGTGTTTTAACGTCAATGTATTTGCGGGGCTTGTGAGCGCGCCTGGAGTGTCGGTATCCCCCTATTCGGCGCAAGTGTTCACTAACTTATTGCAATATTTGAATGTGGATAGCAACAAAGCCAGTGTGATTACCGATTCCCTGTGGGAGTTTGTGGATACCAACGATACCGTGACCACCACCAATGGTATGGAAGATAGCTATTATGATTCGTTGTCTCCGGCTTATTTGCCTGCCAATGGCATGATGATTGATACCAGTGAATTACGCGCGGTACAAGGTATGAGTGGGAAAGTGATGCAGCAGCTCAAACCGTTTGTGTGTGCTATACCAACCGCAGAGTGGAAGGTGAATATCAATACCCTTACCCAAAAACAGGCGTTGTTGCTGGTGGCGATGTTTAGTCCGAATTTAACGGAAGGTGGCGCGAAAGCGCTGATAAAAAATCGTCCGGAAAAAGGGTGGAGTAATGTGGCCGATTTTATGAGTGAACCTCAGTTGGCGCAAAGTAGCCAAGCAAATCGGCAGTCCAACTCCCAATCAGGGGCGGAGAATGCCCGCCAACATTTAACGGTGAATAGCCACTATTTTGAATTAGATGCGCAAGTACTTGTTGATAAATCACGAGTCAGAGTGCGCAGTTTGATCCACAACGAAGATAAAAGTCACGCTACGGTTATTCGCCGTCGCTATGGAGGAATCAGTGAACGAATTTCTGACCGTTCGACTGAGTAGTCAACTGGACGCGCCGATCGAATGGTTGGTGTGGTCTACAGAACAGCAAGACATCATCGCTAGCGGTGAGCTATCGTCTCGCCACGAGCTGGCAGACCTTGCGCCTTATGCTCATCAAAGGACGACCATTGTCTTGTTATCCGCGAGTGATTTGGTTTTGACTCAGGTTGAGATTCCAGCTGGCGGTGCTCGTCAGTTTGAAGCCATGTTACCGTATTTACTGGAAGATGAAATTGCCCAAGATGTGGATGATCTGCACTTTACCGTGTTGAACAAGCAAAATGGCTTAGCACATGTTGTGGGCGTTGACCGTCAGTGGTTCGAACAATGTTTAGCGGATTTCCATCACGCAGGTATCGAGATCAAACGGGTGATGCCTGATGTTTTCGCCTTGCCCACGGCAGAAACCCCCTTGGTTGCCGCTCAACTCGGTGCCCATTGGTTAGTCCGTAAGGGGCTGTGGAGTGGTATGGTGATGGAAGCGGATTGGTTGCCATTACTGGTGGAGTCAGATTGGGTTCGTGAAGGGGACGAGTTTTTAGCGTTGACGGCGTATACACCACTACCCGCGTTAACGCTAAAAGACGACCAGCATTGGGGCGTACAGCCCGCCAATATGGTGATGCAGTTACTGGCACAAGGCGCGATTGCTTCACGTTTGACACTGCTGACAGGGAGCTTTAAACCAAGCTCATCTTGGCTCAAGTATTGGAAAGTGTGGCGGTTACCGGTGTATTCCGCAGTCGCCTTCTTGGTGTTATCTTTGCTGTACAGTACCTTGCAGGCTAATCAGTATGAAGAGCAGGCACAGGCGTACCGACAAGAGAGTAAACGTATTTTTCGGACGGTGTTCCCTGATAAACATCGTATTCCGACCGTCAGTTATCTCAAGCGTCAATTTACCAGTGAATTGAATATTTTGGCTGGAAGCAATAATCAAGATGGCGTGTTGACTTGGTTGAATCAGCTGCCAACGACGATAGGTACGATTGAGGATATGACGATCACCAGTCTCAAGTATGATGAGAATAAGAAACAGCTTAGAGTGGACGCCGTCAGTAAGGATTTCCAAAGCTTTGAGAAAGCGCGAGTCAAGCTTGAGCAGTCTTTTCGTGTCGAGCAGGGTCAATTAAACAAAGACGGAGAAACGGTTCTCGGCTCTTTTGTGCTGAAAGCGAAGTAGGAGCAACGGATGGCAAATATAATCGGACCGTTAAAAGGACAATTGAAACAGTGGTGGAATTCCATTACACAACGAGAACAACGGCTTGTAATTGTAGCGGTTATCTGTCTGGTTGTTGGGATTCTTTACTGGGGATTTTATCAGCCCCTCAATCAACGTATTGCATCTGCACAAGCCCGTGTCCACTCTGAAAAACAGCTTTTAGCTTGGGTGGCAGATAAAGCCGATCACATTGTTGCGCTGCGCAAACAAGGAGGGCGAAGTGCAAGGTTAGAACCTTTAAATCGTGTCGTGGCTAATTCATCAGGGGAATTTAAAATTCGTTTGATCCGCGTTCAACCGCGTGGGGAAGATAAAATGCAGGTGTGGGTTCAGCCGCTACCGTTTTCACAATTGCTCAATTGGATTGCCTTCTTGAAAGAGAAGCAAGGCATCTCGGTTGAATATCTCGATATCGATAAAGGCTCTGTGCCAGGCATGGTGGAAGTGAAACGTTTACAGTTGAAGCGGGGAGTTTAGAATGAGATTAAAACTCCTTGGGAGCGTCCTATTTGTTGCTGTGTTCATGGTGAGTGTGATTGTTCACCTTCCGGCCGCGTTTGTGCTCAAGCATGTGCCCCTGCCAAGAGCACTCCAAATTGACGGTGTGAGCGGCAGTTTATGGAAGGGCCGAGCGACACAGGTTCATTGGCATAATCAAGGATTCGGCGCGCTGAGTTGGCGCATGAACACCGTTGCGTTATTGACGGGTCGTATTGAAGCGGATATCCGAATCGGCCGCGGCAGCGCAATGCAGTTGCATGGGAGAGGAGTTGTCGGTTATGGATTGGATGGCGTGTATGCCAATAACGTCATTGCGTCATTGCCAGCAAGTCAAATACTGCAATATAGTCCTCAGCCGCTACCGGTTGCGGTCAAGGGGCAAGTTGAACTGTCGTTAAAACAATTTCAGTATGCTCAGCCGTGGTGTCAAAGTGCGAAGGGGAGTCTTGTGTGGTCAAAAGCGTCATTGGAGACGCCAGCCAGCCCACTGCAATTAGATCAGGTCCTGGCTCAGGTCGATTGCCTTGATAACAACCTTTCTATTGAGGGGCAGCAGAAAAGCGCTCAAGTGAGTAGCGAATTCTCCGCTACGGTGTATAAGGCCTATCACTATAAAGTGACGTCATGGTTTCATCCTGAGGCGCAATTTCCGGCTGAGTTAGGGCAATGGCTGGATCGCTTGCCGACACCGGATAGTAAAGGGCGTTATCATTTTTCCCCTTCAGGGCAACTCTAACGCGCGCTTCAAACTAGCGAGACAAAAGGCAAGCCAATGGGCTTGCCTTTTTTATACTTCAGCGTTTAAGTGGCGCGATTTAATATTTCGCTCCAAGGAAGAGAGTGATCGCCTAAGACAATGAAATTGGGGTTTTCGAGGGTATCCCGTTCGTTATAAGAGAGCGGGCTAAGATAAGTATTTAAAATTTTGCCCCCGGCTTCTTCAACAATGCATTGTGTGGCCGCGGTATCCCACTCTCCTGTCGGTCCTAAGCGCAGATAACAATCTACGGCGCCTTCTGCAACGAGGCAGGCTTTAAGGGCCGCGGAGCCAAGTGGGACTAAATCATAATTCCAGCTGTCACTGAGTTTATTGGTAATACGGTTGATATTTTGGCGACGACTGATGGCAATCGCAATGGATTGGTTCGGTGTTTCATGCTGGTGAGTTTGAATGCGAATATTGTCTGACATGTCTGGTATTTTCCATGCCCCTTTCCCCGCATACGCATAATAGGTCACACCAGACACGGGACCATAAACGACGCCCATCACTGGCTGATTATGCTCAACTAAGGCAATAACTGTCGCAAAATCACCGCTTCGCGCAATAAACTCTTGCGTACCGTCCAACGGATCGACCAACCAATAGCGATCCCATGTTTCTCGGGTGGCGAGATCAATATTGGCCGCCTCTTCTGACAACACCGGAATATCGGGCGTCAGTGCGTGAAGCTTTTCAACAATGAGTTTATGGGCGGCATAGTCGGCAGTGGTGACGGGGGTATCGTCGCTTTTTACAAATGCTTCGTAATCGTGATTTTCATAAATGTCGAGAATGACTTGCCCGGCAGATCGCGCTATCGCAATAACATCAGGAAGCAAATGAGAAAGATCTTTTGCAGTCGGCATACCAAGAGATTCCTATTTATGTCAGAGATTAAGCCTCAGGAGTGTTGAGAACTCTTAAAGCCAGCAATAAGGCGGTAATACAGCGAGCTTCACTAAAATCAAGGTGGTTGAGTAGCTCTTCTGCTTGGCTTAATGGCCAGCGAACAATATCGAGTGGCTCTGGCTCATCGCCTTCTAACTTTTCTGAGTATAGATCTTCTGCAATGAAAAGTGTCATGCGACTGGAAAAATACGAAGGGGCAAGAATCACTTCTTTTAGCATGGTCAGTTGATTGGCACCAAAACCAATTTCTTCTTTCAGTTCGCGAACCGCAGCGAGTTCCGGAGTCTCTCCAGGATCGATTAACCCTTTGGGAAAACCAAGCTCGTAGTTTTCTGTGCCGGCGGCATATTCACGAACCAACAACAAATCCCCGTCTGAGGTGACGGGCACCATCATGACAGCATTACGTCCACTCGGCTTCATTCGTTCGTACGTACGTTCAACACCATTCGAAAAACATAAATCGAGTGATTCAATGGCAAAGAGTCTTGAGCGTGCCACGGTGTCTTTAGCAAGGATTTTGGGAGGATGTTTCACGGCCATAGCGGTATCCTGATCGAATTGGTATTAGCGGAATGCACAAAGCTGCGGAGAATAAAAAAGCTGATGATAACACATCAGCTTTTTTGAGCGATTTTAGAAGTAAGAGTGATCGCCACGCGCATGTTCAGTGGAGTCTTTAATCGCGCTAAGCTCTCCTGCGAACTGTTCAAGTAGCTGTTTTTCGATACCATCTTTCAACGTGATATCGACTTGAGAACACCCATTACAACCCCCACCAAATTGAATGATCGCCACGCCATCATCGGTAATTTCTAGCAAACTGATGTGGCCACCATGGCTTGCCAATTGCGGGTTGACTTGAGTTTGGATCGCATACTCCAAACGCTCAAGTAGTGGTGCATCATCAGCGACTTTACGCATTTTGGCGTTAGGCGCTTTCAATGTAAGCTGAGATCCAAGCTTGTCGGTGACGAAGTCAATGACGGCTTCTTCAAGGAAGGGCAAGCTTAACTCATCCACATACGCAGAGAATTGTTCAAACCGGATCTCAGTGTCAGAGGCTTCGACAGCTTCTGGTGGACAGTAAGAGACACCGCACTCGGCATTTTGTGTTCCTGGATTCACCACAAACACACGAATGTTAGTTCCTTCTGGCTGTTGTCCCAGTAGTTTCCCAAAGTGATTGTGGGCTTCTTCTGTAATAGTAATAATTTCTGACACGACGAATACCTGAGTAAATTTGTAGGCTATTGGTCGATATTGTACTCTTGTCTTACGCATGATCCAGTCCTTTTTCGCGCACTTTTGTCGGCGATCAAGCTTCACGGGGCTCAGGCGTCCTGCATAAGCAATAGATATCAATCTGGGTCACTCCAATGGCAGTGAGCAGGTGACACAACGGTTTTAAAGTGCTCCCCGTCGTCACGACATCGTCGACTATCGCAACATGAGAGCCTAGCGTATGAATGGGCGTGGTAAAGTGAAACGCCCCCGCCAAATTGTGTCGGCGTTGGCTTTTATGGAGACCCTTTTGCGGAATCGTGGCTCGTCGGCGATGAAATAACGACGGCCAGTATTGGACGTGTAATTCAGACGCAAGTTGTTGTGCTAATTGATCACTTTGGTTGAAACCGCGCCATAGATAGCGTCGCCAGTGCATGGGGACGGCACACAATAGCGGAGCCGGCTCAGTGATGGTGGTGGCTAATTGCTGGGCTAACGGTTGGGCGAGCCAAAATTGGCGCTGATATTTGAGCTGATGGATGTAGTGATCGAGCGGATAGCGATAGTCACCGATGCAATACAGGGCGTGCCAAGGGGGAGGCTGTTTAAGGCAACGACCACATTCACGCATCGGCGATAGGGTTGTTAATCCGCAGCGTTGACAACGAGGCTGCGGAGTGAGCGCTAACTGACAGGCCGCACACAGTGTCATGATGCTATCACTATCCAGCGATAATCCGCACAGGTCACAACATTGCGGTATTTGTCTTTTAATGTTTTTTTGCCACCAATTCGCTAACATAATCATCATGTTTATCATCCGCATCGTCATAGTATGCGTGCATATTCCTTAAATAAGGGATGAAAAAAGTTGGAGAGGTTGTGACATGTCTTCACCATTATATTGGCAAACGATTGGGGCCGGACCGGATGTAGTGCTTCTGCATGGCTGGGGAATGAATGGGGCGATTTGGCAACAAACGGCCGAACACTTAAGTGCCGACTTTCGTGTGCATATGGTCGATTTGCCCGGCTATGGATACAGCCAGGAAGTCAGTGCCAGCGGGTTATCTGCGATGGTCGACTGTTTGCTCGCTCAAGCACCGCAAAAAGCGGTGTGGATCGGGTGGTCGTTAGGTGGATTGATCGCTTCTCATTTGGCGGCGACTCATCCGCAGCGAGTCACTCAATTAATTACCGTTGCTTCGTCTCCCAAGTTTGCCGCGGAACGTCCATGGCGAGGGATTCAGCCCAAGGTGTTAGCCAGTTTTACTCAACAACTGCAAGAAGATTTTGAAAAAACCATTGAACAGTTTATGGCGTTGCAGGTGATGGGGAGCCCGTCGGCACGTGAGGATGTCAAAAGGTTAAAACACGCCATTTTATCTCGGCCCTTCCCGAATCAACAGGCTCTGCATGAGGGGCTCAATCTATTGGCTGACTGCGATTTAAGACAAGAGTTAAGCGTCATTCAACCCCCCTTTTTACGAATCTACGGGCGTTTAGATGGATTAGTGCCAGTGAAAGTGGCGCAGGATCTTGATAGTCATTTGCCCGCCAGTGCGAGTGTCATCATGACGCAATCCGCTCATGCTCCGTTTATCACTGAACCACAGCGATTTTGTCAGGAAGTGAGCGACTTTATTCGGGATTCTTAGCCCAATAGCACAAATTGACACATTATTTACCGATTGAGGCTTATTTTTTTAGCGACTTGGCCGATACAACTCATACCTCAATAGACTTAGACGCTCCAAGTTTATTGAGTTGGGCGAAACTTGGAGGATATTGCCATGGTTGTGTCACCGACCAATGTCAGTGTGCCACTGATCGCCCCGTCAGTGAATGTGCAAACAGAGCAAGTTGCACGAGATAATCGTGTTAAGGAGCCTGTGACGGCCACTGAAGAAATGGCCAGAGCAGCCGCCGAACGTAAGCTGAAAGAAGATGATAAACGTCGTCAACAATCCGCTTGGGATCCGTCTGAGCATCCGGGTTATGACCATACGCATGACGAGTCAGCGTATGAAAAGTCGGATCAAGATCCTCAGGTTAGTGACCTAGAGCGGCTGTTTGAGTTGTTATCTTTGGCGTCTTACAGTGAAAGTCAGGGGAAAGGGTATGCGATGCGTTTCCGTCTTCCTCGGCGCATTATTGATGCGGTGATCTCAGAGGGGGAAATGGCGCATAGAAGAACCGTGATTAAATTTCATTATGGTCATGCTATTGCTCCTAACACGCCTTCTGAAGTGATAGCCATCTTGTAGCAGTCTTAAGAGGTCAGCCTCCTTAGATAAAGACGGCCAATAAAAACCCCCACAGCGATGTGGGGGATTTTTTTATCACAGATTACCGTTTCGCTTTGGCAAATGCGGCCGCAAATGCGCCGCCCATCGCACCGTTGGTCTCCTCGGTTTTTTGCGAGGAACGCTTACCTTTAGGGTGTGCGGCCGGTTTATGGGAGGTTTGGCTGCGGCTTGCGCGGTTGTCCTGTCCTGGCTCATCCGATAAACGCATGGATAAACCAATACGTTTGCGCTGAATATCCACTTCCATGACTTTGACTTTGACAATGTCACCGGCCTTAACCACTTCTCGTGGATCGGACACAAAGCGATCGGTGAGCGCTGAAATATGCACTAAACCATCTTGGTGGACCCCAATATCGACAAAGGCGCCGAAATTGGCCACGTTAGAGACCACGCCTTCTAAAATCATCCCGGGCTCAAGATCAGACACTTCGGTAATGCCATCGGCAAATGTCGCCGTTTTAAATTCTGGACGAGGGTCGCGACCTGGCTTATCCAATTCTTTAATGATGTCCGTGACCGTTGGGACACCGAAGTGTTCATCGGTGTAGTCTGAGGCTTGCAAACCACGTAAGAACTCTGTATTGCCAATGAGGGTTTGAATCTGTTGCTGATTCTTCTCTGCAATGATTTTAACGACAGGGTACGCTTCAGGGTGCACGGCGGAGGCGTCGAGTGGATTCTTACCATCCATGATGCGCAGGAAGCCGGCACATTGTTCAAATGCTTTGGGACCTAAGCGTGCCACTTTCTTCAGCTCGGTTCGTGCGTTAAAACGACCGTTTTCATCGCGGTATTTGACGATGTTGTCGGCTAATGTGGTGGAGAGCCCTGCAACACGAGTCAATAGCGCGGCAGACGCGGTATTGAGATCGACCCCGACCGCATTCACACAGTCTTCTACCACCGCATCAAGGCGTTTGGATAACCAAGATTGGCTGACATCGTGTTGGTATTGACCCACACCAATAGATTTCGGGTCAATCTTCACTAGCTCAGCCAATGGATCTTGGAGGCGACGAGCGATCGAAACCGCACCACGCAATGACACATCCATATTAGGAAATTCGTTGGCAGCCAGCTCGGACGCTGAGTATACCGAGGCTCCAGCCTCGCTGACGGTGATTTTCTGCACATTCAGATGGGCACGTTTGATTAAGTCTGCGGCAAAGGCATCGGTTTCTCGTGACGCGGTGCCATTACCAATGGCAATCAAATCGACATTATGGCGTTTGATAAGCGCTGTCACCGAATGCATGGCTTTATCATATTGCTTTTGCGGCTGGTGAGGATAAATCGTATCGGTGGCCAGCACTTTCCCAGTCGCATCAACCACTGCGACTTTGCATCCGGTGCGTAATCCGGGATCTAAACCGAGTGTGGCCTTCGGCCCAGCCGGCGCCGCCATCAGCAAATCTTTTAAATTCGTGGCAAAGACATCAATCGCTTCGATTTCGGCGCGTTCTTTCATCGCGCTCATCAACTCCGTTTCCATGTGCATGGCAATCTTAATACGCCATGCCCAACTGATGACTTGCTGACGCCACCCATCTGCAGGGGCGTTGTTGAGATGAATGCGATAGTGATCGGTGATCAGTGTTTCACAGTGTGATTGGCGCACTGACTCTTCTTGACCCGGGTCGGCATTCAGGCTTAAAGATAAAAACCCTTCATTGCGACCACGCAGCATCGCGAGCGCGCGATGCGATGGCACTTTCGCGATGGCTTCATTGTGCTCGAAGTAGTCTTTAAATTTTTCGCCTGCCACTTCTTTACCGGCAATCACTCGGGAAACCAGCTCTGCGTTGCGATTGAGGTAGTGACGAATTTTTTCGAGCAGATCGGCATCTTCTGCAATACGCTCCATCATAATAGAACGTGCACCGTCCAGAGCGGCTTTGGTGTCGTCAATCTTGTGTTCAGGGTTGAGATAACGCTGTGCTTCGCTATCTGGGTCTGTGTCGGGTGTTTGCCATAACGTCAATGCGAGCGGCTCTAAGCCGGCTTCGATAGCAATTTGCCCCTTGGTTCGGCGCTTCGGCTTGTAGGGTAAGTAAAGATCTTCAAGACGCGTTTTGCTATCAGCGGTTTGAATGGCTGCGGTTAACTCTGGGGTTAACTTTCCTTGATCATCAATGGATTTTAGAATCGTCTGACGACGTTCGTCCAATTCCCGCAAATACGTTAAACGACTATCCAAGGCACGTAATTGGGTGTCATCAAGACCGCCGGTTACTTCTTTACGATAACGTGCGATAAACGGAACGGTATTTCCGTCATCAATTAAGGTTACGGCTGCATTGACTTGCTCGGTGCGAACATTCAGTTCTTGGGCAATCAACTGACAGATAGCTTTGCTCATCCGTGTCACTCTTTATTTTTTGAAATTCAGCTCTATTTATGGGGGGGATAAGCGCGATTTTCTAGAGCAGACCCGCGACTTTCTACGATTTTGTGGGCTTAGACCCAAATTTTGATGGTTTTACTAGGACTTAACCGACGTGAAATGTCGCCATCAGGCCTTGGATGTGGCTCATAACGTTATCGATCCTCGCTTGGCTAGCGCATGGTGTCGCTTCACCATCCGTTAAAGCGATATAATACCACTGGGCGTTAATCTTCGCAGAGGATGTGCAAACCGCTGAGCGTGACTTTTAATCCTCTAGGGAGCGCATTGACGATGTGCAACTGTCCACCATGCATTTCCACGACCTGCTTGACGATGGCTAAGCCAAGGCCAAACCCCTGCTTGGAGCGATCCAAGCGGACTTTTCTTTCTAGCATTGACTGGAGTGCTTGTTGGTTGACCCCATGACCTTGGTCGGTGATTGAGATCGATACGGTTTGGTTATCGCGAGTTAATCGCATGATGATTTCCCCCTCGCGATGGGTTGGACTGCCATACTTGAGCGAGTTTTCAATCAGGTTCAGTAACGCGCTTTCTAGTAAGGTTTCATCGATGTGACATTGCACTGATGCCACGGTGGTTTCAAAGGCGATCGATTGGCCTCGATTAAACACCATAGGTGCATGTTTTTGGCAGAAATGTCGGCAGAACGCAACAATATCAACGTTCGTCCAATATTCACTCGACACAGTACGGTTCTGTATTTTGGCGTAATGAAGCATTTGTTCGGTCAACCGAGTCATTAAGGCAATATTACGTTCCAATCCGTTGAGATCCTCGGTTTGCGGGGAGCGATGATACATATCAAGTTGCATTTTCATTTCAGCTAGTGGGGTTCTCAATTGATGAGAGAGATCGGAATTAAAGTTGTGGCTGATCTCGATACTTTTTTGCAGCCTTGCCATCAGGTTGTTGAGAGATTGAACCAGCGCTTCCACTTCGGGTGGGACGTTGGTATCAATGGGATTTAAGTTGGTTTCTGACCGCAAACGAATTTCTTGCTGCAGTTGATTAAGAGGCTTGAGTCCTTTACGTACAATGAACGCGACCAGGATGAGCGTACCAATGCAGGTGAATAAAGCGACCAAAATGATTTGGCGCTTTAATCCCGACAGGGTCGCATGGCGTCCGTGCTTCGATTCCGCAATCACAATAATGGCATCGCCGATGAGGGTGCGCGCCGTATACTGAGCCGCGCGTAAGGGGGTTCCAGAGTAGACGGTGTTGTAGAGTACGATGGATTGCTCTTTTGGTTTAGGGGCGAGAGGAAGCCCTTCGAACCCCGCCAGCAGATCACCATTCGGTGCAATGATGCGATAGAAAATCTTTTCACTTCTTACATCACTTAACGTATCGATGGAGAAGTAATCCATATCCAGATGTATTTTGTTATTTTTAACGACCAACTTATCATCGATTTTTTTGGTGACGGCAATCAACATATTGTCGTAAAGGCGTTCAGACTTTTCTTCCAATACCCAAGTGCTGATAAAAAAGATGAATAACGTGAGTAAGATCAGCGCACTGGCGATCGCAAAATATAAACGCTGTGACAGCGATTGCAGATTAATCACTGTTCGGCTTTCCCAGCATATACCCTAATCCTCTGACAGTCCGAATATTAAGATCGGGCATGAATTTTTTGCGTAAACGTGAAATGTAGGTCTCGATGGCGGTTTCACTGAGTTCGTCCTCAAAAGAGGAGATATGTTGCACAATTTGTGGTTTGCTCACCACGCGCTCGACATTGGCGAGCAAATATTCCAATACCGAAATCTCACGACGATGCAGCACCACATCTTGGCCATGAAACGTGATTTTTTTGCTCTCCATATCCAAGGTCAGTGGACCATGTTCGATAACGTTACTGGCTCGTGATGTCGCCCGTCGCAGTAATGCATGGACTCTCGCCACCACTTCTTCGGGCTCAAAGGGTTTACACAGGTAATCATCTGCGCCTTCATTCAGACCTAAAATCCGTTCCTCGAGCGACGCTCGCGCTGAAATGATCAAGACGGGTAGATTTCTCTTAGCCTGCCGAAAGTCACGAAGAATTTGCAGCCCGTCACAGTCTGGCAGCCCTAAGTCGAGCAGTAAGAGGTCAAACTGCTGGGTTTGGATAGCATGCAAAGCTTGTTCACCAGAATGAAACAAATCGACTGCAAACCCTTTACTTGAAAGGATTTTTTTTAAACCTTCAGCGATAACAACACTGTCTTCGACGATTAATATGCGCATGACTTACTTCAAAAATTTGATTTAAAAACGCGAGCCTGTCAGCGGTGCAAGGTTAATGACAGGGAGTATGGTTAGGGTACAAAGTGTAAACAAAAGGTTAATACAAATATAATTAAAACTAAGGAATGGTAAAATGAATATGCTTAACAAGACAATCCTACGGCTCTCAGCTGTGACAGGGCTAACACTCTCTATACTGCTCCCACATACCGCGCTAGCGGATAATTATCCCAAAAAACCAGTGAACATTGTCGTTGGTTTAGGGGTGGGTGGAAGCGCTGACCGTATGACGCGAACGATGTCGACCTATTTAGCCGAAGAGCTCGGTCAACCGGTTAAGATCATTAACAAAAAAGGGGCGGGTACACAGATTGCGGCGAACTATGTTCTGAATCGCCGTGATGATGGTTATACAATCTTTGCCTCTACGTTTGCCCCTTATCTGTCCAATACAATTTTAAAAGGTAACGCGAGTTATACCATCAATGACTTTTCTTATATTAATTTTCAATGGTTTGACTTTGAGTTGATTGCAGTAAACAAAGACAGCGCTTACCAAGATTTGCCAAGCTTATTAACGGCGATTAAGGAAAAACCCAAGTCCATTAAAGCCGCGGTTGTACAAGGTTCAGGCGGACATTTAATGGCAAAACTGTTGCTCAATAACTATGACATCCCACAAGAAAACCTGAACCTCGTGACTTTCAATAGTGGTGGTAAAGCGCGCTCTGCCGTCGCGGGCGGACAGGTGGATTTTATCATTATTAGCGCGCAGGGCAGCGAAGGGATTCGAGAGTTTATCCGACCACTTGCTGTCGTTCGCGATAAGCGCAGCGAGCGTTGGGATGTGCCGACTGTCAATGAGGCGCTTAAACCATTAGACGTTAAAGTACCGGTGTTAACTGGCTCCATGCGAGGTTTTGCGGTCACTCATGCTTTCAAGGAAAAATACCCAGAACGCTACGCCAAACTGACGCAAGCATTCGAAAATACTTTGGCTCGGCATGATGTACAAAAGCTACTGAAAAGTAATGAGATTGGTGGCGTATGGGTCGGTCCTGAGCGCTCTAAAAAATTGATGAAAGAGAATTACGAGACTTTCAACAAGTACAAGAATCTTCTCAACTAATCCTTTCCATCGCTGACTAGCGCGTCACGAGGCTAGTCAGCCATTTCAGATTTTGGAGTTCTTTATGAGATTGTTCAATCAACGATCGGCCGACGCCTGCGTGGTGATCGTCTTGGCCTTGTTTGTGGGTTGGTATTCTTGGGATGCTTACCAAGCGTCACCTGCCATTGAAAACCTGATTCTCATTGCGCCTGTCGCACTGATTGCGTTGACCTTGTGTCTTATCGAGCTGATTCGCCAAGTGATTGCGAAACCGGAAGTGGTCATCCAAGAGGATGTTGTCCCGAAGGAGGTGCATAGCATCAAATCCGAACTGCCCATCATCGGTTTGTTTACGGTGTATGTGTTGTCTCTGGAAACCATTGGATTTGATATCGCAACGGCCTTGTTTGTGGGGGTGTTCCTGTGGGTACAAAAGGAACGCCGCTTTGTATGGTTGATTGGTTATAGCATTGCGTTTGCTCTGTTGATGTCGACATTCTTCGCGCAGATGCTGCCATATCCTATGCCAATGACCTTACTTCCCACTGAATACTAGGAGAACAGAATGTTAGATTTTTCCGCAATTACTGCCGGAGCGGATTTGCTTTTCTCTTCGGTAGGACCGTGGTTGTACGTCTTCCCCGGCATTATTATTGGTTTGGTATTTGGTGCCATTCCTGGCTTACAGATCTCGATGGCGATGGCGATATTTTTGCCTGCTACTCTCTACATGAGCTTTTTAGAAGCGATGTTGTTTTTAACGGCCATTTTTACTGGTGGTTCTTTTGGGAGTGGGATCCCAGCTATTTTAATGAACATACCCGGCACATCTTCGGCGATCGCAACGGCGTTTGATGGCTATCCGATGGCAAGAAAAGGGCAACATAATAAGGCACTGGGTATCGCTCTGGGGTCTTCTTGTTTCGGTGTGCTGTTTGGCTACATTATCCTGTTCTTACTCATTCAACCGATTTCAGTGCTTGTCTTGAAATTAGGACCATCTGAAATGCTGATGGTCATTTTTTGGGGAATCACGCTGATTGCCAGTCTTAGAGGTGACGCGATGCTTAAAGGGTTGATCTCTGGCATGGTGGGGTTGCTTATCGGGACCATCGGTTTTAGTGAAGTTGGTGTGGCGAGAGGGACATTGGGCAATGAATATTTGCTCGATGGTGTGCCAGTTATCCCAGCAATGATGGGGATGTTCGCCGCTTCTGAGCTCTTCAAACTCGTTAATACCAATTATTTAGTGGCAGATGAATCGGCGCGTAAAGTGAGTATTCGAGAGATTCTTGGCGGGGTAACCCATGCGTTTAAGCATCCCAAAGTGATGTTACGCGGCAGCTTAATTGGCGTGTTTGTCGGAGCGGTGCCAGGGGTTGGCTCATCGGTTTCGAACCTGTTGTCTTACATTGAAACGAAGCGTCGCGACAAGGATCCGCAAAGTTATGGCAAAGGCAATCCCAAAGGCGTGGTGGCGGCCGAGTCGGCCAACTCAACCTCCGAAGCGGGGTCGATGGCTACGCTACTGGCCTTAGGGATTCCTGGTGGCGGGGCTACCGCTGTGATGCTCGCTGCCTTCGCGATGCATAACATTACCGGTGGGCCTCAATTCATTCGTGAACAGACGGATATCGTCTATGCCATCATTCTGGCGAACTTTGGTCAGGTGGTGTTACTCATCGCACTTGGATTGATGTTTATTCCGTTATTGGCGAATGTGGTCAAAGTTCCGATGAACATTTTGATTCCATCGGTCCTGTCGATGGCCGTGTTCGGTTCGTTCGGTTTAACCGGTAATATTGCGGGTCCTGTTGCTGTGCTCGTTTTCGCGATTGTTGGCTGGGTGTTTACTCATCTTCATTATTCCGTTCCTGCTGCGGTGATTGGCATTTTATTAGGGGGAATGGCGGAGAGTAACTTCCTGCACACCTATCAGATCAGTGGCGGGGAAATCAGCTACATTTTTGAACGTCCGATCACGTTACTGATTATCGGTTTACTGCTGCTGTCATTGTTCGGTTCGAAAGTGACGGGGATGCTGAATCGTACCGCAGTCAAAACGTCCAGTGATTCGTCGTCGTAAATGGCATTTACAACGGCTTATGCAAACGCCTTTCCTGTTGGAAGGGCGTTTTTCGTTAAGCCCGCCCGAGAAACCGAGTACAGCATGGGTGAGTGGGCTGCTTTGCCCAACGAAAAGCCATGGTGATTTCACAAAAGGTGAGCATTGATAGGGTGTTATCGATGGTTTCCTTTTATCATGACTAGAAAATACGCCATAAAAACGCTATTTTCGTCGCTTAACTATCGTGATCATCATCGTGGAGTATTGCAGTGAAAACAAAGCTGATTACGCGAGAAGGCTATCAACAGCTTAAAGAAGAGCATGATTACCTGTGGAATGAGCGTCGCCCCGAAGTCACTAAAATTGTTACTTGGGCTGCCAGCCTAGGGGATCGCTCGGAAAACGCGGATTATACGTTTAATAAGCGCCTATTACGGCAAATTGACCGCCGAGTGCGCTACTTACGCAAGTTATTACCCGAATTGACCATTGTCGACTATTCGCCGCAACAAGATGGCAAAGTGTTTTTTGGCGCTTGGGTTGAGATTGAAAACGAAGAGGGGGAAACCAAGCGTTTTCGCATTGTCGGCCCCGAAGAAATTTATGGGGATAAAAAAGAGTATATTTCGATTGATTCCCCGATGGCACGAGCGCTCTTGAAGCGAGAAGTCGATGACGATGTCGAAGTGGTGACGCCTTCAGGTAAGAAAACGTGGTTCATTAACCGTATCGAGTATCGTAGCAGTTCATCTTAGCGGTGGCGTCTCATCGCGGTGAACTGCGCCATGCATCGGCTGGCTGGTTTGGTAGGAAACAAACGTTAACAATTGTTTATTACCCTGCGGTGCGCTTGGTGATACATTGATACTCATAGAAAAAGAGATTGGCGTGAGTCAATGAGGGATATCATGCAAGAAAGTTATAAAGTTCTGGTGGTTGATGATGATGCGCGTTTGCGCTCTTTGTTAGAACGTTACCTCTCCGAACAAGGATTTCAAGTTCGTAGTGTGGCCAATGGCGAACAAATGGATCGCTTGTTAACTCGTGAAAACTTTCACCTGATGGTGTTGGATTTAATGTTACCCGGCGAAGATGGACTCTCGATATGTCGTCGGCTGCGTAACGCCAATAATATGTTGCCCATTTTGATGCTGACGGCAAAAGGGGATGAGATTGACCGCATTGTCGGATTGGAAGTGGGCGCGGATGATTATCTGCCTAAACCTTTTAATCCACGTGAATTGTTAGCTCGGATCAAAGCGGTATTGCGACGCCAAGTCATTGAAGCCCCTGGTGCACCAAGCTCGGAAGAGTCGATGGTTGAGTTCGGCGAATTTCGTCTGAATTTGGGGACTCGTGAGATGTATCGTAATGACGAGCCAATGCCGTTGACCTCGGGCGAGTTTGCGGTGTTGAAGGCGCTAGTCTTAAATGCGCGTGAACCCTTGTCGCGTGACAAGTTGATGAATATGGCGCGCGGTCGTGAGTACTCGGCAATGGAGCGTTCCATTGATGTGCAGATCTCGCGTTTACGCCGCATGTTAGAAGAAGATCCCAGCAAACCCCGCTATATTCAAACCGTGTGGGGGCTCGGCTATGTTTTCGTTCCCGACGGTAAATTAAAATAGTCAGCGATGACGAGCAGTGTATGAGCACTGCTCGTGTTTTATTCTCAGATATTAAAGAGTACTTATGCGCATTAAAATTCGCAGTACCTTCACCCAGTCCATTCTCCTTTTTCTGTCATTATTGATTGCGAGTCAGCTGTATTCCTTTTATGCGGTGTTTAACTACGCTTTAATGCCAAGTTTGCAGCAGTTTAATAAAATTCTCGGACATGAAATCAACCTGATGTTGGATGATTCGATTCGCCACAACCACATTGCTCTTGATGCGCCGCAACGCCAGCGAGTATTAGAACAGCTCGGTGTCACCATCCATTCCGATCACAGTCCGGCTGCACAAGAGTTTCAGCGTGGCGTGAGTATTGATTTGATGAGTGAGGAAATGACTCAAGATTTAGGCTCGCCCACCGAAGTGCGTATGGCGTTAGGTAAAGAAAGCTATGTTTTGTGGATTCGCATTGCCGAGCTACCTGGCCAATTGATCCGCATTCCGTTATCTGAGCTGCAAGAAAAAGATTTTGCGCCGTTATTTAGAAACAGCATCATTATGGCCTTTTTGATTGTGGCGGGAGGGTGGTTATTCATTCGTTTACAAAATCGACCGTTATTGGCGTTGGAAAAAGCGGCCAAGCGAGTAGGACAGGGCGAATTTCCAGCGGCATTACCCGAAAAAGGAGCCACTGAAATTCGTTCGGTGACGCGCTCTTTTAATCAAATGTCGCGAGGCATTCAAGCATTAGAAGAAGACCGTGCATTGCTGATGGCCGGCATTAGTCATGACTTAAGAACGCCATTAACACGAATTCGTTTAGCGACCGAAATGATGTCACCCGAAGACAGTTATCTTGCGGAAGGCATCATCAGCGATACGGAAGAATGCAATGAAATCATCAGTCAGTTCATGGATTATTTGAAACCGATGAATGTGGATGCCTTTGAAGCGGTCGATCTCAATGAGATTGCCAGTGACATTGCGACAGCAGAAGCCTTTGCGGGAGAAAATAAGGTCGAATGGTCTCTCAACGATGCCATATTGCCTGCACGGGGTAACCCGATCGGTATTAAGCGCGCGGTCACCAATTTGGTGGTTAATGCTTATCGCTATGGTAATGGCTGGGTGCGATTATCATCGGGTATGACTGCCGATTGTAAAATGGTGTGGTTGACGGTCGAGGATGATGGTCCGGGAATTCCCGCAGACCAAGTGGCGACCTTGTTTGAACCGTTTACACGTGGTGACCGAGCGCGAGGCAGCGAAGGTACCGGGTTAGGCTTGGCGATTGTCAAACGGATTGTGACGCAGCATCAAGGGCGAGTTGCCATGACCAACCGCAGCACTGGCGGACTGAAAGTACAACTGAGTTTTCCCGTTGCGACAAAAACGGGAAGCTGAGCTTCCCGTGATGGCGTGAGACGAAAGTGCGCTTACGCCTCTTCTTCATGATGATGGACAGGTAAAATCAGGTTCATCACGATGGCTGTGATCCCACCGGCTGCAATGCCTGTAGAGAATAAGTTTTTCACAAATTCTGGCATAAATTGCAGAATTTCGGGTTTTTGAGCAATGCCTAATCCCATGGAAAAAGACAGAGCCATAATCAATACCGCACGGCGATCCAACTCAACACGAGAAATAATGCGGACTCCAGCCGCCGCAATCGTACCGAACATGACGATGGTTGCCCCGCCTAATACGGGTTCTGGGATCATTTGGACAAAGTTCGCGACGCCAGGGAAAAGCCCCAGTAACACCAACATAGCGGCAATAAAGTACCCCACATAACGACTGGCGACTCCCGTCAGCATGATAATGCCATTATTCTGGCTGAACGTTGAGTTGGGGAAGCTGTTCAGACAAGCGGCTAAGGCCGAGTTGATGCCATCGGCTAATACGCCGCCTTTAATTCTTTTGAGGTAAAGGGGACCTTTCACTGGTTCACCGGAGACTTCAGACGTCGCGGTAATATCCCCAATTGCTTCAAGGGCGGTAATCAAGAAGATCAATACCAAAGGAATGAACAGTGACCAATCGAAGCTCAAGCCAAATTGCATCGGAATCGGCAAGGCGATCCAATGACTTTTTGAGGTCGTCGAGGTCTCTACCATGCCCATCATGTACGCCATGACATAACCGACCAGCATGGCGATGACAATTGAAGATACTCGGATATAGGGGTTACGAGAGCGGTTTAAGAGGACAATTAACCCCAATACTACTCCTGCTAGAGCCAGATTCGATAGACTACCAAAGGTATGCTGGCTCATGGCAGAGTACCCCCCACCCATCGAAACCAATCCTACTTGAATGAGGGTCAGACCAATCAAGGTCACCACGATGCCAGAGACCAGCGGCGTGATGATTTTTTGTGCGTATTGCAAGACGCGCGAAAGCAAAATTTCAGCCAGTGAGGCGACCAAAATGGTGCCAAAGATGGCAGACATCATGGTGGGCACATCCGCGCCTCCGGCTTTTAATGACATGCCGGCACCAATGATCGGGCCTAGAAAGTTAAAGCTGGTCCCTTGAATGGAAAGTAGCCCTGAACCGATGGGACCAATGGTGCGAATTTGGATGAATGACGACACGCCCGATGCGAATAACGACATACTGATGATGACATTGGTTTGCTCTGCCGGAACGCCGAGCGACTGACAAATGATCAGCGATGGGGTAATGACTGCCACAAACATGGCCAATAAATGCTGAAGCGCAGCAAAGAGCGTTTGTGGAAGTGGCGGCTTATCATTCAATTGATAGACCAACTCAGTTTTTCGTGGCGTGGTATTCGTTGTTGTCATGTTCTGTGTGTCCTACCGGTCATAGTGATCACTTTGTCGACGCTGAATGGGTAAACAAAGTCGAGCAGACACAGTCTCTGTGATTGCTGTTAGTCAGAGTCTGCTCAGGATTGGTTTTTGGCGAAGTCGCAACCAAATAAGGGCGAGATTATAGAGGCTTTACACGGAAAAGCAATCGTTTGCTAATCAGAGGTAACGTTGGCGTGAACTCAGAGGGGGCGTCTGCATGAGAACTCGCCATGCCGTTCTGTCATGACGAGTAGTCGTTTGAGGAATTAATCGAGGCGATAATGGCTGTTGGCGGTTTGTTTGACCGAACCGGTTAACGATACGGCTGGAAAAAGTAAGGCTCGCACATACAGACAATAGCTCAGGAGTGCGAGTGCCGCTAACAGGCCGACAACAATGCCCCATGACCATGAGATGGCATGTTGTTGCATGGTGATGATGGTCATCACAATAAAGAGAAAGCCAAAGGTTAAAAAGTTCGTAAACGCATGCAGGCGTAGCCGCCACATTCCAATGCCATTAATGACGGGAAAGAGTAGACCAATACAGGCGGTAAAAAACCACTCAAGAGGGCCGCGTTGTTGTTGAATGTCGGTGACAAAGTAATGAGCTAACCACATCATTGGAATGGTTAACAGGAACACTAAGCCAATCAGGTTGCGGTGCGCTAGGCGATGCTGAGCAGCACGTTCAGGAGACACCACCGAGGCGATCATCAAGGCTAAGCGATGTTCTTTATCGACACGGGAGCGCAGATGGGCAAAAATCGCCTCTTTACTCTCTCCTTGAGCCATGCGTTGTTTGATCTCATTAATCAGTGTAGGCGTATTCATAGCATCCTTAATTGGTCATTATACGTGGTTGTGTACGTCATGTTATCTCCACCTCGGGTAAGCATTGGTTAACAATCATAATCATAAAAGAGGGGATCAAGCATGCGAATAATGTTCTCGACTGCCAAGCCAACGGTCGATAATCGCTTGGGCATTCGTTGGGTAGTGATCGTGAAGATAACGCGCAATTCGTTGCACTTCTGGAATGAGCGATTGATCTCTGAGTAAATCGGCGATTTTAAAATCCGCAATCCCAGTTTGTTTCGTGCCCAGCAGTTCTCCGGGGCCGCGAATATCCAAATCGCGCTGCGCAATGACAAAACCATCATTACTTTCGCGTAAGACACCCAGCCGTTTTTGCGCGGTTTTAGACAGGGGTGCATGATAGAGCAAGACACAATGACTGGCGACGGAGCCTCGGCCGACTCGGCCACGTAATTGGTGTAACTGCGCCAGCCCTAAGCGTTCTGGGTTTTCAATGATCATTAAGCTGGCATTGGGCACATCCACACCGACTTCAATCACAGTGGTGGCCACCAATAAATTGAGTTCGTTGTCTTTAAACGCTTTCATGACGGCTTGCTTGTCTGAGGCTTTCATCCGTCCATGTACAAGACCTATTTTCACATCTGGCAGTGCGGTTTGCAGTTCTTCGGCGATGTCGGCGGCGGCTTGAGCTTCTAATACTTCCGATTCATCGATTAATGTACACACCCAATACGCTTGTTTGCCTTCGGTAAGGCAGGCATGCCTGACGCGTTCAATAATCGTATCGCGCTTGGTATCCGGAATCGCCACCGTTTGTATCGGAGTACGCCCAGGTGGCAGCTCGTCAATGATGGAGGTTTCGAGATCGGCATAGGCGGTCATTGCCAGTGTTCGAGGGATCGGGGTGGCCGTCATAATTAATTGATGAGGAAAAGCCCCTTGTTGAACGCCTTTCTCACGTAGCTCTAAACGCTGGTGGACACCAAAGCGATGTTGTTCATCGATAATGACTAATGCGAGATTATGGAATGTCACATGTTGTTGAAATAGCGCGTGCGTCCCCACTACCATCTGCGCTTCACCACTGGCAATACGTGCTAATTCACTTTCTCTGGCTTTGCCTTTTAACTTTCCCGCTAACCAACCAACTTGGATATTCATCGACTCAAACCAGCCCGCGAAGTTGATGGCATGTTGTTCGGCGAGTAATTCCGTGGGCGCCATGAGAGCCACTTGGTAGCCACTCGCAATGGCATGAACGGCGGCTAAAGCGGCCACAAGAGTCTTGCCCGATCCCACATCTCCTTGGACTAAACGCATCATTGGGTAGGGTTGGCTTAAATCCGCTTCAATCTCTTTGACTACGCGATCTTGCGCGTTCGTTGGGGTAAAGGGCAGTTGATTTAATAGGTCCGTTTTCCATTCAACCGACGTTGCAATCGGTAAGGCTTTATCTTGTTGGCCTTGGCTACGCACAGCCAGCATGGATAGATTCTGAGCCAGTAATTCTTCCATAATCAGGCGAATTTGCGCCGGATGGCGACCGTCATCAAACAAAGAGAGATCGATATCTGTCGATGGACGATGAATGATATGCAGTGCTTCTCCCATCGTCATTTGATGATCATAGAGACCCGCTGGCAATAATTCTTGAACGGCGGCCTTATCCAATAGCGCTAAGGCTTGATCGGTCAGGTTACGTAGAGTGTTTTGTCTTAAACCATCAGTGGTTGGATAGACGGGTGTCAGGTTGGGTTCGACATCGGGTTGGGTGGCTGGTGTGAAAAATTTATACTCAGGGTGCACAATTTCAAGGCCATATTGCCCGCGCTTTATTTCGCCATAGGCGTACACCAATCGCCCTTCGGTAAAGGTGTTTTTCATGCCTGCGGTAAAGTTGAAAAAGCGTAGTGTGATTGAGCCATTGCCATCACTGAGGCGAACTGCCAACATTTTACGCCGCCCAAAGACGGTATCCACGCTCATCACCTTACCTTGTACCGCAACCCAAATACCGGGGTGAAGTTTGTTGATCGGGTAGATTCTGGTTCTATCTTCGTAACGTAGCGGCAGATGAAATAGCAGATCTTGTACCGTGACTAAGCCGACTTTTTCTAGTTTTTCAGCCACTTTGGCGCCGACACCAGATAAAGAGGTTAGAGGAACAGCAGAAAGCAATTGAGACATAAGGTTGAGCTCTTTACGCACTATACTGCCATTTATTCAAACACTAGACTGTATTTTTGTACAGGGAAAAACCGGACTAATTGCGAGAAATAGCACAGTTATGCGTCTTTTTTCGGCATTGGTGTTGGAGTTAAGCGCGTTGCATTTCTGCCCACCAAGCAGGATCGGCGACAATCTGTCCTTGGTCATCCAATTTGGGGTAGGCCAATCCTTTCCGTTTGGCGACTTTCGCTAATACGGGGTGACCGCGCTCAAAGAGAATACGCTGAATGGTCTCGGGGGGCAGCGGACTGTGTGTCCGTTGATACATTCCCGCTAACTGACGTTGGCGCTGCGCTTCATATAAAATGAGGGCGCTGGCAACGGATACGTTCAGCGATTGCACCATCCCGACCATAGGAATCACGATGTCTTGATCGGCAAGCGCGAGTGCTTCTGGGGTGATGCCGGTTTTTTCGCTGCCGAGAATGATCGCGGTGGGTTGGGTATAATCAACGTCGCGAAAATCGACCGCGGTGTCGGACAGGTGGGTAACGAGTACCTGCATCCCTTGGCTTTTTATTTCAGTCAGCGCCTCTTGAATGGTGTCGTGAGTGTCGACTTCGACCCAGTTACGAGCGCCTGCCGAGGTATGTGCCAGTGTTTTCATTTGTTTATTAGGCCACACAGCATGAATGCGGTGTAATCCAGTGGCATCAGCGCTGCGAATGATCGCCGAAACGTTATTCGGCTTATGCACTTCTTCTAAACACAGGGTTAGATCGGGTTGGCGTGCGCGCAGCACAGTTTGAATTCGGGCGTAACGTTCTGGGTTCATAACACTGGCGTTCCTGATGGAGCGTTCCCTGCTATGCGCAGGGAACCGGGGACGAATTAATGTTTTTTACGTCTGACTTTGAGGGCATTCGGCATTGCGCGAATGCGGCGCATGATACTCGCCAAATGTACGCGGTGTTGCGTCGTGAGCAGAATCGTTACGGTATAAAGTCTACCGTCGCGCTCCTCAGTGGACAAACCTTGAATATTGGAGCCGGTCTGAGAAATGACGTTCGTCAGTTCCGCAAGAACGCCTTGGCGATTAAGAATATCGACGGTGAGCTCTGCAATAAACTCTTGCTCATAATCTTGACTCCATTCCACCGCCATGTACTTCTCTGGTTCGCGCTGATAGCCACGAATATTAGGGCAGGTTTCACGGTGTACCACGAGGCCACGGCCAGGTGACACATGAGCAATGATCGAATCATCTGGGATAGGATGACAACAGTTCGCAAAGGTCAATAAGATCCCTTCAGCACCACGGATTGGCATCTTGCGTTTTGAGGCAACGGCATTTTTGTCGACCGTGTGATTCGCGAGTTCTTCCGTATCGCCTAATAAGCGCCGTGCAATCACAATGCTCATCAGCTCACCCAAACCAATGGAAGCCAGCATATCATCAATTGAGGCGACTTTGAGCCCAGACAGTACCTGCTGGATCGTATCATCATTGATGTCATCTAATGAGTAGTCACCGAGAGCGTGATTCAATAGGCGGCGCCCCAGCATCACGGAATCTTCACGTCGCATGGTTTTGAGCACTTGGCGAATCTTAGTGCGAGCACGCGAGGTTACAACATAGTTCAACCAGGCTGCATTCGGCCTGGCGCCTGGCGCATTAATCACTTCAACGGCTTGGCCACTTTTCAGCGGTTTACTCAATGGATAAGGCAGCCGATCAACACGGGCGCCAACGCAAGAGTTACCGATATCGGTATGCACCGCGTAAGCAAAATCGACCGCGGTTGCACCCACCGGTAATTCTACGATGCGACCTTTGGGGGTAAAGACAAAGATTTCGTCAGGGAACAGATCGGATTTAACGTTTTCGATAAACTCAAACGAGTTACCGGCGCTTTGTTGTAATTCGAGTAAGCTTTGCATCCAGCGCTGTGCTTTGATCTGCGCAGTGGTTCCGCCGCGTTCGCCATCGGATTTATACGACCAGTGAGCCGCGACACCTTTGTCGGCCATTTGGTCCATATCTTCGGTACGAATTTGTACTTCGACGGGGACGCCGTGTGGGCCAACCATTGAGGTATGAATCGATTGATAACCGTTGGCTTTTGGTACCGCGATGTAATCTTTCATCCGGCCTGGGCGTGGTTTGTATAAGCTGTGGACTTGACCGAGAGCGCGATAACACGTATCGGCTGTATCAACGATGACTCGGAACGCGTAGATATCCATAATGGTATGGAAACGTTGTTCCTTGGTCTTCATCTTGTTGTAGATGGAGTATAAATTCTTCTCACGTCCAACGACACGCGCTTGGAGTCCCGCTTCTTCAATGCGGCCTTCAATTTCATCGTGAATACGCTGAATCATTTCTTTGCGGTTACCGCGAGCGGCTTTCACGACTCGTTTAATCACGCGATAGCGGTTCGGATACAATGCTTCAAAGCCCAGCTCTTCGAGTTCGGTTTTGATGTTATGAATACCTAAGCGGTGCGCGAGGGGAGCATAGATTTCTAGGGTTTCTCTGGCAATACGACGGCGTTTGTCTGGACGCAGAGCGCCTAGCGTACGCATATTATGAGTACGATCGGACAATTTAATAAGAATGACGCGGATATCCTGAACCATCGCCAGTATCATTTTACGAAAGTTTTCCGCTTGTGCTTCTTTGCGATCGCGAAATTTTAACTTATCGAGTTTGGATACCCCATCGACGAGCTCGGCCACAGCATGTCCAAACTCACCTTCGAGTTCTTCCTTACTGACGTCAGTATCTTCGATGACATCATGCAACAAAGCGGCTTGCAGTGTTTCCAAATCCAAACGCATTTCTGCGAGAAGCCGTGCAACCGCAACGGGATGGATGATGTATGGTTCTCCGCTTGAGCGGTTTTGCCCTTCATGGGCATCTCTTGCTACCTGATAAGAGCGACGTAGAGCCTCAACTTGAGGCTCTGTCAGATACTCTTGGGCAACATCCTTGAGACTATCAAATAGATACAAATTTCAGGCCCGAGTGTTAATTGATGCCGTACAGAATTAACGGTTGTGAACGATGCTGCTTACAGCGGCCAATTCTGCTGCTTCTTGTTCTTGCTGCTCTTGGCGTTCACGTGCATCAAGCACGTCTTTTGTGATAAGACCTTCTTCAATCTCACGTAGAGAGATAACGGTTGGCTTATCGTTTTCTTCTGGCACTAATGCATCTTTGCCGCCAGTTTGAATTTGACGTGCGCGGCGAGCCGCAATAAGAACTAAGTCGAAACGGTTACCGACTTTTTCAACAGCGTCTTGAACAGTTACGCGTGCCATGGGAACTCCAAATATATAGTTAACTAAAATATTGAATGACGAGAAAGTATACAGTCTAAACTAACGATATACTAGCATCACACTGTGTGTATTTTTAATGGGGACTCAACAAAAAAGGTTCAGTCCGCCAAAAGAGCAGCAAACATAGCACTATATTTAGCAGCTTGTTTATCTTGCTTCAATCTTTCCGCACGTAGAATGGCTTTAAAATCCATAATCGCGAGGTCAAAGTCATCATTGATGATGACATAGTCGTACTCATCATAGTGTGAAATCTCAGCTTGAGCTTTGCTCATGCGTGCACTAATGATGTCTTGGCTATCTTGGCCGCGTGCGGTGAGGCGACGCTGCAGTTCTTCACGGGATGGTGGAAGAATAAAGAGGCTTTTGGCATGTGGCATCTGTTTACGAATTTGGCGAGCCCCCTGCCAATCAATGTCTAAAAACACATCGACACCTTGCTCTAAGGTCTCTTCAATCCAAACGCGTGATGTCCCATAGTAATTACCAAAGACTTCGGCGTATTCTAGGAATTCGCCTTTCGCAATTAAGGATTCAAAATGCGCTTTTTCTACAAAGTGATAATGTTTGCCATCTTGCTCACCAGGTCGCATATCACGTGTGGTATGTGATACAGAAACTTTCATTGCATAAGTTGGGTTACGCTCCAACAAAGCGGCAATTAAACTCGATTTACCAGCACCACTCGGCGCTGAAACGATATAAAGCGTGCCTTTGCTCATCTGTTCGGTTCCACGTTGGTTGTGATTGCGTGTCATAAAGTGATTTATCACACCCTAAAGATAGCACTGACTCCATAAAAGCGTCGAAGAGGGCCTTACGGAAGTCAGAAAAATGGAGGCGAAGATTAGCACGATCCGAAGGATCTTCTCAAGAAAAAGCGTGTTAAACGTAAGGGAAATTAGCACACGACATTGTCGAATAAATCCGCACACGACGTCAGCAAACACACCAGTAAAAAAGTGGGTAAGGGAACCGTTTGCTATTGCAACGTGTATTGAACCTTGATGATAGACGCGTATAATTCGCCTGCTTAGCTAATATCCGGTCATCGAATGACGTGATATTGGAACAATTTATTCTATTTTTGGGTTCCCTCGCCCCCAAATCAAACTAAAAAGGTTCATAATGACTTCTTTTACTGCTGTTCAACAGCGCAAAGCGCTGACCTATCTTGTTCTCTTCCATTTGTTGGTGATTGCATCGAGTAACTATCTCGTGCAGATCCCATTTACCGTGTTTTCTCTGCATACCACGTGGGGAGCTTTTACCTTTCCGTTTATCTTTTTAGCAACGGACCTGACGGTGCGGATCTATGGGCCCAAGTTGGCGCGTCGCATCATCTTTTTTGTCATGCTACCCGCGTTAATGATCTCGTATGTCTTGTCGGTGGTGTTTGCGCAAGGCAGCTATCAAGGGTTTGCCGATATGAGCACCTTTAATGTCTTTGTTGCACGTATTGCGGCAGCAAGCTTTATGGCGTATCTATTGGGGCAGATCATGGATATCCATGTGTTTAACCGCTTACGTCAGATGAAGCAATGGTGGGTGGCTCCTACCGCGTCGACATTATTTGGTAATGCGCTTGATACGATCGCTTTTTTCAGTATTGCTTTTTATCAAAGCCCCGATAGTTTTATGGCTGAACACTGGACTGAAATTGCGCTTGTCGATTACAGCGTTAAGCTGATCATTAGTTTGGGGTTATTTGTACCAATGTACGGTGTGTTATTGAACTTCTTAATTCGTAAGCTCACCACCGTGAATGGTCAGGCGTTCGTCGCCAGTGCGAGATCATAGGCATGGCTTGCCATTAGCTGTGGTGTTCTTGGAGTAAAATGACGGCTTGTGTGCGATTTTTTACGTCTAATTTACGGAAAATCGCAGTTAAATGCGCTTTGATGGTGGCTTCCGAGACATGCAATTCATGAGCGATTTGTTTATTGAGCAGGCCGTCAGAGAGCATGTTGAGGACTTTGTATTGCTGTGGGGTGAGAGAAGCAATACGTTCCGAGACATCATCGAACGCATGGCCATTGTTTAACATCTCTTCTGGAAAATAAGGCGCGCCTTCCAATACCTGACGTAAAGCGGCAATGAGGGTTTTCATGTCGCTTGATTTGGGGATAAACCCAAAAGCACCATAGTGTTTCACTTGCGATACGATAGCGCTCTCTTCACTGGCTGAAATCACCACAATCGGTAAATCTGGATATTCCGCACGCAACTGAATTAACCCAGACATCCCATTGGTGCCCGGCATCTTTAAATCCAATAGCACCAAATCAATCTCTTCTTCTTGGTTTAATAAACGTACCAACGTATGCAGTGAATCCGCTTCCAGCAGACGGGTGTGCGTGAACGCCATTTGAATGGATTGTAATAAGGCATTGCGAAACAGCGGATGGTCATCGGCAATGAGAATAGAGTAGGTTGCGTTCATGGTGTGCGGTACTGGTTACTTAATCCTTGGTGTTCCAGTATGTTGCGGTTTTGGGTTGTGAACAATATATGAGTTTGAAAAGTCTGCACTAGCTCTGATTTTGTGCGGCGTGCCCCATCAAGTTGAGAGATCACACCGCCTACTTTTTATAAAGCATGTTGCTGCAGATGCTGTATGAAATGCTCAGCATTTTTAAACCCACTGATGCGAGCGTCGGGTAGCGCTTGGCCCTCGGCATCCCAAAAGTCGAGGGTGGGTAAGCCGAGGACATGTAAATGCTTGAGTAAGGCGATATCGGTTGGGGTGTTGCCCGTGACATCCGCCTGCAGCACGACGAAGTCGTTCAAATGTTCAATGACCTGACGGTCTTGGAACGTGTATTTTTCAAATTCTTTGCAGGCGACACACCAATCTGCATACAGGTCGAGCATCACGGGTTTGCCTTGCTGCTGGGCGAGCGCCAGCTGTTGTTTGAGTTCCGCGAGGTTGTGGACTTTGTGTTTAGTGAGTTTCATCACTGGCGCATTGGCATTTTGCTGAGTCGCAAGAGGCATCACCTGCATGAGAATTGGCAAGGCTGAGCCACACAGACCAATGATGGCGATAATCGCCAGTACGCTATTTTTCCATGTGTTCGTCGCTGTTGCATTGTGCACATGATAAAGCCAACCAAAACTGACCAGACCGAGCGCAGACCACAGCCACATGATCCATTCTGTCGGCAGGATACGTTCAAGTAATAATAAAGGCGCCGCCAATAAAATGAAGCCAAATAGCGTTTTAACATGGGTCATCCATTGGCCTGCTTGTGGCAGTAATTTTTGTCCGAATACGGCGACTAAAATTAAGGGAATTCCCATACCGAGCGACAGGGCATAAAGCGTGACCGCACCGGTCAGCAAGTCACCCGTTTGCGACACATACAACAATGCACCCGATAACGGCGCAGTGGTACAGGGCGAGCAGACCAACCCTGAAATCGCCCCCATCACAAAAACGCCTAGGCTATGCCCACCCCGTTGCCCATCACTCCATTGATTGAGGCGAGTTTGCAATGAGCTTGGAAGCTGTAAGGTATACAGACCAAACATTGAGGCCGCCAACACCACAAAGACAAGACTGGTGGTGATCAGAATCGCTGGTTGCTGCAACGCGGCTTGAAATTGCATGCCGGCTGATGCGACTAATAATCCTAAGAGGGTGTAAGTCAGAGCCATACCTTGTACATACAGCAAGCTCAGTCCCCATGTCCGCTTGGTACTTTGTTGGCGGTTACCCAAGACGATACTGGTTAGAATTGGGTACATAGGCAGAACACAGGGAGTGAATGCCAAGCCAATCCCAAGGAGCAGGAATAAGATGGGGGTCCACCAATGCTCAACCAGCTGCTCCGTCAGAGAGGCGGTATTCTTCGGTGGTGGGGCGCTGGCCTGACTGGACGTCGCTTGGCCCGAGGTCTGCACGGTTGATGGTGGTGTACCGCTCTGAGAGAGGGGCTTAACGTCAATGGTGCGAGTCTCGGGGGGATAACAAAATCCGGCTTCGGCACAGCCTTGATAGGTAATGGTGAGGCTGGCTTGGTTACCGACCTTTTTGAGCGGGAGACGCAGCGAGGTCGGCTCGGTATAAATGTGGACATCCCCCATGAACTCATCATGATGCGGCGTCGCTTGAGGGAGCGAATAATCGCCGAGTGTTAACTGCTTGCCTTGTAGGTTGATGCGTTCTTGATAGAGGTAGTAGCCAGACTGAATTTGCCAGTCAAGATAGATTTGGTCGCCTTGCTGATAAGAGCTAAACGCAAAGGCCTGATCAACAGGAAGAAACGCGTTATTGTGCGAAGATAAGGAAAATGAGCTTTTGGAGAGAGCAGCATGCGCAGGGCTCAGGTAGAGCAGCGCCCAAACGAGAATCGCTAAACAACGTATGATCATGGTAGTTAACAGGCCTTGGTAGTAATAACATCATGGCTCATGAATAGGTCGGTGTACGGTCGACCGACATTCACGATGGCGTTTCACTGAGTTAAGCATAGTTAAAAAAGCACCGTCAATAAAAAGCTCCCTTACGGAAGCTTTTCATGGCAGTCTTTGATGCGAGCTCTCAAGTCCGCGATTCAGACTTAATTGTAACGCTTTCCTTTATACGACGGATTCATTAAGTTACTGGAAGAGAAAATCTCATCAAGTTGCTCACTGGTCAGCAACCCACGTTCCAGTACAACTTCGCGAACGCTTTTGCCTGTTTCCGCACAAATCTTACCAACAATATCGCCTTCATGGTGACCGATGTAAGGATTCAAATACGTCACGATACCAATCGAGTTAAAGACATAACCCTCACAGACTTCTTTATTGGCTGTGATGCCGTGAATGCATTTATCACGCAGATTAATACAGGCATTAGAAAGCAACGAAATCGATTCAAACATACATTGCGCGATAACCGGTTCCATCACATTCAGCTGTAATTGGCCGCCTTCGGCTGCAATAGAGATGGTGTTGTCATTGCCCATGACTTTAAAGCACACTTGGTTGACCACCTCGGGTACCACAGGGTTAACTTTTGCAGGCATAATCGATGAACCCGCTTGTAATTCCGGTAGGTTTAACTCATTCAAGCCTGCGCGTGGGCCTGAAGACAGTAACCGCAAGTCATTACAAAGCTTCGACATTTTTACCGCAAGGCGTTTTAGCGCACCGTGAGCCATCACATACGCGCCACAGTCAGACGTTGCTTCAATTAAGTCTTCTGCTGGTACCACGGGCAAGTGGGTGACTTCGGCTAAATGGCGGACGGCCATTTGCTGATAACCCGGAGCCGCGTTCAAGCCTGTCCCAATAGCGGTTGCCCCTAAGTTCACTTCTAGCAACAGCTTTGAGGTGTATTCTAAAGCACGAATTTCTTCGTTTAAGGTGACAGACCAAGCGTGAAACTCTTGTCCCACGGTCATAGGAACGGCGTCTTGTAGCTGAGTCCGACCCATTTTTAAAATATGGTCAAACTCTTCACTCTTAGCGGTAAATTCCGCTTTTAAATAATTGATAGAGTGAATCAACTGCTTAATGCTGTTATACACGGCAATACGAAACCCAGTCGGATAAGCACAGTTGGTTGATTGGCTGCGGTTCACATGATCGTTAGGGTTGATAATATCGTAACGACCTTTTTCATGACCCATAATCTCCAGTGCCAAATTAGCAATGACTTCGTTAGTATTCATATTGACCGAGGTACCCGCTCCCCCCTGAAACACATCAGAAGGAAACTGATCCATGCACTTTCCTGTGGTTAAAATACAATCACAGGCTTGAATGATCGCTGTCGCCACATCTTTAGGGAGCACGCCAAGTTCTTGGTTGGCGAGCGCCGCCGCTTTTTTCGTCATGACCATGCCACGAATAAATTCTGGAACATCTGAAATGGTCACACTAGAAATTTGAAAGTTTTCCATCGCACGGAGCGTGTGAATGCCATAATACGCGTTGGCAGGCACTTCACGTTGACCCAGCAAGTCTTCTTCTAGTCGCATTGGAGTTTGATGAGCAGGAGCTGTCATCATTTCGATAGTCATTGAGTGTAGTGGTCAATAAATTCCGGACACAGATTTAAGCCGATTTTCGGCATTTACTGGAGACATCCCATCGTTCGCTTGATGAGGCCGTTGCCGATTATAGTAGGCCATCAAGTAGTAGCTGATATCTTTCTTCGCTTGAGTCTGAGTCAAATAGCCTGTTGCTGGTACCCATTCCGTTTTCAGGCTTCTAAAGAGCCTTTCCATTGGAGCATTATCCCAACAGTTACCTCGACGACTCATACTTTGAGTTATGCGATATCGCCAAAGTCTCTGTCTAAATTTACGACTGCTGTACTGGCATCCTTGGTCTGAGTGGAACATCACGTTCATAGGACTTCCTCGTTGCTCCCAAGCCATATCAAGGGCTTTAGACGCTAACTCAGCATCAGGCTTATCCGATAGAGACCAACCCACGACACGTCGACTAAATAGATCAAGCACTACAGCTAGATAACTCCACTTCGAGCCTGCCCAAATATACGTGATATCACCGCACCATACTCGATTCGGAGTAGTGACAGAGAATTCACGCTTCAACAGATTCGGAATATCCGGCCGCTCTGATTTTGCATGCTTATATCGATGAGAGCCCGGCTGTTTGCTCATTAGACCGGCTTCTTGCATTATTTTTCGTACTTTAAATCGACCGATTTCGATGTTTTTTGAACGCAACATAGAGACCAGAGTACGACTGCCAGCAGAGCCTCGGCTCATGTTGAAGAGTTCTTTAATTCGGATGGCTAGCCGAATGCGATTCGCATCCGGCTTTCTATGCTTAAATTCGTAGTAACAGGACGAAGCCACATTGAACAGCTTGCAAAGTACCTTGACCGATTCACACTCCCTCAGTTGGTCAATTAACGAGAACGTTCGAGTTCGTCCGACATTAAGAGAGCGGTAGCCTTTTTTAGTATGGATTTCTCTCTTTCCAAACGACTAATTCGGGCTTCTAATTCCTGGATTTTCTGTTGTTCAGGAGTGATTGCTTTGGTTGCCGGAGTCGCACCACCACGCTCAATCTTGAGCTGGTCGACCCATCGTCGTAAAACGGTTTCACTAATATCCATGGAACGTGCTGCTTCTGGTATTGAATATCCTTGGTCAAGAACCAAGCTTGCAGCATCCATTTTGAATTCAGCAGAAAATGTACGTCGTTGTCGTTTTGTCATTGAACACCTCATTTATGGTGGAGATTTTACCACCTAATTTGGTGTCCGGGATCATTAAACCACTACAGAGGATCCTTCATTAGTCGATTGCTAATATTTAGAACTCCGTTGAGCCAGAATAAGAGAAGCATACTCTCCCACTGAGGCGCAGACGGTCCTAAATGTGTCGTATCGAATCATACTCAACATCAGTGATGAAAATAAGTAGGCGGATCAACTTTTTACTATTAAGTGATGTGGACGTTTGTTTACATGTTTAGGTCGGCGTTCCTCGCTCATCATGGGTAGAAATGCAGTTGCGACCTTTACGTTTGGCACGATACAAAGCTTTGTCCGCGTTGGTGAAACTACTGACAGGGTCATTAGACAGCGCCGCGATACCAATACTGATACTGACGTTGTACTCTGGCCAGCTGGCAACCGCCACACGCACTCGATTCATCATATGGCATACGGTACTCATGTCTTTACTTTGAGTGATGATGGCGAATTCATCCCCCCCAATACGGGCAATAAAATCCGATTGTCTGAGCAAGGTGGTCATTTGGATGGCGATATACATAATGGCCTCATCGCCAACTCGGTGTCCGTGCGTATCATTGAGCGTCTTAAAACAATCAATATCGACGATAGCGAGGAAGTTGTGATTAAGTTCATCGTCATCGTCTGAGGGTTGATGGCGTGCCATAATTTCCAGTATTTCTTCGAATTTTGGTTTGTTCCAGAGTGATGTCATCGGATCGCGATGATTTTTATCGGTTAATGCATCGATAACATGATGATGGTTTGATACATCGGCAAGCGAGTAAACATAATTTTCCACCCGTTTGTTACGAGAATCCATATGCGCTTGAATGGAGGTTTGACAAACCAGTTGCTCGCCATTCGGGGATAGAAAAGCCAGATCGCCAGACCATCCTTGATGCGTGTTTAAGGCGGTGATGACGTTCTCTTGATCTCTTGGATCCGAGATAAAATGGAGTAAGTGTTTGCCGATTAAGTGCTTCGGTTCAATTAAGAATAATTCACTAAATTTATGATTACATTGAATTATGTCATGATTTTTATTGGTAATTGCGGCGGCCATACCATTTTCCAGCACAAAACTCGCAAACTTTTTGCTTTGTTTATTGGCTTGAATGTGTTCCCAGCCGAGACTACCAAGAATGCTCACCAAGCCGAAAATGAGCCAGAGAATCACACTTTGTGCGAAAATAATGCTATTGCGTGTGTTCAGCATGGCATCAAGTTCTGCATGAGAAAAATGCGAGACCATGAGTAAGGGGCCAGCGTTGGCGAAAACGCGATTAATAAAAGGTTGATAAAAAAACAGGCCTTGTTCGGTTAAGACGACATTTTTACGATTCGGATATTCGGACATCACTTTCCACAGATCAGGGTACTCTGCTGGAATGTTATACTGTGCTCGCTCTGAAATGATATCTCCGAACAATTTAGAAGGATCACTACTGATGACATAGAAACCGCTGCGGTCGACAAAATCGACCAGCAAATTTTGTTTGTTTTCGGTAATCCGTTTGATGATGGGGAGCACATCTAAGTTGGCGACAAAATACCCGAACCGCTCTTGGTCTGCATGGATCGGAACAATGATACGTAGTCCAGGTTTATAGGGAATAATCGGTTTCTTATGTTCATATTCGAGATCAATCCCAAACTGGCCCTGTTCACCGTTTTTGAGTGTGGTCGCATACTGAAAGTAGTCGCGCTCACTTTTATTTTGTAATTGGCTATCTGGAACGATTTCCGGGAGTTTTTGCTTTTTTGTATCGTAATTGATGCGGATACGCTCTTCGCCATGCACATCAATATAACGAAGTTGATAAAACAGTTGTGAGGTAAAAGCGGTAATCAACCACTGATCCTCGATGTACTTTTTGAGTTGCGGTTGAGCGTGTTGGGCATAGTGATTGAGCAACGTTGAGTGGCTAAGTTGGTCAACGCTTTGCTGAAGGCGTGCGGCGGCATCATGTGCCTGACTTTCGACGAACGATAAAAACTGAAAGCCTTGTGCCTCCATTTGCTCATAGACAAACTCGGATACCTTGTTTGTTTGATAAGCATAATAGCTTAAGGGGATGAGGGAGCAGAGAATCCATGCAATAACGCCTTTGGACAAGGTTTTACTTAAGCGTTTCATGTTGGACTCCCCTCCGTGTAATAAACTACTTTAAAACGTAGTGTATAAGTCCTCGTTTTGCCAATGGATTTCTATGGCATATTCCGTTGGTTTTATCATATGGTAATGGATTGCAACATTTATCATTGGCTGGGTTTTACCGGATATCTTGCACCTCTGAAGACGAGAGGCTATGGTGGGTATCTGACTGAGGAGGGCGTGTGTTCCCAATTATCTTATTATTATTTATTGCAGTGCCTATTATTGAAATCGGTTTGTTTATTCAAGTCGGTGGTTTTATTGGTTTGTGGCCAACCATTGGTCTCGTTTTGGTGACGGCTTTTGTGGGGGCATCTCTAGTGCGTAGCCAAGGCTTACAAACATTGATGTCAGTGCAGCAGCGCGTCAAGCAAGGCGAAATCCCCGCGCAACAGATTCTGGAAGGGGTGTTATTAGCGGTGGCTGGCGTGTTATTACTCACCCCTGGTTTTATGACCGACATTCTCGGGATGACGGTATTGTTACCCGCACCACGCAGAAAGCTCGCTGCCTATTTATTGACAAAAGTGGTGGTCAAAACAGGCGGTCAGTTTCAAGGTGGATATCATCAAGATGGGGCAGGGCGAGGCCGAACGTTTGATGGGGAGTTTGAAGAAAAAGACAGCGATGATGACCAAGATAAACATGATCATCACCGCTTGCGCTAACTCTTCGCTTCATTCTCCGCGATAAGGTGGGCTATTGCCCGCCTTGAAAATCTAACTGGCGCCATGCTTCATAGGCAATAATTGCCACCGAGTTGGATAAGTTTAAGCTACGGGCATCGGGCATCATCGGAATTCGAATCCGTTGTGACATTGGCAGCGACTCAATCAAGTCCGCTGGTAATCCACGGGTTTCTGGCCCGAAGAGCAAGACATCACCACGTTGATAGCTTGCATCAACATGATGGCCGGTTGTTTTGGTGGTGCAGGCAAAAATTCGATAGTGCTCGCGCTCTGTTTCGAGGTATTGAATAAACGCTGAGTAGTCTTTGTGGCGCGTCACTCGGGCGAGGTCATGATAATCTAAGCCAGCACGGCGAACTTTTTTCTCTTCTAAATCAAATCCTAATGGCTCAATTAAGTGTAGATTCGCACCACAGTTTGCGCTGAGGCGAATAATATTACCTGTATTCGGTGCGATTTCTGGTTCGTATAACGCGATATCAAACATAACGTGTGAGCTTCCTTAAAGAGATAGGGCTCAAAGTATACCGAGATAGGGGGCCGTGTACAGAGGTGTCGAAGGGTGAAAAGTCAGGCATTACGCTGACGTAATGCCTTTTTTACCTTATTGGGCGCGCTGGAAATGGTTGGCAACACTTGGCCAATCGACGACATTCCACCAAGCTTGGATATAATCGGGGCGACGATTGCGATAACTTAAATAGTAAGCATGTTCCCAGACATCCAAGGCAAGGATAGGAGTGCCGTTAACCGAACAGACATCCATCAACGGATTATCCTGATTACTGGTAGAGACAATCTTGAGCTCTCCATTAGCCACGACTAACCAGACAAAGCCTGAACCAAACGTGTTGATCGCTGCTTGAGTAAAGGCGTCTTGGAACTGATCAAAACTGCCAAACGTTTCATTGATCGCTTGTGCCAGTTCCCCCTCAGGCTCGCCACCGCCATTAGGGCTCATGCACTCCCAATAGAGTGTATGATTATAATATCCGCCACCATTGTTACGAATGGCTGGTGGCCTTTCTGACACATTGGCAAATAGTGTTTCTAAGGACGTATTTTCGTATTCAGTGCCGGCAATGGCGGCCATGAATTTATCAAAATAGGTGCGATGATGCTTGCTGTAGTGAACTTCCATCGTTTGTGCATCGATGTAAGGTTCGAGTGCATTATACGCATACGGTAACTCTGGAAATGAATGTGACATAATCTAACCCTCCTTGAGAAGAGTTTAAATATTATTGTAAATCATTCTCATTATCAACTGTAGTCTTTGTGTGGTTTTTAAGCATCGATTGGTAACGTAAAGGTGATAAGTAACCCGCCAAGTTGACTTTCTTTCGCGACAATTTGTCCATTGTGCTGGCGAATGGCGCTTTCCGTAATGGCGAGACCAAGACCCGTGCCGCCGCTGTCACGATCACGCGCTTCGGATACGCGATAAAATGGACGGAATATCTGGCGAAGTTGTAATGAAGGCACGCCCGGCCCGTCATCTTCTACGGTCACCGTTAGGGCTAAATCTTCCAGTTGAAAGTGCACTTGCACTTGCGAGTGCCCATATTTGATGGCGTTGCGTACAATATTTTCTAAGGCACTCATTAACAGTTTTGGGCTGCCAGTAATCGGTACGTCCGGTATGGCATTAAAAGATAAGGTCTTATTGAGCTGTTCGGCCTCGAACTGTGCATCGTCGAGCAACTCTTCCCACAAACTGGTTAGGGGTTGCGTTTCTCGTTGCAGGTGGCTGTCGGTTTGCACTCGTGAGAGTTCTAATAGCTCGCTGATCATTTGTTCCAAGCGTTGTGCTTCGGTATCAATGCGTTCAAGTTCAGAGCTTGACCCTTGTTTACGTACCGCAAGACCGGTCGCCATCCGTAATCGAGTGAGCGGGGAACGCAGTTCATGGGAGATATCGGAAAGTAACCGTTGTTGTCCTGAAATCATCGTATTCACCGCTTGCACCATCTGGTTGAAACTTCGTCCTGCGACCCGAAATTCATCGGGCCCTTTTTCCAACTCTGGCTCCGGAATAAAGTTACCGCGGGCGACTCGGTTCGCGGCTTGAGCTAAATATTGGGCGGGTTTACTTAACGCCCATGCCAGCCAAAGTAACAGCGGTGTACTGATCAGCATGATCACAAGGAGCAATTGGATGGGGTGGTCGAGTAGGTGAATCACAAAAGGAGGGGGACCATTCCAATCAAAACCGACAAATAACAACAAGGGTTGCTGCGCTAAGATAATCGGAATAGGGCCTGAAATGCGATATTTTCCATACGCTCTTTGCGTCGGTTCATCCGAATAATCAATGCTAGAGGTAAAGTTTTTTAGGGCGCGATAGGTTTCTGATGAGGCGATGCGACCGGAGAGGATTTTGCCACTTTGTGTGGTAATAAAAAAATCTGGACGATTACGATCGCGATGTGGTTGAATACGATGCCGATCCAGATCCTGCAAGATAAACGTCAGGTTGCGGTCGTATGCATAGCGATTTTCAATCATATCACGAGCATCGAGCATGCTTTGGTACATGTCCGATGGAATCTCTTTTGACTTACGTGGATCCAGGTTGGGAATGGCCAATACCCCCACCACGATGATGGCAATGGTCAGCCAAAAAATAGCGAAAATGCGGGCATACAGACTGTTGAATTTCGGCACAGGCTTAACTCTCTAGTAACAACATGTAGCCACGACCGCGTAGCGTTTTAATTCGTGGTTTATCATCGGCACGAGGTGGCAGTTTTTTTCTTAAGTTGGATACATGCATATCGATAGCACGATCAAACGCCGAGAGATGTTTGCCCAGCACATCCATACTTAACGTTTCTTTTGATAACGTGCTGCCCGGGTTTTCAATGAAGTGAGTCAGCAGTGCGAATTCAGTCGTCGTGAGTTCCAATAATTCGCCTTGGCAATAGGCTTCTTGTTTGCCTGTGTTGATTTGGATATCGCCGTATTCTAAGAATCGATTGCCTTTATTGGTGTCAGTTGTGCTCTGTGTACGACGTAAAATGGCTCGAATGCGTGCGAGCAATTCTCTATCACTAAACGGTTTCGGTAAATAGTCGTCTGCGCCTAATTCTAGTCCAATCACCCGATCGACTTCTTCCCCTTTGGCGGTCAGCATGAGTACCGGAGTTTGCCACTGCTCTCGCAATTTTTTGAGCGTTTCTGTGCCATTGAGGTTAGGCATCATCACGTCTAACAAAATGAGGTCGATGGTTTCGTCAATGATCGCCAGTCCAGTTTGCCCGTCATGGGCTTCAGAGACAGTGAAGCCTTCGTAGCTGAGGACTTCCTTGAGTAGCGAAGTTAGCTCATTATCATCATCAATTACTAGAATATGGGGCATAGGATTCTCACTTTTCGTCGTGTTCTATCGTTATTTTATCTTGATTACGCTGATGTCCTTAGTACTAATTTTCGTATTTACGTTCATTTACGCAGCACTGTGATTGTCTTGTCGAACTGGGCGACTACTGCAATAATGCAGTCAACGCCATCGATTCTATTTTTTATCAGGGAAAGACAATGAAACATGACTATGCACGTTTGGTCACCGCCGCCGCTTGGCTTGCTACAGGAGTGGCAAGTGTCTTGCTAATTATTAAAGTCGTGGCTTGGTGGATGACCGGTTCGGTGAGCTTATTGGCTTCCCTGATTGATTCTATGATTGATATCGCAGCGTCGGTTGTCAATCTGATTGTCTTAAAATATGCCTTACAACCTGCTGATAAAGAGCATAAATTCGGTCATGGGAAAGCTGAGTCGTTAGCCGCTTTAGCACAAGCGATGTTTATTTCTGGCTCTGCACTGTTTTTGATATTAAATGGGGTGCAACGCTTTTTCCACCCGCAGGCGTTGGTTGCGCCGCAATGGGGGGTCTATGTCAGCCTTTTCGCCATTGTGGTGACCTTAGGATTAGTGCAGTTTCAAAAATACGTAGTAAAGAAAACCGGAAGTCAGGCCATTGCGGCGGATTCGTTACATTATCAAACCGATTTGTACATGAATATTGCCATTGCCTTTGCGCTAGGCTTGAGTTGGTTTGGTATTGGTCAGGCGGATGCGGTCTTTGCTATCGTGATTGGGGTGTACATTTCGTATAGCGCGATAAAAATGGCCAATACGGCGGTACAAACGTTGTTGGACCGTTCGTTACCGGAAGAAGATAACCAACGCATTATTGATATTGTTTTGTCAGTGGATGGCGTCATGGGGATGCATCAGTTACGTACTCGGATGTCAGGGCCAGTGCGATTTATCCAATTACACATTGAATTGCAAGATGAGATGCCATTGCTGCAAGCCCATGAGCTTTCTGACATTGTCGAGGCCAAACTCATGGAAGCGTTCCCTGATTCGGACATTTTGATCCATCAAGACCCGTTATCTGTGGTATTGAATGCTCAAGATGATCTCAAACCTCAGGATTGGTATGGCACCTCGGTCATCAGTTGAGAATAACTGGCTTGATTCTGATGTGTATCAACAATCACCGCGATTATGAGTGACATACTTTCGTTTCATCATACCATCATGAAAGTGGTTTTATAGTAGTATTCTGGTTGAAGACAGGTAACATAGATCAACAATAAGAATTTTATTGCTTGGCAACAGTTTCAAGCAACGTAGAAATATTTGGATGAGTTCCCAACATGTAGAGGGTGAGCATGATTAAAAAAATCGGGGTTTTGACCAGTGGCGGTGATGCACCTGGCATGAATGCAGCGATTCGTGGTGTGGTAAGAACCGCATTAGGCGCGGATCTAGAAGTGTATGGCGTGTATGACGGTTACTTAGGTCTGTATGAAGATCGTATTGTTAAACTCGACCGTTCCAGTGTCTCGGATGTGATTAACCGTGGTGGTACGTTTCTAGGTTCAGCACGTTTCCCAGAATTCAAAGAAGAAGCGGTTCGTAAAGTTGCCATTGAAAATCTGCAAAAGCATGGCATTGATGCATTAGTGGTTATTGGCGGCGATGGTTCTTACATGGGCGCAAAAAAACTGACCGAGATGGGCTATCCATGTATTGGTCTGCCAGGCACGATCGATAATGACATTGCTGGGACGGACTATACGATTGGCTACTTCACGGCATTGAATACGGTTATTGAAGCCATCGACCGCTTGCGTGATACGTCTTCTTCACATCAGCGTATCTCGATTGTTGAAATTATGGGCCGTCACTGTGGTGATTTGACCTTAATGTCGGCTGTGGCGGGCGGTTGTGAATATGTGATTTCTCCAGAAACGGGATTGAATATGGACGAGCTCATTAAGAGTTTGCAAAATGATATCCGCAGAGGGAAAAAGCATGCCATTATCACGTTGACGGAATTGATGATGGACGCCAATGAGCTTGCGAAGAAAATTGAAGAAGCGACGGAACGTGAAACTCGCGCGACCGTATTAGGCCATATTCAACGTGGTGGTTGCCCAACGGCTTTCGACCGCATTCTTGCATCGCGTATGGGTAACTATGCCGTTCATCTACTGATGGAAGGCTATGGCGGTCGTTGTGTCGGGACGCAAAGAGAAGAATTGGTTCATCACGATATTATCGATGCGATTGAAAATATGCGCCGTCCTGTACGTAAAGAGCTGTATAAAGTGGCTGACGAGTTATCGTAAGCGGCTGTCTGCATGAGATAAAAAAGACCGCATCAGCGGTCTTTTTTATCTTAGATAATCAGTTCACGCACGGATGCGTCTTTCTTGTCTAAGTAATGCGTCGATTTGATCCGACGAATGGTCCGGCAATGACCACGAACCAGTAAGGTTTCCGTCGTGGCCATATTCCCTTGGCGGCTAATCCCCTCCACTAGGTCTCCTTTGGTGATCCCTGTTGCGGAGAAGATGACATTGTCGCTACTGACCATGTCATCGAGCGTGAGTACGGTATTCGCGCTGACGCCCATTTCTTGGCAACGCTGCAGTTCTCGCGCTCCCCAGATGCGATTGTCCTCGGTTTCTCCTTTCACTTGATGACGCGGTAGCAAGCGACCTTGCATGTCGCCATTCAGTGCGCGAATCACGGCGGCAGAAATCACGCCTTCAGGGGCGCCACCAATACAGTACATCATGTCCACATCGCTATCTGGCATGCAAGTCAAGATCGATGCGGCAACATCACCATCAGGCAGTGCATAGACACGAATCCCCATTGCTTGCATTTCTGCAATAATGGCGTCATGACGAGGTTTAGCCAGTGTGACGACAACCAATTCAGACAGTGGTTTATTAAGCGCTTGGGCGACATTGGATAGATTGACGGCCAATGGTTGCTCCAAGTCAATACTGCCTTTGGCTTGTGGTCCGACGACCAGTTTTTCCATATACATATCCGGCGCTTTCAAAAAGCTGCCTTTTTCGCCCGCAGCAAGCACGGCAATCGCATTGGATTGTCCCATCGCGGTCATACGGGTACCTTCGATCGGATCCACGGCGATATCCACGCCGTCTCCACCTTGGCCAACTTGCTCTCCGATATAGAGCATAGGCGCTTCGTCGATTTCTCCTTCACCGATAACAATCTCACCGGAAATATCCGTACTATTGAGTAGGAGCCGCATTGCTTCTACTGCTGCATTATCAGCGGCATTTTTATCACCGCGTCCGAGCCATTTGTGTCCTGCTAAGGCGGCACCTTCTGTCACTCGAGAGAACGCTAAAGCCAAATCCCGTTTCATGTTTACTCCAAACAAACGATTAAAGAGGGCGAAAAGTCTGAGAGGAATTCTAACATAATCCATTCTATGACAGGGTTTTCACATGAGTGAGATTTGTACTTGATCAAAAGCGGCTCAGAAATTAGGGTAGGCGTTAGCACAATTCACACGACAAAGCGCCGAAAAGCGAACTTTTTGTCAATAAAAGGTTTTTTTTTAACCGAATAGCGCAATTTCTCTAATATAGAGAGTGTTTATCGACGCGTGGCTGAGTAGAATGGGACGCATACAGTGACCGCTTGAGTCACGCTAAACGATTCATTAAAGGGTAAACAACATGTCTTTTGAAGTACTAGAACAACTAGAAGCAAAAATTCAGACTGCGGTCGACACCATTGCATTACTACAGATGGAAGTAGAAGAGTTAAAAGAATCAAAGCAGCAAGTTGAAAGTGAAAATAGCCAGCTAAAAGAAGAGCGTGCAGCCTTGGAGCAAAAAGCCGTTCAAGTTCAACAAGAACACGAAGCTTGGCAAGAGCGTATTCGTAACTTGCTTGGCAAAATGGATGACGTTGAGTAAATTCATGTCGTCGATTAAAAAAAGCGCTGGTATCTTACCAGCGTTTTTTTGTTGCCTGTATGCCCGAGGGGCCTAAGCGAGGGCCCAGAGTGATTACAGCAGGTGTGATAAGAGATTGAGATCCGACTGAATGGCGCCCGCCGTGACTTCACGTCCAGCACCAGGCCCACGAATCACCAATGGATTATCCTTATACCAACGGCTTTCAATAGCAAAAATATTATCGCATGGCAGTAAATTCGCTAAGGCATGCTCTTTATCTAATGCTTCAATACCGACCGAGGCTTGACCATTTTTTTCCAACCGAGCGACATAACGCAGTACTTTCCCCTCAAGTTGGGCTTTTTCAAGGCGCTCAGCGAGTAACGCATTGAGCTCATCACTTTGATCAAGAAACGCATCTAAAGACACTTCCGCCAAGGAGTCTGAGACCAGTGACTCGACTTTGATGCTTTCTGGTTCGATATGAAATCCTGCTTCTCTTGCTAAGATAACCAGTTTGCGCATGACATCCGAGCCATCCAGATCATGGCGAGGATCGGGCTCAGTTAACCCTTGTTGCCAAGCCAGATCGACCAAATGACTGAAGGGAACACTGCCATCATACTGTTGGAATAACCACGAGAGCGTGCCGGAGAAAATCCCAGATAACGCGGTGATGTCATCGCCACTTTCACGCAAGTCTCTGACGGTATGATTGATCGGTAAGCCTGCGCCAACGGTGGCATTGTAGAACCATTGACGTCCAATTTTGGCAAAGGCTTCTTTGACTTGATAGTAATATTCACTCGGTGCGGAACCAGCGACTTTATTAGCCGAAATCAGGTGCATACCATGCTGGGCAAAATCGAGGTATTGATTGGCAACAAAAGAACTGGCGGTGACATCCAGCACGACGATATCATCGTAATGTTGTAAGTCATTGACCGTGGTTAACCAGCTGTGTCCATCATGGCTGATGGCATCATCTTTATAGCGTTCTACGACGTCTTGCTCGCTAAGCCCAGCCTCATTAAACAGGTAACGCTGGCTATCGACAACCGCGACGAGTTCGAAATTCATGCCGCGCCGTTTTTCCAATTCGGCTTTTTGTTGATAGAACAACCGTAACCAGCTTGAGCCGATGTTGCCCTTGCCACACAACACGAGCGCGATGCGTTTTTGGGCTTGAAAAAGTTGGGTATGAATATTGTGCACTAATGGCGGTAAATCGGTATGGCGTAATACTGCCACCAAACTTAGTCCCGATTCTGTTGTGGAGATAAACTCGACCGGTTGGGCTTTTAATTGCTGATAGAACCCAAAATTATGATTGGCATTGTTACTGACCCCCGCACCGACGGCCGCCACTAATTGGAAGCCTTCTTTGAGTTTGATTTCCGCTTCGACTGCCGCATCCTGCAGACATTCCAACGCGCCTGAGGTGATTTCCTCGGTATAGGCTAAGCGCAGCAGGCCTTGATCTTCTAACGCTTCATAAGCCAGCGGTTCCAATTGCATGCGTTTCAAACGTTGCAACGTTTCTCGCTGAATCTGTTTGAAGGCATGATGACGACCGAAGGTCAGCTCAATTAATAACACATCATCAAGCGAGGTAATGATCTTGGCGCCTCGCCCTGAGGCAAGCACGCGTTCGATGCGAGTCGAGCCCGCTTCCGGCTGATAGCTGCAACGTAAGTGTAAGTCCATGGTACTTTGTGTGACAGGCTGCAGCGTGCGGCTATGCAATACTGGCGCGGCCAAACGGGCCAGTTCATTGGCTTCATCTAAACGCAGTAAGGGTAACAAACACGCCTCACCGACTAAGCGCGGGTCGGCGCTGAAGACGCCCGCGACATCACTCCAAATGGTCACACGATTGACATGCGCTAATGCGCCAATAATGGTGGCTGAGTAATCCGAACCATTTCGGCCCAACAGGACGGTATTCCCGGCTTTGTCTTGCGCCATAAAACCGGTGATGACCAAGCGTTTATTGGGATGTTGCGCCAGAATATTATCCAACAGTGGTTGGGAGGCGGCACGGTCAATTTCAGGTTGGATTCCCGCCTCTGCTCGCAGAAAAGCGCGCGCATCTAGCATGGCACAATCAAGCTGTAATTGGGTGAGTACCGCCGCCAGCAAACGGGCGGACCACATTTCACCGTGACCGAGTATATAGGCTCGTTTGTCGCTCGTGATGGGCGCGGTGATCTCGCCAAGTTCACTCATTTCTGCCATTAATTGCGTGAGGAGATGATCCGCCGTTTCGCCGTCCAGCAAAGTGGTAATTAATTCACTTTGATATTGTCTTAGGCTTAATAAGGTCTCATGCGCCACACGCCCATCTTTACTTAATGCGTCAATGAATGTGATTAAACGATTGGTCGTTTTGCCTGCTGCGGATACGACAATCAAATCACTGGGCTGGGAATAATCACACAGGATCTGCGCAACCCGCTGATAGCAATCAGCATCAGCAAGGCTGCTACCACCAAATTTATGTAATTGGCGCGGTGTTGTCATTTAACAACTCTCCTTCGCGGTAGTAAATGCTTGTTCTAAGTCAGCGATGAGATCGTCTGCCGATTCTAATCCAACAGAGACTCGCAGTAATAACGGGGAAATGCCAGCAGCGGCCAGCGCGTCTTCACCCATCGCTCGGTGTGTCATGGAGGCAGGGTGGCAAATCAGGCTTTCCACCCCACCAAGTGATTCAGCCAAAGAGAATAACTTCAGTGAGCTGACAAAAACTTTTAATTGTTCAAAGGTGGCATTGACCTCAAAACTTAACATGCTGCCAAAGCCACGCTGTTGCTGCTTGGCAATCTCATGTCCTGGATGATTGGGTAAACTAGGGTGATAAATGGTTCCAACCAGCTCTTGTTCACTTAAGTAATCCAGTAGTGCGGCGGCGCTTTCTTCGTGTTGGCGCATACGTACGCTCAATGTGCGCAAACCGCGCAATGTTAAATAGCTATCAAACGGTGTACCTGTTGCACCAATACAATTTCCCCACCAAGCGACGTGTTCTGCATGTGTTTTTTCTGAACTGATGAGCACGCCACCAATCACATCAGAATGACCATTAATGTATTTGGTGGTTGAATGAATCACAAAGTCCGCGCCCAGTGTAAGGGGTTGCTGATAAATGGGTGTCAAAAACGTGTTATCAACGGCGACTAACGTTCCGTGTTGTTTGGCTTGCTTGCACACCTTATTGATATCGACTACGCGAATCAGTGGGTTGGATGGGGTTTCAATCAAGAGTAATTTGGGTTGCTTGTTCAACGCGTTTTGCAGTTGTTGCTCATCACTTTGATCAATGAATTGAACGTTGAAATCGCCTTTTTGAGCGCGTGTGTTCAGTAAACGATACGTCCCACCGTAGCAGTCGTGCGGCGCGATAATCAGGTCATTAGGCCCAAGAAAAGCCGTGATCCATAAGTTAATCGCGGCCGTACCGCAGTTGGTAATCGTGGCGCCAGCCCCAGATTCTAACTCCGCCAGTGCTTCTTCTAATAAGCTACGATTCGGATTCCCTGAGCGAGTATAGTCGTAGGTAGGGACTTCCCCGAATGAGGGAAAACCATAGTTCGTGGATAAATAAATCGGCGGAACAACCGCATGATGTTGTGAATCAGATTCAATTCCAGTTCGAACGGCTATGGTGTCGGGGTTATATTGGCTCATAATGTATCCTTTCTTGAACGCAGAGGGTGGCTGTACCAAACTTATCGCCAAGGCAAATGTTTATCAATGTACTTTACTTTGTGTTTTTGTGGACGTCAACACATCTAGCCATCTATATGTCTTTGCTTGTAGCAGTAAATACCGTTAAAATTACCAGATTACTGATTTATTTTCTGAATGACTGAACGAAGGTGTGCAATGGCAGATTGGAGCGGCGACTATATAAGCCCTTATGCGGAACATGGTAAAAAAAGTGAACAGGTGAAAAAAATCACCGTATCCATTCCACTTAAGGTATTAAAAGTATTAACGGACGAGCGTACTCGTCGCCAGATTAATAATCTACGACATGCCACAAATAGTGAACTATTGTGCGAAGCATTTTTGCACGCGTATACCGGGCAGCCATTACCGACTGATGAAGATTTACGAAAAGATGGACCGGATGATATTCCCGTAGAAGCCAAAGAAATGATGACACGGATGGGGATTGAGTTTGAGTCGTTTGACGACTAGATCTTCGTGATTGTTATAGGAAGATAAGTGATACAAAAAAACCCAACCAAGCTGGGTTTTTGTATTTTGCACAGTCTGAATGTGTTATTCAGCCATGTAATTCTCAGGCATGTCGATGCGCGCAACACCAGAGTCAACTGCCGCTTGAGCAACCGCGCGGGCAACGCGAGGTAACAGACGAGCGTCCATTGGTTTTGGAATGATGTACGCCGGACCAAATTCAAGCTTATCAACGCCAGCGGCTTTCAATACGTTCTCAGGAACACTTTCTTTTGCTAATTGACGAATCGCATCCACTGCGGCCAATTTCATCTCAATGTTGATTTCGCTGGCACGCACATCTAAGGCACCGCGGAAGATGAATGGGAAACACAATACATTGTTTACTTGGTTAGGGTAGTCACTGCGTCCAGTACCCATGATCAAATCGCTACGCGTGTTGTGCGCTGTTTCTGGATTGATTTCTGGATCAGGGTTGGAACAAGCAAAAACAACAGGCTTGTCAGCCATTAATGCAAGTTGCTCGCTGCTCAACAGATCCGGTCCGGATACACCTAAAAATAGGTCAGCGCCTTCAATCACATCTTCAAGTGTGCGTTTATCGGTGTTATTGGCAAAACGTTGCTTATACTCATTAATATCGTCGCGACGTGTATGAATCACACCTTTACGATCCAGCATGTAGATTTTTTCACGCATCGCGCCACATTGGATCAACAGTTCCATACAAGCAATGGCGGCCGCACCCGCACCTAAACATACGATGGTACAGTCTTCGAGCTTTTTGCCTTGCAGTTCAATGGCATTGAGCATGCCCGCCGCAGTCACAATGGCAGTACCGTGCTGATCGTCATGGAATACTGGTACATCACAGCGTTCAATCAATTGACGTTCAATTTCAAAACAATCGGGCGCTTTAATATCTTCTAGGTTAATACCACCGAATGTATCAGCGATACTCGCAACAGTGTTAATGAACTCTTCCGTTGTACGGTGTTTTACTTCAATATCGATAGAATCCAAGCCAGCAAAACGTTTGAACAGTAAGGCCTTACCTTCCATCACAGGCTTAGACGCTTGGGGTCCTAAGTTACCTAAACCTAGTATCGCTGTGCCGTTTGAAATCACAGCAACCGTATTACCTTTGCCGGTGTATTTATAAATGTTGTCAGGGTTTTGCGCGATTTCACGAACAGGTTCAGCCACACCAGGGCTGTAAGCTAAGGCGAGATCATGTGCGGAATCAGCGGGTTTGGTTAGGGAAACGGCAATTTTGCCAGGTGTTGGGTAGGCGTGGTATTTCAGGGCTTCTTGGCGAAACGCTTCTTTGATGTTTGCTTGGTTATCAGACATTGGAGACTCTCTATTGTTTTTTTAGGAGTAGAAAGGCGGACATTTTAGAACAGGATGTGATGAGTGCCTAGTTGGCGACAGTCAATATAGCGAAGTTTTAATGGCTTTAATTGCTGATAAGACCAGATGCCATTCGCGCAAAGGTTTGCCTGATTTTTCTCTCTCAGGTGTGCTTTGGCAGCGTGTTGCCAATGAACGTCGGGCGTATAAAAAAGGGAAGAGGGGCGCCCAACCGCCAAGATCAAAAAAGGACGCTAAATAGCGCCCTTTTATTTCAGTAGTTACAACACAAATAGGCTTATTTGCTTGTAAGGTTACCGAAACGCTTGTTGAAGCGATCAACACGACCACCGGTATCAACGATACGTTGTTTACCTGTGTAGAATGGGTGACATTTGTCACACACGTCTAGGTGTAGAGTATCTTTGCTTAGTGTTGATTTGAAAGTGAAAGTGTTGCCACAAGAGCAGTTCGCGTTCACTTCATTGTATTCTGGGTGGATACCAGTCTTCATGGGATAACCTCAATATTAGGCCGTGTCGCTATCCAAATCTAAGTTGGACACCACACGTAAGTTAATGGTAAAAAAACGTTATGGTCTTTATAATCAAAGGCCAGACCGTTAAGGCGCGCTATGATAAAGAATCCACGTCTTACGATCAACTGGTTTGTTGTTATTTTAGTCGAATTCTAGCGGATTAGCCGTGGTTGGTTTGCTTTTGAACATGGAATATACCTAGCCCTATACGATTCATTCGAATTTATGCCTTTCATCCAGTAGACTAGCTACTAATAACGAGTGCCTCTAACGACAGTATTTATGCTCCCATCGATTGCCCGAGTGGCGTTACCCGTCCCTTTAGATAAACAGTTTGATTATATCATTCCAAGCCACCTGTTCCCGATTATTGGTGGGCGAGTCTCAGTCCCTTTTGGTCGGCAAACATTAGTCGGTGTTGTCACGGCGTTAGTGAGCCAATCTGACTTTCCGGTGGAACAACTGAAACCCATCTACCAAGTATTAGATAGCCAGCCAGTGTGGTCGGAATCTTTATATCAATTATTATCTTGGTGCAGCCAATTTTATCATCATCCATTGGGTGACACCCTAGCCAATGCGATGCCAACCGCGATTCGCCAAGGGAAAGCCGCGAGTTTTAGTCCGTATCGCGAATGGTCTTTGACAGAGGAAGGGCGCAATCAGTTTATGGTGGGATTGCCGTCGCGTGCGGTTCAGCAAAATCGCGTCATGCACCGTTTAGAGAACGGCCCGGTTTCTCACTCCATGCTACTGGATGAAGACATCACTTCGACCACATTAAAAGCCTTAGAAAAAAAAGGCTGGGTGACCATGGAAGAGCGGCAGCCTTCGGTTAAACCTTGGCCGGCTCAAGTTGAGGCGGATGTTGATAAGCCCACACTCAATGAAGAACAAGCGATCGCGATTGCTGCAGTAAATAGTGACCCCAATTTTGCCTGTTATTTATTGCAGGGCGTAACCGGTTCTGGCAAAACCGAAGTGTATCTGAATATGATTAAGCCCATTTTAGAACAAGGCAAGCAAGCGCTTGTGCTGGTCCCTGAAATTGGCTTAACCCCACAAACCATTAATCGGTTCAAACGCCGTTTTCAAGTGCCCATCGAAGTGATGCATTCGGGTCTCAATGATACTGAGCGATTGAATGCGTGGTTAAGTGCGCGTGATAAGGCCGCGGGGATCATTATTGGTACCCGTTCCGCTTTGCTCGCCCCGTTTGCCGATTTAGGCATTATCATCGTCGATGAAGAGCATGATGCCTCTTATAAACAGCAAGACAGCTTACGTTATCACGCGCGAGATGTGGCGGTGATGCGCGCTGCGAAAGAGAACATTCCGATTGTGCTCGGCTCGGCCACCCCAGCGCTGGAAACCTTACACAATGCCTTGTCAGGGAAATACCATCATCTGCACCTGACTCAGCGCGCGGGATTGTCGACGCCGACGACGAATCATGTTCTCGATGTCAAGGGCCTGTTTTTGGAAAGCGGTTTGTCGGCCCCTTTGATTGCACAGATGCGTCGCCATTTGCAAGCCGGCAACCAAGTTTTACTGTTTTTAAATCGCCGTGGCTTCTCGCCAGCATTAATGTGTCATGAGTGTGGGTGGATTGCCGATTGTCGACGTTGTGATGCCTACTATACCTACCACCAAAATAGCCGTGAAATGCGCTGTCATCATTGTGGCTCTCAACATCCGGTATTGCATCAATGTGGGGCGTGTGGTTCAACGCACCTCGTGACGGTGGGGGTCGGGACTGAACAATTAGAAACACAGTTAGGGGAATTATTTCCCGACTATAAATCGATTCGCATTGACCGAGACAGTACTCGTCGCAAAGGCAGTTTAGAAGCGGCTTTGCAAGCCATTCGAAAGGGTGAATATCAAATCCTGATCGGTACGCAAATGCTGGCGAAAGGCCATCATTTTCCGGATGTGACCATGGTGGGGCTTTTGGATGTGGATGGCTCTTTGTACAGTAGCGATTTTCGAGCCGCAGAACGATTTGCCCAGCTTTTTACTCAAGTCTCAGGGCGAGCAGGGCGCGCGAGTAAACCGGGCGAAGTCTTCTTACAAACGCACCACCCTGAGCACGCCTTATTGCAAGCGTTATTAACCAAAGGGTACAACGATTTTGCGATCACGGCTTTGCAAGAACGTAAAATGGCCGCGTTACCGCCATACAGTTATCTCACTTTGGTACGAGCAGAAGCGAACGATGCTCAGCAAGTCGAAGACTTTCTTCGCCAGATGCGTCATACCCTAGAAACCCATCCGCAATTTGATGAAACCTGCTTAGTATTGGGGCCGACACCGGCGCCACTTGCCAAGCGTGCCGGGAAGTTTCGTTGGCAACTTTTACTGCAGGTCGAGTCACGTTCATTGATGCAAAAGCTACTGCGCAGTGCGAAGCCTGCCATCCACTTATTGCCGTTAGCCAAGAAGGTCCGATGGACTTTAGATATTGAACCACAAGATCTTTCATGAAAAATCATAAATCTTTGCTAGGCTTAAGAAATACAATTTAACAAAGTGTGATTAATATCACTCTACTCATGTATAATTTGTTATGTTAAGCGTTATACAGTTGAAGTGAAATGCATAAACTGAGAAACACACATTGTGAAGCGCGTATCTGCGTGATGACTTCATCCAGCCATAACAATGGATAGTTTAGAGTCTATGTTATCTCAATCTGTTGCGGCCAATGCTGAGAACCTTATTGGATGATGCAAATGAGTATGTGTGAATTAACTATCCAGATTTTAATAAGAGGGTTTTTTGTATGGCGACAATGAAGAACGTTGCCCAGCTTGCCGGTGTATCAACTGCCACGGTCTCTCGTGCATTGATGAACCCGGAAAAAGTCTCTTCTTCGACACGCAAACGTGTGGAAGAAGCGGTTTTAGAAGCGGGTTACTCTCCAAATTCTTTAGCGAGAAACTTACGCCGAAATGAATCGAAGACGATCGTCGCGATCGTGCCTGATATCTGTGATCCTTATTTCTCTGAAATCATTCGTGGCATCGAAGATGCAGCGATGGAGCACGGGTATTTAGTTTTACTTGGTGATAGTGGACAACAAAAGAAGCGGGAACATTCATTCGTCAACCTTGTGTTTACGAAACAAGCCGATGGTATGTTATTGCTCGGTACGGATCTGCCGTTTGATGTTAGCAAACCTGAGCAGAAAAATTTGCCGCCGATGGTGATGGCGTGCGAGTTTGCTCCTGAGCTGGAATTACCCACCGTTCATATTGATAACTTAACGTCGGCCTTTGAAGCGGTGAACTATTTAACGCAAATGGGTCACAAGCGTATTGCTGAAATCGCGGGACCTAAGAGTGCGGCCTTGTGTTCTTTTCGCCACCAAGGTTATCAGCAAGCTTTGCGCCGAGCGGGTCTTACCATGAATGATGATTACTGTATGCACGGTGATTTTTCGTTTGATGCAGGCGCGCACATCGTGACGCAGTTGCTCGCGTTGCCTCAAGCGCCCACCGCCATTTTTTGTCACAATGACATGATGGCGATTGGTGCTATCCAAAAAGCCAAACGTCTTGGTTTGCGTGTGCCGCAGGATTTATCCGTGGTTGGATTTGATGACATCCAATTTGCTCAATTTTGCGATCCACCATTGACGACGATTTCGCAACCTCGTTATGAAATTGGCCGTCAGGCGATGCTTATGATGTTAGATGTCTTGCGTGGGCATGATGTTCAAGCCGGATCAAGACTGCTTGATACCGCTTTGGTAGTCAGAGAAAGTACCGCGCCGCCGCGCTCTGTGCAGTGATTTACCTCGTAAGTTCATGGTCAAATGTGCATTTCTGGATGAGTTTGTGTATCAATACTGTTCTATCTAAAGAAACTGCTTTACCATGTCCCATAAATTGTTAACGCTAGAATTCCTGTGGCTAATAAAGATTATGTAAGACGTGGTCGTAGTCAAAGTAAGCCGACCAAAAAAAATACGCCAAAGCGTAAGCCTTGGCGCAGTGGGCTCATTGCCTTGGTAGCGGTGGGCGCGTTTGGGTATGGGTTGTATATTTTAAACTCGGATCCCGCGCCTAAGCCCGAACCCAAGGTTAGGTCTGTGGCGAAACCGGTGACGCAAAAAGTCGTCAAAGAGGAAAGCAACTTACCGCCGCCGCCTACGGAAAAGTGGCATTACGTGGATTCTCTCCCCAGCCGAGAGATTGAAGTGGTGCCCAAAGAACTTAAAGTGTCAAAAATTCCGTATGTGATGCAATGTGGCGCGTTTAAAACGATGCAGCAAGCGCAACAACGTAAAGCGAATATTGCTTTCCAAGGGTTGAGCAGCATGATTCGTAAACGTGAAAATAGTAGCTGGTATAGAATTGTACTTGGTCCGTATAAATTTAAACGCGAAGCCGAGAGTGATCGACACAAACTGCAGCGCGCGAAAATTGAACCTTGTATCATCCTCAAAGATAATCAACAGTAATGAAACAATGCAATGTCGGGACTCTTGACGTTGCATTGTTTTTTCTCCCCTTGAATTCCTGCATCATGACCCTTATATAGATTCTAACTCCATAGAGAAAAAAGATAAGAGGCTCTGACGTGACTACCATCGTTTCTGTACGCCGTAATAATAAAGTTGTCATCGCAGGTGATGGACAAGTATCACTGGGTAATACCGTGATGAAAGGCAACGCGAAAAAAATTCGCCGTTTATACAATAACAAAGTACTGGCTGGTTTCGCGGGTGGTACGGCGGATGCATTTACTTTGTTTGAACGCTTTGAAAGCAAATTACAAATGCACCAAGGGCATTTGACCAAAGCCGCGGTCGAAATGGCGAAAGAATGGCGAAGTGACCGAGCATTGCGACGCTTGGAAGCGATTCTTGCCGTTGCTGACGAAACTGCTTCTCTCATCATTACTGGTAATGGCGATGTACTTCAGCCTGAACACGACCTGATTGCTATTGGCTCGGGGGGCAACTTTGCCCAGTCCGCTGCGATTGCCTTATTAGAAAATACGGATTTAGATGCGCGTACTATCTGTGAGAAATCGTTAAATATCGCAGGTGATATTTGTGTCTTTACTAACCATAATCACACTATCGAAGAACTAGAATATACCGATGATGGCCAGCCGATCGCCGCGCTACCAAACGGGTAATAAACAAAAGATAGTGATTTGTCACCGAATAAAAGGATTCTGTATATGTCTGAAATGACACCTCGTGAAATTGTTGACGAACTCAACCGTCACATCATTGGTCAAGATACCGCGAAACGCTCAGTGGCATTAGCACTGCGTAACCGTTGGCGCCGTATGCAGCTTGATGAAAGCTTGCGCTCAGAAGTCACGCCAAAAAATATTCTGATGATTGGTCCAACGGGTGTGGGTAAAACCGAAATTGCCCGCCGCTTGGCGAAGCTGGCGAATGCGCCGTTCATCAAGGTCGAAGCGACTAAGTTCACTGAAGTGGGCTATGTTGGTAAAGAAGTCGACACGATTATTCGTGATCTGACGGAAGTCGCGGTGAAAATGACTCGCGAGCAAGAAATGGAAAAAATGAAGTTTCGCGCCGAAGAGTTGGCCGAAGATCGCATTCTGGATGTGTTGATTCCACCGGCACGTGATGGATGGGGACAAGCGGATGAGAAAGAGCCGCAAGAGTCTTCTGCTCGTCAGGCATTCCGTAAGAAGCTTCGTGAAGGTCAATTAGACGATAAAGAAATTGAAATCGATGTGGCGGCCCCGCAAATGGGTGTTGAGATCATGGCGCCTCCTGGTATGGAAGAAATGACCAACCAGCTACAAGGTCTGTTCCAGAACATGGGCAATGACACCACGAAGAAACGTAAGTTAACCATCAAAGAAGCCTTTAAAGCTTTGACCGAAGAAGAAGCGGCCAAGCTGGTCAATACCGAAGATCTGAAAGAGCAGGCGATCTTCAATGTGGAAAACCACGGTATTGTCTTCATTGATGAAGTGGATAAAATTTGTAAGAGCGGCCAAGGTTCGGGTCCAGATGTCTCTCGCGAAGGGGTTCAGCGTGACTTACTGCCATTGATTGAAGGCAGCACGGTCACGACAAAACACGGTATGGTTCATACTGACCATATTTTGTTTATTACCTCAGGGGCATTCCAAGTGTCGAAACCCTCGGATCTTATCCCAGAGTTGCAAGGTCGTTTACCGATTCGTGTGGAATTGGATGCGTTATCGAGCAATGATTTCCGCCGTATTCTGACTGAACCAAAAGCGTCATTAACGGAGCAATACATTGCGTTGATGAAAACCGAAGACGTGGATGTGACCTTTACCGAAGATGGCATTAAGAAAATTGCAGAAGCGGCATGGCAGGTGAATGAAACCACCGAGAATATTGGTGCTCGCCGTCTGCATACGGTGATGGAACGCTTAATGGATGATATCTCCTTCGCCGCGACGGAAAATCCAGGTCAACGTTTTGAAGTGGATGCGGAGTATGTGACCTCTCGTCTGGGTGAATTGATTGAAGATGAAGATTTAAGCCGTTTTATTCTTTAATAAATTGATCAAAAACAAAGCTTTGAAGCCTGCCGCATCGGCAGGCTTTTTTATGTGTATCGTTCCGCATATACTGGCGACATGGTAACCAACTTATCGCCTATATGAATAATTCTTTGCAGATTTGGTTTGATGCGGCACGACCAAAAACATTGCCGCTTGCATTTGTTTCCATTTTAACCGGAAGCGCTTTGGCGTTTTCTACCGGACATTTCTCATGGCTGGTCGCATTATTGGCCTTGCTCACAGCGACGCTACTGCAAATCCTTTCCAACCTTGCCAATGATTACGGTGATGCCGTGAAGGGCACTGATAATGACAAACGACTCGGTCCGATGCGGGCACTGCAATCCGGAGCGGTGAGTTTGCAAGATATGAAGTACGCGATTTATCTTAATATCGCGTTGACCGTCATGATGGGGCTCGGTTTATTGCTGTTTGCACTCAATAGTGTGCAAAGTATTTTGGTGTTCATCGGGTTAGGACTGCTGGCGATGGCCGCCGCAATTGCCTACACCGTGGGTAATAAGCCTTACGGCTATGTTGGGTTAGGGGATCTTTCGGTCTTCACCTTTTTTGGTTTGTTAGGCGTGTCGGGCACGTATTTTTTACACACAGGTACAATTGATATGTCGTTGATTTTGCCTTCATTAGGCTGCGGTTTCTTAGCCGTCGCCGTTTTGAATGTGAATAATATGCGCGATATTGAAAATGATGAACAGTGTGGCAAGTTGACCATGGCGGTTCGCTTAGGGCAAGAAATGGCGAAGCGTTACCACTATTTATTATTGTTTGGTGCCGTGGTCGCTTTCAGTGGGTATCTGCTGATGCAAGGCAAGCCGGTATGGATCAGCGTGCCCTTTTTATTAAGTCTGGTGTCTGTGGTAAAACACAGCCGTGAGCTGTGGTTTACGCGTCAGCCTGCTGAGATTGCTCCAATGCTGCCAGTGATCGTGAAATGCTCGGTCATTACTAACTTATTGTTTGTTACGGTCGTCATTGTGCAAACTCTGACAAGTTAATTTGCTTAGAGTCATTGCAATGGCCTAGTGACTCGATATACTCGTATAAGGCTTTCACAAAGAGAACTCAGCTATGGAATACAACACCTCTGCACTATGTGATGTTTATCTTGATCAAGTAGATGTCGTGGAACCTCTTTTCAGTAATTTTGGAGGCAGTGCATCCTTTGCCGGACAAATCACCACAGTCAAATGTTTTGAAGATAACGGTTTGATTCGCACGACATTAGAGCAAGATGGTGTCGGACGTGTTTTATTGGTCGATGGCGGCGGTTCCTTGCGCCGAGCACTGATTGATGCTGAGTTAGCTGCATTAGCAGAAGAAAATGAATGGGAAGGCATTGTCGTTTATGGCAGTGTGCGTGAAGTCGATGATTTAGAAGAAATGAGCATCGGCATTCAGGCGATGGCTTCGATTCCAGTAGCCGCGGCTGGCCTCGCAACAGGGGAAGTCGATGTGGCCGTGAATTTCGGTGGCGTGACCTTCTTACCGGAAGATTATGTGTACGCGGATAATACCGGTATTATTCTGTCGCAAGAGCCATTAAATATGGACACGGTGGATGATGGTGAAGAAGACGATAGCGTGTTTGATGAGCTAGAGACGGTATAGCCTTTATCCCCAACAGACTGCCAGAAAAAGAAAAGTCGCACTAAGCTGCGGCTTTTTTTATGGCGATAATTCTACTCGGGTGCTGCATCACGCTGGAATGTATGATGATGTTTGAGCTTCAGTGCATAGAGATAACCCAACACCCCACCTAATACATTTCCGATTGCCGTACCGGCAAAGAGTCCCTCAGCATCATACAGATATGAGCCTAACCATGCGCATGGCAGCGACAACACAAACAAACGAATGACACTCCATATCAGAGCACGATTTGGCTGGTGCAGGGCATTCAATGCACAAATCAGCATCATGACAACACCTTGAAAACCGTAGCTTAATGGAACCAATACCAGATATTGGCTCAGATGATGCTGGACTTGATGATCGTCAGAGAACAGAGCCGCTAAGCCAGTAGCCACGGGCAGTAGTAGAATGCATAGCCCTAGCTGAAACAGCAAACTAAAACGCATGCTGAGAAACAGCCCCGCAAAGCTGCGTTGTGGATTGTGGGCACCGAAGTTTTGCGACATGAACGGGGTCAAGGCCGAGGTTAACGACATGGTGACCAAAATCAGAATCGATTCAATGCGTTGAGCAGCGCCATAGGCCGCTACCGCCGCATTGCCATGCTGGGAGAGTATGCTCATGATGATCGCGCCAAATAGAGGGGTCATGGCGGTTGAGCACCCAGCGGGGGTACCTATTTTTAAAATACAGCGCCAATGCCGAATGAGCGATGCGCTTTGCGGGCGGCATAATAGGTATTTGCGAGTGATTAACACAAACATGATGCCTAAAAACGCAAAAAGCCAGGCAATACTGCTCGCGATCGCCGCGCCTTGAATGCCTAACTTAGGAAAAGGCCCATATCCAAAAATAAGCAGTGGGTCGAGCGCCCCATTGATGAGTCCTGAGCCGATCATAATGATCGCAGGGGCTTTGGTATCGCCACTGGAGCGAATGGCGCTGCTCCCCACCATAGGAACAATCAGCAAGGGGATGGTGACATACCAGATTGACATGTATTGCTCTATCAGAGGAAGCAGTGTGGTGTTCGCACCGAGCAACGAGAACAGTGGCTCAATAGTGAGGCGTCCGAGTAAAGAAGTGAGAGCAATAAGCGTGAAAGTCAGTAATAGACCGTGAGTGGTCAACAGTGCGGCTTGGCGGTGCTGACCTTTGCCAAGCAACCGACCAACATGCGTAGAGACGCCCACACCTAACCCCATACCGATGCAGTTCAGTGCGAAAGTGATGGGAAAGGTAAAACTGACCGCGGCTAGTGGTGCGGTGCCTAATAGCGAGATAAAAAAGGTATCGACCAGATTGAACATCAATATTGCTAACATTCCAAGCGAGGTTGGAACCGCCATCTTACGTAATACAACACTGATGGGGGCGGATAGGAGTCCGTGTTTATCTAACATAGAAAATGCAATCTGAGGGAGTAAGGTGGCACAGGATACTTGATTCTCTGGTTAGCCTCTAGATACGTCGACATGTTTTTACAATAAAAAAGCGAGCTCGTAAGCTCGCTTTTGCGATAGAAATGGTTATCTATTCATTAAACCATTACGCTTTTTTCGCTTCAGCCGCAGCAGCAGCGATAGCTGCAAAGCTGTCTGCTTTAAGAGACGCACCACCGACCAAAGCACCATCGATATCTGGGTTTTGGAAGTAAGATTGTGCGTTTTCAGGTTTAACCGAGCCACCGTATTGGATGATCAGTTGCTCAGCAACTGCAGCATCGTGTTTTGCGATGTGAGAACGGATGAAGGCATGGATACGCTGTGCATCATCGGCAGTTGCGGCTTTACCAGTACCGATTGCCCAGATAGGTTCGTACGCGACGATCGCACCGTTGAATGCTTCAATACCACAATGATTGATGACGGCATCAATTTGGCGAGAAACTACAGCTTCGGTTTCGCCAGCTTCGTTTTGTGCGTCTGATTCACCGATACATAGTACAGGCGTTAGACCATTGTCTTTTAGGAAAGCAAATTTCTTGGCAACGAATTCATCAGATTCTTCGTGGTACTCACGACGCTCTGAGTGGCCAATGATGATATGAGTTGCGCCAAAATCTTTCAGCATTTCAGGAGACATATCTCCAGTGAACGCACCGCTGTTGTTGATGTCAGTATTTTGTGCACCAAGAATGAGCTTATTACCGCCTTCTTTAATCAAACGCTCTGCTTGATCAATATAAAGCGCGGGTGGAGCAACCACGATATCAACACCATCAATATCGGCAGTTGCAGTGTTTAGTCCGTTAAGAAGTTCAGTAACCATTGCTTTGTTACCGTTTAGTTTCCAGTTACCCATCACTACAGGACGACGCATAGGAATATCTCCGCTTGTCATTAATTAAAAAAATACTGGTTTTGAATATACCAGATAAAATGGGTCAGATCATGATGAGAGTCATGTCTTTCTCTGTTTAGCGCTACGCAGTGTGATGTGATGAAAAAAGAGCGGCTAAGTCTAATGTAGCTCTCGGCTTTTATTGTCACGATTGACTATAGTGGATCGTATGATAAGAGAAAGAGGGATAGGGAACATGCCGAATTTAATTATGGAGTACACAGATTCTGTCGAAGAGCGCGTTAATGTACCCAAACTATTAGAAGATTTGCATCTGTTAACACTCAAGAGCGGGTTATTTGCGAAAGAGGACGTCAAATCGCGTGCGATACGTTGCCATGATTGGCTGTTGGGAGAAGAGCAAGATTCACAAGATTTTATTCATATCACGTTGGAAATGTTAAGTGGCCGAACCGAGGAGCAAAAGCGGGCGCTGCTTGAGCCACTGATGGCCGTGCTCCAACAGGAAGCGAGTCAAATTCGTAGTTTGAGTATTAATATGCGCGATATGGATAAACAGACGTTTATGAAAACAACCAACGAGTTGTGAGGACAAGTTATGAAGGTAAAGTGGCTGCTTTTTTCATTTGAAGGCCGGGTGCCAAGGCAGATTTTTTGGATATGGAATGCGGTCTATTATGGGGTGATTATCTTCAGTTTGACGTTTGTCTCGCCTTTTATTCCGACGATGTCCGCTTATGTGATGCCCGTGGTTTTACTGGTGTTATTGATTCCCGATTTAGCGGTGACGGCGAAGCGCTGGCATGATCGTAATAAGAGCAACAAGTGGTTATTACTCAGCATGCCTTTGATCATCAGCCGCTTAATGATGCCGGGACAAATGGTGGATGACGCGTCAATGGCGGTTGGCCCTTCGACCGCGACGCAACTCTTGTCATTTTTTAGTTTGCTGTGCGGATTGGTGATTTTAATTGAATGTGGTTTACGCAAAGGGAACCCATTAGAGAATCGTTATGGTGAGCCTTACGAGCACGAACAGAATCATGAAAAAGAGCCCTCCATTTGATGGAAGGCTCACCGTTCGAGTCGCGGCCGTTTTCAGTGAGAACAAGGCTTTGAAGAGGAGCGGCTGGCTGGCCTTTGCATGAAACGCGATCAGTCACGCACGATAATGTGATAGGCACATCGTCTGTGACCATCAATGATGTGCTCGGTACGAGTCACTAGGCACTCCTCGCCCAGCAAGGTTTGGAAAATGGTCAATTCAGACTCGCACAAATTTCGACAGGTCTTGGCCGCTTTGCAGATAGGGCAGTGATTCTCATACAGCATGTAACCGTCTTCTGTGGCTTCATATTCCGCCATGTACCCTTCGCTTTCGCGCAGTTCCACCAATCGACGGAGTTTACTGTCGATTGAGTCACAAGACTGCATCGCTTGTCGGTAGGTGTGTAAGGTTTTCGCTTCTCGCTCGGCGGTCACTTTAGCAAGCCCGTCGGCGCCAAATAATTGTTCCACCGCCTCAATCACTTGAATGGTCAATTCGCTGTGTCTATCGGCGAATTTATCATGGCCAACTTGCGTTAAAGACCAGTGACGGGTTGGGCGACCCACTTTCGCTTTGACATCATGGAACGCTAACACGCCTTCTTCTTCTAAACTTTGTAAATGCTGACGAGCGCCCATGGTGGTGATATTCAGATCGTCGGCAAGTTGTTTTGCGGTGACTACACCTTCACGTTTAATCGTGTGCAAAATTTTGTCAACGGTTTTCATGCGAGTCCTCTATTGGGTGGAGAGATTGGAATACGCCTCGTTGGTTTAATTAGCAGTATTACCCAGTATTATGAAGTATCCCTACCGCTTGTTAAAGAGATGTCTGACCTTCGTTGGTACAAGGTAGGAGTGGGCGGGAGCGATGATAGAACTATTGAAGCTTTTTGTTAAATAAATCACACTTTTTTTTACTTGCCCCCTTGGGTTAATCCAATTTATCCCCCACATATCAAACACAAGCTGAGCGATCAGCGTTTCATTAACTACAAGACGTAAAATCTTAATCAGGAGAGACGACAGATGAACATTCGTCCATTACATGACAGAGTTATCGTTGAACGCAAAGAAGTTGAATCAAAATCGGCTGGCGGCATTGTTTTAACAGGCTCTGCGGCAGAAAAATCGACCCGTGGTGAAGTTATCGCAGTCGGTAAAGGTCGTATTCTAGAAAACGGTACAGTGTTACCTCTGGATGTAAAAGTCGGTGATACGGTTATCTTCAGTGAAGGCTACGGTACTAAATCAGAAAAAATTGAAGGCAAGGATGTCTTGATTTTGTCAGAAAACGATATTCTGGCGATCGTTGAGTAATTGCTCTGAAAAACGAACCAACAAAAACGAATTTAAAAGAGGAAATACAAAATGGCTGCTAAAGACGTAAGATTTGGTAATGATGCACGCATAAAAATGCTAGAAGGTGTCAATGTTCTAGCGGACGCAGTAAAAGTAACGTTAGGTCCAAAAGGACGCAATGTTGTGCTCGATAAATCTTTCGGCGCTCCAACGATTACGAAAGACGGTGTGTCTGTTGCGCGTGAAATTGAACTGGAAGACAAATTCCAGAACATGGGCGCACAAATGGTGAAAGAAGTCGCTTCTCAAGCCAACGATGCTGCGGGTGACGGTACCACAACCGCAACTGTACTTGCACAAGCTATCGTCAGTGAAGGTCTGAAAGCCGTTGCGGCGGGCATGAACCCAATGGATCTCAAACGTGGTATCGAAAAAGCGGTAACACACGCGGTTGAAGAATTGAAAAAACTGTCTGTTGATTGTACTGAATCAAGCGCAATTGCACAGGTAGGGACTATCTCTGCAAACTCTGACTCAACAGTCGGTGCACTGATTGCAGAAGCGATGGATAAAGTGGGTCGTGATGGTGTTATCACGGTAGAAGAAGGTCAAGGTCTGCAAGACGAACTTGATGTTGTTGAAGGTATGCAGTTCGATCGCGGTTACCTATCTCCTTACTTCATCAATAACCAAGAATCTGGCTCTGTCGATCTAGAAAGCCCATTCATCCTATTGGTTGATAAGAAAGTGTCGAACATTCGTGAACTTCTTCCTGTATTGGAAGCGGTAGCGAAAACGTCTCGTCCTCTACTTATCATTGCTGAAGATGTGGAAGGCGAAGCACTGGCAACGCTGGTTGTGAACAACATGCGTGGCATCGTGAAAGTCGCTGCAGTGAAAGCACCTGGTTTTGGCGACCGTCGTAAAGCGATGCTGCAAGACATCGCGATTCTTACTGGTGGTACGGTTATCTCTGAAGAAATCGGCCTAGAAGTAGAAAAAGCGGCACTTGAAGATCTTGGTCAAGCGAAACGTGTCACCATTACGAAAGAAAGCAGCACGATTATCAACGGTGCTGGCGAACAAGACATGATCGAAGGTCGTGTTGTGCAAATTCGTCAACAAATCGAAGATGCAACGTCTGACTACGATAAAGAAAAACTGCAAGAGCGTGTTGCCAAATTGGCTGGCGGTGTTGCGGTTATCAAAGTAGGCGCAGCCACTGAAGTTGAAATGAAAGAGAAAAAAGACCGTGTTGAAGATGCGCTACATGCCACTCGCGCGGCCGTAGAAGAAGGTGTTGTTGCTGGTGGTGGTGTGGCACTTATCCGTGCGGCGTCTAAGCTTGCAGACCTAACTGGCGATAACGAAGAGCAAAATGTTGGTATTCGCGTTGCACTGCGTGCGATGGAATCCCCAATCCGTCAAATCGTTAAGAACGCGGGTGACGAAGAGTCAGTAGTTGCCAATAACGTGAAAGCGGGCGAAGGTAACTACGGTTACAACGCAGCAACTGGTGAATACGGCGACATGATCGCAATGGGTATCTTGGATCCAACTAAAGTAACCCGTAGCGCACTACAATTTGCTTCTTCTGTTGCAGCTCTAATGATTACAACTGAAGCGATGGTGACTGACTTACCACAAAAAGATGCCGGTGCAGCCCCTGATATGGGCGGTATGGGTGGCATGGGCGGAATGGGCGGCATGATGTAATGCTCCCATTGCCAGAGAGAGTTCATTTGAACCGTCTCTGAGCACTATGCTCAAAAAGCCCCGTGATTCGTCACGGGGCTTTTTTAATGCCTGTTTTTATGAGCTGAGTATTGTTTCGTTGCTTGGTTGGTCATGGCAGTGTCAATGAAAGTGTATTAAGCTCAATAACTAACCCGTATATCGGTCAGAATAACGCGCTGCGGAAAAATTGTTAGCTTAAATCATTAACAAGAATGGGGAATGAAAAATAAAAAATGGATATTGTCGGCAATGATACTTATTGGTGGACCTTCACTCATGGTATTTAGCTTAGAAGTGCTCTCTCTGATATCAAGTGGCGCTAGATCAAGGGCGTCAGAATAAACGGCGTTTGAGGCCGGATTTTTCTAGAATACGGGCAGAAATTTCTTCAACCGACAGTGATGACGTATTGATGTAGGGAACGGCTTCACGCCGGAACAGGCTCTCTACGGTGGCGAGTTCAGTCTGGCACTGCTGAGTACTGGCATAGGTACTGCCCGCCATGCGATTTTCACGAATCTCGGTTAAACGCTCAGCGTCAATCGTCAGGCCAAACAGTTTGTGGCGATGCATTTCAAATTCAGGCAGCAAACGCAGAGCTCGGATATCATCAGCAATGAACGGATAGTTGACCACACGCAGACCAAACTGCATGGCCATGTAGAGGCTAGTTGGGGTTTTACCGCTGCGGGATACGCCGAGCAGAATAATATCCGCCTGTTCCAGACCTTTGAGAGACACCCCGTCATCATGCGCCAATGTATATTCGATCGCGGCAATGCGATCAAAATAGGTATTGGTGTCTTTGCCGACACTGCGTGAACGTTGCAGTTGCGGCACAGGATCCATTTGCGTGTCAGCTTGAATGTTCTGCACTATGCTGCCTAATACATCGTAACAGTATGCGGGGGCATTTTGCAGACGTTCACGCAGCTCAGGCACCACCATAGAAAAAAATACCAGCGGACGGACGCCATGACGCGCAAAAGATTGCTCAATTTGCCTGATAAGCTCGCTCAGTTTGTCGTTGGATTCAATAAACGGGAAGGTTTGTTCGTTGGCGCGAAATGGGAATTGCCCAAGCACAACGTGACCGACGGTTTCGCAAGTGATGGCCGTTCCATCGGAAACGTAGAATACATCACGACTTTGACTTTCTGTCTGCATTTTTGTTTAAAACTTAAAAATAACCTGATTAGATAATAGCCATGATACCGACAATAAAACCCGGCATACCATTACGCCCCCCACAGCTTTGAAAATTTCTTGCGGATTTTTGTCAAGTTGATGCGTGATTGAGTGCCACCCTACAAAGCTGCACTGTTTCTGGAGAAAGACATGCAAAATAACACGCTCTGGTATAATGGCCTGTCCATGGAAGATGTCGACAAAGTCGGCGGAAAAAACGCATCACTTGGCGAAATGGTGTCCAATCTCGCTAACGCTGGTGTTTCTGTCCCGAATGGTTTTGCGACCACCTCATACGCATTCAATCAGTTTCTCGACTTTGAAGGCTTAGACAAGCGCATACATCAGTTGCTTGATGATTTGGATACCAACGATTTGGATGCCTTGCGCAAAACAGGGGCAACCATTCGTCAATGGGTTCTGGATGCGCCTTTCCCTGACGATTTGGAACGCGATATCCGCGATAATTACGAAAAGCTGGTGGAAGGCAACCCTGAATTGTCAGTCGCGGTGCGCTCTTCGGCAACGGCAGAAGATCTGCCAGATGCCTCATTCGCCGGTCAGCAGGAAACTTTCCTGAACGTGAAAGGGATTGAGGCGGTGCTGGAAGCGACCAAACACGTGTACGCGTCGCTGTTTAACGACCGTGCGATTTCTTATCGTGTGCATCAGGGGTTTGACCACCGCGGTATCGCGCTCTCGGCCGGTATCCAGCGTATGGTACGTTCGGATAAAGCCGCTTCTGGTGTCATGTTCACGCTTGATACCGAATCGGGTTTCGATCAAGTCGTCTTCATCACATCCGCTTGGGGGCTGGGCGAGATGGTGGTGCAGGGGGCGGTTAACCCAGATGAGTTTTACGTGCACAAGCCGCTGCTTGAGACTAGCCAATCTCCCATCGTGAAGAAAACCTTCGGCTCAAAACACATTAAAATGATTTACTCTGCAAGCCAAGAAATTGGTAAGCAGGTCGAGATTGTGGATACCTCAGAGCAAGAGCGCAGCGAGTTTTCACTGACTGACGAAGAAATCAAAGAACTGGCCAAACAGGCGATGATCATCGAGAAGCACTACCAGCGTCCGATGGACATTGAGTGGGCCAAAGATGGCGTGGATGGCAAAATGTACATTGTTCAGGCGCGCCCAGAGACGATTTGCTCGCAAAATGCACAAAACGTTATCGAACGTTACGAGCTAAACAGCAAAGCTGAAGTTTTGATTGAAGGGCGTGCTATCGGTCAGCGTATCGGCAGCGGCACGGTGCGTTTGGTCGATTCGCTGGAGCAGATGTCACTGGTGCAAAAAGGCGACATTTTGGTCACCGACATGACCGATCCAGATTGGGAGCCGGTCATGAAAATCGCCTCGGCGATCGTCACTAACCGTGGCGGTCGTACCTGTCACGCCGCCATCATCGCCCGTGAATTAGGCATTCCGGCTATCGTTGGTTGCGGCAATGCCACCAGTACGTTAACCGATGGGGCCACGGTTACCGTGTCGTGTTCAGAAGGTGAAACCGGCTATGTGTATGATGGGTTGCTCGATTTTGACGTGCGCCGCTCTTCCGTTGATGAACTGCCATTGCTGCCAACCAAAGTCATGATGAACGTAGGTAACCCCGACCGCGCCTTCGATTTTGCGCAAATTCCCAATGAAGGAGTAGGGCTGGCACGTTTGGAATTTATCATCAACAAGATGATTGGTATTCACCCGAAAGCATTGCTGAACTTCGACGCGCAGAGCGATGAACTCAAAGCCGAGATCACCCAGCGCATTCGCGGTTACAAAGATCCGATCGATTTCTACGTCAGCAAACTGACCGAAGGCATCGCGACCATCGCCGCGGCTTTCTGGCCAAAACGTGTCATCGTACGTATGTCCGATTTCAAATCAAACGAATACAGTAATTTGGTCGGGGGAAGTCACTACGAACCACACGAAGAAAATCCTATGTTGGGATTCCGGGGTGCCTCGCGTTACATTTCGCCCGTGTTTGAGGAATGTTTCGAACTTGAAACTCAGGCGGTGAAGCGTGTGCGTAACGACATGGGACTGAAAAACGTGGAAGTTATGATTCCGTTTGTGCGAACACCAAGCGAAGCCGCATCGGTTATTGATCTGCTTGCTAAATTTGGTCTGCGCCGCGGCGATCAAGGACTGAAAGTGATCATGATGTGTGAACTGCCATCCAATGCGGTATTGGCGGATGAGTTCCTCAAATACTTTGATGGCTTCTCTATTGGCTCCAACGATATGACTCAGTTGACCCTTGGTCTTGACCGGGATTCCGGCGATGTGGCGCATCTGTTTGATGAGCGCAACCCAGCGGTGAAAGTGATGCTCAAGATGGCGATCGAGGCGGCCACCAAAGCCGGTAAATACATTGGCATCTGTGGCCAAGGCCCCTCAGATCATGAAGATCTGGCTGAATGGCTGATGGAACAGGGTATCAGTTCGGTGTCCCTCAACCCAGATACTGTGATTGATACGTGGATCAAACTGGGCCAAGTTGCCAATGTAATCATCCCCTAAAATAGTGGCATACCATTTTGGAGTTCTTCAGCATACACTGAATGAATCAGGGAGAACTCGCTATGAAAAAATCACGCTATACCGAAACACAGATCGTGAAAATTTTGAAAGAAGTCGAAGGTGGTCGCCTTATCAAGGAAGTCTGCCGAGAATACGGAATATCTGATGCCACTTATTACAACTGGAAATCTAAATATGGTGGTATGGAAGCATCGGACGTTAAACGGTTAAAAGAGCTGGAAGACGAAAATCGTCGTCTTAAATCGATGTTTGCCGAGCTGAGCTTAGAGCACCGAATTCTCAAAGATATCATCGAAAAAAAGCTGTAAAGCCAGCGATAAGACGTGAACTGGTTGACTATGTACGCCAGGTACACAAAGTCAGTTTGCGTCTAGCATGTCGCGCAGTTGGCATCAGTGATTCGGTTTATCGATATCAGCCTAAAGCGAGCGATGACCAAGAAGTGATAAGTGCATTACAACAAGCCGTTGAGCGCTATCCAGCATACGGCTTTGGTTTATTACTCAAGATCCTTCGTCGCTGGGGTAAGACATGGAATCATAAGAGGATTTATCGGATTTACTGCGAGTTGAAACTCAATAAACGCCGTAAAGGGAAAAAGCGTCTGCCAAATCGTCACCCAGAGCCACTGAGTGTACCGTTGTCAGAGAACCGGTGCTGGTCAATCGATTTTATGAGTGACAGCTTACAATGTGGACGTCGATTCCGAACCTTCAATGTGGTGGATGATTTTAATCGAGAAGCGTTGGCCATCGACGTTGATCTGAGTTTACCCACTCAGCGAGTAGTTCGAGTGCTTGAACGAGTCATTGCTTGGCGAGGCTACCCTGAGAAACTACGAATGGACAACGGCCCTGAGTTTATCTCCACAACATTAGCAACGTGGGCAGAAAAGCACGATGTTCAGTTGGAATTTATCCAACCAGGAAAACCCACTCAAAACTCGTACATTGAACGATTTAATCGCACATACCGCACTGAAATTCTGGATATGTACGTCTTCAAAACACTAACGGAAGTTCGAGAATTAACGGAAGACTGGATCAGAGAATACAACGAAGAGCGTCCTCATGGTGCACTGAATGATCTGACCCCATGGGAATATTTAATGAAATATGAACGGGTTGAAAACTCTAATTATGAGTGTAACTAATTAGGGGAGGTTTACACCAACAAATAATCATGGCGTAACGGAATAAAAGCGTTGGTCATGACCAGCGCTTTTTTATTCGAACGAGCCGCCAATCACAGAGTAAATAGGGCGGAAATATTATAAATATTAGCTATTTATTCTATACATAGCTTATGTTGGATCGTCGCTATACAGGCAGTAAAGTACTATGTCGTATTATCCTTATCCTAATGTTCATAGCGACATTTTTATTTGTGAGTATCAATTTGATTTATCTAGTTTTTCTTCCTCTTGCACTGACACTACTTAGTTGGCAAAGGCATCGTTACTATGATTGGCTATTTATTGTATATTATTTCATCTATGCCGTTAGTTTAGCCCGAATTCAACTGCGAAGTGCGACACTCTCCAATATCAAGAAGCTAAAGCCATCTCCTCAAATATAATGGCTGCCTGCTTGAAGCCTAAACACTTTCTCGGACGGTAATTTATCCGCGATAAAGCGAACTCTATATCGATGTCCGTCACTGTCGTTAGATCGGTTCCTTTCTTCACATATTGCCTTAAAAGACCGTTCGCATTCTCATTAGCACCACGCTCCCAAGAACTGTACGGATGAGCAAAGTACACATCAGCCTTTAATTCTTTTGCGATGGTTTCATGACCTGCAAACTCTCGCCCGTTATCTGCCGTAATGGTATGGACATGTTTCTTATAGGGCTTCAGTAGCTCTATTGTCGCTTTGGTGACATCATCCGCTGACTTAGATGGCACTTTCTTTACCACGTAAAATCGAGTCTTACGCTCTAAAATAGTCACCATTGCACCTGTACCATGCTTACCTAGCACAGTGTCGATTTCCCAGTCACCAAACCGCTCCTTACTGTCAACGATGCTTGGTCTATCATCAATCGAAACGGCATTTTTTATCGCTGGAGCTTTCTCTTGTTTACCTCGGCGATACCGCTTATGACCTTGTCTCAAGTGACGATATAACTTACCGCCCAAGCGTTTATCTTGAGCAACAAAGCGATAGATCCACTCATGACTGACAGATGCACCAATTTTCGTTAATACATTAGAAATCTGCTCTGGACTCCAATCTGTTTCTAAAAGAAGGCGGATAAAATCGACACGTTCCTTTGGTATTCGGTATTTACGTGCTGTTTTGCGCTTTTTGGTAGACGACATCTGGGCTTCGTTAGGGCAATAATGCTCTCCCTTCCGACCGCGTTTAAGCTCACGGTATACCGTCGAGCGGTGGCACTGAACTGTTTTAGCTATTTCAGGAACCGAAATTCCCCGTTCCAAAAGAGCAGAAATCTGGTATCTTCTGCCTTCGGTCAACTGTTGATAATTCATGGTAGTACTGCTTGTTTCTTTGGCGAGAAGAGCGTACCACTTTCAGCAGTTGGCTTCCTCTTCTACATATTTCCATGAATGTCGCACTTATTATCTGAAATCGGGAGTGACAAGTAATGACATTGGGCATAGCTCTAGACTCGGGGCTTTTTATCTAGGCGTTCCTGCCGTTTGCTATGTTCTATTCCTATTCCCTGAGTTAGTAGATAACGGCGAAGAAAAAACAATTAAAATTATGTGTTTATTAGGTATATCTATAGCCTTTGGGACAATGTTATTCATTTTTTAGACTATCCATTAATTTTAATATTTTAATTTCTAAGTTTTTGTTTTTAAATGATTTTTCTAAAGTATCCAGTTCTTTTTTTTCTTTATCACTAAGCGTGTTTAAACGGTGTTTATTATAAATGGATAGATATCTATCGCGTAAGTTTTTTGTATTAATAACATCATCTTTTAAACTCAACTCATCTACTAATGCCTGCATTTCCTCTTTATACGAGCATTTTTGTATTCTTAGATTTTTTAAAATAGATAGATATTTATAAATTTTTTCATATTCAATATGCTTTACATCATCTTTCGTAACTGAAGGTTTCTCTTTTTCAATAGCTATACATTTATTTATAGATTTTTCATATATGTCATAACTGCTTTGCGCAAAGCTGATAGGCGGTAATAAAAAAAGAAGTAGTATAATATTACATTTCATTATATAAACATCTCCAAAACACTTTCTCTTGATTTGATATACTAGATTTTAAATACATTCTTGCAGAAATATCCTCGACTTGGCGAATTAGTATTGGATTTGATGATCTCATTGATTTTGCTAGTAGCTCAAAATCAGTAGTTGATATTTTATAGGATGAACCTATAACACCATTACCTGCAAAAATATCAATCATAGCTGACATTCCAATAAAAACTGATAATGCATTAGCCATATCTTTTTTCTGTGAAATTTCATCTAAAGCTTCTTTACTTTCTCGGCTAAATTCAACCTCAATCTTGCAAGTCATTACCATTTTCCCTATCAATACTAAAGGTCACTAAAGTAACATTTATTTATATAAAATTTTGTCTGTTTTTTTTAATGAAAATCACAAAATTCATATTGTAGAGCCAATAATTAATAGGATATATGAAAATACATTTTTTATGTGGTTTGAGAAAAAGCATGACCTCTACATTACTAATACTAACTTTATTTAAGGAAACCAGATTTTTGTAGTCTTGTTTATATTGAGTTTGGACGGTGTCTAAATCTTACCTAGAGAGTAAAAGAGGCTTAAGAAATGGGAGTGGAAAGGCCCGATTTCAGATAATAAGTGCGACATTCATGGAAATATGTAGAAGAGGAAGCCAACTGCTGAAAGTGGTACGCTCTTCTCGCCAAAGAAACAAGCAGTACTACCATGAATTATCAACAGTTGACCGAAGGCAGAAGATACCAGATTTCTGCTCTTTTGGAACGGGGAATTTCGGTTCCTGAAATAGCTAAAACAGTTCAGTGCCACCGCTCGACGGTATACCGTGAGCTTAAACGCGGTCGGAAGGGAGAGCATTATTGCCCTAACGAAGCCCAGATGTCGTCTACCAAAAAGCGCAAAACAGCACGTAAATACCGAATACCAAAGGAACGTGTCGATTTTATCCGCCTTCTTTTAGAAACAGATTGGAGTCCAGAGCAGATTTCTAATGTATTAACGAAAATTGGTGCATCTGTCAGTCATGAGTGGATCTATCGCTTTGTTGCTCAAGATAAACGCTTGGGCGGTAAGTTATATCGTCACTTGAGACAAGGTCATAAGCGGTATCGCCGAGGTAAACAAGAGAAAGCTCCAGCGATAAAAAATGCCGTTTCGATTGATGATAGACCAAGCATCGTTGACAGTAAGGAGCGGTTTGGTGACTGGGAAATCGACACTGTGCTAGGTAAGCATGGTACAGGTGCAATGGTGACTATTTTAGAGCGTAAGACTCGATTTTACGTGGTAAAGAAAGTGCCATCTAAGTCAGCGGATGATGTCACCAAAGCGACAATAGAGCTACTGAAGCCCTATAAGAAACATGTCCATACCATTACGGCAGATAACGGGCGAGAGTTTGCAGGTCATGAAACCATCGCAAAAGAATTAAAGGCTGATGTGTACTTTGCTCATCCGTACAGTTCTTGGGAGCGTGGTGCTAATGAGAATGCGAACGGTCTTTTAAGGCAATATGTGAAGAAAGGAACCGATCTAACGACAGTGACGGACATCGATATAGAGTTCGCTTTATCGCGGATAAATTACCGTCCGAGAAAGTGTTTAGGCTTCAAGCAGGCAGCCATTATATTTGAGGAGATGGCTTTAGCTTCTTGATATTGGAGAGTGTCGCACTTCGCAGTTGAATTCGGGCGCATTTATCAATGTAATAAATCAATATACTTTTTCTATACAGCTAACGTACTTTAGTGCACCAGTTATAATTTTTTCTGACAAGGTCTTATGCAACGTAATCAGTCCTACACCACACTTATCGTTTGCTCTCAATTAATTTGCTTGATCTATGAATAATCATTACTTAGCCGTTTCTCGGCGGTTATACGATGAAATTTCTGAGTAGATATAGCGAGCGCGCTCAATACTCGGTATGGTTAAGGCATAAGTAGGGACGAGAAGTTAAGGATTGATATCATGAAAATTAGTCAGTTACGTCATACTGGCATGTCAGCTTCATTGCGGATTGACGAGTGGAACATCATGCCGGGCCAGCATTGGGGCGTTTTTGCTACGCATAGCCATACTTCAGCGCTATTGGTGAGTGTCTTATCCCAATCTCAAACGCCAGAGCAAGGCACGATTTGTGAGCCACCTGAACGGATTGGTTGTGTGTCCTTACAGGAACAGCAAAAGCTTTTAGATATCGAGCTGGCGCGTGATGAGACGGATTTTCTGGATCAAATTGATTACGGCACCAGTGTGGAAGGGCTGATTTTAGAAGCGGGTTGTCGGGCCGATGAGCTGGAAGGTCTGCTAGAGCAAACCGACTTAACCGAGCTACGTTTACGTGGTTTTCGGCAGCTTTCTACTGGGGAAACCCGTCGCTTAATGTTAGCGCGCGCTTTAGCGACGCATCCACACATGTTAATTCTCGATGAGCCTTATACTGGCTTAGATACCCACCACCGACATCAGTTATCAGCCTTGCTTGCTGAGCTTTCCCTGCACATGACCTTGATGATAGTGACCTCGCGTGAAGACGAGTTATCGGATTTTATCTCCCATATTGCGGTGTTTGATGAGCAAGCGCTGTCGCAAACGATGACACGTGCGCAGTGGTTTGAGAATCCACTACTTGAGCAAATGAAGGCACTGTCTGCTGACCGCAGTGAGGCGTTAGTGGCACTGATGAACGCAGCACCGAGCGATGATCGTTACCCGAACCCACGAGTGATAATGCGTGATGTCGCGGTAGAGTATGTGGATGCCCCGATTTTTTCGGGCGTGAATTGGGAGATCAACGCGGGGCAACATTGGCAAGTTCGTGGCCCGAATGGCTGTGGTAAAAGCACTTTATTGGGCTTGATATTAGGGGACCATCCGCAATGCTATAGCAACGACATTACCGTGCTGGGTATGAAACGCGGCCGCGGTGAAACCATTTGGGATGTGAAAAAGCATATTGGTTTAGTGTCATCTGCCTTGCACTTACAATATCGCGTGGATTGTTCGGCGCTCGATGTACTGTGTTCGGGGTTTTATGATTCGATTGGCTTGTACCAAAAACCGAGTGCGAAAGAAGTGCAATTGGCGCAGCAATGGTTAGCATTGCTGGAAATGTCAGAGATGGCGAAAGCCAGCTTTCGCAGTCTCGATTATGGTCGTCAGCGGTTATTGCTGATTGGGCGAGCGCTCATTAAACAGCCTGCCTTGTTGGTGTTAGATGAACCGTATCAAGGACTGGATTACTTGAGTCGTAAGTTGGTGTTTCATGCACTCAACCGCATTGCGATGTTACAGATCACGCAACTGATATACGTGACGCATTATGAAGAAGATGCGCTGCCCGCGATTCACCATTTTGTCGATTTTATTGCCAACGAAGATAGCTCTGGTTATCACGTTGATATTTATCAGGCGTAATCGCGGGCAAGGAGAGCGCTAGCGCTCTCCTTTGGAGGTGAAACGACCTAATTTTTGGTGCACACCACGACGCAGGCTTTTAAACGAGTTTTCGATTTTATCGACGCCTAACAGCACAGCTAACGCGAGTAGGGTGATGATCACCGACTGATACTGATAACCTAAACCGATCATTAGACCCAACGCAGACAGTACCCAGATGACCGCGGCAGAGGTCACGCCATGGATCTTACCGTCTTGTGTCATCATCACGCCCGCGCCTAAGAAGCCGACGCCAGTAATGATTTGACCGAGCACACGGGCTTGATCCATTTTTTCATGCGACAGTGATACCCCAAGCGCCATAAAGAGATAAGTCCCCGAAATAATCAGTACCGACGTCCGTATGCCGACTGGCTTACCGCGGGTTTGCCGCTCGATCCCAATGAAAAAACCGTTCAGAGCACAACAGAGCAGTGCTGACCATTGAAATGGGCCTAAATCTAATACGTCAGCCAATGTGGCCATGGTTACCTATCCTCTTGAAAAAGCGCAGTATGCCGAGCTTTGCGTGTGCAAACTAATGCGATTCTTTATGGTATAGATAACGATTTTAAATCGAGCAAGTCGAATTATTCTAAATGCAGATCTAACAGGGTTTTACTCGGACGTCCGCCAATTTCTCGGGTCAGTTTCGGCATTAAATAGCCAGACACTTGTTCAATGACCCCAGCCATAATGTCTTTTGCTTGGGCATCACTAATAAAAAAGTGTGCAGCGCCTTGGACTTTATCCAATACATGCATGTAGTAAGGTAAAATTCCCGCGTTAAATAAGGCTTCACTGAGCGCCACTTGTGCGTTCACGCTATCATTAACCCCTTTAAGCATGACACCTTGATTGAGCAAGGTGACATTGGCCTGTTTGAGTTTGCTCATCTGTTGGCGAAATTCGTGATTAATTTCTTGAGCGTGATTGACGTGGGTGACCATGATGGTTTGCAAGCGGGTATTGGCAAGCAGAGCACACAGCTCATCGGTCACGCGAGCCGGAATCACGACGGGTAAGCGAGAGTGGATGCGTAAGCGTTGCACGTGCTCGATGTTTTCTATTCGTTCCACTAACCAAGCAAGCTCTTGGTCTTTTGCCATCAAAGGATCGCCACCGGATAGGATGACTTCGTTGATCTGCGGATGCTTAGTGATGTAATCCAAGCTTTCTTGCCAGACTGATTTTGAGCCTTTGTTGTCTTCATAGGGGAAGTGACGGCGAAAGCAGTAGCGACAGTTAATAGCGCAGCCACCTTTTAATATCAATAAAGCGCGGTTTTGGTATTTATGCAGTAAGCCCGGCTGTTCATTGTTTTGTTCTTCAAGTGGATCGATGGAGAATCCTTCGTGCACGTCAAATTCTTCTGATAAGGGCAGAACTTGGCGTAATAAGGGATCCTGTGGATTGCCTTTTTCCATCCGAGCGACAAAACTGTGCGGTACACGCAGCGTAAATAGTCGGCGGGCAGCAAACCCTGATTCCCATGGTGATGGGTCGATCTCTAACTGTTGTAGTAACGTAGCGGGATCTGAGATCGCATTCGCTAATTGTTTGAGCCAGTTTTGCTCAACAGAATCGATTTTTCGGGTTATGATGTGCGACATTGATTGAAACTCTAAGAATGTAAAGAGGATATATGGCTACTGTTAGCACGAATGAATTTAAAGGCGGTCTTAAGATCATGCTTGATAATGAGCCTTGCGCCATTCTCGAAAATGAGTATGTGAAGCCAGGTAAAGGTCAAGCATTTAACCGTGTTAAAATCCGTAAACTGCTGAGCGGCAAAGTAATTGAAAAAACGTTCAAGTCAGGCGATACCGTTGAGGTAGCAGACGTACTAGACGTTGATCTCGACTACCTATACAACGACGGCGAATTCTTCCACTTTATGGACAGCCAAACGTTTGAACAGATCGGTGCTGATACCGCTGCAGTGGGTGAGAGCGCGAAATGGTTGGTTGAAAACAACTCATGCACACTGACCTTGTGGAATGGTAACCCAATTACTGTGACACCACCAAACTTTGTTGAGTTGGAAGTGGTTGAAACGGATCCCGGCCTGAAGGGTGATACGCAAGGTACAGGTGGCAAACCTGCTACATTAACCACAGGTGCTGTGGTTCGTGTGCCATTGTTCATCCAAATCGGTGAAGTGATACGCGTTGATACGCGTTCAGCAGAATACGTGGGTCGTGTAAAATAATCCTCGTTAGTAAAAAAAGGAGCACTTAGGTGCTCCTTTTTTTATGGGGATGTTTTATGGCAATGATTGCTTTAAATAATGCCGAGAATGTTCCACCAAGTGAGTCCAGTCACCATAAACAAGATGCCACTGCTGATGGCGATGACTAAGCCAATGCGCATCCACTCGCCATCCGTATGATAACCGTAACCGATCAACAGTGGGTTTCTGGCATGACTGTAAGTGGCGAGGTTACAGCCTAAAGAGCTGATACCCGCAATCGACAGTACCGCGAGCATTGGCGTGACATGCAAGGTGATCAGCGCGCCAATAAAGACTGGCGCAATGGCCACCACTTTGGCGGTCGCCGAGGCAAAAAAGTAGGCGAGGAATAAATAGAATGTCATCATCGCCAGCAAGAAGATCAGTGGGCTAGCACTGCCCAGGGTACTGCTGAGGAATCCGGAGATTTGATGGCCGACCCAATCAGTGAAACCTAAACGCTTTAAGTTATTGGCCATACCCATTAACACGGCGAACCACACTAAGGTATCCCAAGCGCCTTTTTCGCTCTTGATGTCGTCCCAATTTAATACGCCCAATAATAGAATCGCGGAAAGTCCGATGAACGCTGCTGCGGTTGAATATAACCCAAGACTCGAGCCGCCAACCCAGCCGATGATTAATCCAATGAAAACACAGACCAGTTTCCATTCCATCACACTCATTTTTCCCATTGCCGCTAATTCTGTTTTGGCAAATTGAGTGGCTTCAGGGGTTTCACGGGTTTCAGGTTTGATCACTTTATAGAGTAAGAACGGCAAAACCACGAGGATAAACAACGCGGGGACCAATAAGTACGCGGCCCAATGTGCAAAATCTAAATGAATGCCTGCCACACTTGAGGCAATCCCGATTAAAGCAAGGTTACCGGAAAAACCGGTTTGGAAACCGACCGCAGAGGCATCATTAATGGCGGCGGACGACGAAATCAGGAACTGTCCTAACTTGCGGTCATCCGCTTTGATGGTTTTCGCTAAAGAGTTGGCAATCGGAGATACGATCGCAGAGCGTGCCGTATTACTTGGTGTTGCGGGAGCAATCAAAAAATCGGCGACGCCCAAACAATACGCGACTCGCAACGTCGATTGACCAAATTTACTTAACAGTAATAACGCAATCCGGCGGCCAAGCCCCGTTTTTATGAAAGCACGAGCGATAGTAAAAGCAATAATAATCAGCCAAATTAATGGATTATTAAAATGTGTCATGCCATCGGTAACGGCTTCTTTAGGAGTGGCTGCGCCGCCTGCACGCAGCACAATAAAGAACGCGAGGCTCATAATCGCTAACGCGCCAGTGGGCATCACATTGGCAATGATACCCGCGATGGTGGCAATAAAGATAATGGCCGTATGGTAAGCGGGAATGGTAAGTCCTTCCGGAGGACTAAACTGCCAAGCGATGGCGGCAATCGCAAGAATGACGATGAGTGGGATAGGTTTCGCTGCGATCCAGTGACCAGCGTTAGAATTAGACATAAGAGAACACCTCGAATCAAATACGAATGTGATGATAGAACTGGATGATTGGACTTCAACACGCCATAGAGTAGGAAAACGATGTCCTACCGTTGGTGTGGATTAATAAAAAAGCGTCACTGCTTGTCGCAGTGACGCGGCCTTCATTACCACAAGAGTATGATAAAGAGGATGCTGACAACAGTGAATAGCGCACTGATGGCATAGCAGACGAATTTGCCTGTTTTTCCCGTATGGATTTTGAGATCGTGCATTCCGTGATGAACGCGGTGCATGGCATGCCACATCGGCAGAGCAATACTCGCAATCATGAATAATGCGCCGAACACATGCGTAACAAAATTCATGACTCGTTCATAGTCAAAGGCGGATTGATCGATCACCCCGAGAGGGACGAGTAAGCCAATCACGAGAATGGTAATCGGAGACAACATCGCAAACCAAGTGCCACCTGCGCCAAACAAGCTCCACCAAATGGGTTCATCTGAGCGCTTAGGTTGAGTATTAATCATAAGTGTCTCCTTAGACGAAATACAAAACAATCAGTGAAATCACGGCAACAATGCCCCACTGGGTTAAAATGATGAGTGTGTTACTCACTGGCTTGCCTTTGATGCGGATAGGCACAACTTGCGGCATCATCTTGAAGTACGTGAACGCATGGAACAGACTACCGGCTAGCGCAATGATGTTGATGAAGATAACGACGGGGTTTTGCATGAACTGCAACCAGTGTTGCCACGATTCTGGCCCTTTCACGAGCGAGCCTAAGCCGATCGTGAGAAAAAGCGTAAACACAATCAGTGGTAGGACAGTGGCTTCACGCACCATGTAGTATTGGTAAAATGGATGACCTTGCCACCAAGTACGTTTGGTTTCGCGGATATAAGGTTTACGGTTACTCATCACTTAGGCCTCCTGTGGTTTTAACATGGCAATCATGAAATCTTTGGTCGACTCCACTTTGCCTTGGTTGACCGCTGCAGCAGGATCCACGTGTTTAGGACACACTTCAGAGCAGTAGCCCACAAAGGTGCAGCCCCAAGCGCCGTTATCTCCGTTGATCAATTTCATCCGTTCCGCTTTGCCGTTATCACGCGTATCTAGGTTATAACGGTGCGCTAAGGTGAGCGCGGCTGGGCCTAAAAAGTCTGGGTTTAAGCCAAACTGCGGGCAGGCGGCATAACACAATCCACAGTTAATGCAGGCCGCAAACTGCTTGTAACGTGCCATTTGTTCGGGAGTTTGTCGGTTGGTCCCTTCTTCAACGGTGCGATCATTGCCTAAAATATACGGTTTGATGGCTTCTAAGCGCTCGATGAATGGGGTCATGTCGACAATCAAATCTTTCTCAATCGGGAAATTCGCGAGCGGTTCTAGCGTCACGCCATTCGGGTAATCGCGGAGAAAGGCTTTGCAGGCCAGCTTCGGCACATTATTGACCATCATGCCGCAAGAGCCGCATATCGCCATACGGCACGACCAGCGATAGGATAGATCTTTGTCGAGGTTATCTTTGATGTAACCAATCGCATCTAAGACCGACATGGTGTCATCGTAAGGAACGTCAAAGGTTTGCAGATGGGGCTCATGGTCAGTGGCCGGATCGTAGCGCAAAATAGTCACTGCTTTAATGTTGGACATATTATTTCTCCTCCGCGCTCGCTTTTTGAGCGGCTTTTTCTGCGGCATCACCATATAAGCGCTCTTGAGGTTGAGATTTAGTGATGGTTACAGGGCTGTAATCAATGCGAGGCGACTGCCCTGCATCGTAGAACGCCAACGTATGTTTTAGATAGTGTGTGTCATCACGAGTTTGGCAGCCTTCATCAAGGCGTTGGTGAGCGCCGCGAGATTCTTTACGTTGGAAGGCGGAGTGCACCATCGCTTCTGCCACATCTAAGCCATACCCGACTTCAATGGCGTACAGTAGGTCGGTGTTAAAGACCTTGCCTTTGTCTTTGATGCTAATGCGTTGATAGCGCTCTTTGAGCTCTTTGATTTTATCCATGGTTTGTTGCATCAAGTGCTCTTCGCGGTAAATACCACAGCCCGCTTCCATGCTGTGCCCCATTTCTGTACGGATATCGGCCCAGTTTTCATCACCTTCTTGCGTCATGAGTGCTTCAATACGCGCTTGTACGGCGGCGACTTGTGATTGAATGGCGTCTTCGTTCCAGCCGGTGAAGGCATTGGCATGTTCGACGGCGTTTTCTCCGGCTACTCGACCAAACACGACAAATTCGGCCAAGGAGTTCGAGCCTAAACGGTTGGCTCCGTGCAAGCCTGATGAGGCACACTCGCCCACGGCATACAGACCTTTAATACGGGTTTCACAATTGAGGTTGGCTTCAATGCCGCCCATGGTGTAATGCACGGTAGGGCGGATAGGAATCGGCTCTTTCGCGGGATCAACATTCACGTAGGCTTTCGCCAGCTCGCAGATGAAAGGCAGGCGCTCATGTAGGTAATCTTCCCCTAAATGGCGTAAATCGAGCAGAACCACATCGCCAAGCGGGTGTTCAATGGTGTTGCCTTTTTGCTGTTCGTGCCAGAATGCTTGTGAGACTTTGTCACGTGGGCCCAATTCCATGTATTTGTTTTTGGGTTGGCCGACGGGCGTTTCCGGTCCCATCCCGTAGTCTTGCAGGTAACGATAACCGTGTTTATTGACGATGATACCGCCTTCACCGCGGCAACCTTCAGTCATTAAGATCCCTGTACCTGGCAGTCCTGTTGGGTGGTATTGAACAAACTCCATGTCTCGCAATGGGATACCATGACGATAGGCCAGAGCCATACCATCACCCGTGACGATGCCGCCATTGGTATTACAGTGATAAACTCGGCCAGCGCCCCCTGTGGCTAAGACGACCGATTTGGCTTTAATCACCACAAGCTCGCCTTCGGACATATGCAGGCAAACAAGACCTTGAATTTCGCCTTCGTGCTTAATGAGATCGACGACAAAGTATTCATCAAAGCGTTTTATATTGCTGTACTTGATTGACGTTTGAAAAAGCGTATGTAGCATATGGAAGCCCGTTTTATCAGCGGCAAACCAAGTACGCTCGATTTTCATGCCACCGAAGCGACGGACATTGACGTCACCGTTTTCTTTTCGGCTCCATGGGCATCCCCAATGCTCCATTTGGATCATTTCATTGGTCGAGTGGGAGACAAAATAGTCAACGACGTCTTGATCACACAGCCAATCGCCGCCACCTACGGTATCGTTGAAGTGATTGTCGAGTGAATCTTCCTCTTTGACGACGGCGGCAGAACCACCTTCGGCTGCCACGGTATGAGAACGCATGGGATACACTTTAGAAATTAAAGCGATTTCCATGTCAGGGTTGGCTTCTGCTGCGGCAATGGCGGTACGAAGACCTGCGCCACCAGCACCGATAATTGCGATATCTGTGGTGATTGTTTTCACAGTTATCCTCCCAGTAATGAGTGTAAAACTGGTCCAGAGATTCTTTGCTCGTACCAGTGTGGTAATGGGCTGTCACCATGATGGGTATTGAGTTGTCAAAGGCATCAAATTGTGAGCAACACATACGTTTTTTCATCTTCTAGGCGTAGTGTATGGAAAGTCTCGTAGGCAAAAATTGATTCAAAAGGGTATTTACTTCGGTCTTTAATTTAGGAACATTAACGTCACAGATAAATGTGATAGAGATCTCTTTTACTCGTATTGTAAACGTGTTGAAGGGTTACTTACTTATATGCAGACATCCACCAAAAGGTCCTCCATGCCGTCATCACAGATTCACCGTTGGACGCCAACCGCGTCGATTGAACAATTAAAAGCGCGAGCCGCGCTCTTACAGACCATTCGCCAGTTTTTTTGCGCGCGTGATGTTCTCGAAGTTGATACACCTGCATTAAGTCATGCCACCGTGACGGACATTCATCTTCATGCGTTTAAGACTGAGTTTATTGGTCCCGATTATGCTAAAGGGCAGGCGGTGTATTTAATGACGAGCCCGGAGTATCACATGAAGCGCTTATTGGCCGCAGGGAGTGGCTCGATTTATCAAATCAACAAAGCGTTTCGCAATGAAGAGAATGGCCGCTATCACAACCCTGAGTTCACCATGCTCGAGTGGTATCGCGTGGGTTTTACGCACCGAGAACTGATGGCGGAAATGGATCAACTGTTAATGGAGGTTCTCGGGACAGAACCGGCTGAGTGGATGACGTATCAAGATGCGTTTCTCACGACACTGGGGGTGTGCCCGCTAGAGGCGCCTATGGACGAGCTGAAGAGTCAGGCCGGTGCACTTGGCTTGGCCGATATTACCGAGAATGAAACGGATAGAGACACGTTATTACAATTGCTCTTTAGTGTCGGCGTTGAGCCTAAGATAGGACAAACAGTGCCCGCTTTTGTTTATGACTTTCCAGCCTCACAGGCCGCGTTAGCGAAGATCAGCCCATTGGATAGTCGGGTGGCGGAGCGGTTTGAAGTGTATTTTAAAGGCATTGAGTTGGCGAACGGATTCCATGAGCTCGATAACCCGCAAGAGCAGCGAGCCCGTTTTGATGCCGATAATCAAAAACGCTTAGCCATGGGACTCAATGCTCAGCCGATAGACGAGCATTTATTAGCGGCATTAGAGCATGGATTACCGCAATGCGCGGGCGTTGCACTGGGAATTGATCGTTTGATCATGCTGGCGTTAGGTGAGGACCATATTGATAAGGTCACAGCGTTTCCTTTTCCACGTGCCTAATTGAGATCTCAGTTTGAGCCGATACCGATGAGTTTCGCCTGCTTAATGCATGGTAAGGGCTCGCGTCATGCGGGTAACCTCGGTATACTTCTACTCTGTTTTTGAACCGCTACTGAAAGAGCTCAGAATATGTCAGAGTACATTGATTTTTTCCATGAACATTTAGTTTTATCGGTCGTTTGGGTAGGCTTAGCCGGCGCATTGATCTTTAGCTACTACAAGTCAGCGACTCGTTCGTTTAAGACAGTGTCGCCCTCAGAGTTAACCAACTTAACCAACCGTGAAAATGGGCTTGTGCTGGATATCCGTAGCCGAGAAGAGTTTAAGCGTGGCCACATTGCCGGTGCGATCAATATCAAAGCGGCGGATTTAAAAGAAGGGAATTTTGCTGGAATTGAAAGCCACAAGTCGGATCCGATTGTTCTTGTGTGCAAAACTGGCCAAACCGCTCAGCAAACAGCCGACGTGCTGACTAAAGCTGGTTTCGAACAAGTCAGTGTATTGAAAAGCGGCCTCATTTCTTGGAATGAAGCAAATCTACCACTTGTTCGCGGTAAGAAGTAAATATCCCGCAACAGGTTTCGAGATTGTCGATGAAAAAGTGAGCGTGTCACGCATGGTTCTGTGATGTGTACCGCGTATTGCCGCTCACGAATCGTTATTTGCGGAGCTCTTCGATAATCTCTAGAACGTTATTTTGACCCGAATAAAATCGAATTAAGGACATGACAATGGCTGAAGAAGCACAACAAAACTTCACAATTCAACGCATCTACCTAAAAGATGTGTCTTTCGAAGCGCCAAACTCACCAGAAGTATTCCAACATGATTGGAACCCTGATGTGAACTTGGATCTGGATACGCAAAGCCGTGAACTGGGTGAGTCCACTTATGAAGTGGTTCTGCGTTTGACTGTGACTGTGAAAAATGCAGAAGACACGGCTTTCCTATGTGAAGTGCAACAAGCGGGTATTTTCACCGCAGAGCAAATGGAAGAAGGTCAACTTGCTCACTGCCTAGGCGCATTCTGCCCGAACATTTTGTTCCCGTACGCACGTGAAACGATTTCTAGCCTCGTAGTGAAAGGCACGTTCCCTCAGCTTAACTTGGCGCCAGTGAACTTTGACGCGTTGTTCATGAACTACTTGCAGCAGCAAGCAGCAGAGCAAGGTGTTGAACTCGACGCTTAAGCGTTGGTCTCACTCTCAAATATGATAAAAATGCACACCGTCATTGTTTTATAGCGATGCGATGTGCGTTTTTGTTTTAGACTCTTATTTCTATTCCCTCTCCGTCAGGCAACGCTATGCAAGATTCACAAATACATAATTCTTACGGCAAACCCATTTCGATGGTGGTCATCGGTGCAGGCTCTTATGGCACTGCGTTGGCGATTTCTTTGGCTCGTAATGGTGAAAATGTGGTACTTTGGGGTCATAACCCAGAGGCGATGGCACAGTTAGAAACGGACCGCGCCAATCATGCTTTCTTACCGGATGCGCCTTTTCCTGAGTCACTCATTATTGAGTCTGATTTGCAGCGGGCACTGCAAGCATGTCGTGATGTGCTGGTGGTGGTGCCAAGCCATGTGTTTGATGTTGTGTTGACGAACATGAAGCCATTTTTGCGTGCCGACACTCGTATTTGTTGGGCAACCAAAGGCTTAGAGCCGGGTACCGGTCGCTTGTTACAAGATGTGGTGTTTGACGTGCTGGGGGATACGTATTCTCTTGCGGTTCTCTCCGGACCTACGTTTGCAAAAGAACTCGCGAAAGGGATGCCAACGGCCATTTCTGTTGCCTCTCCTGATGCGGATTTTTTACAGGATTTACAAGAGAAAATTCACTGCAGTCGCTCCTTTCGTGTCTACGCCAACGATGACTTTATCGGCATGCAACTGGGGGGCGCGGTGAAGAATGTGATTGCCATTGGTGCAGGGATGTCCGATGGTATTGGTTTTGGTGCGAATGCGCGTACGGCACTCATCACTCGCGGCTTGGCTGAAATGACTCGTTTAGGCAGTGCGTTAGGCGCACACACCGAAACCTTTATGGGCATGGCAGGGCTGGGGGATTTAGTGTTAACCTGCACGGATAACCAATCCCGTAACCGACGTTTTGGTTTGGCATTAGGTGCCGGCAAGGATGTCGATGTGGCTCAAGAAGAAATTGGCCAAGTGGTTGAAGGTTATCGTAATACCAAAGAAGTGTGGCTGCTGGCTCAGCGAGTCGGAGTAGAGATGCCGATCGTTGAACAGATCTATCAGGTACTATATCAAGGCAAAGATGCTCACGTTGCTGCTCAAGATCTCTTAGCGCGCGATAAAAAGTCTGAGCGAAACTAAGATTAGGCCTGTGTCCGAATTATTAATCAGTGGATATTTCGATGTCCGTCTTAAGGGAACTTAGGGCAGAGTGAATTCATTATGAAGCAATGTGCACAAAAAAAAGTCTGGAAATATGTGATTGACGAATCTCGCAAGCAAGCAGAGCAAGAGCCCATGCTTGCGAGTTTTTATCATGCCACTATCATCAAGCATGATAGTCTCAAATCGGCGTTAAGTTATATTCTCGCCAATCGCCTGAATACGCCTTCTATGCCAGCGATGGCGGTACGAGAAGTCATTGAAGAAGCTTTTGCTTCCGATAGCCAGATCGCGGATGCCGCGGCGTGTGATATTTGCGCGACGGTCAATCGTGACCCTGCGGTCTCAATGTACTCAGTGCCACTGCTGTATTTAAAGGGCTACCATGCCTTACAAGGTTATCGCGTTGCCAACTGGTTGTGGAAACAAGGACGGATTGCTCTGGCCATGTATTTTCAAAACCAAATTTCAGTGGCATGCCAAGTGGATATCCACCCAGCGGCGACGATTGGTCGCGGTATCATGCTCGACCATGCCACTGGGATTGTGATTGGTGAGACGGCCGTGATCGCTGATGATGTGTCTATCCTGCAAGATGTGACGCTCGGTGGGACTGGCAAAGAATCTGGCGATCGTCATCCTAAGATTCGCGAAGGCGTCATGATTGGTGCGGGGGCGAAAATCTTGGGGAATATTGAAGTCGGAGAAGGCGCCAAAATTGGTTCTTGCTCTGTGGTACTTCAAGCCGTTCCTCCACACACCACTGTGGCAGGTGTCCCAGCTAAAGTGGTAGGACGCCCAATGTCAGAGAGACCTTCTTTTGATATGGATCAGCAGTTTAGCGGGCGTGCTCAAAACTTTATGTTCGGTGATGGCATTTAAGTGCCAGTCAGCCTGAACCGCTCCCTAGACGGGCGTTCGCGTTGAGTGGATGTATTAGAGAATTAAAAAAGGATGATGTTGACCATCATCCTTTTTTTATATTACCAATCATTAGCTGGTGGGTTCGAGTTCAGCGAGTGCTTCTTCTGCCCATTCAATCCAAGCTTCGCGAAGCAGTAAATTACGGCGCAAAGTGAGTCGTTCTAATCGTTGAGTTTTACCAAGCTCGGCCGGAGCTGAGTAGTGCGCCGCTTCAATGTCTCGATAGTGTTCGACTAATTTTTTTGATTCTTCAATCAAGTCAATTAGCTGTAATCGATAACGTGCAGAGGGTTGTACTGCACAAGCCATGAGTTTAGCGCTGAACTCATCACGCACTGTTGGGTGTTTGGTTGGCTTATCAAACCACTCGCCCAATGCATTGCGTCCTGAATCTGTGATTGAATACACTTTACGATCCGGCTTGCCTTCTTGTGGTTCTAATACACAAGTGACGAGGCCGTCTTGACCCATTTTATTCAATTCACGATAAACTTGTTGATGGCTTGCTTTCCAAAAATATCCGATGCTTGCTGAAAATTCTTTCGTAATATCGTATCCAGTTGCATCTCGTGTACTTAGAACAGTAAGGATTACGTGTGGTAATGACATGTGTTTAATCCAAGTATTAATCAAACTTTAAATTTGAGCTTAAACGGCAGTCGTGCTTCTTATGGCACTATTATTTGTTCGTTTAAGCGGCCTGGCGCACTTCCTGCTGTGCAGATGAACTATCTTCAAAGCCATTGCCACCTAGACATGCGACTTATAATTAGTAGAAAATATCGCGTCTGAATACTTAGTATATCTAAATAATACGCACAAAGTAGAACAGCAATGAGAGTCAAGGGGAAAAACTGATAATATTCTCATTAAAGAAATGATGGCAATATAAAAGGCCGAATCAGTGCGATCTTTTAGGTTTTTACAGAACAATATTCTGATTATTATCCGGTGTTTCGCATACCTGCCGCGATTCCTGCAATGGTTGCCATTAACGCTTCTTCCAATTCGGCAGAAGGCGTGTCGGTTTTACGCGTACGATAGAGTAACTCGGCTTGCAGCATATTGAGTGGTTCGACATAAATATTCCGTAAGTTAATCGACTCATGGCCCCATGGGTCACTTTGCATTAAATTATCGTTATTTTCGACATTTAATATGGCTTTAATGTCTTTTTTCAACTGTGCTCGCAGGCGTTCACCTAATGGACGTAATTCTTTATCCACTAAACGTTCGTCGTAATGCTGAGCAATATCGGCATTGCACTTGGTGAAGACCATTTCGAGCATTCCCAAGCGAGTGGAGAAAAAGGGCCATTCACGGCACATCTCTTCCAACAAGGCTTGATGCCCTTTATCAATGGAATATTGAATGGCTTCACCAGCCCCTAACCAAGCAGGGAGTACCAAGCGGTTTTGGCTCCAAGAGAAGATCCAAGGGATGGCTCGCAGACTTTCCACCCCGCCTTTCGGATTACGTTTCGATGGACGCGACCCGAGAGGGAGCTTGCCGAGTTCCAATTCAGGCGTTGCTTGACGGAAATACGGGACAAACTCCGGCTGCTCACGTACCACTTTGCGGTAAGCATCGCATGAGACTTGCGATAGTACTTCCATTAAATCGCGCCATTCTTGTTTCGGGGCCGGTGGCGGCAATAAATTGGCTTCGAGGATGGCACTGGCGTACATATTAAAACTATTGACTGCAATTTCGGGTAATCCCAATTTGAAACGGATCATTTCGCCTTGTTCCGTCACTCGCAGACCGCCTTTTAAGCTGCTTGGTGGCTGAGATAGTAATGCCGCATGCGCAGGCGCACCGCCGCGACCAATGGTGCCACCACGACCATGGAAGAGGCGCAAATCAACACCGGATTCTTCACACACGCGTACCAATGACTCCATGGCATGGTATTGCGCCCAACCTGCGGCCATGCCGCCAGCGTCTTTGGCTGAGTCAGAATAGCCAATCATGATCATTTGTTTGTTGTTGATAAAACCACGATACAGATCGATGTCCATCAGCTGTTGCGTCACTGCTTCTGCATTGTTTAAATCGTCGAGTGTTTCAAACAACGGACACACATCAATGCGGTAAGGACAGCCCACTTCTTGTAAAATCAAATGCACCGCTAACACATCGGATGCGGTTCTTGCCATGGAAATAATATAGGCACCAAAGGCATCTCGTGGTTGAGAGGCCACGATTCGACACGTATCAATGACTTTTTGGACATCCGCCGAAGGCTGCCAGTTATTGGGTAGCAGTGGACGTTTTGAAGCAAGCTCAGTGGTGAGGAAAGACAGTTTGTCTTGTTCACTCCAATGGGCATAATCGCCAATCCCAAGGTGACGCGTCAGTTCGGACAGGACATCAGAGTGGCGTGTACTTTCTTGACGAATATCGAGTTGTACGAGGTGAACCCCAAACGTTTTGATACGACGTAAGGTATCAAGCAGCGAGCCATTGGCAATTACTCCCATCCCACACTCGTGTAACGATTCATAACAGATGAGCAAGGGTTCCCATAACTGCTCGGCATAACGTAGTGGGGCTTTCTCGGCTAAGACTTTGCCGTTAATTTTTGCATCCAAGACATCTTTGGTTTGCTGGAGTAGAGTTCGCAATGTTTTCAGAATTTCACGATAGGGTTCGTGAGCGTCTTCTCCCGCCATTTCGCGAACTTTATCATTGCATTTGATCATCGATAACTCGCTGATCAACTCATTGATATCACTGAGGTATAAATCCGCTGCTTTCCAACGCGACATGCGTAACACTTCACGGGTAATGGTATGGGTGACATGCGGATTTCCGTCTCGGTCTCCCCCCATCCATGACGAAAAGTGAATCGGTCTTGCGTCGATCGGTAATGCTTCACCGTAATAAGTCTGACAGCGTTCACTGAGGTCTCTTAAAAAATCAGGAACGGCTTTCCAAAGCGAGTTTTCAACGACCGCAAACCCCGATTTTGCTTCATCAAGCGGCGTTGGACGTTGTTTGCGCACCACATCCGAATGCCACGCTTGGGCAATCAATTGCTCTAAGCGCAATTCTGTACGACGACGCTCTTTAGGTGACAGTTCACTGAGCTCAAGATCCGAGAGACACTCGTTAATTTTCACCAGCTTGTTGATCATGGTCCGACGCGTGATTTCAGTTGGGTGCGCGGTTAAGACGAGCTCGATATCGAGCTCACGGATCGCCTGAGCACTATCAAGTTTGCTGATGTTATTGTTTTCGAGTTTCTCGAGCAGAGCGTCGATAGGATCGACGGAGTGAGTATTCGCGTCGCAGTGACGAGAAATAGAATGGTATTGATCCGCGATATTGGTGAGATTGAGAAACTGGTTGAAGGCTTTGGCGATTGACGGCATTTGCTCGTCGGGAAGAGCTTCAATTTCTTCAATAAGACGTTGTCTATCCTCATCATTACCTGAACGTGCAGATTTAGACAGTTGTCTGATTGTTTCTACTTTTTTTAAGATAACATCGCCATCGGCATCTTGGATAGTTTTACCCAATAGATGCCCCAGCATGCTCACGTTACTTTTGAGAGCAGCGTAATTATCGTTCATGTTCTCGTCGTCCTGTATTTAAAAAATGACATCCAATGTTCTTTTTAGAACTTCAATCTAACCTTGTTTATGACTGCTCGTCAAATGAAGGCGCGTAAATACCGCCCGAATTCGGCACTACCTTGATATGGGACAGGCTTACTTGATTTTACTGACCTCAGCGGCATATTTTCTATTGCCAACTGAGGCCGGTCGTCTCCAGCGGCCGTTAAAAACAATAGTTCCACATCGCCTTAGATAACACATCAATGGTGGGGTCGATAAACTCGAAGGCGAGGAATTCATCTGGCTGATGCGCTTGCTCAATCGATCCCGGACCCAGTACGAGAGTCGGGCAAACGTCTTGAAGAAAGGGCGCTTCTGTACAGTAATTCACCGTTTCAGCTTCTTTTTGACTGAGCTGACTCATCTGAGTGACAAAGGGGTGGTCCGCAGCGCATTCGTAGCCCGGGATCGGGGCATGGAGTGGGATAATATCGATACGTCCTGGCCATTTTTCTGCGACGTCTTTGAGTGAATCTGTGAGCAAGTTGTGTAATCCATCCAAGCTCATGCCAGGCAGAGGGCGCACATCGTAATGCAGTTCACAGCAACCACAGATACGGTTTGGGCTATCGCCACCGTGTATATGGCCCAAATTGAGCGTCGGTGATGGAATTTCAAACCCAGGGTGGTGATAGGTTCGGGTCAGTTGATCGCGCAGCTGTAGAAGCGGCGCTAAAATTTCATGCATGATCTCAATGGCATTGACGCCATAGGCAGGGTTTGAAGAGTGTCCAGATTTACCCGTAATGCGAATCGCGTTGGCAACATGACCTTTATGGCCATAGACCGGCGTTAAACTGGTGGGTTCACCAATAATGCAGTAGTCCGGCTTAAACGGTGTGGTTGCAGAGAAATGACGGGCGCCTAGCATGGTCGTTTCTTCATCACAGGTCGCCAAAATGTATAACGGTTTTTTCTGATGAGACCAGTCTTCAATTTTCTTGACTGCTTCCATAACAAACGCGAAAAAGCCTTTCATGTCGGCCGTACCGAGTCCATAAAAGCGTTGATTATCTTGTGTCAGTGCGTGAGGGTTGTAGTTCCATCGGCCTTCATCAAATGGCACGGTATCGGTGTGACCTGCGAGCAATAAGCCGCCCTCGCCAGCGCCTTTTTTCGCCATTAAGTTGATTTTTCCTGGCTCAATTTCTTCGGTTTCTACTTGGAAACCGAGTGTCGTGAGCCAATCCGCCATTTTCTCACACACTTTCGCATTGCCTTCATCTAGGCTTGGATCTGACGAGCTAATTGAGGACGTTGCAATTAATTGTTCATAAACCTCGAGAAAACTGGGTATTTGCATAGAAACTTGGCTCCGACTATTGACAGAAATAGATTGAAAAGGTAAAAAACATATTAAATCACTTTTTATGAATAAAAAACCGAAATCAGCTTTATTTTAAAAATTTATAATCATAGTTGAGATCAGTTTTTATACGAACACAGCGGGTCTATCACGATGCTAAAAACGACAATTGTGGGTGCAAGCGGTTATGCTGGTTCAGAACTGGCGCTGATGGTGAAAAAACACCCAGAGCTCACGCTATCAGGTTTATTTGTTTCCGCCAATAGTGTTGATGCGGGCAAGCCCATGTCACAGCTTTATGGCAAGTTGCTCGGGTTGGTGGATGAGCCAGTTGAGCCTTTGACGGATGTGGTCTCCGTCGCGCAAGCGAGTGACGTAGTCTTTTTAGCCACAGCCCATCAAGTCAGCCATGATTTAGCTCCCATCTTTTTAGAACATGGGTGTCAGGTGTTTGATTTGTCTGGCGCCTATCGTGTGAATGACCCTGAGTTCTATACCGCTTATTACGGTTTCGAACATCTGCATGCGGATTGGCTAGACAAGGCCGTATACGGATTGGCTGAATGGAACCAAGACGCGATTAAGCAAACGTCATTGGTGGCCGTGGCTGGCTGTTACCCCACCGCGTCGCAATTAGCGATCAAACCTTTGCTTGCCGCACAGTACCTTGATACGCAGCAGTGGCCTGTCATTAATGCCGTCAGTGGCGTATCTGGTGCTGGGCGTAAGGCATCCATGACCAACAGTTTCTGTGAAGTCAGTTTGGCCGCTTATGGTGTGTTCACGCATCGCCATCAACCAGAAATTAGTGATCACCTCGGCTGTGATGTGATTTTCACACCGCACTTGGGGAATTTTAAACGTGGCATTTTGGCAACCATCACCATGAAACTCATGCCCGGTGTGACGGCTGATGATGTGGCGGAGGCGTTTCATTCGGTCTATGCCGATAAGCCTGCCGTACGGCTTGTTGGTGAGTCGCTTCCGAGCATTCAAAATGTCGTCAATACGCCATTTTGTGATATTGGCTGGAAGATTCAAGGTGAGCACATCATTGTGGTGTCTGCGATCGATAACCTACTGAAAGGTGCCTCTTCGCAAGCGATGCAATGTTTGAATCTCCATTATGGTTTTCACGAGCTCACCGCACTGGTGTAAGGATTGAAGATGTCAGAAGTAAAGCAAAGTCCATTAGTCATCAAACTTGGCGGTGCGGCACTAGAAAGTCACGATACGTTAGCTGCATTATTTGCTGCGCTTGCCGCTTATCAAGAACATGCTCATCGGCCGATGGTGATCGTCCATGGTGGCGGTTATCTGGTTGATGACCTGATGAAAAAATTGCACATGACGACCGTGAAGAAAGATGGTCTGCGTGTGACCCCTTATGAGCAAATTCCTTTGATTGCCGGTGCCTTGGCAGGAACTGCGAATAAAATGCTGCAAGGTCAAGCCATACAAGGTGGATTAAATGCTGTCGGGTTGTGTTTAGCCGATGGCGGGCTATGCCATGTTGAAGAGTTGGATCCAGAGTTAGGCGCTGTGGGTAAAGCGACCGCTGGCGATGCAACCGTACTCAAAGGCATTCTTAGCCAGCATACCTTACCGATTATCAGTTCCATTGGCTTAACCGCGAATGGGCAAATGATGAATGTCAATGCTGACCAAGCCGCTGTTGCTGTCGCGCAAGCATTGGATGCGGAATTAGTACTGCTTTCCGATGTGAGTGGTGTGCTGGATGCAAAAGGGCATTTATTGACCAGCCTGAATGAAGCTCAGGCCGATGCGCTGATTAAAGGACAGGTTATCACTGACGGTATGATCGTCAAAGTGAAAGCGGCACTGGAGGCTGCACAAGCGCTTGGTCGTCCTATAGAGGTGGCGACTTGGCGCTACCCAGAAAAATTAGCGGAACTGTTTGCTGGTCAAAGCATTGGCACACAGTTTTTACCCCAGTAATAAAACGAATTTAATACAAACAATCCTGAGCCATGTAGACATCGCTAGGAGATTTGGAGAAAGATTATGAGCAAAGTAGACGTGAAAAAAGTGGTTGTCGCCTATTCCGGTGGTCTTGATACATCGGTGATCATTCCATGGTTGAAAGAGAACTATGGCTGTGAAGTGATCGCGTTCGTGGCCGATGTCGGTCAGGGTGATGAAGAGTTAGTGGGTATTGAAGAAAAAGCGATCGCTTCTGGTGCTTCAGAATGTTACATCGCGGATCTTAAAGCGGAAATGGTGAAGGATTACATCTACCCAACGTTGAAAACGGGTGCTTACTATGAAGGTAAATACCTCCTTGGTACCTCAATGGCTCGTCCAATCATTGCTAAAGCGCAAGTCGAAGTCGCGCGTAAAGTCGGGGCCGATGCCTTAGCTCACGGATGTACAGGCAAAGGCAATGACCAAGTGCGTTTTGAAGGTGCGTTCGCGGCACTTGCCCCAGATCTCCATGTGATTGCTCCTTGGCGTGAGTGGGATCTGGTCAGCCGTGAAGAATGCCTAGACTACTTAGCTGAGCGTAACATTCCATGTACGGCGTCACTGACTAAAATCTATTCACGTGATGCGAACGCTTGGCACATCTCTACCGAAGGTGGGGTACTAGAAAGCACTTGGAATGCACCAAACGAAGACTGTTGGGTATGGACTGTCGATCCTGAGCAAGCACCAAACGAAGCGGAATACATTACGATTGGGGTTGAAAAAGGCGAAGTAGTTGCGATTGATGGCAAAACGGTGACGCCTTATGAAGCATTGGTAGAGCTAAACGCGAAAGGTGCTAAGCATGGCGTCGGCCGTATTGATATCGTTGAGAACCGTCTTGTTGGTATGAAGTCTCGTGGCTGTTACGAAACTCCTGGAGGCACGATCATGATGGAAGCGCTACGTTCGGTTGAGCAATTGGTACTAGACAAAGCGTCATTTGAGTTCCGTGAAGAACTGGGTATCAAAGCCGCACAATTGGTGTATGACGGTCGTTGGTTTACCCCACTGTGTGAGTCAGTCATGGCGGCATCAGAATCACTGGCGAAAGATGTCAATGGTGAAGTGGTGATCAAACTCTACAAAGGACAAGCCGTTGCGACTCAGAAACGCTCGGACAACAGCTTGTATTCAGAAGAATTTGCAACCTTTGGTGCCGATGAAGTGTACGACCAAAGCCATGCAGGCGGATTCATTCGTTTGTACTCGTTGGCAAGCCGTATTCGTGCAATGAACGCCGCAAAGAAGTAAGATAACTTACTGTAGTAAAAGCTATTTAATAACAATACTAAAAGGGAGCAGCAATGCATGCTCCCTCTATTCATCCACACTGGCAGTAACGATGTAATCTAGTCACCTCCTTAGTGATTAGGCACTAAAGTTTTAGGAGAAACGCAATGGCATTATGGGGCGGAAGATTCACCCAAGCAGCAGACACCAGATTTAAACAATTTAATGATTCATTGCGCTTTGACTACCGACTAGCAGAACAAGATATTGTCGGTTCGATTGCTTGGTCGAAAGCGTTGTTGTCGGTGGATGTGTTGACGGATGAAGAACAGCAGCGTCTTGAGTTGGCATTGAATGAACTCAAGATGGAAGTGATGGAAGACCCTGAGCAAATCTTGGCCTCCGATGCCGAAGATATTCACTCTTGGGTTGAGCAGCAGCTGATCAGCAAAGTTGGCGACTTAGGTAAAAAACTGCATACCGGCCGTTCCCGTAACGACCAAGTGGCCACCGATTTAAAATTATGGTGTCGTCAGCAAGGTCGTCAAGTCTTGATGACTCTGGATCGTTTGCAAAATCAATTAGTCCATGTTGCCTCGCAGCATCATGACACGGTATTACCCGGCTATACCCATTTACAGCGTGCTCAGCCAGTAACGTTCGCGCATTGGTGTTTGGCGTATTCGGAAATGTTTGAGCGTGATTACTCGCGTTTAGAAGATGCCATCAAACGTCTGGATACCTGTCCGTTAGGCTCAGGCGCACTGGCTGGCACCGCGTACGCGATTGATCGGGAGAATCTGGCGTATAACTTAGGGTTTCAACGTGCAACGCGTAACTCTTTAGATTCGGTGTCTGATCGTGACCATGTGATGGAATTGATGTCCGTGGCGTCCATTTCTATGTTGCACTTATCACGTTTGGCCGAAGACCTGATTTTCTATAATTCAGGAGAGTCGGGCTTTATTGAGTTGGCCGATACCGTGACGTCGGGCTCGTCGTTGATGCCACAAAAGAAAAATCCAGACGCACTCGAATTAATTCGTGGTAAAACCGGTCGGGTTTATGGCTCGCTTGCAGGCATGATGATGACGGTAAAAGCGTTACCACTGGCTTACAACAAAGACATGCAAGAAGACAAAGAAGGCTTGTTCGATGCCCTTGATACATGGAATGAGTGCATGGCTATGGCTGGGCTGTGTTTTGAAGGCATTAAGATTAATAAAGAACGTACCCTAGAAGCCGCGAAACAAGGCTATGCCAATGCGACCGAGTTAGCGGATTACTTAGTCTCGAAAGGTATTCCGTTCCGTGAAGCGCACCATATCGTCGGTGTTGCCGTGGTGGAAGCGATTCGTCGTGGTATGCCTCTGGAAGATTTATCGTTAGAAGATTTACAGGCGTTTTCTCCGGTTATTGACGATGATGTCTACGAAATTCTGACGATTGAGTCGTGTTTGGCAAAACGTCTGGCGAAAGGTGGCGTTGCACCACATCAAGTGCGTTATGCCGTAGAAGAAGCTCAGAAACGCTTGGATGCGCGCGATAGCTCTGATATTAAAGTGCGTCCAGCACGTCTTACGGATGTGGAAGCGCTAGAGGGGATGGTGACCTATTGGGCCAACATGGGCGAAAACTTACCTCGCTCACGCAATGAGATTGTGCGTGATATTGGTTCGTTTGCGGTGGTTGAACACAATGGTGAAATCACCGGATGTGCTTCATTGTATGTGTACGATTCTGGACTGGCAGAAATTCGCTCACTCGGCATTGAAGCGGGCTGGCAAGGTCAAGGTCAAGGCGCGGCGATTGTGCAGTATTTAGTCAACAAAGCACGTAAAATGGCGATTAACAAAGTGTTTGTCCTCACCCGCACCCCAGAGTTTTTTATGAAGCAAGACTTCTTGCCTACATCGAAAATGTTATTGCCGGAAAAAGTGCTGAAAGATTGCGAACAGTGTCCTCGTCAACATGCTTGTGATGAAGTGGCGTTGGAAGTGAACTTGAATGAGCAACTGATCATGCAAACGACCGCGGTATAATGTCGTAGATTGCTTTGATAACGTGTGACGTTATGGAACTAACTCAAAAAAGCAGGGTCTATTTAAGTACCACTGCTTTTTCTTAGATGATTCTAAGAGGCCTCATGACTACGGCTAGTTATGAGGCTTTTTTATTGGCGTTAATCTCGCTTGTCACCCTGACGCTTTTTGAATGGCAACACCACAAACTTCATCCAAAGATGCAAAAATAACAGAGCATTGCAGGCAAACCCTGCGATCAGTAGCGCGATAGAACCGGTACTACTGGGGGTGTCGCGAAACCAAAAATACCAGACAACCCAACATACGACCGATAATGAGGTTAGCTGATCCATGCAGCGTTTGCAGCGACCCAGTTTTTTCCAAAACCAGCCTTGTGAACAGTCATGACAAGCCATAAGAAAGCGACACCTTCGTTGAGTTTGTATCAGTATATCCTGTCGGTTGATCTGGTGACAAATCTCTTCCAGATAAGCGTGCATAAAAAAAGCCCGAGTGGATGGCTCGGGCAAAAAGTGCAGGGCGAGTTATTGGTTTGTTATTATTATTGGATGCTTACAAAGTGAATTAGCAACCAGGACCACAGTCGAGACAGTGTTTCACCATCTCTGGCCCCAAGTGCAATTTAGCATTGACATCTCGTAGGGCGGTACGCACACCTTCTTCGATTACCGGGTGGTAAAAGGGCATGTCCAGCATGTCGGAAATCGTCATTTGATTTTGATGAGCCCAGGCTAATAAGTGTGCGAGATGTTCGGCATTTGGCCCCATCATTTCGGCGCCCAAGAAACGTCCGGTTCCTTGTTCGGCATAAACGTGCAGTAAGCCTTTGTTACGCAGCATGACGCGAGAGCGCCCTTGTCCTTCAAAAGAGACTTCACCCACTTCAAAACAGCCACAATTGCCAAGACGTTGCTGCAATTGACGATGCGTCTCGCCCACCATGGCAATTTGCGGATCAGAGAAAACAGCGGAAATGGTGCTGCGGCGTAAGCCAGCTCGAATATCTGGGAAACGGCCAGCGTTATCTCCTGCAATGCGTGCTTGGTCTGCGGCTTCGTGCAGTAATGGCAACTGATTGCTGGCATCCCCAGCGATAAAAATGTGCTCAGTAGACGTTTGCAATGTGAATTTGTCGGCGGTTGGGACGCCTCGCTCATCGAGCTGTAATGAGGTGTTTTCTAATCCCAGTTGATCGACATTCGGACGGCGTCCAGTGGCGGCCAATACGTAGTCGGTGATAAACGTTTCTGATGTTCCGTCTAAATTGGTAAAGCGAATCATGACCTTATCGCTATTCTGTCCTCGCGTCATACTTTCGATTTGAACGTTTGGATCGAGGTAGAATTCCTCTTGAAAGGTCTTTTTGGCATAGCTCATTACGTCAGGGTCAGTGAGTGGACCCACTTGACCACCTAGGCCGAATACTTTGACTTTGACACCAAGGCGATGCAGCGCTTGCCCCAATTCTAGACCTATCACGCCTGGGCCAAATACGGCGATGGAATTAGGAAGGTCGTCCCATGCAAACACGTCATCATTGATGATAAGACGGTCACCCAGTTCATTCCACACAGCAGGATAAGCAGGACGTGAGCCTGTAGCGATAACGATGCGATCAGCGGTAATTTCGGTATGATCATCGACGATTAGAGTGTGATCATCTTTGAATTTGGCATAGCCAAGAATTTTATCACTGGCAGGGATTTCTTCGACCCCTTCTAATACGAACCCGACAAAACGATCGCGTTCGCGCTTAACTCGGTCCATGACTTCACGACCATTAATCACAGCAGGACCATTGGGATGCACACCGAACGCAGGCGCTTTTTCTATGTTGTGAGCACTTTCTGCAGCGGCAATAAGCAGTTTGGACGGCATACAACCAACTCGGGCACACGTAGTACCAAATGGACCGCCCTCAATCATTACTACACTATCGTTGTGAGCTTTGGCAGCACGGTAGGCTCCAAGGCCTGCAGTACCACCGCCAATAACGGCCACATTTACTTGAATTTTTTGCATAACGAGTCCCTAGCAATGAATCACTTCATTACTGATAATCATAACGTCTGAATATCGGACCCTTTGGGTCCTAAAAGAAAGGAGGGGAGAGAGCTTCTCTCCCCTAAATGTATCGATGAATTAAGCTAGGTAAGCTTCCAGTTCTTCACTACCACCGATGTGTTTGCCACCGATGAAAACTTGAGGAACGGTGTCGCGGCCAGTGATGGCACGAACACTTACAGTTGTGGCGTCTTGACCAAGGACCACTTCTTCATATTGAAGGTGTGCATCGTGCAGAGCTTGTTTGGCTTTAGCACAGTAGCTACAACCTGGTTTGGTAAACACGGTGATAGATTCTTGAGCTTTATGCTCAGGAGCGATGTAACGCAGCATGGTATCCGCATCTGATACTTTGAACGGGTCGTCTGGTTCGTTTGGCTCGCTAAAGATTTTTTCTACGATGCCATTTTTAACCAGCATGCTGTAACGCCATGAACGTTTACCAAAGCCTAGGTCGTTTTTCTCAACAAGCATTCCCATGCCTTCAGTAAATTCACCATTACCGTCAGGGATGAAAGTAATGTTGTTCGCTTCTTGGTTTGCTTTCCAAGCGTTCATGACGAACGTATCGTTAACAGAAACACAAAGAATGTCATCAACACCGTATTGTTTAAACACGGAATGCAGCTCGTTGTAACGTGGTAGGTGGCTTGATGAACACGTTGGCGTGAAGGCACCCGGTAAGCTAAATACAATAACGGTTTTGTCTTTAAACAGCTCATCGGTGGTAACATTAACCCATGCGTCACCTTGACGAGTTGGGAATGTAACTTGAGGTACAGCTTGGCCTTCTTTAGCGATAGTCATATATTGGTATTCCTATAATGTAGTCTTCGAACGTAGAGCGTATCTTGTGTCGGCTCGTTTTGATGTGACTAATGTAGAACAAATCTTTTGATAGTTATAATCGTTTAATGCTATTGTTTTGATAGGTTTGTTCTATGTGGAGAAGAAATGAATATTCGCGATTTTGAATATCTAGTGGCCTTGGCGGAGCATCAACATTTCCGCAAAGCCGCGGAAGCGTGCTTTGTGAGCCAACCAACGTTGAGTGGGCAAATTCGTAAACTTGAAGATGAGTTGGGCAGCGTTTTATTAGAGCGTAGCAGTCGTCGCGTGCTATTTACTGATTCAGGATTAAAGCTTGTTCATCAAGCCAAACGTATCTTAAATGAAGTCAAAGTGTTTAAGGATATGGCCAGTGAGCAGGGGGGCACCATGAATGGCCCGATTCACATCGGTTTTATTCCCACCTTAGGGCCGTATTTATTACCGAAAGTGGTACCGGAATTAAAGCAACAATTTCCTGAACTGGAGCTTTATCTGCATGAAGCCCAAACACACCAATTGGTCAGCTTACTCGAAGAAGGGAAGCTCGATTGTCTTGTGCTGGCCTCGGTACAAGAAACTGAGCCTTTTAAAGAAATTGAATTTTACATTGAGCCGCTCAGTATTGCGGTTCCAGCAGAACATCAATGGGCAGAGTGTAATGAAATTTCAATGAAAGAATTGAAAGGCCATACGGTGCTATCTCTTGGCGATGGCCACTGTTTACGCGATCAAGCGTTAGGCTTCTGCTTTGCGGCTGGCGCGAAAGACGATGAAAGTTTCAAAGCCACCAGCTTAGAAACACTGCGTAATATGGTAGCAGCAGGGGGCGGCATCACGTTATTACCGGAATTATCGTTGCCTGAAGCCAAGCAAAAAGATGGGGTGGCGTATGTGAAGGCTATCGATCCCGTTCCATCACGACGCTTGGTGGTGGTGTATCGTCCGGGCTCACCATTGAAAGATCGCTTTGAACGCTTAGCGGAAGTGATGGAGCAGCGTTTATATGGTTTGCGAAAGCAAGCCGCGGAGAAATAAAAAAAAGCTGACCCATTAGGTCAGCTTTTTTATGCGGTGCCAATCCGTTAGAACAAGCTTTCACCACCACTCGGTGACGTGTAGATGTTATCTGAGTGGCTATCAGACACATACTGGGTTGGCTGAGTCCCATCAATGAAATACTCGAACATCGACGTGTAGTCAGACTTATTGGTCAATAGCCCCGTCGCTCGGTCAATACGTACACGGACAATGTCGTCGGGTACCTGCTTGTGTTGAGCAGGGACATCGGCAAGCGCTTGCTTCATAAAGCTGATCCAAGCGGGCTGTGCTGTTTTCGCCCCAGACTCACCGCCATGCATATCATCTTTGATATTCGGGTTTGCAGTGGTGTGGCCGAGGTTACGACTATGATCATCGAAGCCAACCCAAGCGGTTGCCACGAGATCCGGTCCAAAGCCGTCATACCACGTATCTTTGGAATCGTTCGTGGTCCCTGTTTTACCACCGATGTCACGGCGATGGAGAGTTTGTGCTCGCCAGCCGGTCCCATTCCAACCCGTGCCATGGCTCCAGTTACCACCACCCCAAATATTGCTGTACATCATTTCGCGAACCAGAAATGCATTTTGTGCTGAAATCACACGAGGGGCATAATGCGTTTCACTATCGGCGTCCTGCTCATCAAAGCCGTCTGTTGAGGCATTTTTCTGGCAATGTTGATTACAGATAATGTTGGGCTTAGCTTCATATTCTGTTTTACCAAATGGTCCTTCGACTTTCTCGATAAAGAAATGGTGAACGTAGTAACCCCCGTTGGCAAACACAGAGTAGCCTTGCGCTAATTTCATCGGCGTTAGGCTACCCGCACCGAGAGCAATCGCTTCTGAGCGTGGCAGTTTATCCAAATCAAATCCGAAACGGGTGAGATAGTGACGCGCTTTGTCTAATCCCACTTCACGTAATGTTCTCACTGCCATGACGTTTTTCGATTGTGCTAAGCCAATGCGAATGCGTGTCGGACCCCGATAACGTGGAGGTGAGTTTTGTGGTCGCCATGCGGTCCCTTGGCTCTTATCCCATCGGTTAATCGGTGCATCATTGACGAGGGTCGCTAGCGTCATACCACTGTCTAATGCTGCCGAATAAATGAAAGGCTTGATACTTGAACCGACTTGACGTACCGATTGCGTTGCGCGGTTAAATTTATTATGGACAAAGTTAAATCCGCCCACTAAGGCCTTAACCCCACCGTTTTCTGGATTCATGGCGATAAATGCCGTGTTGGCACTTGGTACTTGGCTGAGTTTCCAGTGACTGAATTGCTGGCGGTCCAGTTGGCTTGGATCTTCAGACGAGAGATCATCGGGTTGATCTGCGCCAGGAAGCGGTTGCACCCAGATTTGATCGCCTTGGCTTACAATGTCGCTGGCGCTTTGCGGTAATGGTCCTTGGCGATCGTCAGTAATGTAGCGACGTGCCCAGTTCATGTCTTGCCAAGCGATCACTTGTGTTCCGTGATTTTTAACGACGACGGTGGCCGTCTTATCCGCCACTTTCGTGACGACCGCAGGATACAGCTCACCATAGGTTGGAACATCACTGAGGTAATCGTCCAGTTTATCCTTATCCCATGCGTCATCCGGCGTTTTCCAAAGCTGCTTGATTGCACCGCGGAAACCATGGCGCTCATCATATGCCAATAGGTTATTGACGGCGGCCTTGTTAGCGGCTTCTTGCAGTTTGGAGTTGATGGTGGTGTAGACTTTTTTACCCGATGTATACACATCATCACCGTAGTGTTTCACCATCCAAGAACGGGCCATCTCTGCCACGTAAGGAGCATTGAGCTGCACTTCTGCGCCATGATATTTCGCGACAATTTTTTCAGATTTCGCTTCGTCATATTGTTCGCGAGTGATGTAGTGTTCATCCAGCATACGAGCTAAAACGACATTACGACGGTGCGTGGCTCGGCTGAGCGAGTAAATGGGGTTCATGGTTGAGGGCGCTTTCGGTAACCCAGCAATGGTTGCCATCTCACTCAACGTTAAGTCTTTTACTTTTTTACCAAAATAGACTTGTGCTGCGGCACCTACACCGTATGCACGGTAGCCCAAATAGATTTTATTGAGGTATAAATCGAGGATTTCATCTTTCGTTAAGAGTTGCTCAATATGAACTGCGATGAAAATCTCTTTAATTTTGCGAATGATTTTTTTCTCATTCGACAGGAAGAAATTTCGCGCCAATTGCTGAGTAATCGTACTGGCCCCTTGCGAAGCGCTCCCTGAAATCATCACGGCGACCGCTGCACGAGCGATGCCAATCGGATCGAAACCATAGTGTTCGTAAAAGCGCGAATCTTCCGTCGCAATAAAGGCATCGATCAACTCTTTTGGCATTTGATCGATTTTTAAAGGTATGCGCCGTTTTTCACCAAACTGAGCGATCAGTTTGCCGTCTTGGCTGTACACCTGCATTGGAGTTTGTAGTTTTACATCTTTTAATGTTGCGACATCAGGCAGTTCAGGTTTTACGTATAAATAAAAACCGAAAACCGTCGTAGCTCCAAGAACGATGCAAATTAATGAGAATATTAATAAACGCTTTATGAACTTCACCGGAGAATCCCTGTTTAGTAGAGGCTGCTATTGAGCAAACCCTTGTACTCTAGTGTTCTAGTCAGCTTGAAGCAATCATTTGTGTGTAAACTTTCATGCGCAAGCAAGCTGGACACCATAAATCACTGGAGTGGAGCTGCATGGGTATATCATCACGAGTTACAGGTGTCGATTTCAGTCACCATAGTATCAAAGCGGTGACATTAACTCCGTCACACGAGCATACCTATGACATTGTCGCATGCTCTGAGTTACTCGTTAGCAATGACATTTTCGCTGATAATGACATGCTGGATTATCAGAAAATTGTAAAGAAACTCAAAGAACTAAAAAAGACTTTCCCACTATTTAGCCGCAAAGTGGCCGTGACGTTGGCGGATTCATCGATAATTACTAAGGAATTACAAGTAGATAGCTACGAAAATCCCCACCAAATTTTGTCAGCGATGATGAGCGAACAATGTGGTATTAACGTGTCTGAATTGGCGATTGATTATTGTGCACTGCCTTTTGAGCCGTCGGTGACTCATTCTCGACCAACGTATCGAGTGTTTGCGGCTCGGAAAGCCTTGATTACTGAGCGGGTTCGTGTGTTAAAAGCGGCCGGACTTACGCCATTTTTCATGAACAGTCAGGCGCAAGGTCTACTGCAAATTTATGCGCGTCTGATGGCCTGTTCGTCGATGTCTGGCGCATTGCTGTTTCATGTCGATCATAAACAGGCCACGCTCTGTTATAGCACAGGGTCGCAAGCGCCACTTTTCCATACCTTTTCTTATCCCCCGCTTGAGTTGCAGGGCGCGTCGCTTTTTCCCTCAGACTGGATTCGTCGAGTCATGCTCGCGATTCAACGTTTTCAATCACTCTATCTACCATCATCCCCCTCTTGTGTTTGGATGACGGGGATGGGCACTCATGATGCGCAAGCCGTGTCTCAACTGGGTCAACAGCTGGGTTGGCCTTGTCGCGTATTATCGTGGCAAAGCGTGCTAAGTGAAACAGGGGATTCCCAGCCAGAGTGTGATGGGCGTTTTGCGGGCGCGGTCGGTATTGCCATACAAGGATTGATGTGGCGGGAGCAGGGGCATGCATGAAGTGGTCAACCTATTTCCTTGGCGGGACGTCTATCGACGGTTTGCTATCGTCCGCTTAGTCGGAATGCTGATGGCGCTCATCGGGGGGAGTTTGGTGAGTATTTACCTGCCATATGCTTGGTATCAACACACCAGTCAGGATATGGAGAGCCGACAATTGCAGTGGCAGCAAAAGCTCCACCGGCAGCAACCGATTTATGCGAAGTGGCAAAACATCTCTAAACACGATCAGCACGTTGAACGAACATTTAAAACATTATCGCAGCGTATTCGCCGCCATAATCAACCCATGATTCTTATGAACGTCGTGCCAAGTCTATTACCTCAAGAGACTCAGCTTGACAGCATGCGGTGGTTTCAACAGCAAGTAGAGATAGTCGGACGAACAGACAATAAAGCGGCTTTGGGAGCGATAGTGACGGCTTTTCAAACCGTTGAGCCATTGACGAGTATTGCTTTATCTTCCGTTATGGTGACCCAAAAGGAACCGGTAGCGCACATTTTTAAACTGAGTATAGGATTCACCCGTGAGGACGATGATGAGTCACATTAAGCGCAGCCTCGACACTCTGTTAACGTGTTATTCGTGGCGCCAGCAGCTTGCTGGTTTAGTTTTGATTGGGTGCGTTGTTCAGGGGGCGATCGTCGCGCTCGTGTGGCGTCCTGCCTATCAACACATCCATACTCAAAAGCAGTCCTTACATCGCATCCAGCAGCAGTTTCATCAGCAGGCCCGAGACATTGCCACATGGCGACAGGTCCATCAACGCGCGGTGACCATGCAAACCCAACTAGACAGGGTCAGCCGAGTCACCCCTGTCGATGATGCGGTTGCTTGGTTTACTGAGCAAGCTCAGTCCATGGGTCTTGTGGTAGAGCAGGTGATGTGGGCTGGCGAGGGTCATGGTGATAACCGATCCGAGATTCGTTTTAGAGTTCTAGGGTCTTACGCCCAAATCGGCGGATTTCTGAATATATTAAGCCAATATTTATATGACCTGTCTTTGCTCGAACTGCAATGGCAAGCCACTCATGAGCGCGATCACACCATTCGATTCTCTGGCCGTATACACATCGTAGCGAGAGGTGAGGAGATGGAGCATGACTAGGTACATTTTGGTTTTTTTGATGATGTTGGTCATTGCAGAGCGTGGGGGAGCAGCCTCTCTCAAGGTACCTGAAACGTCCGTTACCCCTCAAAACCAGACCGTATTTGATAGGCCGATTCACCTGCCGCGCATCCAGCGTATTGTGACCGAGCGTTCGCCTTTTTCATTAAGAGAGCCAGTAGCGCTCCGCAAGCGCCAGACAGCCGATTGCCTCTCTCATCTTGCCAAATCTGAGCGAGGGTCTTCAGGAATAAGCCGCGTCGCTTTACGAGGAATTGTGCAAGAAAATGGCGAGCACAAAGCGATCGTTAAACTCGCCACTCAGCAGTTACGCTGGGTGAGCGCTGGAGATCGGCTATTACAAGGACGAACTATCATCCATACCGTGACCGCCAAGGGCATTGAAGTGTTTGAACGAACCAATGACGGGCGCTGTTATCGCTCATGGTTGTCCCTCTCAGAGGAGCGTCGTAATGAACAATAAATTACTTGGCTTATTTTTGATAATGGGATGCTGTGCACTTTTTAGTGCTAAGAGTGCCTTCTCTGAGGTAATGAGGACACCAGCCCAAAGAGAGCCGTCATCGTCATCATTGTTGTCGTTACAATTTCAGTCAATTGATGTGCGACGAGTCCTAACACTATTGGCAGAAAAACAAGGTCTAAATGTGGTAATCGATGAACGAGTATCAGGTAGCATTTCTGTCAATTTACAGCAGGTTTCTTGGCAAAACGCACTGGAAGTCATTTTACGCATGAAAGGTCTAGGCTATCAGACGCGTCATAATGTGTTATGGATAGCGCCATTGAGCGTGATTAAGCAGCAACAAGGGGCAGTCAGTTCACTGACGGAAACAATGCATTACCATCGGGTGCCGGTGCATTACGCGAAAGCCACCGAGCTTCTCACCTTGATCACCGCCAAGAATGGGCAGTCCATGCTCTCTGAGCAAGGGAGTGTTCAAGTCGATAAGCGCACCAATTCTTTGTTGGTCTACGATACTGACCAACACACGAAACGTATTAAACAGCTGGTTGCCATTGTGGATGTTCCCATGAAGCAAGTGGTGATAGAGGCACGCATTGTGACTATGAATCAAGGCGAACTCGCGGACATCGGGGTGCGTTGGGGGGCAGTTCAAGGCCCGCGCAGTGCACGGATATCCGGTACGCTCGAAGGGCTGAATGGGAAAGAGGGCGACAGTATTGCAAATGACCTTAGTGTTCAAATCCCCAGTGCCACTCCCCGTGCGGCAAGCTTGGCCTTTCAGGTGGCAACGCTGGGCTCTAATACGTTATTAGATTTGGAATTGTCAGCGTTACAGAGTGAGTCGAAAGCGGAAATTATTTCCAGTCCTCGGTTACTCACCACCGATGAAAAACCGGCTTACATTGAGCAAGGGACCGAAATTCCTTATTTAGAAGCGGCGTCGAGCGGAGCGACCTCAGTGTCATTCCGTAAAGCCGTGTTGAGCTTAAAAGTGACGCCACACATTACGCCAAGTAACCGGTTAATTTTAGATTTGAATGTCACACAAGACCGCCCTGGTAGCTCCGTTGCGATTGGCACGGGAGACGCTGTAGCCATTCAAACTCAACGGATTGGTACTCAGGTCATGGTGAATGATGGAGAAACGATCGTTTTAGGTGGCATTTATCAACATAGCTTAACCAAAGGGGTGGAAAAAGTCCCACTCTTGGGAGACTTGCCGCTCCTTGGGCAACTGTTTCGCCGCAGTTATGAAGAAAAAGGCAAAAATGAATTAGTCATCTTTGTGACTCCAAAGGTTATTATTCAATAACTTAGCAAAATAAATTCAACAATCTTTAAAATTAAAGTTGCATTACTGGAGTCAGATCTAGATAATTTCGGGTCTTATCACGAAATATCTGTGAGGAATAGGTGCCGCAAGCATTCCTATCGTTTTATTCTGTCTGGATTATCTTGCGGCGATGTCATTGAATTAACGTTGTAAATTACTGCTAAACATGGCTGAGAAACGCAATATTTTCCTTGTTGGGCCTATGGGCGCTGGCAAAAGTACAATTGGTAGACACCTTGCTCAACAACTCCATATGGACTTTGTTGACTCAGATACAGTTATCGAAGAGCGCACTGGTGCGGATATCTCTTGGGTATTTGATGTCGAAGGTGAAGAAGGTTTCCGCAAACGCGAAGAAACTGTTATCAACGACCTAACGGAGCAGCAAGGTATTGTGCTCGCAACTGGTGGTGGCTCAGTGATGAGCAAAGAAAACCGCAACCGCCTGTCTGCGCGTGGGATTGTGGTCTACTTAGAAACCACAATAGAAAAACAGTTAGCCCGCACAAACCGAGATAAAAAACGTCCATTGCTGCAAACGGATCAACCACGCGAGGTATTAGAGGCACTAGCGGAAGAACGTAATCCGCAGTATGAAGAAGTCGCAGACATTGTCGTGCGTACTGATGATCAAAGTGCAAAAGTGGTAGCCAACCAGATTGTAAAAATGCTAGAAGAACATTAATAAAGTTCTTTTTTGCACAGGAGTCGATCCCATGGAACGGATTACGGTCAATTTAGGTGAACGTAGTTACCCAATCTCCATCGGCGCTGGATTGTTCAATAATCCAGCGCTACTTTGTTTGTCTGAAAAACAGAAAGTGCTCGTGATCAGTAATGTGACCGTTGCACCCTTATACGCAGATAAAATTGTCTCGATGTTAGATTCATTACAGTGTGAATCTTCCGTGTTAGCCTTACCTGATGGCGAGCAGTACAAAAGCCTCGAAACCTTTAATACCATCATGACGTATTTGCTTGAGCATAACTACAGCAGAGATGTGGTGGTGATTGCCTTAGGCGGTGGTGTGATCGGGGATTTGGTCGGGTTTGCTGCCTCTTGTTATCAGCGTGGTGTCGATTTTATTCAGATCCCAACGACATTATTGTCGCAGGTGGATTCCTCTGTCGGTGGAAAAACCGCGGTGAATCATCCTATGGGCAAGAACATGATTGGTGCTTTTTATCAGCCTCAATCGGTGCTCATTGATACCGAGTGCTTAAAAACCTTACCTCAACGTGAACTTGCTGCGGGCATGGCTGAAGTCATCAAATACGGCATCATTTATGATGGCGAGTTTTTTTCATGGCTAGAAGACAACATGGATGCACTGTATGCGCTTGATGAACAAGCTTTAGCGTATGCAATTGCACGTTGCTGTTCTATTAAAGCGGAAGTGGTTGCCAAAGATGAAAAAGAATCGGGCATTCGTGCTTTATTGAATCTTGGTCATACGTTTGGTCACGCTATTGAAGCCGAGTTGGGCTATGGTAATTGGCTGCATGGCGAAGCCGTTGCTGCCGGCACGGTTATGGCTGCACGTACTGCACAGCTCGAAGGGTTGCTCCTCGCCGAGCACGTTGAGCGAATTATTGCTATCTTTAAGAAAGCGCAACTTCCTGTTGAGACGCCGGCAAGTATGTCATTTGACGATTTTATTAAGCATATGATGCGCGATAAAAAAGTATTGGCAGGAGAACTGCGTTTGGTCCTTCCTACACGCATAGGATGTGCCGAGGTAGTGAAAGGGGTCTCAAATGAGGTAATGGCTAAAGCAATTGAGCTTGGACGTTAACCCAAACTCTGTCATTATTGGTAAGACGCTGTTAAATCAATAGGATGACTCGATGAACTTGGCGCATGAACTGGAATTAGATTCGCAAACCGAATTGTTGGAGCGGTTACAACTGCTCACAAGGTTTGGTTCCAATTTAGTGAATGTCTATGGGAGCCAAGGGGCTGGCAAATCTTGGTTAGCGCAGCGCTATCTTGAAGAGTACGCCGATGATACCAACCAAGCGTTGGTATTATGTCATCCGCAGCAAACCGACGAACAGCGTCGTACTACCATTCTTTCCCAACTCGTCTCAGAACCTCTGTTTAATCCCAAAGACTCTCTTCTTGACAGTTTCTCTGCCCTATTTGCCGACCGTGACTGCAATATTGCGGTGGCGATCGATGACGCCCATTTATTGTCAGAAACCTTAGTGTCTGAGTTGTGGATGTGGATCCTAGAATGTCAGGATAATCCGGCTTGGACGATCAATGTGATTTTATTCGTTGAGTCTAATCGCTTAGAAGCGTTACTGACACGTCTGACCTATGGGCAAGAATTAAAACCGATTGATCTTGAAATTGAGCACTTGAGCGAAGAAGAGGCCGATAGGTTATTTGAAAATAGAGTCATGCGTTTTATTGAGGATGCGATGGAAAAACGCGTCCGTAATGCGTATAAAAAAGTCCAACGCACTCCAGGAGCAATTATGGCATTGGCTGAGAAAAAAACTGAAAAACGCGTCGTGGTACGTTCTATTGTGGGTTCACCGTTCAATATTGCTCTGGTCGTGATCATCATTACTTTACTGATTGGTGCCGGCTATTGGTGGATGCTGTCGCAACCGCAACCCGGTGAACAGAGCGGCGAGCCGACACAACAAGAAGCATCGAGTTCACTAGAGCAAACGGCGATTCCTACGCTACCCACCAACGCTCAGTCTGGTGCGAACGGCGTATCGGATCCCATGACTGCTCAGCCGCAAACACCGCGCTCATCGACCACGGTCGGGACTCATGCACAGCCACAAACTGACGATAGTCTCCCAAATGATGACGCGGCAGCATTGCCCCCTGAAGTGAAGGAAGACATGACTGGGGTTGGTCAAACACCACAAAATAATGAGAACCGTGTTGTGATCAATTCGGATGTGGTGGATGCGCTAGTCGATGATGAAAAACAACCCCAACCGAGTAATATGGCACAAGCGCAACAACAAGCCGAGCAACAGCAGGATGCGCTATCTCAGTCGTTCGATGCCGCTCGAGCGGACCTGAATGCGATGTCACCCCGTAGCTATACATTACAGTTAGCCGCGGTGAAATCGTTAGATGAAGTGCGTAAATTTTTAAATGAGTATCAACTAGATGGCCAAGTTAACGTGTATCCAACTGATCGTAGTGGGACAACGTGGTACATCGTGACGTACGAAAATTATCCGACGATTCAAATGGCTAGAGATGCGGTGAGCACATTACCTGGACGTTTACAATCGTTAGGCCCTTGGGCGAAGTCTCTGCGTCAGGTGCAAAGAGAGCTTACTCGGACGAAATAAACCTGAGCTTCGCGTGAAAATATGTTACATTCCGCCACCTTATTTGGTGGCGATTGAATTAGAGCAGTAGATGAAAAAGCAGCGTGCCTTTCTAAAGTGGGCTGGCGGTAAATTTGGTTTGGTAGAAGATATTCAGCGTAACCTACCAGAGGCTGATCAGTTAGTGGAACCCTTTGTTGGTGCAGGATCTATTTTCCTGAACACAAATTATCAACAATATCTGCTCGCCGATATTAACCCAGATTTAATCAATCTATACAATCTAATCAAAACTGAGCCTGAGCGTTATATCACTGAGGCCAGAAAATGGTTTGTGCCTGAAAATAATCGCAAAGAGGCGTATTTAGAGGTAAGACAAACCTTTAATGCCACCGATGATGTCTTCTACCGCTCATTAGCCTTTCTTTATATGAATCGATTTGGTTTTAATGGTTTATGCCGTTACAACAAGAAAGGGGGCTTTAATGTGCCTTTTGGTTCGTATAAAAAACCGTATTTCCCCGAAAAAGAACTGTGGTTTTTTGCTGAAAAAGCGCAAAAGGCCGAGTTTGTCTGTTCTACGTACGAAAACACGTTTGCTCAAGCTGCTGACAACAGTGTGGTGTATTGTGATCCCCCCTACGCGCCCTTATCAACAACCGCGAATTTTACCTCGTATTCCGGCAATGGTTTTACGCTGGATGACCAAGCCAAGCTTGCCGATGTCGCGGAACGAACGTCATTGGAACGTGGTATTCCCGTTTTAATCTCCAATCATGATACCTTGCTGACACGCCGTCTTTATCATGGTGCTCGGTTAGATGTCGTGAAAGTGAAACGAACCATTAGTCGTAACGGTGGTGGACGGAATAAGGTGGATGAATTACTTGCCTTGTTTGATGCGCCGCTCCACAAGAAATAAACGCCTCATCACCTTGAGCACACCGGTGTGTGTTTGACTAGGATCTTTTCGTTCCGTTATGTAGAATGATCGAACATTGATTGATAAGCGTGCATGATTGCTCGAGAGGTTAGGAATGAAAGATTTCATTATTGCTCCATCCATCTTATCTGCGGATTTAGCCCGACTAGGTGAGGATGTTGAACGGGTTCTTGCTGCAGGAGCCGATGTTATCCATTTTGATGTTATGGATAACCATTATGTTCCCAACCTGACATTCGGCGCTCCTTTATGTAAAGCGTTGCGAGATTACGGAATTACAGCTCCGATTGATGTTCACTTAATGGTGAAACCTGTTGATCGTATTATTCCTGATTTTGCCAAAGCGGGCGCCTCTATGATCACGTTTCATGTGGAAGCGTCAGAGCATGTTGATCGCACATTACAACTGATTAAAGAGCAAGGTTGTAAAGCGGGGGTAGTGATTAATCCCGGCACGCCATTGCATTATCTTGATCATATTATGGATAAACTCGATATGATTTTGCTGATGTCGGTGAACCCCGGTTTTGGCGGTCAATCCTTTATTCCTCATACCTTAGAAAAACTCCGAGCGGTTCGCCAACGTATTATTCATAGTGGTTACAATATTCGTTTAGAAATTGATGGTGGCGTAAAAGTCGATAATATCCGCGAGATTGCCGAAGCAGGCGCGGATGTGTTTGTGGCGGGATCCGCGATTTTTGGCCAACCAGATTACGACTCGGTAATCCAAGCGATGCGTGATGAATTGGCCCATGTGACGAAGTGTAAGCAACAAATATTACCCGAGCGTTCTTAACATCCAGTAAGTAGTAGGATCAATATTGTGACAATTAAGCTGATAGCCTTCGATTTAGACGGTACGCTTTTAGATAGCGTGCCAGATTTAGCTGTGGCAGCGGATCAAACGGTACAAGCCTTGGGGTTTGCAAGTGTCGCGGAAGATCAAGTTCGTGATTATGTGGGAAATGGCGCAGATTTATTGATTGGGCGGGCGCTCAGTCAAAGCATGCAAGTCTCACCAGAGCTCAGTCCTGAATTACTCAAGCAAGCACGTGTGTTATTTGATGATAACTATGGTAAGACTGGCCATAAAAACAGCCATTTGTATCCTAATGTCCGTGACACGTTACACGCGCTGCATCAAGCCGGTTATATCTTAGCGGTGGTCACCAATAAACCGTCGCAATTTGTCCCTGATATTCTTGCTCAACATGATATTGATGGGTTTTTCTCTGAGGTGTTAGGTGGAGATGCGTTTGCGGAGAAAAAGCCGAATCCGATGCCACTGAACTATTTGCTGGATAAATACGAGGTCACCGTTGAGCAGATGTTGATGGTGGGCGACTCTAAGAATGATATCTTGGCCGCCAAAAATGCGGGGTGTGCGTCTTTGGGATTAACCTATGGTTATAACCATGGTGAGCCGATTCAACAGTCACAACCAACGTATGTGGCGGATAACGTGAGTCAGCTGTGTGAGATTCTTAACGTGGGCGCGTAATTTTATACATTCCCCCCCTAGTAAAATACTTGCTAATGAGTACACTGGATAATCGCGTGGAATGTGTTCCATGCGGTTTTATTATTTTTGACTGTCTCTCATTTTTGGTAACAAGGAAATCATTCTCATGAGCAAGCCCATCGTATTTAGTGGTGTTCAACCATCAGGTGAACTTAGTATCGGTAACTACTTGGGTGCACTCCGTCAGTGGCAGCAAATGCAAGATGATTACGATTGCCAATACTGTGTGGTGGATCTGCATGCGATTACGGTTCGTCAGGATGCAAAAGCTCTGCGTGAAGCGACATTGGATGCTTTAGCTATTTGTCTGGCGGTTGGTATTGATCCTAAGAAAAGTACGTTGTTTGTACAATCTCATGTGGCAGAACATACACAACTTGCGTGGATTTTGAATTGTTATACGCAAATGGGTGAGTTAAGTCGTATGACTCAATTTAAAGATAAATCCGCGCGCTTTGCCAATGACGTGAACGTGGGTTTATTTGATTATCCGGTGCTGATGGCGGCGGACATTTTGTTGTACGGTACCAATCAAGTGCCAGTAGGCAGCGATCAAAAACAACACCTTGAATTGGCGCGCGATATCGCAACTCGTTTTAACAATATTTATTGTCCAGACGCGCCGATTTTCACGGTTCCAGAGCCGCACATTGCTAAAGTTAATGCGCGTGTAATGAGTTTACAAGATGCGACTAAGAAAATGTCCAAATCGGACGATAACCGTAAAAATGTGATCACCTTGCTCGAAGATCCGAAATCGATTATTAAGAAAATCAATAAAGCACAAACGGATGCTCAAACACCGCCACGCATTGCTCATGATATTGAGAATAAAGCGGGGATTTCGAATTTAATGGGGCTATATTCTGCCGCAACCGGTAAGAGTTTTGCGGAAATTGAAGCAGACTATGCCGGAGTTGAAATGTATGGCCCATTTAAGAAAGACGTTGGTGAAGCGTTAGTCGCTATGTTAGAGCCTGTACAAGCGGAGTACCACCGTGTTCGTCAAGATCGTGCTTACTTAGAGAGTGTGATGCGTGAAGGTGCGGCTAAAGCCTCTGAAAAAGCGCATAAGACACTGATGAAAGTGAGAGAAGCCGTGGGTTTCTTGCCTTGCCCATAATGCGGTAAGTACAACCTATAGAATGTGAAAAAAGCCTCAGCGTTGCTGAGGCTTTTTTTATTCCGTGGTGTTTGTTGCGCTGCATAAATTTCGTGAATTACATCCAAATTTGGAAGGAAAAGTCGGTTTTTAAAATCTCGGCCGATCGCTTATAAGTCAATGTCTTACCATTGTAACGTGACAATTGTATACCGATGAATACTCTCACTATTACTCAGGAAGAGACAACCATGAATCAACGATATCAATTACTGTTATGGGGTGGATTAGCCACATCGCTCGCCTTTCAGGTTCAGGCCGATGTGCTTATCTCAGAATACATCGAAGGCAGTGGCTATAACAAAGCGATCGAGATAACCAATACGGGCGAGCAGTCCGTCAGTCTTGATGGCTATACATTGCAAAAAGCGACCAATGGTGCGACATCTTGGCGCAATACTCTGTCATTAGCGGGTTATGAACTTGCTTCGAAGCAAACGCTTGTGGTGGTGAACAGCCGTGCAACGGATGAATTGCTGAGCAAAGCCGATATCACCAACAATACGATAACTGGCTTTAATGGCAACGACCCAATAGGCTTATTTTATAACGGTGCTCTGCACGATGTGATTGGCGTGGTTGGCAGTGACAGCTATTGGGGGCAAGACGTCACGTTAGTGCGTCAGACGACACAAGCGAGTCGCGATTATCAGCCCGATCAATGGCAAGAATATGGAAAAGATGAGTTTGCTGATTTAGGCGCATGGACGCCACCTAGTGATGGTGGGACCGATCCTCAGTTTACGTGTCGATTACCGAGTGGTGCGTTCCCGAATTTCACGGCGATTCATGCGATACAAGGTCCGGGGGATCGCTCACCTTTTGTCCCCAGTGGGGCAACTCAGTCACCGGATGACTACTATGTGAAAGGCGTGGTAACGGCGGTTACCGGGAATATAACCAAAGGGTTTTATTTACAATCATTACAAGCCGATAGCGACATGCGTACTTCTGAAGGCTTGTTTGTCTTTACCGATCAAGCGCAAACGAATCTTAACCCCGGAGATGTGGTGTGTGTTCATGGGAAAGTGAGAGAGTATTATCAACTCACTGAATTTGTCCCTAACGAGGACCAGTGGCGCGTGGTTGATCAGCAGCAAGTCCCAGCCGCTCAAGCGGTCCATATCTCGGCCGATGACGCCTCTTTTGCCCAGACATTGGAGCGCTATGAAGGGATGCTTGTCCGATTACCGCGTTCTTTAGACATGCGAGTCACACGAGTGTTTGGGTATGATTACGATGCCTATCGCAACAACATGGCGTTATCGCAAGGGCAAGTGAATTATCATCCCAATCAATTTGATCCGGCAGGATCGGCGCAGAGCAAACAGGTTCAAGCTACGAATCAACAACGTGTGCTGGTGGTGGAAACCGATAAACCGGCGCCAGATGGTGTGATTCCTTATTATCCAGATTTTGCTCGAACCGATGGCAACCAAGATGGCTCCGCGGATGATTATCTGCGTATCAACGACACGCTCTTCAATCTGGAAGGCATCGTGACTTACACATATTCGAATTATCGCTTATTAGCGACCAATACGATTGATGGCCAAGACATTGTTCATAATACGCCGCGTACAGAGTCACCACAGGTAAACGCGGGGGATTTACGTATTGCGTCGTTTAACGTGCTGAACTACTTTAATTCGCCGTTTAATGGCGATGCGAACCGATTTGGTGACAATCGTGGAGCGAGTAGCTATGGTGAGTTTGAATTACAGCAGGAAAAAATTGTGACGGCATTGGATCACTTGGATGCCGATATCGTAGGCTTGATGGAAATCGAAAACAATGGATTTGGTCAAGGTGCGGCCATTCGTCAGTTGGTGGAGCAACTGAATCTACGCCAAAATGAGCAAGACAAATATACGTTTGTGACCATCGACTCGAACCAAGATGGAATGATGGATGAAGACGATTCGGTCGGCACAGATGCGATAGCCGTTGGCTTGATATATCGTCCTAGCAAAGTGGCGCTGCAAACCAAGCGGGTGATTGCGATGCCAGAACAAAAAGCGCCACCGATATACGATGCAAATGGTGAGCTCATTGATAATGGCAAGCATCAACAGCGTGATTCTTTAGCGGCCACTTTCCGAGTCACCACAACGGGTAATGAGTTAACCGTTGCCGTTAATCATTTTAAATCCAAAGGCTCGAAGTGTTGGGAAGATAATGCTCCAGTCAGCCAAGGAGGGCAAGCGGGGCAGGATCCGGATCTACAAGGTTCCTGTGAGGACTTTCGTGTCGCGGCAGCGGTTGCGCTGGGCAAGGCTTTACAAAACATGCCAGGGGATAAAGTCATCCTCGGCGATTTAAACTCGTATGCGAAGGAAGACCCTATTTTGGTTTTAACGGATTACTCTCCTGAGCATTATGACAAGGTGATTCATGCGGCTCGCAACACCTACATTGACGGACAGCTGCAATTTGGCGATGAAGGTGCCCAGATCACGCACAGTTATGGGTATCTGAATGCGGTGCCGATGTTCCATCCTCTCAGTTGGAGTTACTCATATAACAATGAGGTCGGAAACTTGGATCATGTGTTGATTAGTAAGCACTTAGCCCCATTTGTGGTGGATGCCAATGAGTGGCATATCAATGCTGACGAGTCGACCTTGTTTGATTATCGTGATGAGTATAAAGGCAGCAACTTGCCCCGTTACGGTGATCAATTCCGTTCCTCGGATCATAATCCCGCCGTGCTGGAATTGCGCTTTTCCCAGTAGTATCGCGTGAAAGGCTGAGTCATTCTCATAATAAAGGCAAGCGATAGGCTTGCCTTTATCTTTGCCTGCGGCACAATATCCGTTCATTTCAATTGAGCGATTAGGGAATCTCTCCGTGCTATTAATTATCGATAATTACGACTCGTTTACGTATAACCTGTATCAGTATTTTTGTGAGTTAGGTGCAGAAGTGAACGTTGTCCGCAATGACGAGGTAACCCTTGATGACATCGCCGAGCTAGCCCCAACTCACTTGGTGATTTCTCCCGGTCCATGTACGCCTGATGAGGCCGGGATTTCTTTGCAAGCGATTGAACCGTCATTCCGCAGCCAATTTCAGAATTAAAACAATGTGATCCAGTGATCGTTTACAAATGTTAGTGCGACAGACCTCTTGACCGCGATCCCCAGTTTTGATCTATTACTGTTATTTAACGGTCACTTTATTATGTCTGCTGCTCAACCTGTCATTAAACGCCTAGATCACTTAGGGCTGATCGCTGCTTTCTGCCATGAAATCGGTTTACCTGGTATTATTGATCGCATCATTCCCAAGTACTCGGATCACAACGTTTCACATGGCGATGCGGTCTTGGCGATGATTCTCAATGGTCTTGGCTTTCACAGCAGAACGCTGCATATGTTTTCTGACTTCTTCGAGACGAAGCCTGTTGCCAAGTTGCTTGCTAAAGATATTGAAGCTCACCATTTAACGGACGATGTACTCGGACGCACGTTAGATGCTTTATATGAAGCAGATGTCTCCGCACTTTATCAAGCGATAGCAGAGCATGTCGTTGATAAGCTAGGACTTAAAACAGACTCTGTCCACCTTGATATCACTAGCTTCCATGTCGATGGTGAATACGCCCAGGACGAAGATCTTAATGCCATCAAGCTGGTAAAAGGCTACAGCCGAGACCACCGTCCAGAGCTAAATCAAGTGGTCCTTGAGTTGATTTGCGAAAACCAAGCTGGCCTGCCTGTTTACATGCAAGCGCTTAGTGGCAACACCAACGATGCTAAGGCATTCTCAGAGGTCACTAAACGGCATATTCATTGCCTGAAGGCAGCTCAAAACAGTCGCTACTTCATCGCCGATGCCGCTTTGTACACCGAAGAGAGCATTCGTTCACTGGATGAGCAACAACAGAAGTTTATTACGCGTGTTCCAATGACCATTAAATCAGCCAAAGAGGCCTTAATGAACCTTGAGCCCGAGCAGCTGAGCCATATCGGCAATGGCTACTCGGGTTGTTGGGTTGACGCTGATTATGGCTCGGTATCTCAGAAGTGGCTGTTGATTCATAGTGAACAAGCAACCAAGCGAGAACAGGTAACGTTTTATAAGAACTTAGACAAAAATATCACCAAAGAGCTGAAAGCGCTGGGACAACTAAAGAAAAAGCAGTTTGCTTGCGCAGTGGATGCCGAGCAAGCAATGAGCGACTTCGCCAGCCAGTGTCATTTGCTTGGCTTCGCGCAATCAACCATCGTTAAAGAGCCAATTTATTCAGGTCGTGGTCGGCCGAAGAAAGATGAAAAGCCAACGGGATACCACTATTTGATAGATGCTACGCCTTATACCGATCTAGAAAAGGTGAAACTGGCCAAGCTTAAAGTAGGTATGTTTATTCTCGCCACCAACGATACTGACAACACCGACCTAACAATGGCTGCATTGCTTGAACATTACAAGTCTCAGCAAAAGGTCGAGCGCGGCTTTCGCTTTTTGAAAAGCCCTGAGTTCTTAACATCATCAATTTTCCTGAAGAAACCTCAGCGAATCGAGGCACTACTGATGATCATGACGCTGAGCCTACTCGTTTACGCGAGCTTAGAGCACAAAATCCGAGAGAGTCTCACTAAGACCGAGGAATTCTTTCCTAGCATGGTAAAGAACAAGACGACAACTAAACCGACGGCACGTTGGGTATTCTTAAAATTCGAAGGTATCGACACACTCGAATTTGGCGGCCAAAGCTTCATAACGGGTGTTCAAGAGCATCAGACTCGGCTGCTTAAGCTTCTTGGTGTACTGTATGAAGCAGTTTATTCCTAAATTGGCTGCGGAATCTCGGATTGAACGTTTTGCCGGTCAGATACCGATATTGGGTGTGTGTTTGGGACACCAAGCCATTGCTCAGGCTTTTGGGGGTAAGGTGGTGAGAGCCAAAGCGGTGATGCATGGTAAAACATCGCCCATTCGTCATACAGGGACAAGCGTCTTTGTGGGTCTGGCGAATCCATTGACGGTCACGCGCTATCATTCATTGATCGTGGAATCCGCGTCTTTGCCTGAGTGTTTTACTGTGACGGCTTGGACGGAAAATGACCTTGGGGAATGCGATGAAATTATGGGATTTGAACATCGTACCTTACCGATCGCAGCGGTACAGTTTCATCCTGAATCGATTAAAACCCAGCAAGGACATGCTTTATTAAACAACTTCTTAGCTCGTAATAGTTCGGTTTAGTCATCGACGTTGGCGTCATGATCCCGATTGAGATCACTTTTCCTCATCAATCTGTCCCTATTTTTGCGCATAATAGCGAATGCACAATTATGCGCCATATTTTTAACTATGCATATCAAGCTCTCTTACCAACTAAAATTGCCATGATTTAAAAACCATTTCTTAAATTTAAAATAAATATTTTATCATTTTAAGTGAATAAAAAATCAAAAATAGTTAAGGTAGAGCGGTGCGCTTTTGCGATTACAGCAGAAGCTACTATTGAAAACAAAAAATATTTATCAATACAATGTGGATAGTTCTTGAGCGCCATGTGAAATCTTATGGTTGATCTAAACTATAGGTAATTGTTCATGATACCGCATGTGTACCTTAAGGGGATGTGCAATGACAACGGAAATGAAAGTAGATCGTAGTGTATTTGACGAGGTGATGGTGCCTTGTTACAACCCAATGGAGTTTGTTCCCGTTGAAGGTAAGGGCTCTCGCGTATGGGATCAGCAGGGCAACGAATATGTTGATTTCGCAGGCGGAATCGCGGTGAGTTGTCTTGGTCACTGTCATCCAGCGATGGTGAATGCACTGACAGAGCAAAGCAAGAAATTATGGCATTTGAGTAATGTCATGACCAATGAGCCAGCATTACGTTTGGCCAGCAAGTTAACCGAGCATACGTTTGCCGAAAAAGTCTTTTTTGCAAACTCAGGCGCCGAGGCGAACGAGGCCGCGTTGAAATTGGCTCGTCGTTATGCGGCCGATGTTTATGGTCCTGAGAAAACAGAAATCCTCGCGTTTGTGCAAGGGTTTCATGGACGAACATTTTTCACTGTCACCGTGGGCGGACAGGCCTCTTACTCGGATGGTTTTGGTCCGAAACCCGCTGACGTGACGCACATTCCATACAATGATATTGCGGCATTGAAAGCGCATTTGTCGGAAAAAACCTGTGCTGTGATGATGGAACCGTTGCAAGGTGAAGGCGGAATTGTGTCTCCGGATCCGGATTTCGTACAGCAAGTCCGTCAATTGTGTGATGAACACAATGCTCTGCTGATTTTCGATGAAGTGCAGACGGGCAACGGGCGTACGGGTGAGCTGTATGCGTATCAAGGCTTGGGAGTGACACCGGATATTTTGAGCACGGCAAAATCACTGGGCGCGGGGTTCCCGATTGGGGCAATGCTGACGACCACCGAGATTGCGAGCCATTTTAAAGTGGGCGTGCATGGTTCAACCTATGGCGGTAATCCTCTTGGGTGTGCGGTCGCCAACGCCGCGTTGGAGATTATTACTCAACCTGAAACGCTGGCGGGTGTGAAAGCGCGCGAAGCATTATTTAAAGCGGGTTTAGCACGTATTAACGAAAAATATCATATATTTAAAGATATCCGCGGAAAGGGATTATTAATTGGCGCCGAATTAAATGACGCATGGCAGGGACGTGCTCGTGAAATATTGGTGGCATCAGGGAAACAAGGCTTAATGTTACTCGTCGCTGGTGCGAACGTGGTCCGTTTAACGCCTTCATTAATCATTCCAGAGCAAGATATTGAAGAAGGTTTAGCTCGCCTAGATAAAGCAATTGCCACCCTAGTGTGAGTGGGTATTGCCATCTCGTTTGATGCCGAGTGCAGAGCGTGTGGTGATAAATGAAGTAGGGGCCCGCGAAGGGCCCTTAGCATCTGGAGGGAATGTTGATGCTAGTAGTTCGCCCTATCGCAATGTCAGATTATGAAGCACTTCACCGATGTGCCGTCGAATCAGGACATGGGTTTACCTCATTGCCTGTCAATGAAGTGTTATTGAAAAATCGTATTCAACATTCTGAAAACAGTTTTGCGAAAAGCGGTGTTTGCCAACCAGGAGATGAAGGGTATCTCATGGTGGCTGTGGATTCAGAAACCGGTGAGGTAGCCGGAACCACGGGGATTGAAGCGGCCGTAGGCTGGGATGTCCCGTTTTACTCCTATCATATCAGTACCATTGTCCATTCTTCTCGACGCTTGAACGTCAATAATGTGGTCAAGGTGTTAACCTTTGGTAATAACTACACCGGGTGTTCGGAAATTTGCACGCTGTTCTTAAGGCCACAATTTTGTGGTGGTTTGAATGGGCGGCTGTTGTCTAAATGTCGCTTGTTGATGCTTGCCCAGTATCCAGAGCGGTTTTCTCGTACCATTTTCGCTGAAATGCGCGGCGTATCCAATGCAGAAGGGCACTCGCCATTTTGGCAGTGGCTACAGCAGCATTTTTTCTCAATCGATTTTACTATGGCCGACTATCTAACCGGGACGGGTAAGAAAGGCTTCATTGCCGACCTTATGCCCAAGCTGCCAATTTATGTCAATTTATTAAGCCCAGAAGCGCAAGCTGTGATTGGCAAAGTCCATGAAAACACCAAACCAGCTCTACGGTTATTAGAGCAGGAAGGGTTCGTGTGCCGAAATTACATTGATATTTTCGATGGGGGACCAACGGTTGAATGTGATCGAGAGCATATTGAGTCGGTGAGGCAGTCACAGTGTTATTCGGTGGAAGTGGCAGAGCATACCAGTTGTAAAGACTATTTGCTGATCAATACCGAATTTCAACGTTTCCGAGCAACCGCCGCGAAAGCCGCGATCAATGTTGAAAATCACAGTGTGATTTTAGCGCCGGATGTGGCTCAAGCGTTATTGGTGACCACCGGAGATCTCGTCCGTGTATTAGCATGTTAGGTGAATAAGGACATATAAGGGAGACATCATGACACATTGGATTGCAGGAAAATGGCTGAGCGGTGAAGGCGCGTCGCTTTGTTCTAAGACGCCTTACGATGCGAGCATACTATGGGAGGGGAAAGGTGCCACGGCTCAACAAGTGGCGTCCGCGGTGGCGGCCGCGCGCGCGGCATTAGTCGACTGGCGACAATCCACGTTTGCTGAGCGAGAAGCTTATGTCTCGGCGTTTGTTGACGTCGTCAAGCAAAATAAAGAGCACATCGCCCAAACCATTGCTCAAGAGACAGGCAAACCCTTGTGGGAAACGCGCAATGAAGCGGCGGCCATGGTCGGTAAGGCGACCATCTCGGCTCAAGCGTATCATGAGCGCACAGGAGAGCATGCGAAAACCGTGAATGGTAATCAAGTGGTCCTTCGCCATCGCCCTTTGGGAGTCATGGCGGTGTTTGGTCCTTATAACTTCCCTTGTCATCTCCCCAATGGGCATATTATTCCAGCATTATTAGCTGGCAATACCATTGTATTTAAGCCTTCAGAACAAACCCCTTTATGTGGTGAATTAATGGTGCGTCTGTGGCAGCAAGCGGGCTTGCCTGACGGTGTCCTGAATTTGGTGCAGGGCGCGAAAGAAACTGGCATAGCATTGGCCGAGTCGAAAGGGATTGATGGGCTCTTGTTTACTGGCAGCGCGCAGACTGGACAGCTTTTGCATCGACAATTTGCCGGACAGCCGGGGAAAATGTTAGCTCTGGAAATGGGGGGCAACAATCCTTTGGTAGTTTCAAACCATTATGGTGATGTCGAAGCGACGGTTTATACGATTGTTCAATCGGCTTTTTTGAGCGCAGGTCAACGTTGTACCTGTGCACGTCGCTTATATGTACCAGAGGGGGCACATGGTGATGCGTTATTAGAGCGTTTAATTGAGGTGACTCAACGGCTTGTTATGGGCACTCCGTTCGCAGAGCCGGCGCCATTTATGGGGCCGCTGATTTCTCAAGCCGCGGCAAAGCATATCTTGCACGCGCAAGCCAAGCTCCAATCTCAAGGAGCGAGCGCGTTACTTGAGGCGCAGCAAGGAAGCCATGCGTTTGTCTCGCCGGGCATTATTGATGTCACCAAGGTGGCCGATTTACCGGATGAAGAATATTTTGGTCCTCTCTTGCAAGTGATTCGTTACCAAACCTTACCGCAGGCGGTTGATCTTGCAAATGACACTCGCTTTGGCCTGTCTGCCGGATTGATTTCTACTGAGGATAAGGAGTGGGAGTTTTTCATTACACATATTCGAGCGGGCATTGTTAATCGCAACCGAGCACTGACTGGGGCGAGCAGCGATGCGCCATTTGGTGGACCAGGAGATTCCGGTAATTTACGGCCGAGCGCTTATTATGCTGCGGATTATTGTGCGTACCCAATGGCTTCAATGGAAGGTGCGTGTACCGTACTGCCCGAGCAAAAAAGCCCAGGTCTCTCTTTCTAGCGCCGATCTCAACCTAAGGAGGCACCATGCACATCCATGATGTATTTGACGCTTTGTGGCAAGACTATACGACACGCTTATGTCCTTCTGCATTGCAAGTTCATGCTTTGTTACAAGAAGAGTCGCCCTTGATTAATGACCATATTGCTTTGCGTACTTTTGCCCATCGCGACATTGGCTTAGAGGTGCTAGCGAAGCCTTTTTTAGACTTGGGATACCAAGCTGAAGGGGATTATCATTTTGAAGCGAAGCATTTATACGCCAAGCATTTACGTCATCCCGACGCAACGCTACCTAAAGTGTTCATCAGTGAGTTGCATCTCGATGAATGCAGTCAAGCACTGCAGGCTATTGTGGCACGCTTGATTGGGCAGATTGACGATTTGCCTTGGTCAACGCCTGAGTTCTTATGGCAAGGCCGTCCTTGGGATGTGAGCTACTCGGAATACTTCGAGCTTTCTCAGGAGAGTGAGTACGCGGCGTGGGTTGCGGCTCATGGGTATGGGGCGAATCATTTTACTGTGAGTGTTAATCAATTATCGCGTTTTGCCAGCGTGGAGTCGCTTAACGATTACTTGGAGGAACAAGGTTTTACCCTCAATGATATTGGCGGCACAGTGAAAGGAACGCCACAGGTGTTACTCGAACAGTCCTCGACGATGGCGGACGAGGTCGGTGTGATCTTTTCCGACATGGATGCGAGTATTCCCGGAGGATTTTATGAGTTTGCGAAACGCTATCCGCAAGCCGATGGGCAGTTGTATCAAGGGTTTGTCGCCGCGAATGCGGATAAAATTTTCCAAAGTACTGACCGTAAAAGTTAGCGATATTACAGGCATAAAAAAACCACCGTGTAGGTGCGGTGGTTTTGATTCTACGAGATGCGTTAAAACTTAACGAGTCCCGTACACAACAATGGTTTTACCGTGGGCAGAAATCAAGTTCTGCTCTTCTAGCATTTTTAGTATACGGCCCACTGTTTCGCGAGAACACCCGACGATCTGACCGATCTCTTGGCGTGTAATCTTGATTTGCATTCCGTCTGGGTGCGTCATTGCATCAGGTTGTTTTGCTAGGTTAAGTAGCGTTTGCGCAATACGACCGGTCACGTCTAGGAAAGCGAGATCGCCCACTTTCTGACTGGTGACTTGAAGACGACTTGCCATTTGCCCAGATAGACGCATCAGAATGTCAGGGTTAACCTGAATTAACTGACGGAATTTCTTAAATGAAATTTCAGCCACTTCACAAGGTGACTTAGCACGAACCCAAGCGGTACGTTCTTGTCCTTCCTCAAAGAGACCAAGCTCACCAATAAAGTCACCTTGGTTTAAGTAGGAAAGGATCATTTCCTTGCCTTCTTCATCTTTAATCAATACCGCCACTGAACCTTTTACAATGTAGTAAAGAGTTTCAGCCTTCTCACCCGCATGAATTAACGTGCTTTTAGAAGGGTACTTATGAATGTGACAATGTGAAAGAAACCACTCTAAAGTTGGGTCGGTTTGAGGTTTACCTAGAACCATAATATCTCACTTCCTCTGCAGGGTACGCTTGCCGCTATCCATGTTTAATTTAGCGAAGCCTCATGACTTCCTAGAATAAGAAGAGTTTGGATTCACCGCAAGTTTTCTTGTGTTTCCGTTATGAAATAGTATCCTTTTTCACGCGGAATTTCTTGATTTAAATCGCTTACAAAGGGGGATTTACTGCGCAAAAACGTGCTTATGATCACGGTATGAAAAGTAAGCGGCATTTGAACAGAATGAATCACCCAATTTTTCCACTTTCGATTAATTGTTGTAGGATCGGTCGAACAATCAGTTCCATAGCAAAACTCATTTTTCCGCCCGGTACAACAATCGTATTATGCTGTGACATAAATGAACTATCAATCATAGAAAGCAGATAGGGAAAGTCGACGTGTTTGATACCGCGTAGACGAATGACCACAAAACTTTCGTCTAAACTTGGAATCCCTTTGGCATTCAGAGGGTTGGATGTGTCCACCGTCGGAACACGCTGAAAGTTGATGTGTGTACGTGAAAACTGCGGCGTGATGTATTTGAGATAGTCGTCCATAGAGCGGACAATGGAGTCCATCACCGCTTCGCGCGAATGGCCGCGGTCGCGTGTGTCACGCACGTACTTCTGAATCCATTCCAAGTTAACAATGGGGACCATGCCAATCAGAAAGTCGACGTGTTGTGCCACGTTAATATCCCCATCGACTACGCCGCCATGCAGACCTTCATAAAACAGCACATCGGTTTGTTCGGGGATGTCTTGCCATGGGGTAAATGTGCCCGGCATTTGGTTATAGGGAACCGCCTCATCAAAGCTGTGCAAATAGCGACGAATTTGTCCTGAACCATCTTTACCATACTGACGGAAAAAGTCGCCAAGCGCGGCAAAGTTATTGGCTTCAGGGCCAAAGTAACTGATATGACGGCCTTGTTCGCGCGCTTTGCGGATCGCGACGTCCATTTCAGGTCGGGTATAACGATGAAAACTATCACCTTCTACCCATGCGGGTTTCACTGACATCATATTAAACATTTTGCGAAATGCTTCGGATGTCGTTGTTGTGCCGGCTCCTGAGGAACCGGTAACGGCAATGATGGGATGTTTCGCTGACATGACAAACCTTGTCTTTTGATTCCTGATTGATAACGATGCGAATGAATCGCGTTGGATTTACTATAGCACGGAAAAACGCTCTGTCCCTGAGCACTGTTTAGAGGTCGCGTTTGATATCGACCGTTTCATGAAGTTCGGAGTACACCACAACCGCATCACCGGATTGTATTTGCTGCTTCACTTGTTGCACTTTTTGATCGAGCGTCACTTCTTGTGAGCCGTAATCCGTTCCTTCACGTAGGACAAACTCACGGATTAGATTGTCGAGTGTGTCGGCATCGATTTGTTGCCAAGGGATGATCATAATAGCCTCATAGGGAACTGAATATCACGATAGTATGTCACGATGACACACGGTTTTCAGCATCGGCGGATGCCGTGTCGTTAAGGAAATGGGCGTAATAACTCGGTAAATGTTCCTCTAACCAATAACGGGGATGTCGCCAATCACCACTGATGAAGCCAACATGTCCGCCATGCTTGGTCAGACAATAATGCAGATGACTGGGCAAGGCAAATTGCGGAATGACGGCTTCATTCATGAAAGGATCGTCTTTGGCCTGAATAAAATAGGTTGGCACCGTGATCTCGGTTAAACGCTGCATGCCCGAACATTGATGATAATAGTCAGCGGCACTCTCAAAGTGGTGTAATGGCGCCGTAATCAATTCATCAAAGTCACTGAGTTTACGAAGCTGTTTAATCGCGCGCGCCTCAATGCCCAGTCGTGGCCGCAGTAAATCGATTTTTAGCAATGCATTACGCTTTAATGAGCCCATCAGGTAACGGCGATAGACACGAGACATTCCTTGCTCGATACGCTCAGAACAAGCGGCGAGATCCAGAGGCGCTGAAATGACGGTGGCCGCATCGACAATCGGGTCTTCACGAAATCGGGCTAAATAATTGGTCAACATATTGCCCCCTAAAGAGACCCCGGCAGCGATAATGGGGCGATTGGGGCATAATCGCTTCACATGCTCAAGCGTTAATCGAGCATCGTCGGTTTCTCCGGAATGATAGGCTCTTGCCTGTAGATTGGGTCGGCCACTGCAGCCACGAAAATGCATTAGGACGGCGATCCATCCTTGTTGTTGAAAGGCGTGCATCAGTCCGTTGGCATACGGGCTCTCAAAGCTGCCCTCGAGACCGTGGAACAACACAAACACCGGTTTATTCGAGGCGCTGACATGACGATAATCCATGCTCCAAGCGAGATCGAGAAAATCGCCATCCGGTGTGTCGATGGTTTCTCGGTAGGGAGTAAATAGCGGCTGACGGCGGAAATAACGCGGTAATATGGTTTGCAAATGGGGGTTGGTCAGTCCGGCCGCTGGAGTAAACACGTCCATGATATTAAGCACCTTAGGTTAAGGGGTGTGATAATGAGCCTGTACGGGTTGTATAAAAATACGGGCTAAACGTTCTGCACCTAATTGTAGACAATATTGCTCGACGAGTTGTGGCGTCTCACAGGGATTGAGCTCTAACGTATTGATACAGTTGACGAGCGCCGTTTGTTGCTGCTTCTCCAGTTGCAGTTCGAAATGGAGGGTTTCTTTATATAAAGCATCACTCACTTGTGCTTTGAGTTTACGTCTAAGATCACGATAGTCTCGCAGTAACGCGTCAATATGTGTCAAACTGTGGGTCAGTGTGCTCCAATCTTGGGGAGCGAACGTCAACTGTGCTTCATCAAGCCATTTGAGTGTGAGTAGCAAGTTGACGTTACCATGGAAATGATTTTGTAAGTGTAAACAGGCCTCTTTGATCTCTCGCGCACTGTAATATTGCAAGCTGAATTGCCAAAGTTGATCCAGTGTTAAAAGAGGTCGCGTCTGTTTATTCATTACTGATTGTATTCCTTCTCCATGGCCTCAAGGGCTTCTTGTTGCATCATCCACTCCATCTCGACTTCTTCCAGCGCCGATTTACTGGTGGCTTGTTGGGCGAGAATGTCGGTCAATTTGGCTTTATTTGCAACGTCATACAGTTGTGCATCAGACAGCGCTTCTTCAGCGTCCGCTATTTGTGCATTCAATGTATCGAGCTTGCTTTCCAGTTGTGTCAGCTTTTTGCGAATTGGCCCGGTTTGTTTACGAAACTCGGCATCGCGACGTTTCTGCTCTTTTTTCGCCGCGGCGCTATTGCCCGTGTCTTTATCGGGGTTACTGTTGGAATCCGCGACTTCTTTGCGCGCGATTTTTTGTTGGTCGGTGAGCCATTTGTAGTAATCATTCAAGTCCCCATCGAATGGGACCACTTGTTGATCATGGACAAGATAGAGGTCATCCGTAGTGGCTCGCAATAAATAGCGATCATGGCTAACGATCACCATTGCCCCTTCATAACTTTGCAACGCCATCGTAAGAGCTTGACGCATGTCCAAATCTAAGTGGTTAGTCGGTTCATCGAGCAATAATAAGTTGGGTTTTTGCCAGACTAACAAGGCCAAGACTAAACGCGCTTTTTCTCCGCCAGAAAATGGGCCAACCGGGTCTAACGCTTTGTCTCCCTGAAATCCAAAGCTTCCCAGATAATCACGCAATTGCTGCTCGGTGTGATGGCTGGCGATTTGCATCAGGTGCTGTAACGGCGTTTCTTCAGGATGCAATGTTTCCAGTTGATGCTGAGCAAAATAGCCAATTTTGACCCCTTGAGAATAACTCAATTCGCCCGCTTGAGGCGCTAGGTCATTGGAGAGTAACTTGATGAGCGTGGATTTACCGGCGCCATTGCGTCCGAGTAACCCAATTCGGCTTCCTGGGACTAAGTTAAAACGAATATTTTTGAGAATCAGTGTATCGCCATATCCTGCATGCACTTCGTCCATCATGATAATAGGATTTGGCAGCGCATCCGGTTCGCGAAACTCGAAGGTAAAGGGATTATCGAATTGGGCGGGTAACACTTTTTCCATTTTTTCGAGGGCTTTAATACGACTCTGAGCTTGGCGAGCTTTAGACGCTTTATAGCGGAAGCGGTCAATGTAGCTTTGCATATGCGACATTTGCTTCTTTTGTTTCTCGTACATGGCTTGCTGCAGCATCAGTTTTTGCGCACGTTGCGTTTCAAACGACGAGTAGTTACCGGTGTACTCATTGAGTTGTTGGTTCTCGATTTGCACAATACGGTTAACAATGGGGTCAAGAAAATCTCGGTCGTGAGAAATAATGATGAGCGTACCTGGGTAGTTTTGTAGCCAGCGTTCCAGCCACATGACGGCATCCAGATCCAAGTGGTTGGTTGGCTCATCGAGCAAGAGAAGATCCGAGCGACATAACAAGGCTTGTGCGAGGTTGAGTCGCATCCGCCATCCGCCCGAGAATTGAGTTAAATGCCATTGCATTTTCTCTTGGCTAAAACCGAGGCCATCAAGTAATTCGGCTGCGCGGGCATTGATGCTGTAGCCGCCAATGGTTTCCATCTTGCCGTGCAGCTCAGCAACACGGTGGCCGTTATTTTCGAGGTTCGCTTGTTCCAGATCTTGCTCTAGACGACGATATTCGCGATCGCCATCGATCACGTAATCGAGCGCGGTACGTTCTAATGCAGGGGTTTCTTGCGCAACCCAAGCCAGTTCCCATTGTGTAGGTTGGCTTAAGCTCCCGCCATCGAGAGATAATTCATCTTTGAGTAAGGCAAATAATGTGGATTTACCACAACCGTTCTTGCCAACAAGGCCGACTTTGTCGCCGGGATGAATGGTGGCAGATGCCCCATCAAGCAGCGGTTTACCGCCACGAAGTAACTGTATGTCTGAGAAGATAATCATATAGGTTGCTTGTCCTCGAAATTGCGCAAGGAATAGTAGGGGTTCTCAGGATAAATGTCGATCATTATACAAATTGAGTTATGATACAAATGACTTGAAAAACATGTTAGGGAAAGGGAATTAGGTATGACTGAGTCGCACTCTTCGGCAAAACCTTTGCCAAAAATACTGATCATCTATGCTCATCCTGATCCGGATCAGTCTGTTGCGAATAAAATATTGATTCGCAAAGCACGTCAGTTAGAGCATGTCACGATCGTTGATTTGTATGCGACATATCCCGATTTTTTTATTGATGTGCACACCGAGCATCAACGGCTCTTATCTCATGATGTGATTGTGTTCCAACACCCATTGTATATGTACTCATGTCCATCGCTATTGAAAGAATGGATTGATTGTGTCCTTGGTAAAGGGTTTGCGTTTGGTGACTACAGTGCGCTGCAAGGTAAATACTGGCGCCATGTGATCACCACTGGTGGACGGGAAGACGCCTTCAGTACTAGGGGTTATAACCGCTTTACCATCCATGATTTATTACGTCCGTTTGAAATTACCTCTGCATTATGCCGAACTCATTGGATTGAACCTTTTGTTTTATATTGGGCGCGTAATGTCTCCGATCTGGAACGTTACCAACAAGCCGAGCGTTATAAAAGTTGGCTCGATAACCCTGAATTGATCTAGGAGAGAGAATGGCAACATCAACAACAGAGTTGCTCCAAAGCGGCTCGATTTTTTTAGCCGCGGCCGTTATTGCTGTGCCGTTTGCACAGCGCTTGGGGTTAGGTTCGGTCATTGGCTATCTATTGGCTGGAGTGGCGATTGGACCGTGGGGGCTGAGCCTTATCAGTGATGTCGAAGCCATTCTGCATTTTGCTGAATTTGGCGTGGTCTTATTGTTATTTCTCATTGGATTGGAATTAAACCCGAAACAGCTATGGAAAATGCGGATTCCTATTCTTGGGATGGGCGGCGCGCAGGTTGTCATTACGACTGGGGTCTTGTCGAGTATTGCTTACACCGTCGGGTTAGATTGGCGTACCAGTTTAGTGATTGGTATGGGCTTGGCGTTATCCTCGACTGCGATTGCCCTGCGAGTGATTGATGAACAAGAATTATCGCGCACAGAGACCGGACAAACTGGCTTTTCCGTCTTATTGTTTCAAGACATCGCGGTCATCCCGATGCTGGCTTTGATGCCGGCGTTAGCTGGCGTCGAGGGCGGAAGTTGGTTAGATGGTTTGTGGATGATTCTCGGCATTATTGGCTTGATGGTCGGTGGCCATTATCTATTGAGTCCGATTTTTCGCTATATCATCGTGACTGGGGTTCGTGAGCTCTTTACCGTCGCATCGTTATTGTTGGTCATCGGCATTGCGCTCATGATGGAACAACTTGGTTTGTCTATGGCATTAGGCGCCTTTATTGCCGGTGTGCTACTGGCTGAAAGCGAGTTTCGTCACGAGCTTGAAGTCGCGATTGAACCCTTTAAAGGCTTGCTCTTAGGGCTGTTTTTTATCGCGATTGGTATGTCAGTCGATCTCGGGTTGCTATTGGTTCATCCGTGGATGATTGTGTGCTCTGTGCTGCTCTTGGTTGCGATCAAAGGGGGCGTTCTTTATCTTCTGGCTCGAATCGCAGGAACCGGCTCAGGGGCGCGAAGTAAAATGGCCGCGATTTTGAGCCAAGGCGGAGAATTTGCTTTTGTTATCTTTACTGCGGCCCAAGCGAACCATTTGCTCTCGAAAGACCAGGTGGATTATTTGCTCGTGATTGTGAGCCTATCCATGGTTACCACTCCGTTACTGCTCAAAGCTCAACAATATTGGTTATCACGCCAACTCAATCACCAAGATGACAATGATCTCTACCACGATGTGCAAGATAAAGAACCTCGTGTCATCATTGCGGGATTTGGCCGTTTTGGTCAGGTGATTGGTCGTCTATTGTACGCCAATAAAATTAAGCTGACGGTTTTAGAAAGCGATGCTGGGCAGATCAAATTATTACGTAAGTTTGGTTATAAGGTGTTCTATGGGGATGCCTCAAGCTTAGAGTTATTACGTGCGGCGGGGGCCGACAAGGCAGAGGCGATCATTATTTGTACCGATGTGCCTGAAGAGGTACTGAATATCGTCAACTTATGCCAACAACATTTCCCGAACTTAAAAATATTAGCGCGTGCTCGCAGTCGGGTTGAGGCCTATCAGTTGATCAATCGGGATGTCTCTGGATATTCACGAGAGACTTTTCTCGGTGCGCTTGATTTAGGTCGTAAAGCTCTGATTGCATTAGGGATGCACCCATATCAAGCGCGGCGTGCGGAAAATCACTTTGAACGTCTTGATACTGCGATGTTGACTCAATTGTTACCTCATCAGGACGGAGACAAAAAAGTGTCACTACGAGCCAAAGCGGCACGCAAAGAGTTGGAAGAAATTTTTGGGCGTGAAATGGAAAGTGATCGCCGTGCTTTTGGTCAATGGGATGAGGAGTAAAGAGACCATGACATTGAAAAAACGTTTTATTGCTGGTGCTAATTGTCCGAGTTGCCATGCTCAGGATACGCTGCAGTGGTGGATAGAAAATAATATAGAAATGGTTGAATGTGTCGAATGTCACCATCGAGATCAGCGTGTTCCTAAACAAGCACAGGGCTCGAAACACACTCAAGAGCACATGATTGGGATTTTTAAGCCAGAATAATTGAGATTCTTGTGAGGATCTTCATAATACCCTTTATCTAATCTATGCTTTAGCTGACAATGAAGGCTAAACAAAAAATCGACTCTTTGGAGCTGTTATGAAAATTGAAAACGATGTGGTAGCAAGTCTGGCTTACCAAGTAAAACTCGAAGACGGTGTGGTTGTGGATCAATCAACAACGGAAGCTCCATTGGATTACCTACACGGTAAAGGTAATTTAATCGTTGGTCTAGAACGTGAACTTGAAGGTAAACAAGCAGGGGACTCATTCTCTGTCACTATTTCACCTGAAGATGCGTATGGTGAGCACAGCGACATGCTTGTACAACGTGTTCCTGCCGATGTATTCCAAGGCGTTGATGAAATCGAAGTGGGCATGCGTTTCCTAGCTGATACTGACCAAGGTCCAGTGCCTGTTGAAATCACGGAAGTGGATGGTGACGAAGTGGTGGTTGATGGTAACCACATGCTGGCAGGTAAAACACTGACATTTGATGTGGAAGTGGTCGCGGTACGCGCTGCAACAGAAGAAGAAATCGCTCATGGTCATACTCACCAAGATGGTGGCCATGTACACGATGAAAACTGCTCTCACTAATGATTGATAGCGCGCGCCTTCTGGGCCGTGTTGTTATCTGAATGAGTCAGAGATGAAGCGCAAACGAGCTTGGCTTAGTTTGCGCTTTTTTTATAGATAAACCGGATTCGATGAATAGGACGTGATGATGGCAAAACCTTTTTCTATTGCGATTCACGGTGGGGCTGGCACCATCCTTCGCGAAAAAATGACCCAAGCGCTGCACGATGAGTTTCTATTGCAATTGGAAGCCTCGTTGTGTGCGGGCCAAGCGGTATTAGCGCAAGGTGGTAGCGCGGTGGATGCCGTGGTCAGTGCGGTCACTGTATTAGAAGATTCGCCTTTATTTAATGCGGGTAGAGGATCTGTGATGACCAGTCAAGAAATGGTCGAGATGGATGCGGCCATAATGGAAGGACGTGCGCACAATGTTGGTGCCATTGCTGGAGTCAGACATATCAAAAACCCGATACAACTGGCTCGGCAAGTCATGCAAGACAGTGAGCATGTCTTTTTGATAGGGGATGGCGCGGAAGCCTTTGCATTCAAGCAAGGGTATGTCTTTACCGAACAAGATTACTTTTTTACCGAGCGCCGATATGAACAGTTAATGAGAGTGCGGCAGGCCGGTCAATGTGCGCTTTCTGAATCTGAATACCCAGATGATGATAAACATGGCACGGTTGGCGCTGTCGCACTTGATCAGCAAGGCAATTTGGCAGCAGCGACAAGCACGGGCGGTATCACCAATAAACAGTATGGACGGGTGGGGGATTCTCCCCTGATTGGCGCTGGCACTTTTGCAGAAAATGGCAACGTGGCCGTGTCTTGCACGGGAATGGGCGAATTCTTCATACGTAAAATGGTGGCTGGGGATGTGGCCGCCCGCATGCGCTATTTAGGGGAAGATGTGGCGACCGCTTGTGATTCCATCATACACGGTGAATTGAAACGCATGGGGGGGGAAGGGGGCTTAGTGGCGATGGACGCCAATGGCCAGGCACATTTTTCGATGAATAGTTCAGGAATGTATCGTGGCGCAATCGATACCCTTGGAAATATGGTAATAAAAATCTATGCAGATGAATAAGTTACCAAAACATAACCAAAAGTAATAAATAACGTGTTTTTATGACTTATTTTTGCTTAAAAAGTGACTGCATCGCCTATCGATCAGTGCTAGAATCCTTTTTTAACTAGCAATCAGACTGGAAAAATGGGAAATAATGTAGTCGTCCTCGGCACTCAATGGGGTGACGAAGGAAAAGGAAAAATCGTTGATCTTCTCACCGAAGATGCGAAATACGTCGTTCGTTATCAAGGAGGCCACAATGCGGGTCATACACTTGTTATCGATGGTGAAAAAACCGTCCTCCACCTTATTCCATCAGGTATCCTTCATAAAAACGTAAAATGCATTATCGGTAATGGCGTGGTTGTATCGCCAGATGCCATGTTGCATGAAATGAAAGAACTTGAAGAGCGTGGCGTTCCTGTCCGTGAAAACCTTTATATTTCTGAAGCCTGCCCGTTAATACTGCCATATCACATAGCCTTAGATCAGGCTCGTGAAGCGGCGTTAGGTAAGAAAGCGATTGGTACAACTGGACGTGGTATCGGCCCTGCCTACGAAGATAAAGTGGCTCGTCGTGGTTTACGTGTTGGCGATCTGGCTAACAAAGAAACCTTTGCTGAAAAGCTAAAAACGGTGATGGAATATCATAACTTCCAACTTGAACACTTCTATAAAGTGGCGCCAGTGAGTTATGAAGAAGTCCTTGAACAAGCGATGAGCTATGCGGATTTATTGACATCCATGGTTATTGATGTGACCGATGAACTGGATGGTGCTCGTAAACGTGGTGATAAAATCATGTTTGAAGGCGCGCAAGGAACCTTGCTTGATATCGACCACGGTACTTACCCTTATGTAACATCGTCAAATACCACCGCTGGTGGCGTTGCTGCTGGTTCAGGTTTTGGTCCTGCGCATTTAGGTTACATTTGCGGTATCGTAAAAGCGTACTGTACCCGTGTTGGTGCTGGTCCATTCCCAACAGAATTATCCGATGATGTTGGCCATCACTTAGGAACTAAAGGTGCCGAGTTTGGTGCGACAACTGGCCGTCAACGTCGTTGTGGTTGGTTTGATGCGGTAGCACTACGTCGTGCCGTGCAAATTAACTCAGTGACGGGTTTCTGCTTAACTAAGCTTGATGTACTCGATGGTTTAGAAGAAGTGAAAATTTGTACTGGCTACCAACTTGAAGACGGTACGGTGCTGGAAGTGTCTCCACTTGCGGCTGATGCATACGAAAACATTACTCCGATTTATGAAACTCTGCCAGGTTGGTCGGATACTACGTTTGGTGTGACATCTATTGACGGACTTCCTCAAGCAGCGCTAGATTATATCAAGCGCATTGAAGAACTCACTGGCGTTCCTGTAGATATGATTTCTACTGGCCCAGACCGCCGTGAAACCATCATTAAGTTCCACCCATTTGACGCTTAATGAGACGTTCATTTAACAAAAACCGACTTACGAGTCGGTTTTTTTGTCACTATACTTAGGATCATTGGTTACGAATGGCAAAGAATTGCCGCCAAACGACAAGTTTTGCCTAAAGAGATGGCCAGTTTGGTCGATAAAAGTAACAGGTTAGCCAGTATGCCATCGCATACTTTAAATCAAAGGCTAGTTATGAACTAAGAGTGCAGCAATGAAGCTACGATTTGTCGCGGCTTCGCTGATGTTGGGCCTGTACGTCTCATTATCGGGTGCGAAAGCAAACGAAATCGGTGATGTCGGTAAGCCGGTACCAATCTACAGCGAATCTGAGCTCATCAGATTGATTGAGCAGAATAAACACTTACAACGTGTCAAAGCGGATAAATGCCAATTGGTCGAGGATATTATTGCTCGCGCCACGCGCATCAATTTGCCCTCGTATGAGTTCCTGTATGGCGATATGTTGTCGTGGGGAGTATGCGTTGATAAGAATGTCGAACTCGGATTGTATTACATCAAAAGTGCTGCGCATCAAGGTTTGCCTGCGGCATTAGAACGTGTGGGCAGTTATTACGCGCATGGTACGTTTGTGCAGCAAGACCGTGAACGGGCCATCCCCTATTTAAGGGAAGCCGCCGGAATGGGGGATCTCAATGCGAGAATTCAGTTGGCTGAGCTGTTACTGCGTGATTACGGCAGCCCGCTGGACTATGAAGATGCGTATCGTTGGTTATATAACTCAGTGACAGATAATCAGCGTCAACACAAGCGGATTGCTTTACTGCGCCAAGGGTTGGAGCAGCGCATGCCACAGAATATTATTGCCCGCGCGAAACGCGAACAAACCTATTGGTAGTTAGCAGGGATTCGGCCCTGCTAACGACAACATTTCCCATGTTTTTTACTGTGAATTACCCCGCCGCTAACGCGACTTTTTGCTCTTGCTGTTGCAGTTCATACATCGCCCGGTAACGACCGTGTTCAATCGCCATCAAAGCTTGGTGATCCCCTTGTTCAATCAGCTCTCCATCGTCTAATACGAGAATGGTATCCGCATTTCGAATGGTTGACAGGCGATGTGCCACGACAATCATCGTGACGCGACCATACAAATTATTTAACGCCTTTTGTACCACTTGTTCGGTTTCACTATCGACGTTGGCGGTGGCTTCGTCGAGTAATAAAATTTTCGGAGAGGCGACCAGCGCACGTGCGATGATTAACTGTTGTCGCTGACCGGTAGAGAGGCGCGATCCTCCCTCACCAAGATGGGTTTGGTAGCCATCAGGCATGGCGACAATCACCTCATGCAAGTGTGCTTCTCGAGCGGCGACTTCGACTTGTTGCTGAGTAAATTCTCTTCCCATGGAAATATTCTCGAAAATGCTCGCAGAGAGAATAAACGGATCTTGGGGAATAAATCCCACTCCTTGTCTTAGCATGTCATGACTGAATTCTTGCAACGGGTGACCTTCGATTCGAACACTGCCCGTTTGTGGCTGATAAAAATTCAACAACAAGCTAAGTAAGGTACTTTTACCGCTGCCCGTATGCCCGACCACGGCAAAAAATTGCCCAGCAGGAATGTCGATATTGATATCTTTAAGTACGGGCTTATCCGGGTTATAGCCAAAGGACACCTGATTAAGAGTGATGTGTCCCTGAGTCAGTTGAGCATGCGAGTCAGGATTTTCTAGCAGCGTCGGCTCGCTAAGCAGGGTGTTGACACGGCTGCCTGCGACCATCGCTTGTTGATACAAACTGAACTGCTGCGCGATCTCCATCAGAGGTTGAGTAAATCGGCCGAGATAATTGAGATAGGCGTACAACACCCCAATTTCCGTCACTCCTTGCACGACTTTGATACCAAAAAACCAGACAATCGCAGCCGTCACCACCACACTCATGAGGTTGATGGCGGGTCGCAATAAGAAGCTGGCGATGGTCATGGTTTTCAAGCGGGTGCGATAGTGACGATCGTTAATACGATTGAATTGTTTGAGTTTAGGATCTTGTTGATTGGTCGATTGAATCACCGCCATACCGCCAATCGATTCGCTAATGGTCGCGTTGATATCGGAACGGAGTTGACGGCTTTCTGCGACGACGTCCCCACTTAAGCGTTGATAGATATAAATGATCAAAGCCACGGCTGGCATTAACGCTAAAGCAACCAGCATGAGCTGTACATCCAAGATGGCCATGGCAACTAAAATACCAAATAGCATGATGACGTTGGAGACAACGTTGGAGAGAAATTGCACATACACATCTTTGATCGATTCAGTGTCATTGGTGATGCGACTGACTAATTGGCCGGTACGCGCATAATCAAAATAGGCCATCGGCAAACTTAACACGTGATGAAATGCCCGCTTACGAATATCCAATACCGCATTCAGCGCTAAATCGACAAACTTCAGAGTTTGCTGATATTTGAGCAGAGTGGACAGCACAATGCTCAATACATACAGCAGCGTAATGCCAATCACCGGCCATTTGGGGTAGGTGTCGGGGATGATAAAATTATCAATAAATACTTTGGATATCATTGGGCCAACCACATCCAGCGCGGTGGCAAATACCACCAGTGTTAATGCTTTATATAATAGGGGTTTGTCTTGAAACACATAGCCGATCAGTAAGCTAAACGCTCCGGAAGTGTGTTTTCCATGATTATTCTTCGTCATGATAGTCCTTATCTAACGCTTGCTTCATTTGTTGATACGCGACCATTTGAGAATACCAACCATTGCTTTGACTGAGTTGTTGATGGGTGCCCCGTTCGGCAATTCTACCGTGGGAGAGCACGATAATTTCATTGGCGTGTTCAATCGCAGAGAGGCGGTGAGTCACGATGATGACACTTTGCGATTCCCGTTGTTTTAAATGGCGAATAATGGTCTGCTCGGTACCCACATCGACGGCGGATAACGCATCATCCAAAATTAGAATGGCGGCGTCACTGATGAGAGCACGCGCAATCGAGACACGTTGTCTTTGCCCGCCAGATAACGTGACACCTCGTTCGCCGACTAAGGTGTGATAGCCTTCTGGAAACTGCACAATGTCATCATGAATGGCGGCTAGCCTAGCGGCTTCATAGATGTCTTCGTCACTGGCGTCAGGTTTCCCCATCCGAATGTTTTCTAAAATTGAGGTACTGAATAAAAAGGCATCTTGTGGCACGTAGGCAAATTGTTCGCGCAGCGCATGTAACGAGAGTTCTCGCAAAGGGATGTCGTTGAGTGTGATCACGCCGTTTTCGACTTCCCAATAACGCATTAATAATTGTAATAAGGTCGACTTACCTGCTCCGGTTGGCCCCGCAATGCCCAGAACCCGTTGCTCTGGTAGTGTGACATTGATATCGACCAAGCTGGGTTGCCGAGTCTCGGGATAGGTGAATGTCAGCGACTCAATGGCGATTTCATGGCCATGCGGAGTAAGTTGACCAGTATCTTCAATCGTATCGGGCAGTGACAGTAGTTCGTATAAACGGCCGATTGCGGCGTTGCCGCGCTGGAGAATATTCATGAGCCAGCCAAAGGCAAACATCGGCCAAATCAATTGTGATAAATACAAACTAAAACTGGTTAGTTGCCCGACGGTTAACTGATCTTGATGAATCAGCCACCCGCCCATTAGCAGGGTCAGTAGCATTGAGGAGCCCAAGCTGACTTGAATCACGGGATCAAATTTAGCTTCTGAGCGCTCCACATGATAATTGCTGTGTGCCGCTTGCTCAGCGATATGATCAAATTGCTGCTTTTCAATTTCTTCACGACCCATCGCTTTGATCATTCTCACTCCCACGATGGCTTGCTGAGTTTGTTCGTTCAACGTCGAGAATTTATCTAGGGTATCGCGAAATTGATGATGAATCGTGCTGGATAAACGATAGAAGAAAACGCCCATGAAGGGGAAAGGGATCAATGCGACTGTGGCTAAACGCCAATCAATAAAGACAAACATCATAATGACGACGAGAATGAACGTACTCATACCATCAAAACCAGAGAGTATTCCTTCCCCGGCCGCCGACTCCACCGCATCGATATCATTGGTGGCTCGAGCCATTAAATCGCCGGTTGAGTGGGCACTATAAAAGGCTTGGCCTTGCTTGGTTAATCGTTGATAAAACTGCCGACGGAAAAGGTTAGCGAGATGAAAAGAGGTACCAAATAAAAGTCGTCGCCATCCATAGCGCAGTAAGTAGATCGCAATACCACAGAGTAAAAGAATGATGAGGTAGTGTCGGGTATTGTCCATGCTGTGGGTCGCAAGAATTTGATCCACTGAGCGGCCGATGACCCAAGGGATTGCCATATTCAGCAGTCCGACGATAAATAGCATCGTGAGCGCGAGCGAATAGGTATGCCAATAGCGCCGGAAAAACCAGCCTAAGCGTTGGAAAAGTAGCATAAGGTGTCCATTCCTTCGATAAGATGTTATTGTAGTCAGTTAGATGTAGCACCACCATAGATATGAATTTGAGTATTCGCCCACGGGTTTCAACATCATGTTTCGACACCGACATAGGCATTTAAGTGACTATGGTATGCTAGTTAGAGTAACATTTTTTATACAGCTGTATCAGGTTTTTCTATCAGTAACTGTAGCTTAGGCATTGACTCAGATATACTAACAACAGCTTCCTTCCTATCAAGCACAATTAGGCCAATCTATGTCAGAGAAGACCAATCAAGACCCATTTGCTGAGCGCGAATCGCAGAATTACGAGAACCCTATTCCAAGTCGAGAATACATTCTTGAATTCTTAAGACAGGCGAACGTTCCCATGAACCGCAACGATCTCTTTGCCGCATTAGAGCTGCAAGGGGAAGATCATTACGAAGGTTTACGCCGTCGTTTACGCGCCATGGAGCGTGATGGGCAACTGGTGTTCACTCGTCGCCAGTGTTACGTCTTACCAGAAAAACTCGAGCTGGTTAAAGGCTATGTCATCGGACATCGTGATGGTTTTGGCTGGGTACGTCCTGAGGGCAGCATTGGTAAAGACAACGACATTCTACTGCCGCACCACCAAATGAAAACCATTATCCATGGCGATTATGTTTTGGTTCAGCCATCAGGAACGGATAAACGAGGTCGTAAAGAAGGTCGCTTGATTCGAATTTTGGAAGCCAGAAATGGACAAATTGTTGGACGTTTCTTCTTCGAACAAGGCTGCTCATATGTTGTGCCAGATGATTCACGTATCCATCAGGATATTTTGATCCCCGATGAGAAACGCGCGGGTGCGCGTATGGGCAATGTGGTGGTGATAGAGATCACCGATCGTGGTGCACGTAATCGCAGCATGATGGGGAAAGTTGTGGAAGTGCTTGGCGAAAATATGGCGCCAGGGATGGAAACTCAAATTGCGATTCATACCCATCAGATTCCGTGTGAATGGCCCGAGGAAGTGACCAAGCAAATCGCCCATCTTGGTGAAGAGGTTCCGGAAGAGGCGAAGAAAGGCCGAGTAGATTTACGTGATTTACCCTTAGTCACGATTGATGGTGAAGATGCGCGCGATTTTGATGATGCGGTGTATTGTGAAGCGAAAAAAGGCGGTGGCTGGCGCTTATGGGTCGCCATCGCTGACGTGAGTTATTATGTTCGTCCTGGGACGGCACTTGATAAAGAAGCGATCAACCGGGGTAACTCAGTGTATTTCCCTTCACAAGTGGTCCCTATGTTGCCTGAAGTGTTATCCAATGGCTTATGTTCATTGAATCCGCAGGTCGACCGTTTGTGTATGGTGTGCGAAATGACCATCTCTGAAGCGGGCAAACTTTCTGGTTATAAGCATTACGAAGCCGTCATGAATTCTCATGCACGCCTGACGTACAACAAAGTGTCGCACATCTTGCAAGGTGATGAAGACCTGCGTGAGCGCTATCAATCGGTTGTGCCTCACTTAGAAGAGCTCTACCGTATGTACGGTGTGTTGAAAAAAGCCCGAGATGCTCGCGGTGCGATTGAATTTGAAACGGTCGAAACGAAATTTATTTTTAATGCTGAGCGTAAAATTGATCGTATCGAGCCCGTGGTTCGTAACGATGCGCATAAGATCATCGAAGAATGCATGATTTTAGCCAATATCGCGTCTGCCTCTCTCGTCGAAAAAGCCAAAGAACCGGCGTTATATCGAATTCATGAATCTCCCGGAGAGCAACGCTTGGTCGGGTTCCGTGACTTTTTGAGCGAGCTAGGACTGAACTTGGCGGGAGGCTTGGAGCCATCGCCAACCGATTATGCGGACTTAATGCATCAAATTGGCGAACGTCCAGATAAAGAATTGATCCAAACGATGCTGCTGCGCTCAATGAAGCAAGCGGTGTATAATGCCGACAATTGTGGACACTTTGGATTGGCGTTGAAACGGTACGCGCACTTTACTTCGCCGATTCGTCGTTACCCTGATCTCTTATTGCACCGTGCTATCAAATATCTGATTGCCAAGGAAAAGGGACAGAACCAAGACCGTTGGACGCCAACAGGCGGGTATCATTACTCATTTGATGATATGGACTTCTATGGGGAACAGTGTTCAACAACAGAGCGCCGTGCTGACGACGCCACTCGCGATGTGTCCGATTGGCTGAAATGTGAATACATGCAAGACCACGTCGGTGAAGTTCTTGATGGGGTGATTGCCAATGTGACAGGATTTGGCTTTTTCGTCCGTTTGTCTGAACTCCATATTGATGGCTTAGTGCATATCTCGTCACTGGCGAACGATTACTATCATTTTGATCCAGTAGGACAGCGACTAAAAGGTGAGTCATTTGGTGCCATTTATCGCTTAGGGGATAGTGTCAAAGTGAAAGTCCAAGCGGTGAACCTCGATGACCGCCAAATTGATTTCGCGCTGGAAGGCACGGAACGTAAAGCGCGAGGCGAGGGGAAAACCGCGAAGAAACGGGTGGCGGAAGCCAAAGCCAAAGCGAAAAATAAGAAAGTCGCTTCTAAAGGTAAAGCGGTACCGGCAGTCGAGCCACCAAAGCGCCCAGAAGATAACGCCGAACGTAAGCGTAAAAAAACGAAAGCCTCAAAAGCTCGAAAAAATAAAGCCCGCAGTAAGCCGGCAAAGCAAGCAAAGAAATAGGTAAACGATGAGTAACGAACTGATTTATGGTATCCATGCCATTAAAGCGGTATTAGAGCGTGATCCCGCACGTTTTATTGAAGCATATGTTTTAAAAGGCCGTCAGGATGATCGTCTATTACCCGTACTAAATGAGCTCACAAGTATTGGTGTCTCGATTCAAGAAATGAATCGTAAGACACTTGATGATCGTGCCAAAGGCGCGAATCACCAAGGCGTTATTGCAAAAGTGAAGCCGGCGAAGGTATTGAATGAAAACGACTTAGATACCATTCTAGCGACGCAGCCGTCCCCTTTACTGTTAGTTCTCGATGGCGTTACCGATCCACACAACCTCGGTGCTTGCCTGCGTAATGCGGATGCAGCAGGGGTTGCAGCCGTCATTGTACCGAAAGATAAATCAGCGCCATTGAATGCGACCGTCAGCAAAGTTGCCTGTGGCGCAGCTGAGACGGTTCCTTTGATTCGTGTCACCAATCTCGCTCGGACAATGCGCGCCTTACAAGAGCAGGGTGTGTGGTTTGTCGGAACCGCTGGTGAAGCGACACACGATGTGTACCAGACTGACTTAACTGGGTCTTTAGCCATCGTTATGGGGGCAGAAGGCGACGGTATGCGTCGGCTGACTCGTGAAACGTGTGATGACTTGATTAAGATCCCGATGGCGGGCACGGTATCAAGCTTAAATGTCTCCGTTGCCACGGGTGTGTGCTTATTTGAAGCGGTACGTCAACGCTCAGCGTAGCTTATTCGGTCTTTATCGAGCACAAACAGCGCGATGTCTCATCGCGCTGTTTGTGGTTAATAGAAGAGATAACAATAAGATTCGTATATTTTTCACACACCGCTTGCAAGCCAGATCGATATCTGTATAATGCACCGCACTGGCTTAAGTCAGTTGTGAACCAATGAGCGGCGAGGAGCCATATAATCTCAGTATTTATTGGGTAATGTATACTCTGCTTAAGTTCGCAGTTAATAATTACTAGATAACTAACTTATCTTTTTTTGTTAGCTGACAATGTGTCCAATTAGGACGCTACGGTTTCACATAAATCAATCGACATTCTCTCACGCTAAGTGGGTTAGAGTGGCGATATTGTTTGTGTAATTTTTATAAATATTGGAGCTCTGTCTCATGCAGAACCAACGCATCCGTATCCGCTTGAAAGCTTTCGATTACAAACTAATCGACGCTTCTACCGCGGAAATCGTTGAAACAGCTAAACGTACCGGCGCACAGGTTCGTGGTCCTATTCCACTGCCTACTCGTAAAGAGCGTTTCACTGTTCTTACTTCTCCACACGTAAACAAAGATGCGCGTGACCAGTACGAAATCCGTACTCACAAGCGTCTGATCGACATCGTTGAACCGACTGACAAGACTGTTGATGCTCTGATGCGTCTTGATCTTGCTGCTGGTGTAGATGTTCAAATCAGCCTAGGTTAAGGGGAGTTAGAATAATGATTGGTCTAGTCGGACGTAAAGTGGGTATGACCCGCGTATTTACTGAAGAAGGCGTTTCTATCCCAGTAACAGTAGTTGAGGTTGAAGCGAACCGTGTAACTCAAGTGAAATCACTTGAAACAGATGGTTATGCAGCAATCCAAATTACTGCTGGTGATAAGAAAGCTAGCCGCGTATCTAAGCCTGAAGCTGGTCACTTTGCGAAAGCAGGTGTTGAAGCTGGCCGCGGTCTTTGGGAATTCCGTTTAGAAAACGGTGAAGAGTTCGAAGTTGGTGCTGAACTGACTGTTGAACTGTTCAATGAAATTAAAAAAGTAGACGTTACTGGTTCATCTAAAGGTAAAGGTTTCCAAGGCGCTGTTAAGCGTTGGAACTTCCGTACTCAAGATGCGACTCACGGTAACTCCTTGTCTCACCGCGCTCCTGGTTCTATCGGTCAATGTCAGACTCCAGGTCGTGTATTTAAAGGCAAGAAAATGGCAGGTCAAATGGGTAATGAGCGTGTAACGACTCAAAACCTAGAGATCGTACGTGTTGACGCTGAGCGTAACTTACTTCTTATCAGAGGTGCAGTTCCAGGCTCAACAGGCGGTAACGTGATCGTAAAACCAGCTGTAAAAGCATAACGTCTAGGAGTAAGTAATGGAATTGATGGTTAAAGGTGCTGATGCACTAACTGTTTCCGAAACTACTTTCGGACGTGAGTTCAACGAAGCTCTTGTACACCAAGTAGTTGTTGCGTATGCAGCAGGTGCTCGTCAAGGTACTCGTGCTCAAAAGACACGTTCAGAAGTTTCTGGCGGCGGCGCTAAGCCATGGCGTCAAAAAGGTACTGGCCGTGCTCGTGCTGGTACAATCCGTAGCCCGATCTGGCGTACAGGTGGTGTTACTTTTGCTGCGAAACCACAAGATCACAGCCAAAAAGTAAACAAAAAAATGTACCGCGGTGCTATGAAGAGCATTCTTTCTGAGTTGGTTCGTCAAGAGCGTTTAATCGTTGTTGATAACTTCACAGTAGAAGCTCCAAAAACTAAAGAGCTAGTAGCTAAGCTTAAAGAACATGAGCTTAACGACGTTCTTGTCGTTACTGGCGAAGTAGACGAGAATCTATTCTTAGCTGCTCGTAACCTTTACAAAGTTGACGTGCGTGACGTTTCTGGTATCGATCCGGTAAGCCTAATCGCATTTGACAAGGTTCTAATGACTGCGTCTGCAGTTAAGCAAGTTGAGGAGATGCTGGCATGATTCGTGAAGAGCGTCTACTAAAAGTTTTGCGTGCTCCGCACATCTCTGAAAAAGCTACTATGGCTGCAGAGAAAGCGAACACTATCGTTTTCACAGTTGCAATTGACTCCACTAAAAAAGAAATCAAAGCTGCTGTAGAAAAACTATTTGAAGTTGAAGTTAAGTCTGTAAACACTCTTATCACTAAGGGTAAGACCAAACGTCAAGGTCTACGCCAAGGTCGCCGTAGCGACGTTAAAAAAGCGTACGTTACTTTGAATGAAGGTCAGGATCTTGACTTTGTTGGCGGCGCGGAATAACAGGAGTAGTTGAAAAATGGCTATTGTTAAATGTAAGCCGACTTCGGCTGGTCGTCGTCACGTTGTTAAAATCGTAAATGCTGACCTTTACAAAGGTAAGCCTTACGCACCTCTTTTAGAGAAAAACTCTAAAAACGGTGGTCGTAACAACAACGGTCGAATTACAGTTCGTCATATCGGTGGTGGTCACAAGCAACATTACCGTGTGATTGATTTTAAACGTACTAAAGATGGTATCCCTGCAACGGTTGAACGTATTGAATACGATCCAAACCGTAGTGCGAACATCGCTCTAGTACTATATAAAGACGGTGAACGTCGTTACATCATTGCACCTAAAGGCGTAAAAGCTGGTGACCAAGTTCAATCTGGCGTTGATGCACCAATCAAAGCGGGTAACGCTTTGCCAATGCGCAACATCCCAGTAGGTTCAACAGTACATAACGTTGAACTAAAACCTGGTAAAGGTGCACAGATCGCACGTTCAGCTGGTGCCTATGTACAAATCGTTGCTCGCGACGGTGCGTATGTAACACTTCGTCTACGTTCTGGCGAAATGCGTAAAGTTCTGTCTGAATGCCGTGCAACTATCGGTGAAGTAGGCAACCACGAACACATGCTTCGTGAACTTGGTAAAGCTGGTGCTAGCCGCTGGCGCGGTGTTCGTCCTACCGTTCGCGGTGTGGTAATGAACCCTGTTGATCACCCACACGGTGGTGGTGAAGGTCGTACTTCTGGTGGCCGTCATCCAGTATCTCCATGGGGTGTTCCTACTAAAGGCTTTAAGACCCGTAAGAACAAACGCACTGACAAGTACATCGTACGTCGTCGTAATAAGTAATCTATTAAAGAGGATAAGCCATGCCACGTTCTCTCAAGAAAGGTCCATTTATTGACCTACACTTGCTGAAGAAGGTAGAGAAAGCGGTGGAAAGCGGAGACAAGAAGCCTTTAAAGACTTGGTCCCGTCGTTCAATGATCATTCCACAAATGATTGGTTTGACCATCGCTGTCCATAATGGTCGTCAACACGTGCCAGTTTTCGTAACTGACGAGATGATCGGTCACAAACTGGGCGAATTCGCACCTACTCGTACTTACCGCGGTCATGCTGCGGATAAGAAAGCTAAGAAGAAGTAAGGAGTAAATAATGGAAGCTTTAGCTAAACATAACTTTGCTCGCATTTCTCCTCAGAAAGCTCGCTTAGTAGCAGATCTTATTCGCGGTAAAAGCGTAGATCAGGCTCTAGAAACGCTAACTTTCAGCAACAAAAAAGCGGCTGAATTAGTGAAAAAAGTTCTAGAGTCAGCAATCGCTAACGCGGAACACAACGAAGGTGCTGACATTGACGATCTACGTGTCGCTAAAATCTTCGTAGATGAGGGCCCTATCATGAAGCGTATTATGCCTCGTGCTAAAGGTCGTGCGGATCGTATCTTGAAGCGTTCAAGCCACATTACTGTGGTTGTCGCAGATCGCTAAGAGACTAGGAGAGTAAGCAATGGGTCAGAAAGTACATCCAAATGGTATTCGTCTTGGCATCGTTAAGCCTTGGAATGCTACATGGTTTGCTAATACCAATGAGTTCGCTGACAACCTAGACGGCGATTTCAAGGTACGTCAATTCCTCACTAAGGAATTGTCAAAAGCGTCTGTATCACGCATCGTTATCGAGCGTCCTGCGAAGAGCATCCGTGTGACTATTCACACTGCTCGTCCAGGTGTTGTTATCGGTAAGAAAGGCGAAGACGTTGAGAAGCTACGCACAGCTGTAGCTAAAATCGCAGGTGTACCAGCGCAAATTAATATCGCTGAAGTACGTAAGCCTGAATTAGACGGTCAACTAGTTGCTGATGGCATCGCCTCTCAGCTAGAGCGTCGTGTTATGTTCCGTCGTGCTATGAAGCGCGCGGTACAAAATGCAATGCGTCTAGGTGCTAAGGGTATCAAAGTTGAAGTAAGTGGTCGTCTAGGCGGCGCTGAAATCGCACGTACAGAATGGTATCGTGAAGGCCGTGTGCCTCTACATACTCTGCGTGCAGACATTGATTACGCGACTTCTTCTGCTCACACTCAATATGGTGTGATTGGTGTTAAAGTTTGGATCTTCAAAGGTGAGATTCTAGGCGGTATGCCAGTTGCTGAACCTAAGAGTGAAAAGCCTAAGAAGCAGCGTAAAGGCCGTAAGTAAGGAGTCGACAGATGCTACAACCTAAACGTACTAAATTCCGTAAGGTTCAGACTGGTCGTAACCGTGGTCTAGCTAAAGGTACTGAAGTATCATTCGGTACTTTCGGTTTAAAAGCTGTTGGCCGTGGTCGTCTGACTGCTCGTCAAATCGAAGCGGCACGTCGTGCAATGACACGTCACATTAAGCGTCAAGGTCAAATCTGGATCCGTGTGTTCCCAGATAAGCCTATCACAGAAAAACCACTTGAAGTTCGTCAAGGTAAGGGTAAAGGTAACGTTGAGTACTGGGTAGCCCAAATCCAACCTGGAAAGGTTATGTACGAAGTTGATGGTGTACCTGAAGAGTTGGCGCGTGAAGCGTTCCGCCTAGCGGCTCGTAAACTGCCATTCAAAACCACATTTGTAACTAAGCAGGTGATGTGATGAAAGCACTAGATCTACGCGAGAAAAGCGTTGAAGAGCTTAATGCTGAGCTACTGAATTTGTTGAAAGAACAGTTCAACTTGCGTATGCAAGCTGCTACTGGTCAGCTACAACAAACTCACACTCTAAAAGCTGTACGCCGTGATATCGCACGTGTGAAAACTGTTTTGACTGAGAAGGCAGGCGCATAATGAGCGACAAAATTCGTACTCAACAAGGTCGCGTTGTTAGCAACAAAATGGACAAGTCTATTGTTGTTATCATTGAACGTTTCGTAAAACACCCAATTTACGGTAAGTTCATGAAACGCACCACAAAACTGCACGCTCACGATGAAAACAACGAATGTAGCCAAGGCGATATCGTTGAAATCAAAGAGTGTCGTCCACTGTCTAAGACTAAGTCTTGGACATTGGTTAAAGTTGTAGAAAAAGCGAAAATTTAATTTTCTTTTTCTATAAATAAAATAAGCGGCTACGGGAAATTTTTCGAGCCGCTTGTTTTTTGACTACCCTTTCTAAAAAAAGGGTGGTACAATTCGCGTCCCTTTTAAAGAGGCAGCCCGACCCGAGATGGGTCTAGTTTTTTTATATTTAGCGGAGCACTAACATGATCCAAATGCAAAGTATGCTGGACGCAGCTGATAACTCAGGCGCTCGCAGCGTAATGTGTATTAAGGTTCTGGGTGGCTCTCACCGCCGTTACGCTCATGTGGGCGACATCATCAAAGTTACTGTTAAGGAAGCAATTCCTCGCGGTAAAGTAAAAAAAGGTGATGTAATGAAGGCAGTGGTAGTTCGCACCCGTAAAGGCGTACGTCGTCAGGACGGTTCTGTCATTCGCTTCGACCGTAATGCTTGTGTATTGTTAAATAACAATACTGAGCAACCAATCGGTACACGTATCTTTGGTCCAGTGACGCGTGAACTTCGTAATGCGAAATTCATGAAGATCGTTTCACTGGCTCCAGAAGTTCTGTAAGGAGCGGCAAACAATGGCAGCTAAAATCCGTCGTAACGACGAAGTAATCGTTCTTGCTGGTAAAGATAAAGGCAAGAAAGGTAAAGTAAGCAAGGTTCTTGAAACTGGTAAAGTTATCGTTGAAGGTATCAACCTAGTTAAGAAGCATCAAAAACCTGTTCCAGCTCTTGGTACCCAAGGTGGTATTGTTGAGCAAGAAGCAGCAATCGATGCATCTAACGTGGCTATCTTTAACGCAGCTACTGGTAAAGCGGACCGTGTAGGTTTCCGTTTTGAAGAAGGCGCTAAAGTGCGTTTCTTCAAGTCTAACGGTGAAACAATTAAGTAATTTGGAGTTCTACTATGGCGAAACTGCATGATTACTACAAGTCGTCTGTAGTCGCTGAACTGACCAAACAGTTCGGTTACACAAGCGTCATGCAAGTCCCTAGAATTGAGAAGATCACCCTCAATATGGGCGTTGGTGAAGCAATCAACGATAAGAAACTGCTAGAAAATGCAGCATCTGATATGGCTATTATCTCAGGTCAAAAACCTTTGATTACTAAAGCTCGTAAATCTGTTGCAGGTTTCAAAATTCGTGAAGGCTACCCAATTGGTTGTAAAGTAACCTTGCGTGGCGAGCGCATGTGGGATTTCTTTGAGCGTTTGATTTCTATCGCTCTACCACGTGTACGCGATTTCCGCGGTGTTAGCGCTAAGTCTTTTGACGGACGCGGTAACTACAGCATGGGCGTTCGCGAGCAAATCATCTTCCCGGAAATCGACTACGATAAAGTCGATCGAGTACGCGGTCTTGATATCACTATCACGACTACAGGTGCTACCGATGAGGAAGGCCATGCTCTGCTGGCTGCCTTTAACTTCCCATTCCGTAAGTAAGGTGAAGGGTTACTGTTATGGCTAAACAATCAATGAAAGCACGTGACGTTAAACGTGCCAAGCTAGTAGCAAAGTACGCTGAAAAGCGCGCAGCGCTTAAAGCTATCATCAGCGATGTAAACGCATCAGAAGAAGATCGTTGGAATGCAGTACTTAAACTGCAAACTCTTCCACGTGATTCAAGTGCATCACGTCAGCGCAACCGTTGTAACCAAACTGGTCGTCCACACGGTTACCTACGTAAATTCGGTCTGAGCCGTATCAAAGTTCGTGAAGCTTGCATGAAAGGCGAGATTCCTGGACTTCGTAAGGCTAGCTGGTAATTGCCACTTAATCATTTGGAGTAAAGTTTATGAGCATGCAAGATCCGATTTCGGATATGCTGACCCGTATTCGTAACGGTCAGGCAGCACAAAAAGTTGCTGTTACAATGCCTTCTTCAAAGCTTAAAGTTGCAATTGCTGCACTACTTAAAGCTGAAGGTTACATCGTAGACTTCGCAGTAAACAGCGAAGTTAAACCTGAGCTAGAAGTGACTCTTAAGTACTTCCAAGCTAAACCTGTAATTGAGCAAATCCAACGTGTTTCACGTCCTGGTCTGCGCGTCTACAAGAAAAAAGACGAGCTACCATCTGTGATGGGCGGTCTGGGTGTTGCCGTAGTTTCTACTTCCAAGGGTCTTATGTCAGACCGTGCCGCGCGTAAAGCCGGTCTTGGTGGTGAAATCATTTGCTACGTAGCGTAATTTAAGGAGTAGGATATGTCTCGTGTTGCTAAAGCACCTGTCGCTATTCCAGCTGGCGTAGAGGTGAAACTAAACGGCCAAGAGATCACCGTAAAAGGTGCTAAAGGTGAATTGACTCGCGTTCTTAACAACCTAGTTGTTGTTGGACAAGAAGACAATGCCCTTACTTTCGGTCCAGTCAACGAACGTGTTACTAACTCTTGGGCGCAAGCAGGTACTGCTCGTGCACTAGTTAACAACATGATTCTTGGTGTTACTGAAGGCTTCACTAAGAAGCTAACTTTGAAAGGTGTCGGTTACCGTGCTGCTGTTAAAGGCAACGCTGTAGCTCTAACTCTAGGCTTCTCTCACCCTGTTGAGCATGAATTGCCTGCAGGTATTAAGGCTGAATGTCCTAGCCAAACTGAGATCGTTGTAACTGGTTGTGATAAGCAATTAGTTGGTCAAGTTGCGGCAGATATTCGTTCTTACCGTGAACCTGAACCTTATAAAGGTAAAGGTGTTCGTTACGCAGATGAAAATGTGCGTACTAAAGAAGCTAAGAAGAAGTAAGGTAACGCTATGGATAAGAAAGCATCTCGCATCCGTCGTGCCCTTCGTGCACGTCGTAAGATTGCAGAACTGGGTGCAACTCGCCTAGTAGTACACCGTACTCCTCGTCACGTGTACGCACAGGTGATTGCAGCTAATGGCTCTGAGGTTATCGCAGCAGCTTCTACTGTAGAAAAAGCGATCCGTGAGCAGGTTAAAAACACCGGTAACATCGATGCTGCAAAAGCAGTAGGCAAAGCTATTGCTGAGCGTGCGCTTGAAAAAGGCGTGACTGCAGTTGCATTTGATCGTTCTGGTTTCCAATACCACGGTCGAGTAGCGGCGCTAGCAGAAAATGCTCGCGAAGCTGGTCTGAAATTCTAAGGTAGGGTTGGAAGATGGCTAAAGAACAACAACAAGCTAATGATTTGCAAGAAAAGCTAATCGCCGTTAACCGCGTTTCTAAAACGGTTAAAGGTGGTCGAATCATGAGCTTTACTGCACTAACTGTAGTTGGTGACGGTAACGGTCGTGTAGGTTTCGGATACGGTAAAGCCCGTGAAGTACCTGCAGCGATTCAAAAAGCAATGGAAAAAGCGCGTCGTAACATGGTTACTATCGCACTTAACGAAGGCACTCTTCACCATCCGGTGAAAGGTCGTCACTCGGGTTCTAAAGTTTACATGCAGCCTGCTGCAGAAGGTACGGGTGTTATCGCCGGTGGTGCGATGCGTGCTGTACTAGAAGTGGCTGGTGTACATAACGTACTATCAAAAGCGTACGGTTCAACTAACCCAATCAACGTTGTTCGTGCAACAATCGATGCATTGGGTAGCATGAAGTCACCTGAAATGGTTGCTGCTAAACGTGGTCTGACTGTTGAATCTATTTCGGAGTAAGAACACCATGGCAACTATTAAAGTAACTCAAACTAAAAGCTCAATTGGTCGCCTACCTAAGCATAAAGCTACTTTGCGTGGACTAGGCCTTCGTCGCATCAACCATACAGTTGAACTGGAAGACACACCATGTATTCGTGGTATGGTCAATAAAGTTCACTACATGGTTAAAATTGAGGAGTAATCAGAATGCGTTTGAATACTCTATCACCGGCTGCGGGTTCTAAACCTTCGAAGAAGCGTTTAGGCCGTGGTATCGGTTCGGGCCTTGGTAAAACAGGTGGCCGTGGTCACAAAGGTCAAAAATCGCGTTCAGGCGGTTCAGTTCGTCCAGGTTTCGAAGGCGGTCAAATGCCATTGAAACAACGTTTGCCAAAATTCGGCTTCAAATCTCGTAAAGGATTTGTATCTGCTGAAGTTCGCTTAAGCGAATTCGCAAAAGTAACTGGCGAAGTTGTTGATTTAAATAGCCTTAAAGCAGCAAACGTTGTTGCTAAGAACATCGAAAATGTTAAAGTTGTTCTTTCTGGCGAGATCAATAAAGCAGTGACTGTAAAAGGTCTACGCGTGACTAAAGGCGCTAAAGCTGCGATCGAAGCTGCAGGCGGTAAAATCGAGGAATAATCTCGAGGATTGAGGTACAGATGGCTAAGAAATCAGGAAAAGATTTTCGTAGTGCTCAAGGCGGCTCAAGTGAACTAAGGTCGCGCTTATTATTCGTAATATGTGCACTTTTAGTGTTCCGAGCGGGCTCCTTTGTGCCTATTCCTGGGATTGACGCTGCTGTACTCGCCGATTTGTTCGAACAGCAGAAAGGCACCATCATTGAAATGTTTAATATGTTCTCTGGTGGTGCACTTTCGCGTGCATCTATATTCGCGCTGGGCATTATGCCGTATATTTCGGCATCAATTGTTGTTCAGCTGTTGACTGTGGTTCATCCCGCGTTAGCCGAACTCAAGAAAGAGGGTGAGGCAGGCCGAAGAAAAATCAGCCAATATACGCGCTACGGCACGCTTGTACTTGCAATATTCCAAGCTATTGGTATCGCAACTGGCTTACCAAACATGGTCCCTAATCTGGTCGTTATCGACCAAACCATGTTTACGCTAATTGCAACCGTAAGTTTAGTAACCGGCACCATGTTCTTAATGTGGTTAGGTGAACAGATTACAGAGCGAGGAATTGGTAATGGTATTTCATTACTGATTTTTGCAGGTATTGTTGCTGGATTGCCTAAGGCAATCGGACAAACTATCGAGCAAGCGCGTCAAGGTGAATTGCATGTTCTTCTTCTGTTGTTTATTGCAGTAATTGCTTTTGCCACTATCTACTTTGTTGTTTTCATGGAGCGTGGTCAACGTCGTATCGTCGTTAACTATGCAAAACGTCAACAAGGTCGTAAGGTATTTGCTGCGCAGAGTACTCACTTGCCATTGAAAATTAATATGGCCGGTGTTATTCCTGCGATTTTTGCCTCAAGTATAATCCTTTTCCCTGGCACATTAGCTCAGTGGTTTGGTAAGAGCGGTAACCCAGCATTCAGCTGGTTGACCGATGTCTCATTGGCGTTAAGCCCGGGACAGCCGCTTTATGTTATCTTGTATGCAGTTGCAATTATTTTCTTCTGTTTCTTTTATACAGCGTTGGTGTTTAACCCACGTGAAACAGCAGACAACTTGAAGAAGTCAGGTGCGTTCGTACCCGGTATCCGCCCAGGTGAACAGACAGCGATGTATATCGACAAGGTAATGACCCGCCTTACATTGGCAGGAGCGTTATACATTACCTTTATCTGTCTGATTCCCCAGTTCATGATGTCAGCATGGAACGTAAGGTTCTATTTTGGCGGCACCTCACTACTTATCGTAGTAGTTGTAATCATGGACTTTATGGCACAGGTACAGACTCATATGATGTCAAATCAATATGATTCTGTGTTGAAAAAGGCTAATCTTAAGGGTTATGGTCGTTAATAAATACCTCCATACCGTTTTGATTGATTTTACGGAGTTTAGCAATGAAAGTTCGTGCTTCCGTTAAAAAAATCTGCCGTAACTGCAAAGTTATCAAACGCAACGGTGTTGTGCGCGTAATTTGTAGTGAGCCAAAGCACAAGCAGCGCCAAGGCTAATAAGCAGAAATTTTTACTTGAAAAAGAAGGTAGTGTCGAGTATATTTCTCGACCTACCTTTTGCGTGCAAAAGAAGTAGTATACCGCAGCGTATCCTCAACGGGCTCTGCTGCGGATAATTCTTTATATAAAGTACCTAGGAGTGAATAGTGGCCCGTATAGCAGGCATTAACATTCCTGATCAAAAACATGCTGTGATTGCTTTAACATCAATCTACGGCGTTGGTAAAACTCGTTCTAAGTCTATTTTGGCTGAAGTGGGTATTGCTGAGAATGTTAAGATCAGTGAACTAACTGAAGAGCAGATCAATCTACTGCGTGATGGTGTAGCTAAGTACACTGTAGAAGGTGATCTACGTCGTGAAGTTTCCATGAACATCAAGCGTCTTATGGACCTTGGCTGTTACCGTGGTCTTCGTCATCGTCGCAGTCTACCACTACGTGGACAGCGTACTAAAACCAACGCACGTACCCGTAAGGGTCCGAGCAAGCCGATCAAGAAATAGTCGGGAAGGGTAGAGTACAATGGCAAAACAACCAAGTCGCGCACGTAAGCGCGTCCGCAAGCAAATTGCAGATGGTATAGCGCATATCCACGCATCTTTCAACAACACAATCGTGACCATTTCTGACCGTCAAGGTAACGCTCTAGCATGGGCTACTGCAGGTGGTTCAGGTTTCCGTGGTTCTCGTAAATCTACACCGTTCGCAGCACAAGTTGCAGCAGAACGTTGTGCAGAGATGGCTAAAGAATATGGCCTAAAGAACTTGGAAGTTATGGTTAAGGGTCCTGGTCCAGGTCGTGAATCTACTGTTCGCGCACTGAATGCCGCTGGTTTCCGTATCACAAACATCGTTGATGCGACACCAATCCCTCATAACGGTTGTCGTCCACCTAAGAAACGTCGCGTATAACGTTTCTGGGAACATTGGAGAAAGATCATGGCAAGATATTTGGGTCCTAAGCTGAAGCTTAGTCGCCGCGAAGGTACCGACTTATTCCTTAAGTCAGGTGTTCGCGCGATTGATACCAAGTGTAAAATCGATAACGCCCCAGGTGTACACGGCGCACGTCGCGGTCGTCTATCTGAATATGGCGTTCAGCTTCGTGAGAAGCAGAAAGTACGTCGTATGTATGGCGTATTAGAAAAACAATTCCGTAACTACTACAAAGAAGCAGCTCGCCTTAAAGGTAACACTGGTGAGAACTTACTTCAGCTTCTAGAAGGTCGTCTAGATAACGTAGTTTACCGCATGGGCTTTGGTGCAACTCGCGCAGAAGCACGTCAGCTAGTTAGCCACAAAGCTATCCTAGTAAACGGTAAAGTTGTAAACGTTCCTTCTTTCAAAGTTGCGGCAACCGACGTTGTTGCTATCCGTGAGAAAGCTCAAAAGCAATCTCGCATCACAGCGGCTCTAGAAGTTGCTGAACAACGCGAAAAACCAACTTGGATTGAAGTAGATGCTAGCAAGATGGAAGGAACATTCAAGCGTATGCCTGAGCGTTCTGATCTGTCAGCTGACATCAACGAACAATTGATCGTCGAGCTTTACTCTAAGTAAGGTTTAAACTAAAGAGAGGACACAATGCAGGGTTCTGTAACAGAATTTCTTAAGCCACGTCTAGTTGACATCGAACAGATCAATGAGACACACGCAAAAGTAACTCTTGAGCCGTTAGAGCGTGGTTTTGGCCACACTCTGGGTAATGCACTTCGCCGTATTCTTCTATCTTCTATGCCTGGCTGTGCAGTCACGGAAGTAGAGATTGAAGGCGTACTTCACGAATACAGCACCAAAGAAGGTGTTCAAGAAGATATCTTAGAGATTCTTCTTAACCTGAAAGGTTTAGCTGTTCGCGTTGCTGACGGTAAAGATGAAGTGTTCATTACACTGAACAAATCAGGCTCGGGCCCTGTGGTTGCAGGTGACATCACCCATGATGGTGATGTAGAGATCGTAAATCCTGAGCACGTTATTTGTCATCTTACCGATGATAACGCTGAGATCGCTATGCGTATCAAAGTTCAACGTGGTCGTGGTTACGTTCCAGCTTCAGCCCGTATCCATACTGATGAAGATGAGCGTCCAATCGGTCGTTTGCTTGTTGATGCAACCTATAGCCCAGTAGACAAAATTGCCTACTCAGTGGCTGCAGCGCGTGTTGAACAGCGTACAGACTTGGACAAACTTGTTATCGATATGGAAACTAACGGGACTCTAGAACCTGAGGAAGCTATCCGTCGTGCAGCAACAATTCTTGCTGAACAATTGGATGCGTTCGTAGATCTTCGTGATGTACGTGTTCCAGAGGAAAAAGAAGAGAAGCCGGAATTCGATCCTATCCTACTCCGTCCTGTAGACGATCTTGAACTAACAGTTCGCTCTGCTAACTGTCTAAAAGCAGAAGCGATTCACTACATCGGTGATCTTGTGCAACGTACCGAAGTTGAGCTTCTGAAAACGCCGAACTTGGGTAAAAAATCTCTTACAGAGATTAAAGACGTTCTTGCATCACGCGGGCTTTCTCTTGGCATGCGCCTAGAGAATTGGCCACCAGCGTCGATTGCAGAAGATTAATCGATATTAGTTAGAAGGATTAGGTCATGCGCCATCGTAAGAGTGGTCGTCAACTCAACCGCAACAGCAGTCATCGCAAAGCGATGTTCAGCAATATGGCTAGCTCTCTAGTACGTCATGAAATTATCAAGACTACAGTGCCAAAAGCTAAAGAGCTACGTCGCGTCGTTGAGCCTTTGATTACACTAGCTAAGACTGACAGCGTTGCAAACCGTCGTCTAGCATTTGCTCGTACTCGTGATAACGAAGTTGTAGCAAAACTATTTAACGAACTAGGTCCACGTTTCGCTGCACGTCAAGGCGGCTACACTCGTATTCTTAAGTGTGGTTTCCGTGCTGGTGATAAAGCTCCAATGGCTTACATTGAGCTTGTAGAACGTTCAGCAGCTGAAGAAGCCGCTGAATAATCAGTTCGAAATAAGAGAAAAACCGAGCATGTAATGTGCTCGGTTTTTTTGTGCCTATCAGATATTAAGAATTGCTTCCCCATAAGCCACTCAATGAATCAATTAAGCTATTGCTGGCATTGTGCTGAGTTAAATACTGCAGCACAATCGGAACGAACTGGCTGATCATCGCTGGATCCAATCCTAACTTAGTAAAAATGGCATTCACTTGGCTGAGCGAATTGATGTTTGACCCTAATTTAGAGCTTCCACCCAGATTTAAGTTTGTAAGCTTGTCGATACCTGGAACCAGTTGATTGAGTTCCTGTTTGTTTTGCATGCCAAGTTTGTTTTGTGCCAATGCGAGTAATGCGCCAGCACCGCCTGCGGCTTGCTTGGGCTTAACATCCAACTGTTGGCTTATATTCGATGTCAACTGGCTGGTTGCCTTCACTTGGTTTAATGCTCCATTTAAGGTTTTTGTGATGCTGTCATCACTGTTACCAAAGTTGAGAAATGCGTGGCTTGGAGCGCTGATGAGCGTGGCACTGATCGCCAGTACGCTAACTAGGGAGCGTTTCATCATAGATGTATTTCCTCGTAAAGTCGTGTTGGTGTCCTGCCTACTTTAGATCAAAAAAAGCGGCGCAATGCGCCGCTTGATGTTAAATCTTTGCGAATTTTCTTACAGGATATCGAGAAGTTCTACTTCAAATACCAATGCTGCGTAAGGAGGGATCGCTGCACCAGCACCGCGTTCACCGTAGGCCAAGTCTTGTGGCACATACAGTTTCCATTTAGAGCCAGCAGGCATCATTTGTAGGGCTTCAACCCAACCTTGAATCACACCTGTTACTGGGAACTCAACTGGTTCGCCACGTTGTACTGAGCTGTCGAATACCGTGCCATCAGTCAATTGACCATGATAGTGAACACGAACTGTTTTATCTGAAGTTGGAACGTCACCCGCACCTTCGGCGATGATTTCGTATTGTAGGCCAGAGTCCGTTACCGTCACTTCAGGGCGTAGTGCATTGTCTTTTAGAAATGCTTCGCCTTCCGCTGCCGCCGCTTTTGCTAACTCTTGACGAGCTTCTTCAGCACGTTGATGAATGGCTTGCAGTGCTTGGTTGATTTCATCGATAGCAACCGCTGGTTCTTCACCTTTGAGTGCAGTTGCGATACCAGCTGCGATTGCATCGACGTTTAGGCCTTCTAAACCACTACCCGCAAGTTGTTGGCCCATTTGAATACCAATGCCGTAGCTGGCTTTTTTCTCTAATGTTTCGAATGTTACTTCAGACATAAACGTTACTCTTTAGCATAAATAAATAAAGTCGAAAGCATACCAGTTTAGCGCGAGTGATGAAACGGCTCATAGTAAATACCTTTATAAAGGTGTTAAGGTGTGACTAACCGCATTCAATGGTGAGACAATGACTTGAATTTCATTAATAACATTCAGAAATACGGATAATTTCTTATACAATAACTACAGTCACTTTTTCTAGATTAGCCCTAGGTATGGGACGGAAATATGAATCGCCGCAGACGCAAAAAAAGTAAACCTGACAATGATTTTTTACAGAGCTGTCAGCAACGGTTGGCCAGTATTAATTGGTCAGGCGTACCTTCTCGTGCTCAGCATGAGTGGCAAGCGATGCCAAGCAAGCATCGTTTATGGCTAAAGATCTTAACGCCAGTCGTTATTATTGTGGCGCTAGTGCCATTACCGCAACAGACACAGCAGCCTGAGCAGGCTCAATCTGTTAGTGTGAATGTCAATAGTGTGGGATTGAGCCGACAAGTCGGTGATGATCATCGCGCCCCACAAGCTCCGAAAGTTTGGCACCAGTATATCGTGAAGCAAGGGGATACCTTAGCAGCGGTGTTTCGTGAGAATGATCTTTCATTAGCCGACTTACATGCACTCGTGTCGGTTGAAGGTGCGGATAAACCACTAAGCCGCATCCAAAAAGGTCAGATTATTCGTTATAAACTGACCAATAATCAGAAGCTTGATATTCTCCAAGTAGAGAAAAGTGATCAATCGGTTATGTTTTTTCGTATGGCCGATGGGTCATTCGGACGTAGTGACTAGCGGATTGTTGCGCGTAAGGGACGCAAACCGTCCCTATGCAAGTAGCATCTCGATATGAGCAATACCATCGAGGTCAAAGGGGGCAGACTGCGTAACAAAACCGTGGTTTTGATAAAAGCGCTCAAGGTGAGCTTGCGCCTCGATACTGATGGTTTTCCCCAACCAAAAATGCTGATTATATTGAATCGCCATCTTCATTAATTGATCGCCAACGCCTTTCTTCCTGACTACTGGCTTAATTAATACCCGTCCAATACTGCTTGAGTTCGCAAAGCTGCTTCCCGGTGGGAGCAATCGCGCATAAGCGACCAGTTCATCCCCTACATACCCGAGCAAATGTTTGACCCCTTGCATGCGATCTTTATTGTCTAATTCGTTATAAGCACATTCTTGCTCGACAACAAAGACGTCTACCCTGAGTTTCAGCACATCGTATAACTGATCGGTAGAAAGCTGAGTAAAGTCTACGCATAACCATTGGATATCCATTTGGTGGGCCCTTTTGGTGAGTAAATAAAAATCATAACATGGAAAATCTTCGGCGCAAGATCTTACTCCGTTCGATGATTACGCCGCCGACAGCCGGTTTAAATATAACCATTGGATCTATCACCTAACTATATCTCGATAAAACGATAGCTTTGATGAGGTGTAGATGGAGCTTATTATGGTTAATATTTCAATATATTTTAATTTAATTAATATTTTTCAATTAGTTATATTTTATTGTTTAGACTGCATATTCATTTCCCGCTTTATCACGCCGCTTCTTATCAGTTTTTCGCATAAAAAATGAAATTATAGAATTTCATGTAATATTTATGACTCCGCATAATGCGGCCATGAACGAACGTAAAGGACGACACACATGGCTGATGTAATCGATGTGGCAAAATTGGCTGACCGACGAGAGAAAGCTCAGGCTTATCAAGGAACGGATAAAAACATTCAGCATGTTTTTGCCAATATGACCTCTTCGACGCTGCTACCAGGGCAAGTGGCATTGGTTGGCGCTGGACCCGGCGATCCTGAGTTACTGACCATGAAAGCGTTGAGTTTTTTGTTGCAAGCGGATGTGGTGTTGTTCGATTACCTTGTGTCTGAAGACATTATGGCATTAGTGCCGGATGACACCATCTGTGTTTGTGTTGGTAAACGTGCTGGGCATCACAGTGTGCCACAGGAAAAAACCAATCAGTTACTGGTTGATTTTGCCAAGCAAGGTCATCGGGTCGTGCGCATCAAAGGCGGGGATCCCTTTATGTTTGGGCGAGGGGGTGAAGAGCTGGAAGTGCTTTTTCAAGCGGGCGTGTCTTTCCAAGTCATTCCCGGAATTACCGCGGCCGCCGGAGCTACCGCATATGCGGGCATCCCTCTGACCCATCGCGATTACGCTCAATCGGCATTATTTGTGACTGGCCACTGCAAATCCGGTGGCGCTGTACAGGACTGGCAGACATTAGCTCGTGCGCACCAGACATTAGTTATCTATATGGGCTTAATGAATGCCCAGACAATCCGCGATCAGTTAATGGCACACGGTCGCAGTGGAACCACACCTATCGCCATTATCGAACGTGGCACGCAAGCCTCACAACGAGTCAATGTGAGCACGCTAGATCAACTGCCTGTTATCGCCTCTTCTGCTCAGTCTCCGGCTTTAATCGTCGTCGGGGAGGTGGTCGAACTGGCCGATAAACTGCAATGGTTTACTTCTCAATCTCAACATTCCCAACATTATCGTACAGCATAGTGGCGTTAAGCGAACGCTGCTATTTGGACAACGAAAGGACGTGGTGACATGGACCAACAACGCTTAACTCATTTACAACAGCTTGAAGCCGAAAGCATTCACATCATTCGGGAGGTAGCTGCAGAATTTTCCAATCCCGTCATGATGTATTCGATTGGTAAGGACTCTTCTGTCATGTTGCATCTTGCACGCAAAGCTTTCTACCCAGGAAAAATTCCATTCCCACTGTTGCATGTGGATACGAATTGGAAGTTTCAGGAGATGATTCGCTTTCGTGATGACACGGCGAAAAAGTACGACCTTGATTTAATCGTACATAAAAACCCAGAAGGATTGGCGATGGGGATCAGTCCTTTTGAGCATGGTTCTTCCAAACATACCGACATAATGAAGACTCAAGGGTTGAAACAAGCCCTAAATCAACACGGATTTGATGCTGCTTTCGGTGGCGCAAGAAGGGATGAAGAAAAATCTCGTGCCAAGGAACGGGTGTATTCATTTCGAGATCGTCATCATGGATGGGATCCTAAAAATCAGCGTCCTGAATTGTGGCATACCTATAACGGTCAAGTGGATAAAGGCGAAAGTATTCGTGTCTTTCCATTGTCAAACTGGACGGAATTGGATATCTGGCAATACATTTATTTAGAAAATATCGATATTGTTCCTTTGTATTTCGCACAAGAAAGGCCCGTAGTTGAGCGTGATGGCATGTTAATCATGAAAGATGATGACCGAATGCAATTACGCGAGGGGGAAACACTCGAGTATCGAAAAGTGCGTTTTCGTACACTGGGTTGTTATCCACTGACTGGGGCGATTGAATCACAAGCGCAGACACTGCCAGACATTATTGAAGAAATGTTAGTGACGACATCGAGTGAACGACAGGGACGAGCGATCGACCATGATCAGTCAGGATCGATGGAAATGAAAAAACGTCAAGGGTACTTTTAGGGAGCACGACATCGTATGAACAGCGTAGTACAAGCTCAACTCGACGAGCTAGGCATTGAAGGGTATTTACATCAGCATCAGCATAAATCTTTGCTTCGGTTATTAACCTGCGGCTCGGTGGATGATGGTAAAAGTACATTAATCGGACGTTTACTGCATGACTCTCAACAAATTTACGAAGATCAATTAGCGGCTGTTCATACTGACAGCCAGAAAGTGGGAACAACAGGGGACCGCCCAGATCTCGCATTGCTTGTCGACGGTTTACAAGCCGAACGTGAACAAGGCATCACGATCGACGTTGCGTATCGGTATTTTTCGACCAAAAAACGTAAGTTTATTATTGCCGACACGCCAGGACATGAACAGTACACACGGAATATGGCCACGGGGGGCTCCACTTGTGATTTGGCTGTCATCTTGATTGATGCACGTAAAGGCGTTTTGGATCAGACTCGCCGTCATTCCTTTATCGCCAATTTATTGGGCATCAAACATTTTGTTGTGGCCATCAATAAAATGGATTTGGTCGATTACTCTGAACTGAGTTTCCAACAAATCAAACAGCAGTACTTATCGTTCTCGAAACATCTCGATGATGATATTCATATCACGCTGGTCCCGTTATCGGCCCTTGAAGGGGATAATGTGGTGGATGCCAGTCAAAATATGCCTTGGTATCAAGGTCCGGCTTTATTAGATATTTTGGAAAACTCGGAGATTGATGCGCTCAAAGGCAGCGGTGAGTTTCGTTTTCCGGTGCAATACGTGAACCGTCCGCATCTTGATTTTCGCGGATTCGCTGGCACCGTGGCGGCAGGCCAAATTCAAGTGGGTGATACCATCGTCGCGCACCCGTCGGGTAAGTCGTCTACGGTTGAACGCATTGTCACGTTTGATGGTGATTTAGAACGAGCCCAAGCAGGACAAGCGATTACGCTGACACTCACCGATGAAATTGATATCAGTCGTGGTGATTTGATCACAAAAGAGGGCGCCCATATTGCACATACCAGTCAGTTTCTGGCGGATGTCGTGTGGATGGGAGAAGCTTCGTTGGATCCGCTACGCGATTACGATATTAAGATCGCAGAGAAGAAAACCATCGGTCGGGTCGAGAATATTCGTTATCAATACGATATCAATAACTTAGATACCTTTCATACCGAGCAATTACCTCTCAATGGTATTGGTATGTGTGAGTGGTCACTTACCAGCAAGCTTCCGATTGACCACTATCGAGCGTGCGCTGATACCGGCGGGTTCATCATTATTGACCGCCTGACCAATGTCACTGTCGGAGCGGGGTTGATTAGAGAAGCCCTAGAAAGCCGCCAGTCAACTCAGGAGTTTAGTGCTTTTGAGTTAGAATTAAACGAACTCATGCGTCGTCATTTCCCTCATTGGGAAATCAAAGATTTACGCAAGTTGCTCGAATAATGGAGGCAAGTGTGAGCGAACAAGAGACGATTGTATGGCATCAGCATACGGTCACCAAAGCCTCCCGAGCGGCACTGAAACAGCAAAAGCCTGCCGTTCTATGGTTTACGGGGTTATCTGGCGCTGGTAAGTCCACCATTGCCGGAGCGCTAGAAGGGAAACTGGCAGAACTGGGTTATCATACCTATTTATTAGATGGGGATAATGTGCGTCACGGCTTATGCCGTGACTTGGGTTTCTCGCAACAGGATCGCCGAGAAAATATTCGTCGTATTGGTGAGCTGGCGGCCTTGATGGTGGATGCGGGGTTGATTGTACTCACCGCGTTCATATCTCCGCATCGTAGCGAGCGAGACTTGGTGCGACACATGCTTCCTGAAGGCGAATTTATCGAAGTGTTCGTGAATACGGATTTAGCGGTGTGCGAAGCGCGCGATCCGAAGGGGCTCTATCAACGTGCTCGCCGTGGTGAAATCACGCAATTTACAGGGATTGATTCCGTTTACGAAGCGCCGCTCAATCCGGACATTGATTTGCCTGCTGGTGAAGAAACGTTGGACCAGTTGGTGCAACGTTGCTTAGAGGCATTACACCAGCGGGGGATTGTCGCCACATCCTAGGGTTACACCGTATGATGCATACTGCTTGTCGCGTCGGTTTGCACCGTAAACCGCTGACCAAGTAACGCGATCAGTTGGTCGTAGTAGGTCATATTGGGTTTGTTTCCCAATAGACGACACAATTCATGCCCTGTGGGGGTAAAGCGATAGTATAACAATCGCACTCCACGGGCATTGGTTTGTAAGGATAAATGCTTGCCTTGATAATCCAATGTTAAAGGCGGCTCTTGTTCTATTTCCCCTGACTCGAGTTCGGAGCCATGTAACAAGCCCAATTCAATTAATACCAATAAACTGGAGTAGGGCAGATGGAAGTTACCAATGTTAATGGTCGCGGTCATACTGCGTTTGCCAAAACGGAATATACTGCCGTTTTGCATCTTCAATCCAAACAATAGTTTTAAACTAGGGTCACTCCCATAGCTGCACGCCAAAGCAGCAGCACGCTGCATGGTTTGCGCTTCTTTCGGGGTCATATCTTGCAGCACTTTGAGTGCTTTCATGGATGTAAAACCTGGGTTTGTGACTTCCCTTTTGAGTACTTGAGCCCATAAGCGCTGCATTGATGAATTGTGTATATCCTGTGCCATATCAAAAAAGCGATGCAACCAGTCTTGATCGGGATCCCCTGCAATTTCATTATGGCAAGCGCCAAACGCCAGCTTCATGATTTTTTCTAAATTACGTTGGCGCACCTCTTTACGTTGCTGTTCACGTGAAAGGGCTCGTTGCAATAGGGTTGTGTCTGGTTTGGTGTCTGCAAGTAATGCATCTAATCCTTGTTGCCGTGCGATATAGGCAATCCGGCTGGCACTGTCTTTACTCTTTGAGTGCTTCTTTTCATGTGACGATGCTGTGTCATCACTCATAGGAATGACATGATTAATGACTGCAGGCTGTTTGTTCGTAGACATAGGTTCCCTAAAAACGGATGCATATCGATGGTATAAAATGTACTCGTTTATTGAAGTAGGAGCCAGTAAAACTCGACAAAATTTACCTACCGGAAATGATAATTTTTTGTTAAAATTGTTAAATACTGTGGGGGTAACAATGAAAAATATATTCAAAAAGAGAAAGCATTTTTCTGTCGGTGTGCTGGTATTGTCTTATGTGGGTGTGCTCATTTATTTAGCGCGTTATATTGCGTAACGGAGCCGAGTCGGGCTAGAACTCGGATCTTTTTTGGCTATTATTCTCTGCATTTGGGCCTTTCAAACACTCATTTTTCTCACTATTCGGTGTCCTTCCGTTTTTCGTATGTGAGTACTTACTTTCTTCCTGTTGTTTTAAAACCTTGATATTGATTATCAACTAGCGCTGCAGCAACTGTGCGACGATATGTATGAGCACATTGATGTTGTGATAGCTTAGCGTTCCATGTTTGAGGTATCTGACGACCCCCTGTTTGTCGACGACCAGAGTTGCGGGTTGATGATGCGCCAGCTGCCAATGCTGCGCAACTTGCCCATCTTCATCATAGATAATGCTCATCCACGGGTATTGTTTTTTCAGTGCTATCGCGGACGATTTCACAAACATTCCTGTTCCCCAAAACGCATCACTGGCATTGATAATTGCGGTGGTTTGATACTGCGTGCTATCAAAGTCTGCTCGAGCGATCGCATGCAAAAGATGCGGATTCAAGATGCGAGCCTCCGCTTTGCCGGGAACCAATTCAATAATACGGACTTTGCCAAGTAAGATATGACTGGACCAGGGAGAAAATACGCCCTGCTGTTGTTGCAGAGTAATGGCGCCTTTGTCCGTGACCGAGACGAGAGGAATGCGATGTTGAACGGAGACCATCTGCGCTTGCGCAGCACATGATAAGAGAATCAGACTTGCGAGGAGTCCGGCGCGTGCAAGAAGTGAAGCGTTGCCAAGCCAAGTAAACACAGAATCATTATTATCAGTGAAGAGGACGATACCGTTTAGGCAATACCTTGCTGAAAGAGTTCCAGCAAGGTCACGGATTAATTAGTCTTGTCGATTAGGTGGGAAACACACTCCGGTCCCGCCGATCCCGCAGTACCCTTGCGGATTTTTGGCTAGATATTGCTGATGGTAAGTTTCAGCGTAGTAATAAGGCCCAGCCGGTTCGATGGTCGTGGTAATGACATCATAATCATTGGTCGAGAGTAGTGCTTGATAGTCTTGCTTGGTCTTTTCGGCGATCGCGTGTTGCTGTTCATTAAAATAATAAATGGCAGAACGATATTGTGTACCAATATCATTGCCTTGGCGCATACCTTGGGTGGGATCATGACTTTCCCAAAAATGATTCAGTAGCTGCTCGGTGGATATTATCGCCGTATCGTAGATGACGCGCACGGCTTCGGTATGTCCGGTTTGTCCTGAACAGACTTCTTGGTAGGTTGGATTTGGCGTGTAGCCGCCAGTGTAGCCTACCGATGTTGAGACGACGCCGTCCAATTGCCAAAATAGACGCTCAGCTCCCCAAAAACAGCCCATCGCGACGATGATCGCCTCTTGCCCCGCTTTAGGTTGGGCGGTTAATGGGGCTTGATTGACAAAATGAGTATTACCCACGTCTAAAGGTTCAGAACGCCCAGGAAGCGCATTGTCAGCCGTGATCATCATAAGTTTTTCCCGCATGTTATATATCCTCAGTTGTTGACGTGTCTCTAAGCCTGAGCCCGTAATAAAGTAAGATTCTTGACTGTTTTCATACAGACTGATTTAGTGTTTATCGGTATGATGACAAACACCTATTTGGAATCCAATTAATTACGGTGCCCTTAATTAAGCATGAGAAGCCCATCTTTTCCAGCGTTAATCTTACTCGCGCTTTTTTCTGCGCCCTCCCTGGCCGATGTGGAGCTTGAACTCCAAGGCTTAGATGGCCCATTAAAAAAAAATGTCGATACTTATCTGGCGTCAATTCCAGAAAAAGACTATGCCACGACACTCAGGTTCCAGTCTCGCGTCAAAAAAGAGGTGGTGCAAGCGCTGAATGCTCTCGGGTATTACCATCCCAATGTACGATTTTCTGTTTCGGAGTCTCAGGATGAGTTAGTGATTCATGTGAGTGCTGGGCCTGTCACGACCATCAAAAAACTCGATATTGATATCAGCGGCGAAGCCAAAGATGACGAAGATTTCCAAGCTCTCATCAAAAACAGTGGATTAAAAGTCGGTGAGGATTTAAACCACGGCCAGTATGACAACCTGAAAAGCGATATCAGTAGCTTGGCATTACAAAAAGGCTATTTCAATGGCCATTATACGGCCAACCGACTTGGCGTCTCTCCTCAGCTCAATGAAGCTGAGATCACACTGCATTTTGATAGTGGTATTCGCTATAACTTTGGCAAAACGACCATTACGGGAAGTCAGATTGAGATGCAGCGGGTCAAGTCTTTGCAGCCTTATCATGAAGGGGAACCTTATGATGTGCGTAAAGTGGGTCGGTTTAATCAAACGCTTTCCAGTACTCAATGGTTTTCCTCTGTCTTGGTTGAGCCTGATTTATCGAATTTAGATACAGAGCGTGATTTACCTGTCAAAGTTTCCTTGGCGCCGCAAGCTCGTAATCAGATTGAAACGGGGTTAGGTTATTCCACCGATGTTGGTGCTCGTGCGACCCTCAGTTGGAAACAGCCATGGGTGAATAAATACGGACACAGCTTCGATAGCCGTTTTTCCTTATCTGGCCCAGAACAAGCCATTACCTTGGGTTATAACATTCCTTTAGAAGACGTGGCACATCAATACTATCGCTTATCTTACGGGATGAAGCATGTCGATGACCGAGATACGAAAAGTATCGAGTCCAATCTTTCGATAGAGCGGCATTGGCGTTTTGACAACGGGTGGCACCGTACCCTGTTCACTCGTTATTTAATCGAAAACTATCAACAAGGTGAGCTTGATGATGTTGGGCATTTCGTGCTACCTGGTATGACTTTTACTCGGACGCGAACACGCGTTACTGACTCGTTAATTACGTGGGGTGATAAGCAAAGCATCACCGTCGAATATGGTGATCCGACGTTATTTTCGGAGACACAAATTTTACGTGTGTTAGCCGGAACATCGTGGATTCGCAGCTATGGTGACAATCATCGAGGTTTACTGCGCGTCAATGGTGGCGCCAACTTAGCGCAGAATTTTGATCGTGTCGCGCCTTCTTTGCGCTTTTTTGCGGGTGGTGATAACAGTATTCGAGGGTATGGCTACGAATCCATTTCACCACGCGATTCAACTGGCGCTCTGGCTGGGGCGAAATATATGGTCACCAGTAGCTTAGAGTACCAGTACCGAGTGACAGGTGATTGGTGGGCGGCGTTCTTTGTCGACTCTGGGGATGCGTTTGATACAACGCCCAACTGGAAAACCGGCACCGGTTTTGGTTTACGCTGGGTCTCCCCCGTAGGGCCTCTTCGACTGGACTTCGCGTGGGGGCTTGATAATGACCCCGGTGATCAATTTCGCATCCATTTCACCTTAGGACCTGAGCTATGATCCATGTGGCCTTAAAGTGGACCAAGATCCTCTCGATGTTTACCGCGATGCTGCTGCTGATCGCCGTCTGTTTGGTGGGCGGATTATTACTGACTAATACGGGGCTAGATTTGGCCTTATACGGCACCCAACAGTTTGTACCACAGTTAAAAATTGGCAAAACAGAAGGGGCCCTTTTTCCTGATTTTACCTTACATGATGTCCGGTATGCCGATGATAAGCTCGGCATTGATTTTCAAGCAAAAACCGTTCAATTGGGCATTAAAGTCGATTGCTTTATGGATGCCGCCTTGTGTATTAAGCAACTGAATACCCAAGGTCTGACATTGAAAGTGACTGACACACAACCGGCTACCACGCCTCCCCCTAACAATGACGGCCCACTGAATATAGCGACACCGATTCCGGTCTATATTGGTGGACTGAAAGCCGATAATACCGATCTTGATATTATGGGCACCCGTCTGCAATGGCAGCATTTAGCGTTACGTGCGTTTATGAGTGGCAATTCGTTGCATTTAGATCAGTCTGAGTGGAAAGGCATTCGGTTGCGACTCCCTAAAAGCGAGAAGCCGTCTTCGCCTCCTCAGGCAAACCGCAAACCAATAAAACCTCAGGATATTCGTTTAGCGCTTGAGCGAATTACGTTGCCGCTTAATGTGTATGTTAAGCAACTGGACGTCTACGATTTCCAGTGGTTAACGGATGCGCCTTTGGTGGTCAATCATTTGGGCTTAAGTGGTAAAGCGGTGAACGATCGAGTGACCATTCATGCGTTGTCACTCAAGACGCCTCAAGGCCATGCACAGCTTAATGGCGATGCACAGTTATCGGGAAACTACCCACTTAATATTGCTTTGAAAGGAAAAACCCAAGGTCAGCCGTTAGATGGACAAGGCTTTGATATTAAAGCGTCGGGCAGTCTCGCGCACCTCAACGTTGTGGCGAATTTGCAAGGTCCACTGACGGGGGATATCAATGGTAAAGTCGCATTAATGAGTGCGGCGATGCCCTTTGACCTCAGGCTCAAAGACGTGAAAGGCAATTGGCCACTGCAAGGTGCTGCCGATTATCATGTGCATTCTTCCAATTTAACGGCCAGAGGTGATTTAACGGACTACCAGTTTACGCTGCGAGGTGGAGTGACCGGGGCTACCATTCCTGCGACCAAGCTGACGATGAGCGGTGCTGGGGATCTCTATCAGGTCAAGGTGACGCGTCTTTTGATGGATACCTTGAAAGGACAGTTGTCTGGTGCTGTCTCCGCGCATTGGAAACAGGCGGTGAATTGGCAAGGACAGTTTGAGTTCAAGGATATTCATCCGGGAGAACAATGGCCTGATGTGCCGGGTGTCATCAATGGTCAACTGCAAACCTCCGGTCAATTGACCGAGCAAGGCGGATGGAAAGTCACGATTCCTACTCTTGAATTAGATGGAGAGTTACGTCAATCCCCATTGAATGTTCAAGGGCAGTTAGCGGCTAGTGATACTCAAGGGAACGGTGATGTGACGATTGATACCGAAGGGTTATCGCTATCCCACGGCAATAATCACGCAGATATAACCGGATCGTTAAGTGACCATTGGGATATGACGGTTGCGTTAAATATTCCTGATCTCCATGAATCTTTGCCACAAGCTCAAGGATCGGTGGTGGGCAAGCTGCAATTAAAGGGCGCGATGAAGCAGCCGAAGATCCAATTGAATCTGCAAGGGAAGGCGATTGAATGGCAGCAGCTAGCAGCGTTAGATCGTATTCAATTATCCGGTTCCGTGGCGCCTTTAGTCGATCCAACCGTGGATCTGACCTTAAAAGCCTCAGGATTAACCTATCAACAACAGCATGTGTCTAGCTTGACGTTGGCAGTCTCTGGGACGGAAAAGCACCATCGTATTACCTTTGATACCGTGGCGGATAAGCCTCAGATACAAACACACTTGGCGCTATCAGGCTCACTCAAAGATAGACAAGCTCTGCTTTGGAAAGGGAAAATATCCCGTTGGACGATTCAAGCCCATAAGAGTATTTGGCGACTGAGTGATGCGCTTCCCATCACCATCAATGGGGACAAACCCAGCTTATCGCTTGCCGCTCATTGTTGGCGACAGGGTGAGGCGTCTATTTGTTTAAATAAAGACACGACGATTGGCAAGCAAGGCAGCGTGGATGTTGCGATCAACCATGTCAATTTTGCCGACTTGGACGACTTTCTGCCCAAGGGAACACGGTTACAAGGAGAAGCTCAAGCGCAACTTAAGGCTAAGTGGGGGACCGAGCAAACACCGCAAGTGAATGCGGATATTGAGTTAACGTCAGGACAGGTCGTTCAACAGCTCAATCATCCGATGACATTAGGTTGGAACAAGGTCGATGTCAAAGCGACGCTGGCTGATAATCAATTAAAAGCCCATTGGCTTATAGACGTGACCGATAATGGTAAGCTTTCTGGGGATGTGACCATTCCTGATGTCACGCAAACGGATAAAACCATGCAAGGTCACCTCAAGTTGACGCCGTTTAATCTCGACTTTTTAGCCAATCAATTTGGTCAATACAGTCGTGTTGCTTCATCGATAGAGACGGATTTATCCTTTTCTGGGGATGTCTTGCATCCCAAAGTGACTGGCAAGCTGTCTGTGAATGATATCGAAGTTCATGGTGATATTTCACCGGTTGAGGTGGATGACGGTCAGTTCGGGGTGGATTTCAATGGGTATACCGCACAGTTAAATGCCAATGTCTCCACCAAAGAAGGCCAATTGCTTGTGGATGGCGAGGCGGATTGGCATGACATGGCGAATTGGTTCGTCAATGCACATGTCGGAGCAAAAGGGAGCTTGAAGGTCACCGTGCCGCCGATGTTCAGTGCCGATATTATTCCTGATCTCAAGTTAGCCCTGCACCCTGATGAAGCGAAAATTACCGGTCAGGTGCATTTACCAAGCGGTCATGTCAAGGTTGAAAAACTGCCACCAAGCGCAGTGAATGTTTCAAAAGATCAAGTGCTGTTAAATAAAGAAATGCAGCCTATCGATCCGCAACAAGGTCTGCCATTCAAAGTGGAAACGTCGATCTTGGTTGATATTGGCAAGGACTTCGACTTGGATGCATTCGGCTTAAAAGCTGGACTGAATGGGCGATTGAAAGTGACCCAAAATGACAAAGGGCCGTTTGTGAGTGGCGAGGTCAACTTAACCGATGGTACTTACCGCTCATTTGGGCAGGATCTGCTGATTAAAGAAGGCAAAGTCATGCTCAATGGCCCGATCGATAAACCGTATTTGTCGATCACCGCGATCCGTAATCCTGAGAACACCGAAGACGATGTAACAGCGGGCATCAAAGTGACGGGCTCAGTGGACATGCCGAAGGTGACGATTTTCTCCGAGCCTGCAATGCCACAAGCCAACGCGCTCTCTTATTTATTGCGTGGTCAAAATATTGATGGTCAAGATGGGGGCGATCCGATGACGGCGACGCTCATAGGGTTGAGTCTGGCGCAAAGCGGTAAGTTAGTCGGAGAAATTGGCAATGCGGTTGGTGTTCGTGATTTACAATTAGATACCAAAGGCTCTGGCGATGAGTCTCAGGTTACCGTGAGCGGTTATATTTTACCCGGTTTGCAAGTGAAGTATGGAGTGGGTATTTTTAACTCAGTGGGTGAATTTACCATCCGTTATCGTTTGATGAAGGATTTATATATTGAGGCGGTATCAGGGCTCAGCAGTGCCGTGGATGTATTGTATCAATTCGAGTTTGATTAGGGAGCGACGATGCAACAACATTTGGTGTTCGTTTATGGCACTTTGCGCCATGGAGAAGTCAATCACGAATATTTGGCCAATAGTCAGTGTTTGGGGACGTTTGATACTAAGCCAGAATATACGTTATATGATTTAGGTGATTATCCTGGGCTGGTGGAAGGACATAATACGATAGCTGGGGAAGTGTATGTGATTGATGATGCGACTTTAGCTCAGCTCGATATTTTGGAAGAGGTGCCGATTGAGTATCGCCGAGAGCAAATAGAAACACGCTATGGAGATGCGTGGATTTATTTGTATCAAGAGCCACATGAGCTGCAGCATGAAATTGCCTCAGGAGATTGGTTGCAGCGCAGTCGGCGTTAAGTCTGGCTGTATTGGGTGCACATCAATCAAATCAGCCCAGCTTACTGTGCAAACTGGGCTGATTGGATCAGTCTTGAGGATCGGGATGCGAGGCTAAGAAATCTTGGACCGTTTTGACCATATTGGTCGATCCGAGAAATAGCGGAGCACGTTGATGCAGTTCATCTGGAACGATATCTAATATACGAGTGTTCCCATCGGTGGCGATTCCCCCAGCTTGTTCGACAATGAACGCCATCGGGTTGCATTCGTACAGTAAACGCAGTTTCCCTTGTGGGTGGCTCAGTGTACTTGGGTATAAATAGATGCCACCTTTGATAAGATTGCGGTGAAAGTCTGAGGCTAGCGAGCCAATATAACGTGATGTATAAGGACGGTTGTCCTTTGGTACATTTTCTTGACAATGCTTAATGTATTGTTTCACGCCTTGTGGGAAGCGAATATAGTTTCCTTCGTTGATCGAATAAATCTTACCATCTTGCGGTATGGTCATATTTTCATGAGAAAGACAAAATGTCCCAATCGAAGGATCGTAGGTGAACCCGTTAACGCCATTCCCTGTGGTATACACTAGGATGGTTGACGAGCCATACACGACGTAGCCAGCGGCGACTTGACGATGACCTGGTTGGAGGAAGTCAGCATCAGTCGGTGGTGTCCCAACTGGAGATAAGCGCTCATAGATACAGAAAATCGTGCCCACAGAAACGTTAACATCGATATTGCTCGAGCCGTCGAGTGGATCCATTAGCACCACATATTTGGCATTTTGGTTGAGTTTTTGGGTGAAAATGACCGCTTCGTCTTCTTCTTCGCTTCCCACGCCGCAGACTTGATCTCGGGCTTCTAATGCGGCTTTGAACTGTTCATTCGCATACGCATCCAACTTTTGTTGTTCTTCCCCTTGGATATTATCGACACCAGTAGCGCCGGTAATATCGACCAGTCCGGCTTTATTAATTTCTCTGTTGACTATTTTAGCAGCCAAACTAATGGAAGAAAGTAATGAAGAGAGTTCACCACTGGCATGTGGGAAATCGTGCTGTTTTTCAACAATGAACTCGCCCAGTGTTCGTAATTTAGTCATCGCGTATCCTTGTATGATGAGAAAAGAGAGAGCAATCATGCGCCATCTCTATCGAGAGTGGTTAGTTTACAATATTAGACCAATGATGCTTGGTCAAGTGCCTTGCTGATCTCTCACTTTACGACTTCAATACGATGAAATGACAGAGTTCTGAAAAACCTTTACTCGCAATTGTTGAGTGGATCAGGATAATGAATGCAGAAGTAACAGTGGCTTGTGAGGCTCAATTATTATGCACATTCATATTTTAGGCATCTGCGGTACCTTTATGGGAGGGCTTGCCGTTCTGGCCAAACAACAGGGACACCATGTGACCGGTTGTGACGCCAATGTATATCCTCCTATGAGTACGATGCTAGAGGACCAAGGGATCGAGATCATCGAAGGTTTTGATCCTGAGCAACTGAAGCCACATCCAGATTTAGTGATTATCGGCAATGCATTAAGCCGGGGCAATCCGTGTATCGAATATGTGCTAAACCATAATCTGCGTTATACCTCGGGCCCACAATGGCTCCAGGATCATTTATTGTGTGACCGTTGGGTGTTGGCTGTGGCGGGTACCCATGGCAAAACCACGACAGCCAGTATGTTGACATGGATTCTTGATGATTGCGGCTGTCAGCCCGGTTTTCTTGTCGGTGGGGTGCTGGGTAATTTTGGCGTGTCGTCGCGTTTGGGCGAGAGCATGTTCTTTGTGGTTGAAGCCGATGAATACGATAGCGCCTTTTTTGATAAGCGCTCTAAGTTTGTGCATTATCATCCCAGAACACTCATTATGAATAACTTAGAGTTTGATCATGCGGATATTTTTGACGATCTAGAAGCGATCAAGCGACAGTTTCATCATCTTGTGCGTACCGTGCCTGGTCAGGGACGCATATTCTCTCCTCAAGCTGATGAGGCGCTGGAGGATGTGTTACAGCGTGGCTGTTGGAGTGATCAGGAACAGGTCGGCGAGCAATCTCAGTGGCAAGCCATTAAACAGACGCCAGATGCCAGCCATTTTCACGTGTACTTTGCCGGTGAGTATGTTGGTGAGGTGACATGGTCCTTGGTCGGCGATCACAATATGCATAATGGGTTGATGGCCATTGGCGCCGCTCGACACGTTGGGGTGACGCCCGATCTTGCTTGTGAAGCTCTCGCTAAGTTTGTGAATACCAAGCGCCGATTAGAATGGAAAGGCGAGGTGAACCACGTCACTGTATACGACGATTTTGCCCATCATCCGACGGCGATCCAACTGACCCTTGAAGGGTTACGTAACAAAGTCGGTAAGCAACGCGTCTTAGCTGTTCTTGAACCACGCTCCGCAACCATGAAATTAGGCGTGCATAAAGCGGCGATTGCCGATGCGTTGGCGCAAGCGGATGAAGTTTTCTTATTCCAACCGACGAACATTGCGTGGCAAGTGCAAGATATCGCCGACCATTGCCGACAACCTGCGTATACCAGTGACGATATTGATCAGCTCGTTAAGCAAATTACACAACATGCGCAGCCCGGTGATCATATCTTAGTGATGAGTAATGGCGGATTTGGTGGCATTCATGACAAGCTATTGGCGGCATTGAGTGAATCAGTGCAAGAGGTAAGAGCGCATGACACAGTATAACAAGCAGATTACGCTAGCGTGGACTGGCGCTTCTGGGGCGCCATATGGACTGAAATTGCTAGAATGTTTATTGGGGCAAGATTACCAAGTCTATTTGCTGATTTCATCAGCCGCACGAGTGGTATTAGCGACCGAACAGGGGCTCAAATTACCAGCGGGACCAGAGGCGGCACACAAGGTATTGGTTGACTATTTTCAGTGTGATGCTGAGCAGTTAATCGTCTGTGGCAAAGAAGATTGGTTTTCTCCGGTGGCCTCAGGCTCCGCTGCGCCCAAACAAATGGTGGTCTGCCCCTGTTCTGCCAGTTCGGTGGCGTCCATTGCCTATGGCATGTCAGATAACCTCATTGAACGCGCCGCTGACGTGGTGTTGAAAGAGCGTGGCCAGCTACTTCTGGTTGTGCGAGAAACGCCTTTTTCTACGATTCATTTGGAAAATATGCACAAGCTTTCGCAAATGGGGGTCACAATTATGCCGGCGGCCCCTGGGTTTTATCATCAACCTCAAACGATTGATGACCTAGTGGATTTTATGGTCGCGCGGATTTTGGATCACCTTGGCGTCGAGCATCACTTGGTCGGACGCTGGGGCTACAATAATAAGCGTCCAGAGTAGCTAAATTTTTCATTTGCCTTTACAATTTGCGTACTCATCGGGGAGCACACCCACTGAATAGTGGCGCTGAGATTGGACGATACGTCCAGAACCCGTTAATCATGACATGATTAGACACCTGAACCAGATAATGCTGGCGTAGGAATTGAGTGCGGTTGTAAAAATCGATAGCGTGATTCTCACATCCCCCCTCAAGCCTGTGCCGCTCACACTATGGAGAGCGAGCCTTGAAACACCATACTTTTACTATGTTGACCGCGAGTATTGCAATACTGGCGTCCGTTCCTGCATTGGCGAAAAATCCAACTTTAACCGTGTATACCTACGATTCCTTCACCTCAGAGTGGGGCCCCGGGCCACAGGTAAAACAATCCTTTGAGAAACAGTGCGACTGTACTTTGGAGTACGTGCCTTTGGAAGATGGGGTGTCGATACTCAACCGAGTGCGCCTCGAAGGGTCACATACTAAAGCGGATATCGTGCTCGGGTTGGACAATAACCTTATTGCAGAAGCACAGAAAACACAGTTATTTGCCCCCAGTCCAGTCTCGCTTTCTCCGGTAAATGTGCCTAACGGCTGGGATAATCAGACATTTATCCCATTCGATTATGGTTACTTTGCCTTTGTGTATAATAAAAATACGCTGAAAAATCCACCGCAAAGTTTGCACGATTTGGTCGAGAATTATCCAAAACTGAAGATCATTTATGAAGACCCGCGTACGTCAACGCCCGGGCAAGGATTATTGCTATGGGTGAAATCAGTTTACGGTGATCAATCCGAGCAGGCTTGGCATCAATTAGCGAAGAAAACAGTCACGGTAACCAAGGGGTGGTCTGAGGCGTATTCGATGTTCCTGAAAGGGGAAGCGGATATGGTGCTGTCTTATACCAGCTCACCGGCTTATCACATTATTGCTGAGAATAAGCACCAATACGCCGCGGCCAACTTTAGTGAAGGGAATTATTTACAAGTGGAAGTGGCCGCCAAAGTCAAAGGCACGCCACACGCTAAGCTGGCCGATGAATTTTTACACTTTATGCTGACGCCCGCTTTTCAGTCGCTGATCCCCACAACAAACTGGATGTATCCCGCGACTAATGTCGCGCTTCCCAAAGGTTTTGAGCAGTTGACGTTACCTAAGCACGCTTTAATGTTCTCGCCTGAGCAAGTTGCCGAGCATCGTCGTAGTTGGGTTCGTGAGTGGCAGCGTGCGGTCGCGTATTAAGGGGAAGATGTGAATCGAATTCCCAAAGTTGGGGTGGGCATGGCGGTCTTGGTGATCGCTTTTGTCATCTCCGCGGTCTGCGCCTTATTATTTCAAACCTCGACGATGCCTTTGAGTCGTATCTGGCACGATCCCTATTATTTGCACGTCACGGGTTTTAGTTTTTACCAATCAAGTTTATCGACATTGATCAGCATCATCGGGGCGATTCCCGTTGCTCGAGCTTTGCATCGACGCCAATTTAAAGGGCGTAATGTATTATTAAAGCTCTTTTCTATGACATTAGTACTGCCTGTGCTGGTGGCGGTGTTCGGTTTATTAGCGATTTATGGTCGCAGTGGATGGTTGGCGACAATTCTCCATGAATTTGGATTGGCACTGCCATTTAATATTTATGGCTTGGGTGGCATTCTTTTAGCACACGTGTTTTTTAACTTACCGTATGCGAGTCGTTTGTTATTACAGAGCTTGCAAGAGATCCCAGAAGATCAGCATAAATTGTGTGCCCATTTAGGGATGAGCGGCTGGCAGAAGTTTTGTTTAGTCGAATGGCCACGTTTACGTCAACAATTGCCGCATGTGGGGGGCCTGATCTTTATGCTGTGCTTCACCAGTTTTGCCACGGTGATGGCCTTGGGAGGCGGACCTAAATCCACGACAATCGAATTGGCGATTTATCAGGCGATCAAATACGACTTTGATCTGCAAACTGGCGCGCTCTTAGCGGTTTGGCAAATGCTGTTGTGTTCTTCTCTGTACTTTGCGTTGCATTATTTTTCACGCGTCATGCCCGTGGCCAATGGCTCGATTTCCTCCGCTCAGATGTGGAGCCAAGACAGCCGTTTTAGCCGGTTATGGGATAGTCTGTGGATTGGACTGGTGATTATCTTTACTGTACCGCCTTTTATCATGGTGGTAGGCAGCGGCGTCAATTCCTCTCTGGCAGATGTTTTAACGAGTTCGGCTTTTTGGCACGCCCTGACCACTTCGGTACGCATCGCGGTGTCGGCGAGTGTGGTGGCGTGTACGATTGGCGTGACGATTTTATTGTCCAGTCGTCATTTAAGACTGCGGCAGCATAATACGTCAGCGAATGGGTTAGAACTGATTGGTACCATCATATTGGTCACCCCGGGTCTTGTGATCAGTACCGGCTTATTTTTGTTGTTACGCCAATGGGTTGACGTGTTTAGTCATGCCTATTGGGTCGTGGTCGTGGTGAATGCCCTGATGGCTTTGCCTTATGTGATTAAAACGTTGAGTCAGCCGCTGTTGCACATCGAACAGCAATATCAGTTCTTATGCGCCAGCTTGGGAATGCAGGGGTGGCAGCGCTTTAAGATGGTTGAGCTGAAAGCGTTAAAAGGGCCGCTTGCCCAAGCATTCAGTTTGAGCTTTTTGTTATCACTGGGGGATTTGAGTGCCATTGCTTTGTTTGGTAATCAAGATTTTCGTACGTTACCGTTATACCTGTATCAGTTATTAGGGTCATATCAAACTGATGCCGCTGCGGTCGTGTCGTTGACCTTATTGCTATTTAGCATTGGAATTTTTTATCTTGTGGAAAAAGTGTTCAGTTGGCAAGGCCGGAGTGAAACATGTTAGTGGTAGACCAAGTACAATATGAATATCAAAGTGATTGGTTTGCTTTTGATGTGACGTTACAACAGGGTGTGATTTTAGCGTTGATGGGGCCAAGTGGGTCTGGGAAATCAACGTTATTAAGTTTAGTGGCAGGCTTCATTGAACCGAATATGGGAGATATTCGTTTTCAAGATAAGTCATTGCTTGGATTGCCACCTTATCAGCGGCCCTTTTCCATGTTGTTTCAAGAGCATAATCTTTTTGCTCATTTGTCTGTTCGACAAAATATTGGCTTGGGTTTGCATCCTGGATTGAAGCTCTCCGCGCTGCAGAAAGCCAAAGTCGTCGAGGCTGCTGAGCAAGTGGGGTTATCTGCCGTATTGGATCGTTACCCAGAACATTTATCGGGCGGGCAAAGACAGCGTGTTGCACTGGCGCGTTGCTTTGTGCAATCGCATCCCATCTGGCTTTTAGATGAGCCATTTTCCGCGCTCGATCCGGTGTTAAGAGAAGATATGTTGGCGCTAGTACAACGGTTAGCCCAAGAACGTGGTGCCAGTGTACTGATGGTGACACATCATATCTCCGATGCAAAAGCCATTGCGACGGATTTTGCCTTTATGGCCCGAGGAAAAGTGCAGCGAGTGGCCCCCATTGCACAACTGAGCAGTACACACCCCGATCCTGAATTGGCCGCATTTGTAAGAGCGGGCAGCAGCGAGTGATAAAAAAGCCAGAGACAGTCTCTGGCTTTTTTTATTCCAGCGGATGAGACAATTAATTAAAACTCTTCATCTTGTTTGGCTTTCAGGGTCTGAAAAATTTCACGCGAGGCTTTTGGACTTTTCTGAGCTGCCTTTTCTTTACGAGCTTGGCGAGACAGATGGCGTAGCCGTTGGCGATCCAAATCGGGATACTGCGCCATTGCTTCATCAATCGCTTTATCCCCATCAGAAATAATGCGGTCACGTAAGTCTTCTAACTTGTGCAATGCGGCCGTCGATTGGGCATGTTTATTGTTGAATTTGTCCAACGCCGCTTGGATTGGTTCGTGATCAATTTGACGCATCAGCTTACCAATGTATTGCAATTGACGACGGCGAGCTTCCGTTTTAAAGCGTTGTGCATCGGCGACCGCTTCGGCCAGATCGTCTGGTAATGGGAACTTCGCTAATACAGACGGTTTCAACGTAACGAGCTCTTCTCCCAATTTTTGCAGTTCCGTCATGTCGGTTTTGAGTTCAGTTTTACTGACCCAAATAATTTCTTCTTCTTCTTCCCATGGAGCTTTTTGATTTTTACGAGCCATTTTCTTCACTAATAAAGTTATTTATATCTGCTATTTTAGCAAGAATCGTGGGGAGAAAGCGAAATTCTTGTTATCCTACTGAAACAAATGCCGAAGAAGATGGATTAAGTATGGATGTGAAACAGCAAGTCGCTCAACAAAGAGTCGATTTAGAAGCTGCCGTTGCCAAAGCGCTGGAGATGGCCGCGCACGGCGCTGACGCCGCAGAAGTCGCCATTAACAAGAGTACAGGCCTGAGTGTCTCGACACGTATGTGTGAAGTTGAGAACGTTGAATTTAATAGCGATGGTGCCCTAGGGATTACCGTTTATAACAAAAATAAAAAAGGCAGTGCCTCAACGTCTGATCTCAGCGAAAAAGCCATTCATGAGACGGTGAAAGCCGCTTTAGATATCGCTCGTTATACTTCTGAAGATCCGTTTGCTGGCCCGGCGCCGGCGGAACTTATGGTGAAAAATATTCCCGATCTCGATCTTTTTCATCCTGATGAACCGGATCCAGATAAAGCCGCATCGATTGCCATTCGTGCTGAGCAAGCCGCGTTAGAATACAGCGATAAGATCAAACAAAGTGATGGCGCGAGTTATGATAGCCACTATGGGGTTCGCGTTTATGGCAACAGCCATGGTTTGCTCGCCAGTTATGCTTCGAGTCGCCATAGCACGAGCTGTAGTGTCATTGGCTTAGGTGCGAATGGCGAAATGGAGCGGGACTATAGCTATACGCTCGCTCGCCATAAGGATGAGTTATGGGCGCCTGAGAAAGTCGGGCTTCAAGCAGCGGAAAAAACCGTGCGCCGTCTCGATGCTCGTGCGTTAAAAACGGGGACGTATCCGATATTGTTTGAGCGTGATGTCGCGACAGGGCTGATGGGACACCTTGTAATGGGGATCAGTGGTGGCAATCTTTATCGCCGCTCATCATTTTTGGTCGATAAGTTGGGTGAGACAATTTTTCCTGAGTGGTTCAATATTAGCGAGCGCCCACATATTCAGCGTGGTTTGGCCTCGAGTCCGTTTGATAGTGAAGGTGTCGCCACTAAAGATACTGACATTATTACCGACGGTAAACTGGCGACCTATCTGTTGACTAGCTATGCTGCTCGTAAAATGAACATGACGCCAACCGGGCATGCGGGGGGAATTCACAACTGGTTTGTCGGCTCTACGGGGCAAGATTTTGAACACATGCTGCAAGCGCTAGGTACGGGCGTACTTGTGACCGAAGTGATGGGGCAAGGCGTAAATATTGTCACGGGCGATTATTCGCGTGGGGCCGCTGGATTCTGGGTCGAAAATGGGGTGATTCAATACCCGGTCTCTGGATTTACTATCGCTGGCAATCTACAAGATATGTTCCAGAAAACGATCGCTGTCGGTAGCGATATTGAAACGCGCTCGCAAATTCAGATGGGCTCGTTGTTGATTGAAAGTATGAAAGTCGCGGGTGAGTAACACTTAGCGAGGTATACTGGAGTATCAATAAAAAGCCGAACTCGTTGAGTTCGGCTTTTTTATGTCTTATCGGCTAGTGAATCATCAGGGTTGCCAGTTCTAAAAAGGCGAATAAGCCGACGACATCGGTGACGGTCGTCAATGCCATTCCCCCAGCGAGCGCCGGATCAATATTGATTTTTTTCATTAATACCGGGATTAATACGCCAGCAATACCTGCCACAAATAAGTTGGTCAGCATGGCGGCAGAAAGGATGGCACCGAGTTCAATATTGCCTTTCCAGACCATCACAATGACGCCAATCAGTACGGCCCATAAAATACCATTGAGCAGACCGATCGCCGCTTCTTTGTACAGCAACTCTTTTTTGTTACTTTCACCAATGTGGCCTAAAGCGAGACCACGAATGACCAAGGCGACCGTTTGGTTACCAGCCACTCCCCCCATAGAGGGGACGATGGTCATTAATACGGCGATGGATGCCATGGCTTGTAGTGTATCTTCAAACATGTTGGAGACAGACGCTGCAGCTAAGGCCGCAAGCACATTGGCTCCGAGCCAAATACTGCGTTTACGAGCCGATTTGATCACGGGGGCGAAAGTATCTTCATCGTCATCCATCCCCGCCATGCTCATCATTGAGTGTTCGGCATCTTCACGAATGACATCGACAACGTCATCAATGGTGATCCGTCCAACCAAGGTGTAATTGTGATCGACCACTGGGGCTGAGACCCAATTACGACGTTCGAACAAACTGGCGACATCAGAGTCGGTGGTGTCGACGCTGATGGCATCGTCCGCATCGTCCATGACTTCACTGACGAGCACATCCGGTTGCGAGGTTAACAATACCGTTAAGGGTAAATGACCGATTAACTTACTATGTTCATCAATAACATATAAGGAATCGGTGACATCCGGTAAGTCTCCTTTCATACGTAAATACCGCAGCACAACATCGACAATGACATCACTACGGATGGTGGTGACGTCGGTGTTCATCAAGCCACCGGCACTATCTTCAGGGTAGGATAAGGCTTTCTCAACTCGTAGTCGATCTGCCGTATCCATCTGCGCTAAGACTTCTTTCGATAAGGTGTTAGGCAGGCTTCGTAACACATAGGCTACGTCATCGGTGTCCATGCCTTCAGTGGCTTCGGCGAGTTTCTCCGGCGCCATTTTAGAGACAAGCGCATCTTTAATATCCTCGGATAATTCATCGAGGATTTCCCCATAATCTTCCGGGTCAGTCAGATGCCAAAGTACTTCGCGAGATTTACGTGGTGAGGCTTCTAATAGGATCGCAATATCTTCAGGCTCCATGTCCTGAAGCTGACGACGAACGTGGACAAAACGACCATTCTCTAGTGCTTGAGTGATTTCATGGAGGGTTTGGTGAGCTTGATCAAATTCAATTTGCTCTGCCATAAAGGCCCCCTAATACAAAGTTGATAAGGAAAAAAAGGGTAGTGGGTTAGTGTTATGGTGAATAGGGACTATCGATATTCGCTGCCGATGTCAGCGCTCGCTATTCCTCTTCATCAAATTTATCTTCAATAAGATGGCACGCGGCAGCGAGTGCTGGCTCGGCATCAGGGCCCGATGCCGACAGCGTAATATGCTGTCCCTGTGCTGATTGCAACATCAGCAGACCAATGACGGTATCCGCAGTGGCTTCGTTACCATCTTGCGCTTGAATTGTCAGTATGGCATCAAACGATTGAGCAAGTTCCACTAATTTTACGGCAGCACGAGCGTGCAAGCCCAATTTATTTTGAATCAGAACAGTGCGAGTTACGTTCGTCATAGCAAGAGACTCTTATGATAAATTATTGTCGAGCGTATTATGCTGAATTTTGACTTTATTTCCTAAGTCAGAGAAGTACTCGCCCAATTGTTGTGCAATATACACGGAGCGATGTTTGCCACCGGTACATCCGATGGCGACAGTAAGATAGCTGCGGTTATTTTTTTCTAACATGGGCAGCCAATACTCAATGAACTTCTGGATTTGCAGTTTGAGCTCCATCACTTCAGGGAAAGCGGATAAAAAGGAGCGAATTGGGGCATCTAAACCTGTCATTGGGCGCAAGTTAGGCTCCCAATGAGGATTGGGAAGAAAGCGCACATCGAACACAAAATCGGCGTCACTGGGCACTCCATACTTAAAGCCGAATGACTGAAACACCATGACCAGTTTTTTGCGTTCGTTGCCTTCCACATACATGCGGACACGTTCACTGAGTTCATGAATCGAACGCTTGCTGCTGTCGATGATATGGTCGGCATGCTCTTTGAGAGGCTTCAGAGTCTGTTTTTCCAGCTCGATCGCATGAGACAATGAGGGATTATCATCGGCCAGCGATAACGGGTGAATTCTGCGAGTTTCACTGTATCGCTTCAGTAACACTTCTTCAGAGGCATCAAGAAACAATACGCTGACTTCGACGTCACTGGATTTCAAACGATCCAAGGCGGGTTCAATTAAGCCTGGATCTTTGGGAATATTACGTATATCAATACTGACTGCGACGTTTTGATTGCTGTCTTTGACCGATTGCACGAATTCTTGCAAAAGATTGATGGGCAAGTTATCGACACAATAATACCCTAAATCTTCCAACACCCTTAAGGCGACACTTTTTCCCGCCCCAGACTGACCACTGACAACAATCAAACGCATTGTTATTTATTCCTGTTCTTGATGGACCATAATGTTGTAGAGCTCTTGATCAGTATGAGCATTGCGCAGTTGTTTGAGGACTTTTTTGTCTTTCAAACGCTCTGCCATACTCGCCAGAGTTTGCAGATGTTCTTTACATTGTTCCTCAGGTACCAATAAAGCAAATAACAGGTCGACTGGGCGATTATCGATGGCATCGAAATCGATCGGTGCTTCGCATTGCAGCAGAACCGCAACCGCAGAGTGATTGTCCGCCATTCTGGCGTGCGGAATCGCAATCCCGTTACCGATACCAGTACTGCCCACTTTTTCTCGGCTGAGCATGCATTCAAACAGCGAGGTCGCATTTTGGCCAGTGTGTTGAGCCGCGACTTCGCTAATGATTTCTAATGCTCGTTTTTTACTAGAACACTGGACTGCACTTTTCGTGCAGTCCAGGGTCAATACTTCGCTTAATTGCATGATTAATGGCTACTTAGCTTTTCTTTATGCTTATTGAGTTGTCGTACGAGTTTATTCACCAACTCATCGATGGCCGCATACATGTTATCACTTTCTGCGGTCGCATGAATCTCACCTTGACTCACATGGAGCGTAGCTTCCGCGATTTGACGGACTTTTTCAACACGTAAAATAACTTGAACGTTATTTATTTGGTCAAAAAAGCGCTCTAGCTTTTGAAATTTAGCGTGAACATAGTCTTGCATTGAATCTGTCAGATCAATGTGGTGGCCATTAATATTGATTTGCATAGACTTTCCTTCTCGGTTTGGCCTTTATAGCAGGCGTTTACGCTGACTTGAAGGGGCTATTCCCAATGACTCTCGGTACTTAGCTATCGTTCGTCTTGCGACTTTGATTCCTTGGTCAGCTAGTAACGCCGCAATTTTGCTATCACTGAGAGGCTTAGCAGGCGTTTCTGCCGATACCAGTTTTTTAATCAGTGCGCGTATTGCGGTCGATGAACATTCTCCGCCATTGTCGGTACTCACATGACTGGAGAAAAAGTACTTCAACTCGAATATGCCTCTTGGCGTATGCATAAACTTCTGAGTCGTCACCCTTGATATGGTCGACTCATGCATGTCCACAGCAAGTGCAACATCATTCAGCACCATGGGTTTCATGGCTTCTTCACCATATTCGAAGAAATCGCGCTGATGTTCAACAATACATTTCGCAACTTTTAGTAACGTTTCATTGCGACTTTCCAAACTTTTAATCAGCCACTTGGCTTCTTGTAAGTTGCTCCGAATATAATTACTTTCTGCATTATTACCTTTAGCTAATCCCGCATATTGTTGATTGACTTTGAGCTTGGGAACACTGTCTGGATTGATGGAAACCACCCATTTGCCGTGATCTTTAAAGACGGACACATCTGGTATCACATACTCCGCGTGAGTTTCCGTGATCCTGTTTCCTGGCCGAGGATCGAGATCCTGAATTAAGTGTAATGCTTGTCGTAGCTCATCTTCTTTGAGTTTAGACTCTTTTAAGATAAGTTTGTAATCCCGATTACCAAGCTGATCAATATACTGAGAAAGGATGAGTTTGGCTTCTTCTAGCCAAGGCGTTTCGGCTGGAAACGTCGCCAGCTGTAAGAGTAAACAGTCTTGTAAATTGAGTGAAGCAACCCCGAGAGGGTCAAATTGCTGGATACGCTTTCGAACGGCTTCGATTTCTTCAAGATCGACATCATCATGATCGAAGTTATCACGAATCTCTTCCAGCGAGGAGGTTAAGTACCCATAATCATCGATAGCATCAATGATGGCTACCGCAATGGTTTGATCTAATTCACTAAAAGGGGTTAAGTCCAATTGCCACAGCAAATAATCTTGGAGAGATTGAGTGGTCTCCCCTTGATAGACGGGCATGTCATCATCCATGGCCACGCCGGTATTTCCCGTATTGGCACTGTAGATGTCATCCCATGTGGTGTCTATTTCGAGATCGGAGCTGATTTCTGATTTTTCGAATACATCAGAACTGTCTTGTGGCTCAGGTTCCGCTGCCACATCCGCACTGGGTTCTTTTTCCTCATTACGGTCGTTCTCTTTGCGTTCATCAGTATTAGCAACATCTTCGGCGTTTTCATCCACATCCAACAAAGGATTAGAGTCTAAGGCTTCCTGAATCTCTTGTTGTAAGTCGAGCGTAGACAATTGCAGTAAGCGGATAGCTTGCTGCAATTGCGGTGTCATTGCTAATTGTTGACCTAGCTTGAGCTGTAATGAAGGCTTCATTCAGTTTCCAACTACCTTATCTTAAAAATCTGGAGTCCTTCCATTTATCATAGACGGAATTGTTCTCCTAGATAAACCTGTTTCACCTGTTCGTTGTTCAACACTTCTTTAGGAGTGCCTTCTGCAATTAGGTGTCCTTGACTTACAATATAAGCTTTTTCACAAACATCCAATGTTTCTCTCACATTGTGGTCAGTGATAAGAACGCCCAAACCGCGATCACGCAGATGTTCAATAATTTTTTTGATATCGATAACGGAGATTGGATCAACGCCCGCAAAAGGTTCATCCAAAAGGATAAATTGTGGGTTTGCCGCCAATGCTCGCGCAATTTCTACCCGACGACGCTCGCCACCCGATAAAGACATCCCAGTATTTTTACGAATGTGCTGAATACTGAATTCGTCGAGGAGATCTTCCAGTCTGTCTTGTCGTTGTTCTCGACTCAGCTCACTGCGTGTTTGCAGTACCGCGAGAATATTATCTTCGACCGAGAGCTTACGGAAAATGGAGGCTTCTTGCGGTAGATATCCAATCCCCAACCGAGAGCGACTGTGCATTGGTAACACACTTATATCCATGTCGTCTATGGAGATTTTTCCCTCATCGCGGGCGACCAGTCCTACTATCATATAAAACGAGGTTGTTTTACCCGCGCCATTTGGGCCGAGCAAACCGACGATTTGTCCTGATTCAACCGCAAGACTGACATCTGAAACGACTTTGCGTTTTTTATAACTTTTGGCTAAATGTTGCGCTTTCAATACAGACATAATGAATTACTTCTGATTATTTTCGGTCATTTGTGGTTGCAAAACGGTAGACACGCGTCCTTTTCCGTTACTATCGGCAATCAGTTTTTGTTGCGAAATTTTATAGCGAATTTTCTTACCACGAATTTCACTGTCATCTTGCGATAGCATGGCGTTATTGGTCATAACGAGTTCATCTTGCGACATTTTATAGTACAGTTCTTCTGCTTCACCGTGTAAGGTTTTGCCTTCATCGGTCAGCTGAGAAAAGGTAGCGAGTTTGCCATAACCTCTAATGTCTTCAATTTTTCCTGTCTCTTCGTTACGAACGACAATCAGTTTATCCGCATTAATATTGATGCTGCCTTGTTTCAGCTTTACATCACCGATGAAGGTCACTCGATTGCTTTTCATATCGAGTTGTTGGCTGTCTGAATCAATATAAACCGGTTGTTTACTGTCAGTAGACAAAGCAAAACACTGGCTACTGACCAGAAGGCTTGCTACCAGCGTGAGGTGTGAGATTTTCATATCGACCTTGTACATGCTTGTATAGGACCGCGGTATTATCAGCAAAATTGCCTTTCATCGCTTGTCCATGAGTTTCAAATTGAGGACCTTTCAGATCCACTGGATTATCAGCCCAAAAATCTCGGCTATCGAGTTTAATGTTCAGCTTCGCCGTCGTCATTTTCTCAAAGCTAGATTGTCGCAGTAAATTTTTGGCGACGACGTCATCATAGAGTGTTAATACTTGCTTTTTTGAAAGGACTGCGCGTTGCGCGGTCACTTGCCACTCTTGCTTCGTCCCTTGCTGATAGACTTTTAAAATCGGGCTTTGGAAAATGGTATCGCCACTTTTAGCATAATAATCAAGGTGTTTAGATTGTATAACGTAACTACGTATACCTTGATCATTATACGATACATTGTTCAGGTTATTTCCGCTAAACATAGGCAGTTCTGTATTCGGCTTGACCTGAATATCTACTTTGTCTTGGCTCTCAAGCAGATAATAAAGCGAGGTCAGTGACACCAATATTAACACCGCGTATATGACACGGGATACACTCATATACTTAGACCTTTATATGCGTCAAGTTCATTCCTAGCGTGTAAAATCAAATCACAGACCTCGCGCACGGCACCGTGTCCCCCCTTAATGTGGGTGACATAGTTTGCGCGCTGAGCTAGCAAGGGGTGTCCATCAGCGACACACACTCGCAAAGCGACTTGTTCCATTACAGGCCAATCTATTAAATCGTCCCCAATATACCCGGTTTCTTGAGGGGCAATCGCCAGTTTTTTGCAAATATCACGGTACGCTTTGACTTTATCATCTTGTCCTTGATAGACAAGTTTTATGCCCAATGCGTTCATTCTATTGGTGACAATCTTTGATTCTCTTCCGGTAATAATCGCAATTTCGATTCCGGCATTCATGAGACTTTTGACCCCATAACCATCACGAGTGTGAAAGGTTTTGAGCTCTTCGCCATTGTTACCCATATACACTAAGCCGTCTGAAAAAACACCATCCACATCGCAAATCAACAGTTTGATGGATTTGGCAATCGTGAGGATATCTTCGTCTACTTTGCCATACAGTGTGTCCACTTGTTGTGACATTACATTACTCCGGCTTTCAATAAATCATGCATATTTAATGCGCCCACCAGCTTTCCGTCATCGGTCAGCATTAAACCGCTAATTCGTTTGTCTTGCATCAAATTAATCCCTTCTACCGCGAGTAAATGAGGTGAGGCCGTGGTCGGGGAGGTCGTCATAACGCGTTCGATAGGGGTATTATGAATATCAATGCGCTTATCTAAAATACGACGTAAATCGCCATCAGTAAAAATACCGAGCAGCGTGTTATGTTGGTCGGTAATCGCTGTCATTCCCAACCCTTTTTGACTGATCTCTAGCAGAGCGTCACGAATGAACGTGTTAGGGCTCACCTGAGGCAGTTCATCGCCCGTATGCATAATGTCACTGAGCTTAAGTAGCAGTTTGCGACCCAGTGCGCCACCTGGGTGGGACATTGCAAAATCCTCTGAGGTGAAGCCACGAGCGCGTAATAGGGCGATAGCCAGCGCGTCGCCCATTACCAGTGTCACGGTGGTACTGGTCGTTGGAGCCAGTCCCAGTGGGCAAGCTTCTTGAGGCACGCTGATCTGCAAATGTATGTCGGACAATTGTGCCATCGTGGACGTCGGTTGGCTGGTAAGACTAATAATACTCACGTTTAAGCGCTTCAATACGGGAAACAGGCTGAGTATTTCCTCGGACTCGCCCGAGTTTGAAATGGCTAGCACCACATCCTGAGCGGTTACCATACCTAAATCGCCATGTGAGGCTTCACCAGGGTGAACAAAAAATGCCGACGTTCCGGTGCTGGCTAATGTCGCGGCAATTTTTCGGCCAATATGCCCTGACTTACCAATCCCCATCACCACCACTTTGCCTGAGCAGTTATTTAAAATGAGCTCACACGCCTTGGCAAAAGCGTCGTTAAAGAAAGGCTTTAATTGCTCTAACCCTTCAACTTCTATCGCCAGCACTTCTTGAGCCGCGGCTTGGTAGTTAAATTCAGATGCCATGATGTCCCCCAGCTTTTACGCACTCATATTCATGAATAAATACACTTGATACGCAATGAAAATGATAAATAGTATGCCACCTTCAAGGCGATTTATGCGACGTGATTTGCCTAAAGCCATCACCACCAACAACAGTGAAATGCCTAACATGACCCAAAAGTCGCGACCCATTGCATATTCACTGAGATAAGAAGGTTGGATGATACCCGGTAGCCCCATCACGGCTAAGATATTAAAAATATTTGAGCCAATAATATTGCCCACGGCCATGTCATCTTCCCCCTTTAATACCCCAGCAAGAGAGGCGGCAAGTTCTGGCAAGCTTGTGCCAATGGAGATGATGGTTAAGCCGATGACGAGATCACTCATACCAAATGCTTTGGCGATAATCACCGCATTGTCAACGAGTAGGTTGGCGGCAATAGGCAGTAATACCAATCCGAGAATGACCCACAGTGCGGCTTTGACGTTAGGCACATCTTGAGGGATGTCTTCCTCATGCGTATCAATGACCGCCTTACCTTGTTGTTTTTCTCGACGACTGATTTGTTGCATGCCGAGAATAAAAACGATAAATAGCCCTAATAAAAGCACCCCTTCACCATAGCCGAGATAATCGTCTTTCAAGAGAATACCTGCTAGGATGGTTATGGCGATCATGAGTGGCATTTCTCGGCGCAGAACAGTTGTGCCGATACTCAATGGCTTAATCATGGCTGTTATACCAAGAATGAGGGCAATATTAGCGATATTAGAACCCAGCACATTACCAACTGCAGTGTCGGTTTTATTGGCCATCGCAGCGGTAGCAGACACCATCATTTCTGGTGCTGAAGAGCCCATCGCGAGTATTGTCATGCCAATGATCATTGGAGATACTCCGAAGTTTTTCGCAACGGCAGCCGCACCAAAAACGAGCTTATCTGCACTCCATACTAGGAGAATAAGGCCTAGAATAAGTAATCCAACTGCTTCTAACATGAACAATCCTGCTTTAAGTGACAATCGTGGTATAAAAACGGGTAATTTTGACCTGTTGGTCAATAAAAGGGAAGCCGATTATCAGAAATATTGTTCTATTTTATGTGAGATTACACTGTTGTGGTTCACTTTATGCTAGGTAGCCAAAAATTTTAACATGAGAGCCCGGTTTATTTAAGAGGGGCGTGCGTAATAAATTGTGTCAGAAACTTTGATGTGCTTTGACAAAAAGACAATTTCCCTCTGTTCTAATTGAACGGTGCTTTATATTTTTTCTTAATCTGCTTATGATTGCGCTTTCTTCTCGATGAAGGGAGCCAAAGGGCGAATCAATAGTATGTCTAACAATGACTTAGTAATCATTAATAACCTGACTTTTTCTCGCTCGGGTCGCAAGATCTTTGACAATGTCAGTTTACGAGTTCCAAAAGGAAAAGTCACCGCTATTATGGGGCCATCGGGCATTGGTAAAACAACGCTGTTGCGGCTTATTGGTGGTCAAATACACCCTGAAGAGGGCGAAATATGGTTTGACGGGGATAATATCCCTGCGTTATCTCGCAAACAATTGTACCAAGCACGCAAAAAAATGAGCATGCTGTTTCAATCTGGCGCACTATTTACCGATTTAAATGTGTTCGACAATGTCGCCTTTCCGTTACGTGAGCACACGGAACTGGATGAAGACCTGATTCGTACCTTGGTGATGTTGAAGCTTGAAGCGGTGGGGTTAAGAGGCGCGTCCCAGTTGATGCCAAGCGAACTTTCTGGCGGGATGGCTCGGCGTGCAGCACTCGCCCGCTCGATCGCATTGGATCCTGAACTTATTTTGTATGATGAACCTTTTGTTGGTCAGGATCCCATTACGATGGGGGTGCTGGTCGAGTTGATTCATAATCTGAACGAAGCTCTTGGCGTCACCTCCGTCGTGGTTTCCCATGACGTGCCGGAAGTCATGAGTATTGCTGATTGGGTCTATATCTTAGCCGATGGCAAAGTCATCGCTGAAGGCACGCCGAAACGGTTGTCGTTAGAGCGTAACCCCAAAGTGCAACAGTTCTTGAAGGGCAATGCTGATGGGCCGGTTCCATTTCGTTATCCTTCGCAACCGATAGAAAAGGACTTGTTTGATGTTGGCTAACCTAGAACAGTGGGTCAGTAATTTAGGTCGTCGCACGCTGTCATTCTGTGTGACATTGGGACGAGCAACGTTGATGTTAGTGGGGGCTCTAGGCGGTAGGCCAAGGCCGATTAAAAACTTCCCATTATTGATTAAACAGCTCCATAGTGTCGGGGTGCAATCACTCGCTATTATCGTTGTCTCCGGCTTGTTTATTGGCATGGTCTTGAGCTTACAAGGCTATGTGATCTTAGTCGATTACGGCGCCGAGGGCAGTTTAGGACAAATGGTGGCTCTGTCTCTGTTGCGAGAATTAGGTCCCGTGGTCACGGCTCTGCTATTTGCTGGCCGAGCAGGGTCGGCGTTAACCGCAGAAATCGGTTTGATGAAAGCCACGGAGCAGTTATCCAGTTTAGAAATGATGGCGGTTGACCCGCTTAAGCGCGTCATTGCACCACGCTTTTATGCCGGATTAATTTCATTGCCCTTGCTATCGATGATTTTTATGACGGTCGGTATTTGGGGCGGTCAAGTTGTCGGCGTTGACTGGAAAGGCATCGATGCGGGGAGTTATTGGTCCGCGATGCAAGCTTCTGTCGAGTTCGGTAAAGATATTGGCTATAGTGCAATCAAGTGCGTGATATTTGCCATTACTGTCACTTTTATTGCTTTATTTAATGGTTATGACGCTATTCCTACTTCTGAAGGGATTAGCCGAGCAACCACAAAAACGGTAGTGCATTCTTCTCTGGCGGTTCTAGGGTTAGATTTTGTACTGACTGCATTGATGTTTGGGAATTAAGTATGCAACAAACACGAAAGTTAGAATTATGGGTTGGTGGTTTTGTTCTCGCGGGAATTTGCGCAATCCTAGTCATGATTTTTCAAGTCGCTGACGTTAAAGGTATCGGTTCAACGGATACTTATACCCTGACGGCAGAATTTGATAACGTTGGATCCTTGAAAGTGCGTTCACCCGTCAAGGTCGGGGGCGTTGTGGTTGGCCGTGTGGATAGCATCGCATTAGATCAAAAAACGATGTTACCTAAAGTAACGATGGAAATTGATAGTCAATATAATCAGTTTCCAGACAACTCAAGTGCGCAAATCTTAACCTCTGGGCTGATTGGTGAGCAGTACATTGGCTTAGTTCCCGGCTTTGTTTATGATGGTGAAGGCACCATGCTAAAAGACGGGGGCCGTATCGAAGATACGAAGTCTGCTCTTGTACTTGAAGATTTAATTGGTCAGTTCCTATATGGTTCTGGCGACAAAGATAAAAACAGTAACGGGGAAAAATAACCAATGTTGAAGCGATATTTTATTCTCGTATTGAGTTTGGTTTTATCTTGGGCAGTACATTCTCAAGAAGTCGCACAAACTCAACCTTATACTATGATGAAGCAGGTGGCTCAGCAGGCGTTTAACCGCTTGAAAAATGAACAGCCTAAGATTCATCAGGATCCCGAGTATTTAAAAACCATCGTAGAGCAAGAACTCATGCCCTATGTGAATGCTAAATATGCGGCATTAAAGTTATTGGGTCCGAATTTACGTGGCGCGAAACACAGTGATGTTGAAGCGTTCATCAAGGCATTTCGTGCCTATTTAGTGACCAACTATGCACAGGTTCTGACGCAATATACCGATCAAAGTATTCGATTTGGTCCTGAGAATGACATCGCCGATGATCGTCGCATTACCAGTGTCCGTGTCGATATTGTTGATCATTCTCGCCCAAACATTAAACTCGACTTCAAATTACGCAAAGAGAAGTCAGGCGAGTGGAAAGTATACGATATGGTAGCTGAAGGCGTGAGTATGTTATCGAGCAAGCGTTCGGAGTGGAGCAGTAAAATCCGCAACGAAGGTATTCTTGCGGTATCGAAGGATCTACAACGTCTCGCCGATAATAAAGTGCATTTTGAGAGTGACTCAAAATGATCGATTCACAATGGCATCTTGTTAGCCCTGAACAAGCCGAGTTGTCTGGGGCTTTAGATCGCGAGACTGTCCCTTCTCTTTGGCGTTCGCTGAAGTTATGGCAGCCAGACGTGAAGCAAGTGACGGTTTCCTTAGCGTCGGTTGAGCGGGTTGATTCTGCAGGTATGGCGATGCTCATTCACTTAATTGAGAATGCAAAACGTCAAAACTGTCATATAATGCTCTCTTTTGTGCCTGAACAATTAGGCATGCTGTTTCAATTGAGCAATATTGAGCAGATGATGAGTCAACATATCAAGCAAGCAACAGAGGTGACCCGTGGATAGCTCACAAGTACAACAGATTTTAGAACAAGCGCTCAATCTTGAAGAAATTCATGTGAAAGGCGAAGGCAGTCACTACGAAGTGATCGCCGTTGATGGTTGCTTTGATGGCATGAGCCGAGTGAAGAAGCAGCAAATGATTTATGCGCCTCTTACGGAGTTGATACAGCGGAATGACATCCACGCTGTATCCATCAAAGCTTATACGCCGGAAGAGTGGGCTCGCGATAAGAAATTGATGTCGCTGTAAGGTTAATTAATGGATAAGTTTCGAGTTATTGGTTCACCTTCACCATTACAGGGTGAAGTACGAATTTCAGGGGCGAAGAATGCTGCCCTACCGATTTTGTTTGCGTCTATTTTGGCTGAAAAGCCGGTAGAGGTGGCAAATGTTCCTCACTTACGTGACATCGATACCACGATGGAATTGTTGGCGCGGTTGGGGGCCAAAGTGGAACGTAATGGCTCTGTACATGTTGATCCCAGTAACATTGATCAATATTGCGCGCCTTATGATTTGGTGAAAACCATGCGCGCCTCTATATGGGCGTTAGGTCCACTCGTGGCACGATTTGGTCAAGGACAAGTGTCTTTGCCTGGGGGTTGTGCCATTGGCGCTCGCCCAGTCGATCTGCACATTCATGGTTTAGAACAGCTCGGTGCGACCATTACTTTAGAAGATGGTTATGTGAAAGCCGAAGTCGATGGACGCCTGAAAGGCGCTCATATTGTCATGGATAAAGTGTCGGTTGGGGCAACGATTACCATCATGTGTGCAGCAACGTTAGCCGAAGGGACGACCATTCTGGATAACGCGGCGCGCGAACCTGAGATTGTTGATACCGCAGAGTTTTTAAACCAAATAGGGGCAAAAGTCTCTGGCGCCGGAACGGATACGATTACCATCGAAGGGGTAGAGCACTTAGGTGGTGGTAAACACTCTGTGGTGGCTGACCGTATCGAAACGGGAACTTTCCTTGTTGCAGCCGCAGTCTCTAAAGGGAAAATTGTTTGTCATAACACGGATGCGCGTCTGCTAGATGCTGTTCTCGCAAAGCTTGAAGAAGCCGGTGCGGATATAGAATTTGGTGACGATTGGATCAGTCTGGATATGACGAAAAACGAGTTGAAAGCGGTGTCTATTCGCACAGCGCCACATCCTGGCTTTCCTACTGATATGCAAGCACAGTTTACGCTGTTAAACATGATGGCGAAGGGCAGTGGTGTGATTACTGAAACGATTTTTGAAAATCGCTTCATGCACGTGCCTGAGTTATTACGTATGGGAGCCAAAGCGGAAATTGAAGGGAATACGGTGATTTGTGGTGATACGACTCAATTGAGCGGCGCACAAGTCATGGCTACCGACTTACGAGCTTCGGCAAGTCTGGTCATCGCGGGTTGTATTGCCAAAGGCGAGACTATCGTAGATCGCATTTATCATATTGATCGCGGTTATGAAAAGATCGAAGATAAACTGTCTGCGCTGGGCGCAAATATTGAGCGTATTAGCGAAGCAGGGTAAACTCTTCTTCTATAAAGCTTAGTTAGTGGCCGAAACAACAAAGTTTCGGCTTTTTTATTCCGACTCCTTTGGAGAAATCGATGATCGCACTCCTTCGTATCTTTGCTGTAGCGTTATTTGCTATCGTCATGTTTGTATTTGGTTGTGGGTACTGTTTATTATCCCCACGCAATCCAAAACATGTATTCACGTTTGGACGCTTTTTTGCTGCGCTTGCCCCTGTGTTTGGTATTAAATTGATTCTGCGTGCTCCCGCTGATGCCTATGAACGCGGTCAGCATATTTATATCGCCAATCATCAAAGCAACTGGGACATGTTTACCGTCTCGCGCGCGGTGACACCGAATGTGGTGACCGTGGGTAAAAAAAGTTTGGCTTGGTTACCTCTTTTCGGGCAGTTGTATTGGTTAACCGGCAACATTTTGATCGACCGAGCCAATAAAGCCAAAGCCAAGGGCACGATTGACCAAGTGGTGAACAGCATTAAAAATAGCAAAGTCTCGGTATGGATGTTTCCTGAAGGGACGCGTTCACGTGGCCGTGGCTTGCTGCCATTTAAAACCGGTGCCTTTCATGCTGCGATTGGTGCTAATGTGCCAGTGGGGCCGATTGTCTGTAGCTCGACCAATCATATTAAGTTGAATCGCTGGAATAATGGCCATGTCATTGTGGAAATCTTGCCATCGATCAGCACGGATGATTACGCCAAAGAAGATGTCCGCAAGTTATCGAAGCATTGCCATGCCTTGATGAAAGACAAATTGGCAGAACTGGATGCCGAAGTGGCAGAGCTTAATAAAAAATAAGTATCGCACCGCGTCTGTCGGTTTGAACTGAATATAAAAAGGGTTGCCATTGGCAACCCTTTTTCATGATATCGATAGCGCTTATTGACGTACTGCAATCGCTTCGATTTCAATCCCCACATCTTTCGGCAAACGTGCGACTTCCACACATGAGCGTGCAGGGTAGTTCGCCACACCATGGCCATCAAAGAAATCACCGTAGACGGTGTTGATGGTCGCGAAGTCATTCATGTCTTTCACAAATACAGTTAGCTTAACGATGTCATGCACTGTCAGCCCAGAGGATTCCACGACGGCTTTGACATTATCTAAAGATTGGCGAGCTTGAACGGCAATATCGTCTGCCACCTCTCCCGTTTCGGGATTAACCGGGATTTGTCCGGAAGTGAGCACCATATTGCCCAAATCCACGCCTTGGACATAAGGGCCGATTGCGGCTGGTGCAGACTCTGTCTGTAGTACTTTTGTCATGATTATCTTCCACTAATATTATATTCGACAAGTGTTTAGTTTGCCTGTAACCCTCTCGAAGGTAAAGGGCTACTCGGACACGGCATCATACCGATTAAGCATTTCGCTCTGTCACAATATCGCGAGCAAACACTTTTTCACAGTATTTACATTTTAAACGAATATCGTGCAGTTTTTCCGTGATGGTAAAGCTACTTTCGACCGGTTCGTTATGAGAAATGCAGTTGCTGTTTGGACAAGCAAACACATTATTGATTTTGTTCGGCAATTCGAGTGGCAGTTTTTTCACCACTTCATAGTTTTCAATGCGATTGACGGTCGCATGTGGGGCATATAACGCCAATTTATTGGCTTGCTCTGCATTAATGAAAACATTTTCGATTTTAAGTAAATCTTTATGGCCAAGAGCAGAAGACGGCAGATTAAGGCCAATCGTTACTTTTTCATTGGCATTGTGCATATCAAACAGTCGTAACACTTTGATGCCGACTTTCGCGGGGATATGATCGATAACAGTGCCGTCTTTGATGGCTTCAACTTGTAATTGAGTGTCTTTAGTCATGATATTCCCTTAAAGTGATTCGTTCAAAACGAGCGCAAGTAATGCTTCTCTGGCGTACACGCCATTGCCCGCTTGTTGGAAAAAATAGGCATGGGGGGTGCTATCCACGTCAGTGGTGATTTCATCAACCCGTGGTAATGGGTGTAGCACTTTCATATTGGCACGAGCATGGGTGAGGTGCGCCGCCGTCAGCACAAAGGCCGATTTTATGTGCGCATACTCGGACTCATCAAAACGCTCTTTTTGCACTCGTGTCATGTAGAGAATGTCGAGTTCAGGAATGACCGTCTCCATATCTTGATGTAGGCTGTAGGCAATCCCAGCGTCATCCAGCTCTTCACAAATGTAATCCGGCATCGCCAGCGCGTCCGGAGCAACAAAATAAAACCGCACGTTGGTGAATTTTGATAATGCTTGGGTTAGGGAGTGAACCGTACGTCCATATTTGAGATCCCCAACAAAGGCGACATTGAGGTTATCTAACCGACCTTGGGTTTCGTAAATGGAAAATAAATCCAATAAGGTTTGTGATGGATGCTGATTTGAACCATCGCCAGCGTTAATAACAGGAATGCCATTCGAGAATTCTGAGGCTAAGCGAGCCGCGCCTTCCTGTGGATGACGCATCACAAAGGCGTCGACATAATTTGAAATGACTTGTACCGAATCAGAGAGGGTTTCGCCCTTTTTGGCGAGTGATGTGTTGCCGCCGTTATCGAATCCAATCACGCTGCCACCAATACGCTGTATGGCGGTTTCAAAAGACAACCGCGTGCGCGTCGATGGCTCGAAAAAGCAACTGGCGACGACCTTGTGCTTAATGAGTTCCGGTTGTGGCTGCGCTTTTAATTGGCCAGCGGTATGTACGATCAACTCGAGCTCAGCTCGCGAGAGCTCAGAAATTGAAATGATGTGCTTTTGATACAGCGAGTTCACCATAGTTTTGTCCCTATATTTTCTTTCGGCCACAAAAAAGCCTCCCGATCTGGGAGGCTTTAAAATTCGTTATTCATCAGTGAGGAACGCAAAACCCAGTAAGTATTGGCACTTACTTAAATGATATGTGGTAAATCGACAATAACCGATCATTTTAAGGTATCCCCAGAGACAAATTGCAGCAAATTATACCCCTAACAAAAAAGAGTGCAAGCGATTACATGACACTCAATCGGACGTTATTAACGGTCCGTTCTACCACTAACCCAGAGTCGCCACCATAATGGCTTTGATCGAGTGCATACGGTTTTCTGCTTCATCAAACACGATCGAATAGCTCGATTCAAACACTTCATTGGTGACTTCCAAGCCATCCATGCCATATTTTTCAGCAATTTGCTTACCGACCACGGTTTCATCGTCATGAAAGGCGGGAAGACAGTGCATAAATTTCACATTCGGGTTATTGGTGGCTTGAATCATTGCCATGTTGACTTGATACGGTTTCATGATGGCAATGCGTTCATCCCAAGCTTCTGGTGGTTCACCCATCGATACCCAGACATCCGTATATAAAAAGTCGCAGCCGTTCACGCCTTGTTGGACGTCTTCGGTTAGCGTAATCACGGCTCCCGATTTTTTCGCCAATGCTTGGCATTGTTCAACCAAGCTCGCTTCAGGCCAGTAGGATTTTGGGGCGACTAAGCGAATGTCCATCCCCATTAATGCTGCACCGACCATCAGTGAGTTGCCCATGTTATTGCGGGCATCTCCAAGGTAAGCAAACGAGATATCGTATAAATGTTTGCCACGACTGTGTTCTTGCATCGTTAAAAAATCGGCGAGAATTTGCGTGGGATGGAACTCATTGGTTAATCCATTCCATACGGGAACGCCGGCATATTCCCCTAATTCTTCAACAATGTCTTGTCCATGGCCACGATATTGAATGCCGTCATACATGCGTCCGAGTACGCGGGCCGTATCTTTCATCGATTCTTTATGGTCGATTTGGGAGCCCGATGGGCCAATATATGAAACATTGGCCCCTTGGTCATGGGCGGCGACTTCAAACGCACATCGTGTACGAGTAGAGGACTTTTCAAAAATGAGTGCAATATTTTTACCCAAGAGATTTTTTTGCTCAGTACCTGTGTACTTCGCTTGTTTTAATTGCGTCGAGAGATCGAGGAGAAACTGAATTTCTTTTGCAGAAAAATCCAGTAGCTTGAGAAAATTGCGGTTACGTAGATTGAAAGCCATATCTCGGTCCTTATCATTCGAGAGTCGAAAACAATAAAGATCAGTAAAACATAAAAATGCATGTAAAGTGAATTATTATTTTTAAAAAGCGAGGCATTTTTAGATGCCTCGCGTAGTATGACTATAAGTTTTCTTCCGCAAACTCAGCAAGGCGACTGCGCACCACACCATTAAGATGGATATTGGCACTGCCTTCAAAGTTTTTAAAGCGCTCGACTAAATAGGTCAGTCCGGAGGTCACCGGCGTCAGGTAGTGAGAGTCTATTTGTGCTAAGTTACCAGAACAAATAATTTTTGTCCCTTCTCCACAACGCGTCAATATAGTTTTAATTTGTGAAGCAGTGAGGTTCTGACATTCATCAAGCAGCACTAATGCCCCTTGAATCGAACGTCCTCGCATAAAGTTAATCGATTTAAATTGAATGTTGGCTTTATCACAGATGTATTTTAACGATCCATCGGTGCAGTGATCGTCTTTATGCAATGCCTCCAATGTATCCGTCACAGAGGCAAGCCAAGGCAGCATCTTCTCTTCTTCTGTTCCAGGGAGGAAGCCGATCGATTCACCAATATCTGGTGTATTCCGTGTGACAATGATTTTATCAAAGCGATGATTTTCAACGGTTTGCTCTAAAGCGGCAGCCATCGCGAGTAGGGTTTTACCACTGCCTGCTGCGCCAGTTAAAATGACAACGTCAATATCAGGGTCCAGTAATGCATCGACGGCCATCGCTTGATAGATATTCTTAGGGGACACGCCCCATACTCGGCGATGCATCATTCGCTCGCGACTCATGTCTTTGAGCACTAAGCGATTCTCTTCGATTTTTTCTACACGAGCGGCAAAATCGCTGTCTTCATCAATAATGTATTGATTCAAATAGGTGGGTTCGAAAGGTTCGCGGTCTAATGCATGATATGTCTGACCGTGAGCATTGTAGGAATCAACATCGTCAACGGACTCCCAAAAAGCCCCAGGACGTTGCTGAAAGCCTTTGGTTAAGTATTGCACATCATCGATCAACTGGTCGGTACGATAATCTTCTACGTAGAGCACGCCAGCCCCTTTGGCTCGCAACCGCATATTAATGTCTTTAGTGACTAAGATGACGGCGCGAGGTGCTCGCTTATTTTGTAAGTAGAGCACCGCATTGAGAATCCGGTTGTCGCCTTCTTTATCGGTGAAGGCTTTGAAGGTATCAACCAACTCATAGTCGGCGAGAATCGAGATTGAGCCACAGGTTGGGCTGTCTTTGATTAAAGGAATACCATCAGTGATTTCATCAGGAGTGGCCTCATGGAAAAGGTTTTCTAGAGAGCGAATGGCAACACGGGCATCACGCGCCACATCGCGCTTACTGTCTTTGATTCTATCGAGTTCTTCTAGTACCGTCATGGGAATGACGACGTCATGTTCTTGGAAGGAGTAAATGGCCTGAGGCTCATGAAGTAAAATGTTGGTATCAAGGACAAACAGTTTTCGTTCGGTATCGCCCATACGCGTCTCCTTGCTACAAAGTAGCTTGCTATGCAAAAGTTAGCTTGCACCCAAGTTACCAAGCATCCTCAACGTCAAGCGCAAGAACGCTTATCACTGACTGCAAAACTGGTTTGATACTTACTGTTGTGTGACGGAGCAAATTATTGAGAAATAACCCACACCAGCCTCATAATCAGTATAGCAACATAACTAGAAATGCCACGCTAAGATGACATTTTTATGTCGAAACCAAAAACACGAAAAAACTTGAGCTTTACAGCGGATTGCTCGTGACCTGTATCACAGCTTCAAGTAAGATTAGCGACCTTTTCTACGCAGCGGTTTAATCACGCTCATAATAGAGCTTGCTCAATTCGCCGTTCAATGACGTAACAAATAGAAATCCAATCCAAATTAATGAGGTAGTCGATTCATGACTTTTGCTTTGGGGCAACGCTGGATAAGCGATACAGAAAGCGATTTAGGTTTAGGTACAGTCGTCGCGATTGACGCACGAACGGTTTCTGTGATGTTTGCAGCATCAGAAGAAAACCGAGTATACGCGCGCCACGACGCACCTGTCACAAGAGTTACCTTTAATGTGGGGGATGTGATCGATAGCCAAGAAGGTTGGCAATTACACGTCGAAGAGATCAGTGAAGACCAAGGCGTACTTACCTATATGGGGACGCGCTTGGATACGAAAGAATCGAATATATCACTGCGTGAAATTTTCTTAAGTCACCAAATACGCTTTAACAAGCCACAAGACAAGTTGTTTGCTGGGCAAGTGGACCGTATGGATAACTTTGTTTTACGTTATCGAGCTTTACAGAACCAGTATCAACAACAAAAGAGTCCGATGCGCGGTTTGTGTGGGATGCGCGCAGGTTTAGTGCCTCATCAGCTTTATATTGCCCATGAAGTGGGCCGTCGACATGCTCCTCGCGTATTACTCGCCGATGAAGTGGGCTTAGGGAAAACCATTGAAGCGGGCATGATTATCCACCAGCAAGTGTTGTTAGGCCGAGCGGAACGAGTACTGATTGTGGTGCCAGAAACTCTGCAGCATCAGTGGTTAGTGGAAATGATGCGCCGTTTTAATCTGCATTTTTCTATTTTTGATGAAGAACGTTGTGTCGAAGCATTTGCCGAAGCAGAAAACCCGTTTGATACCCAGCAATTTGTTTTATGTTCGCTAGAATTTTTACGTAAAAGCCGCCGTCGTATTGAGCAAGCGGTGGATGCTGAGTGGGATCTGCTGGTGGTGGATGAAGCCCATCACCTTGAGTGGAGTGAAGAGAAACCGAGCCGTGAGTACCAAGTCGTTGAAGCGTTGGCTGAACGTACGCCCGGTGTCTTATTGTTAACGGCAACCCCAGAGCAGTTAGGCCGGGAAAGCCATTTTGCGCGTTTACGCCTGCTTGATCCGGATCGTTTCTATGACTATCAAGCGTTTGTTGCAGAAGAAGAGCAATATGCCCCAGTGGCGAATGCGGTGACGACACTGTTCTCAGGGCAAACATTAACGACGGCAGAGAAAACGCAAATTACCGCTATCCTGGGTGAATCACGAGTTGCGGAAATTTTCGCGGTTTTAGACAGCCAAGCGGATGAGCAAGAAAAAGCGCAAGCCCGTCAGTCGTTGATTGATAGTTTGATGGATCGCCACGGAACAGGTCGCGTACTGTTTCGTAACACTCGCTCCGGTGTTGAAGGGTTCCCAGAGCGGAATGTCCATTTATTACCGATGGAGATTCCATCACAATACACGACCTCAATGCGTGTCGCAGGCATGATTGGCGGTAAGATGAGTGCGGAAGCTCGAGCGGTTAAGATGCTTTATCCCGAAGAAATCTTCCAAGAGTTTGAAGGCGAAGAATCGAGCTGGTGGCAGTTTGATCCGCGGGTGAATTGGCTGCTCGATAAAGTCAAAGATAAGCGTAGCGAGAAGATTTTGGTGATTGCTTCGCGTGCCAGCACTGCGTTGCAGTTAGAACAAGCCTTACGCGAACGCGAGGGCATCCGAGCGACGGTTTTCCATGAAGGTATGTCCATTTTAGAGCGTGATAAAGCAGCGGCCTATTTCGCTCAAGAGGAAGGCGGTGCGCAAGTTTTAATTTGTAGTGAAATTGGTTCAGAAGGTCGTAACTTTCAGTTTGCCAATCAACTGGTCATGTTTGATCTGCCATTTAACCCCGATCTTTTAGAGCAACGAATTGGGCGTTTGGATCGTATTGGGCAGCGCCGAGATATTGATATTTATGTGCCTTACTTGAAAAGCACATCACAAGAGATCTTAGCGCGTTGGTTCCATGAAGGGTTGAATGCGTTTGAAGAGACGTGTCCGACAGGACGCCTTGTTTACGATGAGCACAGTGACGCTCTCATCGAGCAATTGGCTGCGGCCAATTCCGAGGGGCTTGAGGCAATTATTGCCGATTCTGCGGCGATGAATGCGACCTTGAAAGCTCAGATGGAGCAGGGGCGTGATCGCCTGCTAGAGATTCATTCTAACGGGGGTGACAAATCCCAGCGTATTGCTGAGCAAATCGCGGCAACGGATGAAGATACGAATCTCGTAACGTTTGCACTGAGCTTATTTGATACGGTTGGTGTTAATCAAGATGACCGTGGTGATAATGCGATTGTCTTGAAACCGACGGAACATATGATGGTGTCAAGCTTCCCTGGTTTACCTGATGAGGGAACGACGGTCACATTTGATCGTGATACCGCGCTCGCGCTCGAAGATGTAGAGTTGATCAGTTGGGAGCACCCGATGATCGATGGTGGTATGGAAATGCTCATGAGTGAAGGTGTCGGGACATCCGCGGTGTCGCTACTCAAGAATAAAGCCTTGCCCGTTGGGACAGTATTATTGGAATTGGTGTTCTTAGTGCAAGCACAAGCACCAAAACGCAGTGGTATTCAGCGTTTTCTCCCGCCAACACCGATTCGGGTATTACTGGATGGGCGTGGTAATGATCTGTCGTCACAGGTGGATTTTGATAGTTTCAATCGTCAATTAAGCCCGGTGAACCGCCATGTGGCCAATAAGTTGGTGACATCGGTGCAGAAGCAGGTTCATGATTTGATTGATGCTGGCACTCCAGTGGTGGAAGCGCAGTTGGCAACGATCCGAGATCAAGCTTTGCAAGAAATGCATCAGCAATTGGGCGCAGAGTTAGAACGCATGCAGGCGCTAAAAGAAGTGAATCCGAACATTCGTGAAGAGGAGCTTGTCGCGCAGCAAACGCAAATTGAGGAACTCGATCAATTGATCAAGCATGCTCAATATCAGCTTGATTCATTGCGCGTTATTATGGTCGCTCATAACTAAGTTCGTCAGTGGTGATGACTTGATAGAAAAAGCCTTCATTTGAATGAAGGCTTTTTTTTTGCACGCTTTATTGGTTTTTTCATCACGGTAAAGCGTGATATTTACATCAACCACTTCCACCAAATGAACAGTGCCAGAAACCCAAATAGATAAATCAAACCGATAATTGCGAGCGATTTAAGTTTTACGCCCATGGTGAGTGCTTTGGGGAGCGGTGTGCGGGTCACAAGAATGTAATTCAGCAAAGCAAAGAAGGGAGTGGTGATAAACGCCATAATCATCGCGAAGTTTAACATTGGAAGTAAGGCGGACGTCCAAAATAGGATAATACCTAGAGCTAAAGTAGAGACCACCGCCATCCATGGTTTGAAGTAGCGTTCCGCGCTGATGTGTTGTGGATTCTTTTTAAATAAACGTACCGATTCGGCTAGCACACGTGAGTAGCCATCAATGACAGTAATGGTGCTGCCAAAAATACAGAAGAACGCAATCACGGCAATTAAGTAGCGTGACCATTCTCCAATGGTTGAAGCATACAAGCCGATCAACTGGTGGGTGAATCCGGTGCCGGATTGGGCGATTTCGGTGCCTGTTCCATTGAGCACGAGTGCCCCTAAAGCGAGAAAGACAACGGCAAGCAGTGCGGTCGTGATATAGCCGATATTAAAATCAAACAATGCCGATTTCGGTGTCACGTCCATGTGTTCATTTTGGGTTTTTAACCACATTGAACTCAAGCTGGAGATCTCAATAGGGGCAGGCATCCAGCCCATTGTTACCACGATAAATCCTATGGCGGCCAGTTGCCATGGAGAGGGCGTTTCTACCGTGTGTACCACTGCGCTGGATCCTCCCGCGGCAATGGCGACAGCCACCAATGTACTGAGCGTTAACACGGCCATAATCAGTTTGGACAGTCCGTCTAACGCTTTGTATTGTCCCGCGAATAAAATGACCAAGCAGGTCGTGAGAACGAGGACACTTAATAGGCCAATCGATAATTGAAATGGAATGAAGTAGCTCAGCAAGCTGGCACTAAATAACAATAGCGCCGCCGTATTGATCACTGCCGAGATCGAGCACAGTGCGAAAAAGGCATATAAATACGGTTTACCTAAGTTGGCATAGCCTTCCACCAAGCTTTTTCCTGTCCCAACGGTATATTGAACGCCTGCTCGGAAAAAAGGGTATTTAAAAAGGTTCACGAGCAGAATAAGCGCCGCAAGGTGCCAGCCGTAAATCGCCCCCGCTTTTGTTGATGCCACTAGGTGAGAGCCTCCGACCGCAGCGGCAGCGGCCATAATACCCGGCCCTAATGATTGAATTGATTGACCGATCCCTCTCTGAGGGGAGCGTGATACTGATACGGCGCTGTCCATAGTACGTCCTTGTGTTGTGCTGAAATACATTCAAAAATGAACCTTTAGAGGTTTCTTATTTTGTCAATATTATTGATCATTATATGCATTAGTTTTTATGTCAAATTTTATTTACATTTATGGACAGATATTTTTACTTTTTTAGTGTTTACCCCTATTAAAACCGTTGTTGGTTAAGACGTGGCGTGTTGTATGACTTAGATAAAGACAGAGTTGAGCATGGGACGCACTTGAACATCGTGGCCGTTGTTCGAGGAATGATGAACGCGGAGAGAATTGGCTACTGCGAAGCCATGCGCTTACGTATATAATGCGGCGTTTTTAGCGGAATAGAGCAGCGCATGGCAATGACAGAGTACACACCGCCGACCGAACCTTGGATCGAAGTGGTGTATGAAGACGACAACCTCTTAGCAGTAAATAAGCCTGCAGGGTTACTTTCAGTCCCCGGTCGCTTGCCGGAGCATTACGACAGTATGTGGAGTCGTGTTGTCGAGCGTGATCCTGACATTCAGGTGATTCATCGTTTGGATATGGCAACGTCTGGATTGATGCTACTTGCCAAAGACAAAGCGAGCGAATCCGCATTAAAGAAACAATTTCAATATCGCCTGACGCATAAAATTTATTATGCCCGAGTATGGGGACATCCACCGCAACAAGGTGAAGTGGACCGCCCACTGATTTGTGACTGGCCCAATCGTCCGCGGCAGAAGGTGTGTGAAGAGCACGGTAAACCGTCATTGACTCATTATCAGGTTGTGGAATATGAAGAGCACACCAGTGTGGTTCGTCTACTCCCAGTTACCGGACGTTCTCATCAGATCCGTGTGCACATGCAGGTGATTGGTCATCCTATCGTGGGGGACGAGTTTTATGCTCATGCTGACGCCTTCGCATGGAGTGATCGCTTGCAGCTCCATGCAGCGGAACTCAGTTATTATCATCCTGCATCGCAGCAACTTGAATCATTATTTGTCCCGTGTGACTTCTATCCCCAAGCGAGTGCCTGTATCTTTGAACATTTTACGCCAAGCGCTGAATTACCGGATTATAAAATGTTGCCCAAGTGCTAAAAGAGACAATGAGTCAGTAGAATCATCATAAAAAAAGCAGCGCCTGAGCGCTGCTTTTTGCTTATACACACCATCATCAACTTATAGGTTAGCGATGGTCACTTTTTGCTCTTCCAGTTTAACCAAGGTTGCTTGGTAACCTTCAAGCTTCTCACGTTCTTTGGCGACAACCGCTTCCGGCGCTTTCGCAACGAAGCCTTCGTTATTTAACTTGCCTTCAATGCGCTTAATTTCACCTTGAGTTTTGCTGATCTCTTTCGATAAACGGTCAAGTTCTGCCTCTTTATCAATCAAGCCAGCCATTGGAATCATTAACTCAGATTGAGCAACCAGTGCCGTCGCACAAGCGGGAAGTGTGTCGGCATCAGTGATAATGCGTACACTTTCTAGTTTAGCCAGTGACATCAGTACCGGTTTGCACGTCTCTAAGCGATTGGCGTCGGTCTCATTGGCCGCTTTTAACATCACTTCCAACGGTTTACCTGGGTTGATGTCGTATTCCGCGCGTAAGTTACGGATACTGGTAATAAACGCTTTTACCCATTCAATATCGTCCAAGGCTTCTTGGTGAACATTATTTTCATCATACTGTGGCAAGGCTTGCAGCATGATGGTATCGCCAGAAATGCCGTCAACCAGTGGCTTAACACTTTGCCAAATTGTCTCTGTGATGTAAGGAATCACAGGGTGAGCAAGACGTAAGGTTTTTTCTAATACTGTAATCAGCGTACGACGTGTCGCGCGTTGCTGTGACTCGGTTCCTTTCCATAGAACGGGTTTAGTCAGCTCTAAGTACCAGTCACAGAATTGGTTCCAAATGAATTCATACAGTGTATTGGCCGCCATATCTAAACGGAAATTATCAATATGGTTGTTGAATGCTTTGGCCGTCAACTCAAATTGAGATTCGATCCATTTATCCGCTAACGAATATTCCAGCTCGGCACCGGCAGCAAAACCACAATCGTGCTCTTGAGTATTCATGAGTACGTAACGGCTCGCGTTCCACAGCTTATTACAGAAGTTACGGTAACCTTCAAGACGCTTCATATCCCAGTTGATATCGCGACCGGTTGAGGCCATCGCCGCAAGCGTAAAGCGCAAGGCGTCGGTACCGTAAGCTTCAATTCCGTTTTCGTAAGCTTTACGTGTGGTTTTTTCAATCTTCTTAGCAAGCTGTGGCTGCATCATGTTGCCAGTACGCTTTTCTACTAAGGCTTCAAGATCAATACCATCGATCATATCGATAGGATCAAGTACGTTACCTTTTGATTTCGACATTTTATCGCCATTTTCATCGCGAATAAGGCCGGTCACATAAATGGTTTTGAACGGAACTTGCGGTTTATTCTCGTCATCTTTGATGAAGTGCATGGTCATCATGATCATGCGTGCAACCCAGAAGAAGATGATGTCAAAGCCAGTGACGAGAACATCGGTTGGGTGGAACGTTGCAAGATCAGGCGTTTTTTCTGGCCAACCTTGTGTGCCGAACGTCCATAGCGCGGATGAGAACCAGGTATCAAGGACGTCATCGTCTTGTGACAGCACAACATCAGCCGCTAAACCGTTTTCTGCACGCACTTCGTCTTCATCACGGCCGACATAAACATTACCTTGCTCATCATACCAAGCAGGAATGCGATGACCCCACCAAAGCTGACGAGAGATACACCAATCTTGCAGTTCGTTCATCCAAGAGAAGTACATGTTTTCGTACTGTTGTGGAACGAATTGAATGTCGCCATCTTTAACCGCTTTAATCGCAGGTTCAGCGAGAGGAGCAGTACGGACATACCATTGGTCGGTCAGCATAGGCTCAATCACCACGCCACCACGGTCACCATATGGGACAGTGAGGTCATGATCTTTCACCTCTACCAAGAGACCCAATTGTTCGAGTTCTGCAACAATGGCTTTACGGGCGGCAAATCGCTCTAACCCTTGGAATTGTTCTGGAATATCCGTTGCATACGCTGTACTTGGCTCACCTTTCGTGGTGTACACTTCGGCGCTTGGCAAAATATGGGCATCCATTGTCAGGATGTTGATCATTGGTAGGCTATGACGTTTACCTACTTCATAGTCATTAAAATCATGGGCAGGGGTAATTTTCACACACCCTGTGCCTTTTTCCATATCCGCATGCTCATCACCGACAATCGGGATTAAGCGATCAACCAGTGGCAAACGCACAAATTTGCCAATCAAATCTTTATAACGAGGATCTTCTGGGTTTACTGCGACACCAGTATCACCTAAAACAGTCTCAGGGCGGGTTGTCGCGACCACAATATGATCGTGACCATCAGCCGTAGTGACGCCATCGGCCAGTGGATAACGGAAGTGCCACATATGGCCTTTCTTATCAATGTTTTCCACTTCAAGATCAGAAATCGCGGTGTGTAGCTTTGGATCCCAGTTAACGAGACGCTTACCACGATACAGTAAATCTTCTTTATAAAGACGTACAAACACCTCTTTCACGGCGTTGGAGAAGCCTTCATCCATGGTAAAGCGTTCACGATCCCAATCGACAGACGCACCAAGACGACGTAGTTGGCGTGTGATATTACCGCCTGACTCGTTTTTCCATTCCCAAATTTTATCGATAAAGGCATCGCGACCATAATCATTTTTGGTTTTGCCTTCTTCCGCGGCAATTTTACGCTCGACGACCATTTGCGTTGCGATACCAGCATGGTCCGTTCCGACTTGCCATAGGGTATTATTCCCTTTCATACGTTGGCAGCGTGTCAATGTATCCATGATGGTATCTTGGAAAGCGTGACCCATATGCAGGCTACCCGTGACGTTCGGCGGCGGGATGACAATGCTATAAGCGGGTTTCGATGTGTCGCCGTGAGGCTTAAAATAGCCTTGCTCTTCCCAAGTCTGATACAGACCTTGTTCGATAGATGTTGGGTTATATGTCTTTTCCATAGTGCTCTTAAATGGATACGTAAATGGTTAATCAGTTCGTCTTTATAAGTGAACTCTCGTGGTAAAGAGCTTAACTATAAAGGAGGAACAACTAAGGGTATTGAATCTCGATAGTTTGCAGTTGATACCCTGCTTGGCGATAGCGTTTATACCGCGCTCGAGCTCGCTGTTTAGCATTTTCTTCGCAATGTACGAAGTCTATCACTTCCGTTAAGTTTTGCGCAAAGGTTGTCTGATTATCCGCCAGATTTATTGCCAATTGTCGATGAAAAGAGGCGCGTACGCCAGGGTGGCCAATTTCGACATGGGTGCCATATCGGGGTCCTTCACCAACGAGGTTATGTCCAATAAATGCGTCGGGTTCGGCTTGCCATAAGTGTTCAGCAAATTCTTCAGCATGAGCTTGGTCATTACATTGCAGATACACTTTCGCGCCTTGTTTGACAAAGTGACGGATGAGAAATAACACATACTCTTCAAACCCCGCCTTATTGGCTTGTGGACTGTCAGCCTTGACGATATAGAATGTCGCGGTTGCCATAGCTTACCCTTACGTCGATAGAAGAAAATAAAAAAGGACCCTGAGGCCCTTTTTTTGAGGTTGTTATTCCTCAGTGTCTAGGCCACTTCGATTGAGTAAGAACTGGACCAGCATTGAGACAGGGCGCCCAGTCGAGCCTTTTGCCGCGCCAGATTTCCATGCGGTACCTGCAATATCAATATGTGCCCAATTATACTTTTTAGTAAACTTAGACAAGAAGCAACCAGCCGTAATGGCACCACCTGGGCTACCACCGATGTTGGCCATGTCAGCAAACGGACTTTTCAATTGCTCATGGTACTCATCGGTCATCGGTAATCGCCATGCACGGTCACTGGCTTGCTCTGATGCATTCACCAACTCGTGAGCTAATGGGTTGTGGTTCGCGACAACGCCACTGATGTGGTGTCCTAAAGCGACGACACACGCTCCCGTCAATGTTGCAACATCAACCACGCAATCGGGTTCAAAGCGTTCAACGTACGTTAAAGCATCACATAATACCAAGCGGCCTTCAGCATCAGTATTTAAGACTTCGACAGTTTGACCAGACATAGTGGTAAGGATGTCACCTGGACGATAGGCGTCGTTTCCTGGCATATTTTCACAGCCAGCTAAAATGCCCACGACATTGATGGGTAGGTTCATTTCGGCCAAGGCTTTCATGGCACCAAATACAGAGGCCGCGCCACACATGTCGTATTTCATTTCATCCATATTCGCGCCTGGCTTCAATGAAATACCGCCTGAGTCAAACGTCAGGCCTTTACCAACTAAGACAATTGGATTGGCTTCTGAGTTGGGATTACCTTTGTACTCAATCACGGACATCATCGATTCGTTTTTCGAACCGCGACCGACTGCGAGGTAAGAGTACATGCCCAACTTATCCATTTCTTCTTCACCAATGATTTTGGTTGAAACGGTTGAGTAGTCGTCCGCAAGGCGACGTGCTTGTGAAGCCAGATAAGCCGGAGTGGCAATATTGGGTGGCATATTACCAAGGTCTTTACATGCTCGAACGCCTGATGCGATCGAAAGACCATGATTAATCGCTTTTTCCCCGAGCGTCAATTCGCGGCGTGTGGGTACATTAAACACCAGCTTGCGTAATGGACGACGAGTTTCTGGCTTGACCGATTTGAACTGATCAAATGTGTACAAGCTGTCTTGTGTTGCTTCCACGGCTTGACGAACTTTCCAGTACGTGTCGCGGCCTTTAACATGAAGTTCTGTTAAAAAGCAGACCGCTTCCATCGAGCCGGTTTCATTAAGATTACTAATGGTTTTTTGAATAATTTCTTTATACTGGCGCTCACCCAGTTCGCGTTCTTTACCACAACCAACAAGCAATACGCGCTCAGACAGTACGCCAGGAACTTGATGCAAAAGTAGCATCTGGCCTGGTTTACCCTCTAAATCACCGCGACGTAGTAGTGAGCTTAAATAGCCATCACTGATCTTATCGAGTTGTTCTGCCACTGGAGAAAGACGGCGCGGTTCAAAGACACCGACGACGATACATGCGCTACGCTGCTTCTCTGGGCTGCCACTTTTTACACTGAACTCCATGCGTACTCCTACATCCTAAAGACAAATAGAACTAAATGTTAGATAATGAACTCTTACTTATTGGATCCTTATAAGGTTCTACCTTTTAATGTAGAATGCTAACACTTAGCTAAAATTTCGAAAATAAAAGGTTCAACGAGAAATTATAGTGATTCAACTAAAAAAACAAGTTTTGTATAGGTAATTTCAGCGTGATTATTGTCCGATATTTGATCAGAGAGGCATTAAAGAGTCAGCTAGCCATCTTTTTTGTGCTCTTTCTAGTATTTCTGAGCCAGAAGTTTATTCGTGTTTTAGCGGAAGCTTCTGATGGTGAGATTCCTGCACGAATGATTTTGTCTATCGTGGGGTTGAACATGCCTGCGATGGGATTACTCATGCTACCGTTGAGTTTGTATATTGGTATCTTGCTCACCTTCGGGCGTTTGTACGCAGAAAGTGAAATTACCGTAATGAATGCAACGGGCATTGGTAATAAATTTTTAATTCAGGCCGCCCTAGCACTGGCTCTGATCACGTCTGGTGTGGCGGCGTTTAACTCGTTTTGGTTGTCGCCATGGGGCCAAGATAAAGTCGCGCAGTTAATGGAAAAGCTGTCATCAGAAAACAGCGTTGATTTATTGCAAAAAGGGCAATTTCAGCGCTCTCCAGATGGCTCATCGGTGGTGTTTATCGATGATATCAATAACCATAAGTTATCCAACGTGTTTGTCGCCCAATTGACGCCTAAAGATTCGGTGATGCCCAGTGTGATGTTTTCCGATTCTGGCGAAGTCAAAGATTTGAGTGATGGTCGCCAAGTGATCTCCATGCATAATGGGACACGCTATGAAGGGGTGCCGACACGCGTGAATTATATGATCACGACCTTCGATCAATATCAGGGCTTAATTGGGCAAAGAAAGGTCAAGCACGAAGACCGCGATTGGGAAGCGATTCCAACACTACAGCTATTGCATAATGCGCACCCGAAAGCGCAAGCGGAATTGCAGTGGCGTATTTCACTGGTGGTGTGTATTCCACTGCTCACGATGCTGGTGGTCCCGCTGTCGGCGGTCAATCCACGTCAAGGTCGCTTTGCTAAAATGGGACCTGCGATTTTAATTTATTTGGCTTATTTCCTTGCGATCAGTGCCACGAAGTCCGCCATTGAAGATGGTTCGATTCCGACCGCATTAGGCATGTGGCCAATCAATGGATTACTGTTGCTTGCCGCCTTGGCGATTAACTCGCTAGATAGTGTCGCGGTCAGAAAATTCAAAGATAAATTCAGAAAGAGAAAGGTGGCGTAAGTCATGTTTAAGATTTTAGACTTTTATATTGGTCGAACCATCATCTCTACATCAGCGTTAGTGCTGGTGACCTTTGTTGGGTTGTCGGGCATCATTAAGTATGTTGATCAGCTACGCAAAGTCGGTAAAGGGACGTACGACCTTTTACATGCGCTGTACTTTGTGATTTTGAGTATTCCACGCGATATTGAAATGTTCTTTCCACTCGCGGCCTTACTGGGCGCATTGATTGGGTTGGGCATGTTGGCGTCAAGTTCTGAACTGGTTGTCATGCAAGCGGCCGGCTATTCAAAGCTACAAATTGGTTTGTCAGTGTTAAAAACCGCGATTCCATTGATGTTGCTCATTACTTTATTGGGCGAATGGGGCGCGCCTCAAGCGCAAAAATTAGCGCGTGACATGCGAGCGTTTGAAACGTCTGGCGGTAAAATATTATCGGTGCGCAGCGGGGTGTGGGCTCGCGATGCCAATGACTTTATTTTTATCACGAAAATCAACGATGATAAGTTATATGGTGTCAACATTTGGCGTTTTAATGACAATAAGAAACTGACTGAGGTTGTGTTTTCTAAAGAAGTGGATTATGACAGTGGTCATCATTGGACCATGAAAAACGCCATCCTCACCAATATGAAAAATAATGTAGAAATTTCTAAAAAGGTGATTCCATCGTATCAATGGGACACGACCTTAGAGCCGGATAAGTTGAAAGTGGTGACCGTGAAACCCGAAGAATTGTCTTTGAGTGGGCTGTATAGTTACGTGGGGTATTTGAAATCATCGGAACAAGATGCCTCACGCTACGACTTAGCATTCTGGCGTAAGGTGACTCAACCATTCTCAATTGCCGTTATGATGTTAATGGCACTGTCGTTTATTTTTGGCCCATTACGTAGTGTCACCATGGGGGCGAGAATTTTATCCGGAGTGATCGCTGGCTTTTCTTTTTATATCTCCAGTGAGTTCTTTGGACCGTTGAGCTTAGTTTATGGATTCCCCCCAGCGCTCGGAGCAACGGCGCCTAGTTTGGTCTTTTTGACCGTGGCCCTGATTTTAATGCGGCGCAAAGCCTAGACCTGTCTAATTTGCCATCGTCACAGTTTAAGAAGAGAAAACGCTCAGCGTTTTCTCTTCTTTTTTTGTATAAACCAAAGAGCAGCGCCAATTAATATAGATGAATATGCTTTAGATCAAAGAATCAAAAAAAAGTGCGCGGTATCATATGCAATAAATTTACTAGATAACAATTTGTTAGATCATTAAGGAGCAACACATGGATATGACTCCACGGACAGTCACCTCACCGAAGAAGTTTGTGATTGGCACCAATTTACTCGCTCAGTTACCCGATTACGTAAAAGATTTTGGTAGTAACGCATTTATTATCTGTGATGAATTTATCCTTGAGAGAGTGCAACAAGAAGCGATTTCTTCGATTGAAAAAACGCAGGGGTTGACCGCAACGGCTGAAAAATTTCAGTATGAGTGCACGCAAAAAGAAGTCGATCGTAATATTGCGTTGGCGAAAGAAACACAGGCCAATGTGATTGTCGGTGTTGGTGGCGGTAAAACATTAGATACCGCTAAGGCCGTTGCATATCATCAAAAATTACCGGTTATCTTGTACCCGACGATTGCCTCTACCGATGCACCATGTACCGCTCTTTCTGTGATTTATAAAGAAGATGGAGAGTTTGACCATTATCTATTCTTACCGCAAAACCCAGATGCAGTGATTGCTGATACTGATATCCTAGCGGGCGCTCCAACACGCTTCTTTGCTGCTGGGGTGGGGGATGCGTTAGCGACGTATTTCGAAGCGCGTGCATGTTATCAATGTGATGGTGTGAATTTGGTATTGAAAAAACCATCACGCACGGGTCTAGGCTTAGCACGTTTGTGTTATGACGTATTGAGTGAAAATGTTGAAGCCGCTATGGATGCGCTCAAAAATAAAGTTTCGACGCCAGCGCTTGAACAAACCATAGAAGCAACGATTTATTTAAGTGGTGTCGGGGCAGAGTCTGGTGGACTTGCCGCTGCTCATGCCGTTAATAATGGTATGTCAGCCGTTCCGGATCTACATAAAGCACAACACGGTGAGAAAGTGGTATTTGGGTTGCTGACTCAACTGGTGTTAGAAAACGCACCGAAAGAAGAAATTGACAATGTTGTCCGTATTATTAAAACCGCAGGCTTGCCATTAACGCTTGAAGATATGGGCTTACAAAAATTTGTTGAGTCTGAATGGCGTAAAGTGGCCGCGATTGCTTGTGATAAAGATGACACCATGGGGAACATGGTCAAAGCAGTGTCTGAAACAGACGTGTATAATGCTATGGTAGCGGCCAATAACATGGCGCATCGTTACAAAGCGCAAGATTAGTCGTGGTGTGAACCATTAAGATCTGGCCTTTATGATAAGTCTTGGCCCTCTGTGGAGAGGGCCAAGTGAGTTATCAAGGGGGAGCATCCAAATTTTTGGCTTTTGTATTGCCGGTTTTGCCTGAAAAATATCCAGTTTTAGATGTTGGTGAATAAATAACGAGCAGTTGATTGATTAAATTGAAATTTTTATTGCACACCCTCGATTCTTACGTATAATGCCAGTCAACAAGTAAGGGGGAGCCCCCTGAAAATGCCACTGTGATGGAATTGGTAGACATGACGGATTCAAAATCCGTTGCCTTCGGGCGTGGCGGTTCAAGTCCGCCCAGTGGTACCAAATTAACAAAAAAAGCCTCAACGAATGTTGAGGCTTTTTTGTATCTGTCGAATACCTTCCAGCGATCATGCTCAATAACGTCTCGCCCAACACTGATGCTATAAATGTTGTTCCTTGCAGGATACCGTTATGTACCCGTCCCAGTGCTAAGGCTATATATCTTTATATGAGTGTACTGAGCCAATACTCGCGACGCGTTCCTTACGAATATGTCATTGCTCGCCCGCAAATTCCTGAACAGAGTAGTGGTACTGATGCGTTTCTTGCGTCATATTGTATAGACGAAAGATAAAAATGTGTGTGATGGTATAAAAGAGTGGCCAGTATTAAAATCAATGTTAATCGACTCCAGCCTGGTTTGCATATTCGTCTGCCTGTGAAGTGGAACGACCACCCTTTCCTTCTGAATAGCTTCAAATTGAAATCACAAGAGCAGATTACCCTAATTAAGCATTTAGGGATTGAGTACGTGTTTTTAAATCCTAATCAAAGCTCGGTGGAGCCTGTACCACCCCCGAAGCAGGAAGAAATAAGAGAGAATACCGAAGAAGAAAACCAAGCGATGAGTGCAGAGGTCGATAAACTCTGGCTGGAGAAGCAAGAGCGTATCGAAAAGCTCAATGCGTATCGTCGTCGTATTAAGGTTGTTGAGCAAGAATTTGAGCGTTCGCTTGCCAGAATGCGTTCCGTGATGAATAAAATTCGCAGCCGTCCAATGGATGCGGTAAATGAAGCGACGGTCTTGGTTGAAGATGTTGTCGATACGTTACTCAGTGATGAGCATGTCACATTGCATTTAATGAATAGCGACAGTGAATTTGAAGACATTTACTTTCATTCATTGAATGTCGCGATTATTGCGATGATGATCGGTAAAGCGAAAGGCTATTCGGCAGAGCAGCTTAAAGAACTCGCCTTTGCCTGCTTATTCCATGATATGGGAAAAGTCAGAGTACCCACGGCTATTTTGCGTAAAACCACACCACTTAATGGCCCAGAAACTAACTATCTCAAGTTACATACCAAGTATGGCTTAGAGATCGCAGATAACATTGAAGGGTTTTCACCTGTCGCGCGTACCGTAATAGAGCAGCATCATGAGCTTAATGATGGTTCTGGATATCCCAACGGATTGCGAGAAGAGGAGATTGATGAATTGGCTAAAGTGGTAGCGGTAGCGAATACCTTTGATAACTTATGCCATTCGCAAGTGCCAAGCGAACAGAAAATTCCGTATATCGCACTATCGTACTTATTTAAGAACTGCAAGCATCTCTATGATCAAGAGAGCTTAGCCATACTCGTGAAATTCATGGGGGTTTATCCACCTGGTACGGTTGTACAGTTGTCTAATGGTACGGTGGGGTTAGTGATCTCAGTAAATAGCAATAACCTGCTTTTTCCAAATGTACTGATTTATGATGCTTCCGTGCCTCGTCATCAGGCGCCCATCATTGAGTTAGCAGGTAAAGACATTAAAATAGTTAAAGCGATTTTACCGGCTAAACTCCCAGAAAACATTCGAGAGTACCTAAATCCAAGAGCCAGAGTATCGTATTTCTTTGAAAGTGATTCATAGTTATCCACAAGGAAAAGTGGATAAGGTGTATAAAAACTCTGAGTATTTGAGTATAAGAAAAGGGTTGTTGTTTTATTGGTCGGTCGTGCTTTTTTTATTAAAAAAATACCAACTTTTGCTTGCCAACTTTTATTATCTCCCTATAATGCCCAACCACTGACACGGCAGACGCCACAAGGCTTCAGTCAAGGTCGATGAGGATAAGACATCCTAAAAAAGAAAATTGAAAAAGTGTTTGACACGCTCAATTAAATCTTTAGAATGCACCTCCGCTCTGAAAGAAAACTTCTTTTAAAGCAACGCTCTTTAACAATTTAAACCTATCAATCTGTGTGGGCACTCGTTGATGATAATCAATAGCTTCTTAGGAAGCACAATTGGTTTCAATGAACTGAGTGACCAAAGCTATTAAGAAACAGCCTTGAGCGGTTTTGATTTTACTTTTTCAAAAGTAAAAATAATAGCGGCACAGTCAATTCATTATCATTCTGTTGGAATGATAATAGCTTTAAAATTACGTTCATCTTCGGATGAATTTTAGTTTTGAAGTCAGTATTCATTGAGCCACAAAAAACTTTAATTGAAGAGTTTGATCATGGCTCAGATTGAACGCTGGCGGCAGGCCTAACACATGCAAGTCGAGCGGTAACAGAAAGAAAGCTTGCTTTCTTTGCTGACGAGCGGCGGACGGGTGAGTAATGCCTGGGAAATTGCCTTGATGTGGGGGATAACCATTGGAAACGATGGCTAATACCGCATAACGCCTTCGGGCCAAAGAGGGGGACCTTCGGGCCTCTCGCGTCAAGATATGCCCAGGTGAGATTAGCTTGTTGGTGAGGTAAGAGCTCACCAAGGCGACGATCTCTAGCTGGTCTGAGAGGATGATCAGCCACATTGGGACTGAGACACGGCCCAAACTCCTACGGGAGGCAGCAGTGGGGAATATTGCACAATGGGCGCAAGCCTGATGCAGCCATGCCGCGTGTATGAAGAAGGCCTTCGGGTTGTAAAGTACTTTCAGCAGTGAGGAAGGGGTGGTGTTTAATAGACACCATTCTTGACGTTAGCTGCAGAAGAAGCACCGGCTAACTCCGTGCCAGCAGCCGCGGTAATACGGAGGGTGCGAGCGTTAATCGGAATTACTGGGCGTAAAGCGCATGCAGGTGGTCTGTTAAGTCAGATGTGAAAGCCCGAGGCTTAACCTCGGAATAGCATTTGAAACTGGCAGGCTAGAGTACTGTAGAGGGGGGTAGAATTTCAGGTGTAGCGGTGAAATGCGTAGAGATCTGAAGGAATACCAGTGGCGAAGGCGGCCCCCTGGACAGATACTGACACTCAGATGCGAAAGCGTGGGGAGCAAACAGGATTAGATACCCTGGTAGTCCACGCCGTAAACGATGTCTACTTGGAGGTTGTGGCCTTGAGCCGTGGCTTTCGGAGCTAACGCGTTAAGTAGACCGCCTGGGGAGTACGGTCGCAAGATTAAAACTCAAATGAATTGACGGGGGCCCGCACAAGCGGTGGAGCATGTGGTTTAATTCGATGCAACGCGAAGAACCTTACCTACTCTTGACATCCAGAGAACTTAGCAGAGATGCTTTGGTGCCTTCGGGAACTCTGAGACAGGTGCTGCATGGCTGTCGTCAGCTCGTGTTGTGAAATGTTGGGTTAAGTCCCGCAACGAGCGCAACCCTTATCCTTGATTGCCAGCACTTCGGGTGGGAACTTCAGGGAGACTGCCGGTGATAAACCGGAGGAAGGTGGGGACGACGTCAAGTCATCATGGCCCTTACGAGTAGGGCTACACACGTGCTACAATGGCGCATACAGAGGGCAGCCAACTTGCGAAAGTGAGCGAATCCCAAAAAGTGCGTCGTAGTCCGGATTGGAGTCTGCAACTCGACTCCATGAAGTCGGAATCGCTAGTAATCGTGGATCAGAATGCCACGGTGAATACGTTCCCGGGCCTTGTACACACCGCCCGTCACACCATGGGAGTGGGCTGCAAAAGAAGCAGGTAGTTTAACCTTCGGGGGGACGCTTGCCACTTTGTGGTTCATGACTGGGGTGAAGTCGTAACAAGGTAGCGCTAGGGGAACCTGGCGCTGGATCACCTCCTTACTACGAATGATTATTGCGATGAGTGTTCACACAGATTGATACGGTTTAGAACGTTAAGAGCACCTTAGTGGGTCTGTAGCTCAGCTGGTTAGAGCGCTCGCCTGATAAGCGGGAGGTCGGTGGTTCAAGTCCACTCAGACCCACCAAAATTTCCAGTAACGGCGTTGTTTATTTCGTCGTGTAGCGAACTACACGTCCTCAATAAACGCCTAGTTCCTGAAAATTTTCATCTAGATGGGGCTATAGCTCAGCTGGGAGAGCGCCTGCCTTGCACGCAGGAGGTCTGCGGTTCGATCCCGCATAGCTCCACCATCTTTAAGCATATTGCTGTGCAGTGTTCTTAAAAATGGTGTCTTTGTAAAAAGATACACATTGCTCTTTAACAATTTGGAAAGCTGACAACATACTCTTTTAGAAGAGTATTTGTAAAAGTTCTCAATTGTCTGATTGTCTTTTAATAGAACGGTCAGACAAACAAAAACACATTCAAGTGTTCTTGGATTCACTGTTTTCAGTGAATATTCAAAATTGAGTCCGGCAATATCGAGTCTGCAACATGTCCTTTTTGTCTTCACTTTTCAAAGTGAAAGCAAAGAGTTATGCAGACAAACCTTGGTGATTTGATTCATCAATCCAAAACTTTTTTGGGTTGTATGGTTAAGTGACTAAGCGTACACGGTGGATGCCTTGGCAGTCAGAGGCGATGAAGGACGTACTAACTTGCGATAAGCGTAGATGAGGCAGTAAGAGCCACTTGAGTCTACGATGTCCGAATGGGGAAACCCACCTGCATAAGCAGGTATCATTAACTGAATACATAGGTTAATGAGGCGAACCGGGAGAACTGAAACATCTAAGTACCCCGAGGAAAAGAAATCAACCGAGATTCTGGAAGTAGCGGCGAGCGAAACCGGATTAGCCCTTAAGCCATTTATGCGTCAGGTGAAGTGTCTGGAAAGGCACGCGATACAGGGTGATAGCCCCGTAACCGACAACGCATTTGTGGTGAAATCGAGTAAGGCGGGACACGTGATATCCTGTCTGAATATGGGGGGACCATCCTCCAAGGCTAAATACTCCTGACTGACCGATAGTGAACCAGTACCGTGAGGGAAAGGCGAAAAGAACCCCTGTGAGGGGAGTGAAATAGAACCTGAAACCGTGTACGTACAAGCAGTAGGAGCCTCCTTTGTGGGGTGACTGCGTACCTTTTGTATAATGGGTCAGCGACTTATATTCAGTGGCAAGGTTAACCGTTTAGGGGAGCCGTAGGGAAACCGAGTCTTAACTGGGCGCACAGTCTCTGGATATAGACCCGAAACCGAGTGATCTAGCCATGGGCAGGTTGAAGATTGAGTAACATCAATTGGAGGACCGAACCGACTAATGTTGAAAAATTAGCGGATGACTTGTGGCTAGGGGTGAAAGGCCAATCAAACTCGGAGATAGCTGGTTCTCCCCGAAAGCTATTTAGGTAGCGCCTCGGACGAATACTACTGGGGGTAGAGCACTGTTAAGACTAGGGGGTCATCCCGACTTACCAACTCTTTGCAAACTCCGAATACCAGTAAGTACTATCCGGGAGACACACGGCGGGTGCTAACGTCCGTCGTGGAGAGGGAAACAACCCAGACCGCCAGCTAAGGTCCCAAATTATTACTAAGTGGGAAACGATGTGGGAAGGCTCAGACAGCTAGGATGTTGGCTTAGAAGCAGCCATCATTTAAAGAAAGCGTAATAGCTCACTAGTCGAGTCGGCCTGCGCGGAAGATGTAACGGGGCTAAGTAATAAACCGAAGCTGCGGCAATGCGATTTATCGCATTGGGTAGGGGAGCGTTCTGTAAGCCGTTGAAGGTGGATTGAGAAGTCTGCTGGAGGTATCAGAAGTGCGAATGCTGACATGAGTAACGATAATGGGGGTGAAAAACCCCCACGCCGGAAGACCAAGGGTTCCTGTCCAACGTTAATCGGGGCAGGGTAAGTCGACCCCTAAGGCGAGGCTGAAAAGCGTAGTCGATGGGAAACGGGTTAATATTCCCGTACTTCTTACAATTGCGATGGGGGGACGGAGAAGGCTAGGTGGGCCTGGCGATGGTTGTCCAGGTTCAAGTGCGTAGGCTGAGTATTTAGGTAAATCCGGATACTCAAGGCTGAGACACGACGTCGAGCACCTAAGGGTGTGAAGTCATTGATGCCATGCTTCCAGGAAAAGCCTCTAAGCTTCAGATTGTAAGGAATCGTACCCCAAACCGACACAGGTGGTCGGGTAGAGAATACCAAGGCGCTTGAGAGAACTCGGGTGAAGGAACTAGGCAAAATGGTACCGTAACTTCGGGAGAAGGTACGCTCTATATAGGTGAAGAGACTGGCTCTTGGAGCCGAAAAGAGTCGCAGATACCAGGTGGCTGCAACTGTTTATTAAAAACACAGCACTGTGCAAAATCGTAAGATGACGTATACGGTGTGACGCCTGCCCGGTGCCGGAAGGTTAATTGATGGGGTTAGACTTCGGTCGACGCTCTTGATCGAAGCCCCGGTAAACGGCGGCCGTAACTATAACGGTCCTAAGGTAGCGAAATTCCTTGTCGGGTAAGTTCCGACCTGCACGAATGGCGTAATGATGGCCACGCTGTCTCCACCCGAGACTCAGTGAAATTGAAATCGCTGTGAAGATGCAGTGTACCCGCGGCTAGACGGAAAGACCCCGTGAACCTTTACTACAGCTTGGCACTGAACATTGAACCTACATGTGTAGGATAGGTGGGAGGCTTTGATATACAGACGCTAGTTTGTATGGAGCCGTCCTTGAAATACCACCCTTGTAGTTTTGATGTTCTAACTTGGTTCCCTTATCGGGAATGAGGACAGTGCCTGGTGGGTAGTTTGACTGGGGCGGTCTCCTCCCAAAGAGTAACGGAGGAGCACGAAGGTGGGCTAATCACGGTTGGACATCGTGAGGTTAGTGCAATGGCATAAGCCCGCTTAACTGCGAGAATGACAATTCGAGCAGGTGCGAAAGCAGGTCATAGTGATCCGGTGGTTCTGAATGGAAGGGCCATCGCTCAACGGATAAAAGGTACTCCGGGGATAACAGGCTGATACCGCCCAAGAGTTCATATCGACGGCGGTGTTTGGCACCTCGATGTCGGCTCATCACATCCTGGGGCTGAAGTCGGTCCCAAGGGTATGGCTGTTCGCCATTTAAAGTGGTACGCGAGCTGGGTTTAGAACGTCGTGAGACAGTTCGGTCCCTATCTGCCGTGGGCGTTGGAGAATTGAAAGGGGCTGCTCCTAGTACGAGAGGACCGGAGTGGACGAACCTCTGGTGTTCGGGTTGTGTCGCCAGACGCATTGCCCGGTAGCTAAGTTCGGGATCGATAACCGCTGAAAGCATCTAAGCGGGAAGCGAGCCTTGAGATGAGTTCTCCCTGGCGCTTTAAGCGTCCTAAAGGGTTGTTCGAGACTAGAACGTTGATAGGCAGGGTGTGTAAGCGTTGTGAGGCGTTGAGCTAACCTGTACTAATCGCCCGTGAGGCTTAACCATACAACACCAAAAAGGTTTTGTAACGGACTCAAATGAGTACTTGAGTGTGTGAGAACGGCTTTGTAGAAGTCATAAAAACAGCTTTCCAGATTGCATGAGTATCGCGTAAGCGGTAGTCATAAAGAATTTGCTTGGCGACCATAGCATTTTGGCCCCACCTGATCCCATGCCGAACTCAGAAGTGAAACGAAATAGCGCCGATGGTAGTGTGGGGCTTCCCCATGTGAGAGTAGGTCATCGCCAAGCTTTAATTTTTTGAAAGAGCCCGTGTCAAGCACGGGCTTTTTTAATAAAAACAATGCTGATATAGCTCAGTCCGGTAGAGCGCATCCTTGGTAAGGATGAGGTCCCCAGTTCGAGTCTGGGTATCAGCACCACGAATACAATTTACTAGGTTATCATACGTAGTAATAAAGAATTTGCTTGGCAACCATAGCATTTTGGCCCCACCTGATCCCATGCCGAACTCAGAAGTGAAACGAAATAGCGCCGATGGTAGTGTGGGGTTTCCCCATGTGAGAGTAGGTCATTGCCAGGCTTGATTTTGAAAATCCCAGCTTTTAGCTGGGGTTTTTTCGTTTATGACACTTTGCAGAGTTTATAACCCTAACATGGCCATAGTTTTCTTTGTGTTGATATGTTGTCTTTGAGAGCAGCTCAATGTGCGAAAGGATGTGTGACTAGGTGGTGACATAAAAAAAGCTGCGAGGTCATCGCAGCTTTTTGATTTGAGGGATTAGCGCAGAAAAGCAGGAATACTGGCTTCAAACGCGGCAATCTCATCGGCATGTTGCAGAGTTAGCCCAATACTGTCGAGACCATTGAGTAAACAGTGGCGACGAAACTCATCAATTTGAAAGGTATAGCTTTTTTCGGTGGTATTTACCGTCATACTTTCCAAATCAACCGTCACTCTGGCGTCGTGATGCTTCTCCACGTAAGCAAACAGTTCGTCTACTTCGTCGTCAGAGAGCTGTACGGGAACCATTTGATTATTGATGGCATTTCCGTAAAAAATATCGGCAAAACTAGGCGCGATGATCACTTGTATTCCGTAATCAGCCAGCGCCCAAGGAGCATGTTCACGCGATGAACCACAACCAAAGTTCTCACGCGCAAGCAAAATACTTGCCCCTTGATACTGTGGTTTGTTTAAGACGAACTCTGGGTTCGGTTGTTGCCCAGCATCATCCAGAAAACGCCAATCATGGAATAGATGTTTACCAAATCCAGTCCGGGTGACTTTTTGCAAAAATTGTTTCGGAATGATGGCATCAGTATCAACGTTCGCTGCATCGAGAGGGACAACCAACCCTGTATGTTGTTTAAATCCTGACATGTTAGAAATCCTTGTTAGTGAATGCTACGAATATCGACAAAGTGACCGGCAATCGCTGCGGCTGCAGCCATGGCAGGGCTGACTAGGTGCGTTCTTCCCGCACGTCCTTGACGACCTTCAAAGTTGCGGTTAGACGTTGACGCACAACGTTCTCCGGGACCCAAGCGGTCATTGTTCATGGCTAAGCACATAGAACAGCCGGGTAGGCGCCATTCGAAGCCCGCAGCCAACAAGATTTTATCTAACCCTTCCTGTTCTGCCTGAGCTTTGACTTGCTCAGACCCCGGAACAACCAATGCTTGTACATGGTCTGCTACACGCTTGCCTTTCGCTACGGCCGCCGCAGCGCGAATATCTTCAATACGCGAGTTAGTACATGATCCGACAAATACTTTATCGATAGGGTATTCGGATAGCTTAGTGCCTCCTTTCAATCCCATATACGTTAACGCTTTCTCAGCAGACGCTTTTTCGACTGGATCGGAGAAGTCATCGGGGGATGGAATGATGCCATCGATTAACATGACTTGTCCTGGGTTGGTCCCCCACGTGACTTGAGGTCGAATATCTTTGGCATCCAATGTCACAACGTGATCAAACTGTGCATCATCATCTGTTTTCAATGTTTTCCAGTAATCAACTGCGGCCTGCCAGTTTTTGCTATCCGGGGCATAACGACGGTCTTTAATGTAATCAAACGTGGTTTCATCAGGGGCGATCAGTCCGGCTTTCGCGCCTAATTCAATCGCCATGTTACACACGGTCATACGACCTTCCATAGAGAGATCACGAATGGCCTCACCACAGAATTCCACCACATATCCGGTTCCACCGGCCGAGGTGGTTTTGCCTATGATGGCTAGAACGATGTCTTTTGCTGTGATGCCTTCGGCGACTTTGCCTTTCACTTCAATTTTCATTGTTTTAGCACGCGCTTGCTTCAATGTTTGTGTGGCAAGAACATGCTCCACCTCGGAGGTCCCAATACCAAATGCTAGCGAGCCGAATGCTCCGTGTGTTGCCGTATGGGAGTCACCGCAGACAATTGTCATTCCCGGTAGCGTAATACCAAGCTCTGGTCCCATAACGTGGACAATACCTTGATACTTATGATTGATATCAAACAGCGTCACACCAAACTCTTCACAGTTTTGCGACAAGGTTTCCATTTGGATACGAGCCATTTCACCTGAGGCATTGATGTCTTTTGTAGTGGTGGAAACGTTGTGATCCATCGTCGCAAAAGTTTTGCTAACTTGGCGAACAGGACGTCCTTTTTCACGCAACCCATCGAATGCTTGTGGGGAAGTCACTTCATGAACTAAGTGACGGTCGATGTACAGAATTGGGTTTTCACCCTCCGCTTCGACGGCAATATGCGCGTCGTAGATTTTTTCATAAAGTGTTTTTGCTTTTGACATTGCTGTATTCCTTTAACTCGCAGAACTTCGGGCAACTAGGTTGCCCTGACTGATTATTCGTTCGAAATATAGTTGGCGATGATGTCGCCCATTTCACTGGTAGACAGTGCGGGTTTATCACCAGCAAGATCGCCTGTTAATTGTCCTGCTGCGAGCGCTTTGCCCACCGCGGCTTCAATATCTTGAGCCGCTTGCTCTTCACCTAAGCTGTAACGCAGCATCAATGCGGCCGATAGAATTTGTGCAACTGGGTTGGCAATGTTCTTCCCAGCAATATCTGGGGCGCTGCCACCCGCGGGCTCAAATAGTCCAAATTTGCTTTCGTTGATGCTGGCTGAGGGCAGCATTCCCATCGAGCCGGTAATCATCGCACACTCATCAGATAAAATGTCACCAAACAAGTTTGAACACAGCACCACATCAAATTGTGCCGGGTCTTTGATTAACTGCATGGTCGCGTTGTCGATGTACATGTGGGTAAGTTCGACATCGGGGTACTCTTTAGCAATGTTCGTTACCACTTCACGCCACAATATTGAGCTTTGCAGCACGTTGGCTTTGTCAATGGAGCACACCTTCTTTGTTCGTAATTGAGCGGATTCAAACGCAATGCGAGCAATCCGTTCAATCTCATAACGATGGTACACCTCGGTATCAAATGCTTTTTCGTCGGCCCCTGAGCCTTCACGACCTTTAGGTTGTCCGAAGTAAATACCACCAGTCAGCTCGCGAACGACCACAATATCAAAGCCTGCTGCTGAAATATCGGCACGCAGAGGGGAGAAGCTCTCTAACCCAGTGTGAATTTGTGCTGGACGTAGATTACAAAACAACTGGAAGTGTTTACGTAACGGTAATAATGCCCCTCGTTCAGGCTGATCATTGGGCGGTAAATTTGCCCACTTAGGCCCCCCGACGGAACCAAATAGAATGGCATCCGATTCTTCGCAGGCAGCAAGCGTGCTATCTGGAAGCGGTTTACCGTGGTTATCAATCGCAATGCCGCCGATGTCATATTCAGTGCGCTCGAACGTCAGTTGATATTTGGTTTCTATTGCGTCCAAAACTTTGTTCGCTTGCTGCATTACTTCTGGGCCAATCCCGTCTCCCGGCAAAACGGCGATTTTATGTGTTGTGTTTGTCATGCGAATCCTATTCGTCGTAATGGTTTTTTATTTTTATGCTTCAGTGCATTGGCGCTGTTTAATCTGCTCGATTTCATCAGCACGGTGTAAGCTGTTAATGACATGCAATAGCGCTTCCCCTGCGGCCTCAACAATGTCTGTTGAGACGCCAGTTCCATGATATTTGCGTCCTTTATAGTTAGCAATAATATCCGCTTGACCCAGCCCATCTTCGCCTTCACCTTTCGCAGTCAAATCGAACTTATCTAGGGTGATGTCGTAGCCCGTGACACGATAGATACATTGGTATAAAGCATCTACCGGACCATTTCCGACTGCCGCTTCACACTTCTCTTCATCACCACACTGTAGCTTAATGCTGGTTGTCGCCATTACACTACCAGATTGCACACTCAAATAGTTCAATTTAAAGAAATCATCTTCATCACGTAGGTTGGAGAAGTACATCAGTGATTCAAGATCGTAATCAAAGACTTGGCCTTTTTTATCGGCAAGTTTCAGGAAGCTTTCGTACAAAGCATCCAAATTATAGTCGTCATCTTTATAGCCAAGAATGTCCATATGATTTTTTACCGCGGCTCGACCGCTGCGACTGGTCAGGTTGAGACCTTGATTCTTCAGACCAATCGATTCTGGGGTCATAATTTCATAGGTATTCTTATTCTTTAACATGCCATCTTGGTGAATACCTGAAGAGTGGCTGAATGCATTGGCACCCACAATGGCTTTATTACTTTGAATGGGCATGTTGCACAATTGGCTGACTAACTTACTTGTGCGACTGATTTCTTTGGAATTGATATTGGTTGAAGCAGAGAAGATATCCGCTCGCGTTTGAAGAATCATCGCGACTTCTTCTAGGGCGGTATTACCAGCACGCTCACCCAGTCCGTTAATGGTGCCTTCTACTTGACGTGCGCCTGCTTGCACGGCCGCGATGGAGTTGGCAACCGATAACCCCAAATCATCGTGACAATGGACGGAAATGACCGCTTGATCGATATTGGGAACGCGATTGAAGAGTTGTTCAATAATATGGCCAAACTCGCTAGGAATGGTATAGCCGACGGTATCTGGAATGTTGATGGTTTTCGCGCCTGCGCTGATCGCGGCTTCAACGATACGGCATAAGTTATCAATTGGCGTCCGACCCGCATCTTCACAGGAGAATTCGACATCATTGGTATACTTAAGCGCATGCTTAATCGATTTTGTCGCCATATCGAGTACATCATCAAAGGTACGACGTAGCTTGTCTTGCACATGAATGGTTGAGGTCGATAGGAAGGTATGAATACGAAATTCATCGGCCACTTTCAACGCTTCAGCAGCGGCATCAATGTCTTTCTCAACGGCACGAGCAAGAGCACAGATACGGCTATCTTTGATATTTTCCGCAATGGTTTTTACCGAGTTAAAATCGCCCGGTGAGGAGACGGGAAAACCGGCTTCAATAACGTCAATCCCAAGGCGCTCTAGCGCAAAGGCAATTTGTAATTTCTCTTTGACGGTTAGGCTGGCGGATAGTGCCTGCTCACCATCACGTAGCGTTGTATCAAATAATATGACCTGATCGTTCATGTTCGCGTCCTCGTTGAGAGTTGTCGTGTACTTCCTGAATTTAGTTATAAAAAAACCCGCTTTTGAGCGGGTTTTTATTATTCTGTTTAGTGGCGTTTCTCGCCCACAGCCTACCCGCGCGATATTTTCACGATAAGGAGGAGGTTGAGGAGTTGAGAAAAACGAATTGTCATAGCTGATCAATATTCCACAAAATTTATTTACTAGATTAGTACCGCACTCTGTTTGCTACGTCAACCCTAGAGGTGTTTTTTTGTTCATATATTTATTCATAATGAGATCATTTCCTTGCATGAGTTATCGAAGACTAAGCGTTCTTAACATGATGAATAGGCTGATATAATCAGGGTGAATGAACGGAAATAGGCCTAAAAGTACAAAAAATTCAGAGAGTAAGCTTCATCACTTCGACAAAAAAGAGTCACGGGTTTGTCATATCCATTCACTAACGTTAACGATGTGGTTTCCACATTTGCTATGTTTGGAAAGGAGAATACCAATCATGAGAGTGATTCAGCCTATTGCTAAACTCGACTTGGTCTTGTCATCTTTTTGTTTACAACATCGTTATAGCCATACCATGGCACGCTTTAGTCGAGCAATTTCGCATACGGGAGATGGCCACTTGTACGTCATGTTCGCCATACTTGCTTGGCTGCTTGATGCGGCTCAAGGTCATACCTTTGTGACGGTTGGGCTACTGGCTTTTGCCATTGAACTGCCACTGTATTGGATTCTCAAAAACAGTTTCCAGCGTCGTCGCCCCCAAGAGTTATCGCCGTTACTGCCTACTTTCATTACACCTTCTGATCGCTATAGCTTACCCTCGGGTCATACCGCCGCGGCATTTCTCATGGTCACGGTTATTAGCCATTTTTATCCTGAACTCACCTTATTGATGGTGCTGTGGGGAGGCTGCGTTGGCGGCTCTCGTATTTTACTCGGCGTGCATTTTTTAAGTGATGTCATTATTGGTGCGTTGCTTGGTCATGTCTGTGCGTTGTTGTCGCTGCTTGTTTTGGAGAGCAGCGTATGAAAATTCTGTATGGGGTACAGGGCACAGGTAATGGGCATATTGCGCGAGCGCGAGCGATGAACCAAGCGCTGCGCCGACATGAGCAGGTGGATGTCGACTTCTTATTTACCGGGCGCGACGCTGATAAGTATTTTTCCATGGAAGAATTTGGCGAATATCAAACTCGGCAGGGACTGACGTTTGCCACCCAGAATGGCAAAATCGATTATGGAAAAACCGCGATAAATAACAATCTGCTGCGCGTGTATCAAGACATGCAAGCGCTGGACCTTTCCTCATACGACTTGGTGCTTAACGATTTTGAACCGATTTCTGCTTGGGCGGCAAAAAAGCAGAACATCCCCTCAATTAGTATCAGTCATCAAAATGCATTTCGTTATAACGTACCACTGAAAGGCGCCAGTTGGATGGATAAAATGATCATGCAAAATTTTGCTCCAGCTGATCACCATATTAGCCTGCATTGGTATCACTTTGATCAGCCGATTCTACCGCCGATCATTCATACGTCGTCGTTACCGCCATGTGTGGACAATTTTATTCTGATTTATTTGCCGTTCGAATTGCTGACAGAGGTCATCAACTTAGTTGAACGTTTCTCTCATGAACACTTCATTTGTTACCATCCCGATGTCACCGAGGTGAGCACCTTCAGAAATTTACAGTTACGACCGCTATGCCGAGATGGGTTTCAAGAGCATTTACGCTCATGCGCGGGCGTGATGGCGAATGGTGGCTTTGAGCTGGCCTCAGAAGCCTTATCATTGGGTAAAAAAATGCTACTTAAACCCTTGAGTGGCCAATTTGAACAACAGAGTAATGTTGCCACCTTAGAACACCTCGGGTTAGCCTCCAGCATGGATTACTTAGACCCGTCGGCCGTTCGGCAGTGGCTGGATGAGGCGCCTGGTGAGCGAGTGATCTACCCTAATGTGGCATTCGCGATTTCTGACTGGATCGTGGCCGGAGATTGGGCGCATCAAGACGGACTGTTTCACTCCCTATGGCAGCAAGTTAACTTTCCTCACCGAACGGATTTACACGGTGATTTTGTCTTGAGTTAAGCGTGGTGAGAGTGAGTGTGACCATCAATATCATGCTGTGTTTATTCGAGGTATTGTTTGCCTGAATGTGTTTTATTGCCTTTCTGATTCTCCTTTCTTACAGAAAAATCGCTATGAATTTGATTGTACTCACAATTTATATTTTTTTACAAATTGTTAACTTTATGAATTAAATAACATTTAATTGATGTTGTTATAAAATAACATGAGTTTTTATCAATCGTCTTGCCATTCGTATACGAATTAGTTGATAGTAAGCTCCAAAGTTAATTCATCCAATAAATAATACTGACTCAGGTTATCTATTCGCATTTTACGTTCGGATCTTGTATCCATCGTCCCTAGTTGATGAACGCGAGTTTCTCAACCTTCCCGAGAGAGGCGTAGCCCAGTTATGTTAGAAAAAGTAGAAAATCAGGATGCGATGAGTGCCATCGCGAGCTATCGAATGGAAAGCACGTTACGAGGTGTCGATTTAAATTTATTAACTGTGTTTGATGCGGTGATGCAGGAACAAAATATTACCAGGGCCGCCCATAACTTAAATATGTCGCAACCTGCGGTCAGTAATGCCGTGGCGCGTTTAAAAGTCATGTTCAATGATGAATTGTTCATGCGTCAAGGCCGAGGGATTCAGCCAACCCAGCGAGCGCGTCAGTTGTTTGGACCTATCCGACAAGCGCTGCAATTGATCCGTAATGAGTTGCCGAGTTCGGTTTTCTCACCAGAGACTTCAACACGGCTCTTCAAGTTGGCGATATGCAGTCCCTGTGACATTCGTTTTGCACCTAAAATCATGTCGTCATTACAAGAACAAGCCCCGCACGTTCAATTGCATCTCGATGCCGAGTTTGATCGGCAAATTGCCGAACGTATGCGTTATCAAGAAATCGACTTTGTGATTGATTATGCACGCTTTGACGATCAAGGTTTTTCAAGTGTGGAAATCTTCCGTGATGAGCTTGTCGTGGTGGCATCGAAACATCACCCAAGAATTCATGGCAATATCACCCGTGAAGCATTATTTACTGAAAAGCATGCCAAGCTATCGAAGGTGCATGGACAGCGTAGTTTCTCTGAACAAGCTTATCGGTCACTGGATTGTCGTGTCAGTTATGAAGGAACCAGTTTGAGTAATGTTCTATATGTCGTTAGTCAATCGGAACTGGTGACGATTGCTCCGCGTTGGATGGTGGAACATTCCGAGAATAAAGAACAACTACAAGTGGTGCAATGTCCGTTTGACAATGTGAATATCAGTGGCTATTTAAGTTGGCATGAATCGAGCGAAAAAGACAAAGGCCATATTTGGTTACGCGATCAGTTGATGGTCGTTTGTGGTGACGTCGTCGCGAACGACTGAAGTAATGTCAATATTGTGATTTAGCCCAAGTACCAGAGCGGTACTTGGGTTTTTTTACTTTATAATTCCGTGTTCGCTATGGACACACGTTGCCTTTTTAGACTGTCTCTGTAAACTGTGCCGCCTTGTGATGCCTGTCTTATAGGCCTCTATGGTAGAAATGAGATGACTGAACCAGATTTTCATATTGTAAAAAAAATCCGCCAACATGTACGCGACCATGCCGATCGTAGTGCCATGCAATATCTGCGGGCGCATGAGTGGCGTGATATCTCTTGGACTGACGTTGGAGCACAGCTCGATTCACTGTCATTAGCGTTACTGAGTGCGGGAATCCAAGTTCAAGAAAAAATTGGCATCATGGCGACGAATGAGTCTCGTTGGACACTGACGGATATTGCCGCCATGCAAATCCGCGCCGTTGTGGTACCCATTTACCCAACCAGCCCACGGGATCAAGCGGCATACATTGCCAACAATGCCGATATTAAAATCATGTTCGTCAATGGCCAAGAGCAGCTTGATATGATGTTAGCTTTGTTTCCGACATTACCAATGTTGGAACGCATTGTGCTGATGAGTGATGAACTCGCTTGTCCCGATGTTGATCATGTGCAGAGCTGGCAGTCTTTTATTGATATGGGGCAATGGGGTAAGACTGAGGAGCTGAATGCTCGCTTAAACGCACTGCAACCAACCGATCTTTTTACCCTGATTTATACCTCTGGGACGACAGGGGAGCCGAAAGGGGTGATGCTCAATCACCATAACCTTAATGCCCAGTTGCTGGGCCATGATGAACGCGTCAGCATAACCGAGGACGATGTTTCTTACCGTTATCTCATGTATTTGAGCGCGCTTGGAGCTTATACGTTCTGTATAAAGGGGCAAAGAACTGTTACTTACAAGATGTGCGTTTGGTTCGTGAGGCTCTGCAGCAAGTTGCCCCTCATGTGATGTGTGCAGTGCCTCGCTTCTACGAAAAAATCTATTCTGCGATTCATGAAAAAGTCTCTCAGTCGTCTTGGCTAAAAAGAACCTTGTTCCATTGGGCGCTGAACGTCGGTGGCCAGTTGAGTGCGATGCAAAACAAGCAGCGCCGCCCAAGCCTTTGGCTTGCGCTCAATCATGCGCTTGCTGATCGCCTTGTACTGCGTAAGTTACGTGATTTACTGGGCGGACGGATACGTATGATGCCGTGTGGTGGGGCTAAGTTAGAAGCGGAAATCGGGCGGTTTTTTCATGCCATCGGCATCAACGTAAAGCTCGGCTATGGTATGACGGAAACCACGGCGACGATTTCATGTTGGCCAGACCAAGGATTTGATGCTCATTCCATTGGGGATATCATGCCAAATGTCGAGGTGAAAATTGGCGATGAGAATGAAATCTTGGTCAAAGGTCCTATCGTAATGCAAGGATACTACAAGCTGCCCGACGCGACTCAGAACGCGTTTGATGCACAAGGCTATTTTAAAACTGGCGATGTTGGCCATCTTGCTGACGATGGCACGTTATTTATCACTGATCGCCTGAAAGAGTTGATGAAAACCTCAGGTGGGAAGTACATCGCGCCCCAAAAAATTGAAGGGAAGCTCGGTCAGGATCATTTCATCGAGCAAGTAGCCGTGATTGCCGATACACATAAATTTGTTTCTGCTTTGATTGTTCCGTGTTTTGAAGCCTTGGAAAACTATTCTAAGTCTTTGAATATTCGTTACCATGATCGTTTAGACTTACTAAAGCATCATCAAATCATTGGGTTGTTCGAACAAAGATTGGAGCAACTACAAGCCGAACTGGCGGGCTTTGAACGCGTTAAGCGGTTCACTTTATTGCCGAAAGAGTTTTCACTCGATTTAGGCGAGCTAACCCCCACTCTTAAGCTGCGGCGCAAGGTGATCTCCCTCAACTATGAGGCTGAAATTCAAGCCATGTATCGATAAGGACTCAGTGAAGCTGGCCAAGGGCCAGCTTTTATTTTTCTCGCCTTCCTAGGTTGTAACCGACGAGACGATTGATTCTCACGTCACAATATTTAATGTCATTTTTATCGGATAAAACTGGCATAAATATCACTATGCATTTCATTTTTAGCGGTTTCATTCGTTTTATAAAGCTTACATAGCGCTTTATCTATTTTGTGCGCTGGAGCACGTTAGACCCCCATACGTTTAATCGTTACAGTAACCTCTCTTCCCTAGCGTTATGACGTTGGGGACCATAGCCGAAAACGAACGTTTTTCATTTAGGCTAAAAATAAGCCCTAAACTATGTAATGCACTGATGATGACAGACCAAGTTATCTAAGGTGTCGTGAGGAGATAATATGGCAATGCTATCTGGCGCAGAGATGATCGTGCAATCTCTGATTGAAGAGGGAGTCGAGCAGATCTTTGGCTACCCAGGCGGATCGGTTTTAGATATCTACGATGCGCTACACGAAAAAACGGATCAAATTAAGCACGTATTAGTTCGGCACGAGCAAGCCGCTACCCATATGGCGGATGGTTACGCACGAGCAACAGGTAAAACCGGTGTTGTTTTGGTGTGTTCAGGCCCGGGGGCCACGAATACCGTGACCGGTATTGCAACCGCTTATATGGACTCGATCCCTATGATCGTGATCTCCGGTAATGTACCTAACAACTTAATCGGCAATGACGCTTTCCAAGAGTGTGACATTGTCGGTGTATCCCGTCCCATTGTGAAACATAGCTTTTTGGTCAAAAAAGCGGAAGACATTCCTGAAATTGTAAAAAAAGCCTTTTATATTGCCTCAACAGGTCGTCCAGGGCCGGTTGTTATCGACCTTCCAAAAGATGTGATGAACCCGCAGGTTAAGCTGCCTTACCAATACCCTGATGAGATTAAAATGCGTTCTTATAACCCGACAACAACGGGACATAAGGGGCAAATCAAGAAAGCGTTAAAGGCACTGCTTGAGGCGAAAAAACCCGTTTTGTACATTGGCGGTGGCGCGATTATTTCAGAAGCCGATAAACAGATCCTTCGGTTGGCTGAGGCGCTTAATCTTCCCGTTGTCAGTACTCTTATGGGATTAGGTGCGTTTCCTGGTACCCATAAAAATGCATTAGGCATGTTAGGCATGCACGGGGTGTATGAAGCGAATATGGCGATGCATAATGCGGATCTGATTTTTGGTATTGGTGTGCGATTTGATGATCGCACCACCAATAACCTTGAAAAGTATTGCCCTAATGCCAAAGTGATGCACATCGATATCGATCCTTCGTCGATCTCTAAAAATGTCCCGGTCGATTTACCGATTGTTGGCTCGGCTGATCAGGTGCTCGACACCATGCTAAAATTATTGGCCGACAGCAAAGCCACGAACGATCCAGCTGCTCTTGAAAGCTGGTGGCAGGAGATTACGCAATGGCGTCAACGGCAATGTTTGTCTTATAACACACAAAGTGATCGTATTAAGCCTCAACAAGTGGTGGAAACTCTCTATCGTTTGACGAAAGGGGATGCCTATGTTGCCTCTGATGTGGGTCAACATCAGATGTTTGCCGCGCTCTATTATCCGTTTGATAAGCCAAGACGTTGGATCAACTCTGGCGGTCTAGGTACGATGGGATTTGGACTGCCAGCAGGAATGGGGGTGAAGTTTACTCATCCTGATGAAGAAGTGGTGGTGATTACCGGTGATGGCAGTATTCAGATGAATATTCAAGAGCTCTCGACCGCGTTGCAATATGATATCCCAGTCAAAATTATCAATCTGAACAACCGTTTCCTTGGTATGGTTAAGCAATGGCAAGACATTGTGTATCAAGGCCGTCACTCAAACTCATATATGAGTTCTGTTCCCAACTTTGTTGCCATAGCAGAAGCGTATGGACATGTTGGTATTCGCATTACCTCTCCGGATGAACTGGAATCTGGCTTACAACAAGCATTGGATATGAAAGATCGTTTGGTCTTTGTTGATATCAGTGTGGATGAGACTGAGCATGTTTACCCGATGCAAATCAAAGGGGAAGGGATGGATAAAATGTGGCTAAGCAAAACGGAGAGAACGTAATGAAACATATCATTTCACTACTATTAGAAAACCAACCAGGAGCCTTATCTCGCGTCGTTGGTCTGTTTTCTCAGCGTGGCTACAATATTGAAAACCTTACGGTTTCACCCACTGAAGATGACACGCTATCACGTTTGAATATCACCACTGAATCCGATGATTTACAACTCGAGCAGATTCAGAAGCAACTGCACAAATTAATTGATGTCCTCAAAGTGCAGGATGTGAGCGAGTTTGATCATATTGAGCGTGAGTTAATGTTGGTGAAAGTTAGGGCATCCGGTTCGGTGCGTGAAGAAGTCAAAAGCATGGCCGATATTTTTCGCGGGCAGATTGTCGATGTGACCCCCTCGCATTATACCGTGCAGATGACGGGCGATGGTGAGAAGCTGGATGCCTTTGTCGAATCTGTCGCTAAGTTTACCGAAGTGGTTGAAGTTGCACGCAGTGGTATTGTCGGTATTGCGCGAGGTGACCGCTCGCTGAAAAGCTAGCGCTGTCTGCTTGTGTCTAAGAAATAAAAAACCAGCCTGAGTAGGCTGGTTTTTTTATTGGCGATACTTAGAACAAAATCCGCGTACGAATGGTTCCGTCGATTTGTGCGAGCTTTTCTAAGACATCTTGAGAGTGTTCCGATTCCACATCGACGACCACGTAACCCATCGTAGGCGTAGTTTGCAGGTATTGTGCGGCAATGTTGATGCCATCTTCTGCAAAAATGGTATTGATCTTATTCAAAATACCAGGGCGGTTCTCGTGGATGTGTAGCAGACGAGAACTGTTACGTTGTTCTGGTAGTGAGACTTCAGGGAAGTTGACACTGGAGAGCGTTGAGCCGTTATCTGAGTATTTAGCGAGTTTACTGGCCACTTCCAAGCCAATGTTTTCTTGAGCTTCTTGAGTTGAGCCACCAACGTGTGGGGTCAAGATAACATTATCGAATTTGGTCAGTGGAGACACAAATTCTTGGGCATTCGATCCTGGTTCGACAGGAAAGACGTCCACCGCTGCGCCAGCAAGGTGTTTACTTTCGAGTGCGTCACACAAGGCCGGAATATCCACCACGGTGCCGCGTGCCGCATTAATGAAGATTGAGCCTGGTTTCATGCGTGAGAATTGCTCTGCTCCCATCATGTTTTTCGTCTCATCGGTCTCGGGGACATGCAGTGTGATCACATCACACATGTTGAGAAGCTCACTCATGTTTTGTACTTGAATGGCATTACCCAATGACAACTTATTTTCAATGTCATAGTAATAAATCGACATACCCAGACCTTCAGCGAGAATACTCAGCTGTGTACCAATGTGGCCGTAACCGATAATGCCTAATTTTTTGCCGCGTGCCTCAAAGGAGTTATCGGCACTTTTTTTCCAGATACCACGATGTGCGAGCGCATTTTTTTCCGGCACGCCACGCAGTAGAAGAATGATTTGTGCGAGTACCAGTTCCGCCACACTGCGTGTATTTGAGAACGGTGCGTTGAAGACAGGGATACCGCGCTCAGAGGTCGCGTCAAGATCCACCTGATTTGTGCCAATGCAAAAACAGCCGACGGCGACCAGCTTATCCGCCGCTTCAATAACTTGACGAGTGAGGTGAGTTCGGGAGCGTAGACCAACGAAGTGTGCATCTTTGATTGCCTCAAGCAACTGTTCTTCAGGCAGAGCACCTTTGTGATATTCGATATTGGTATAGCCTGCGGCTTGTAATGCTTCAACGGCGGTTGAATGCACGCCCTCAAGGAGCAGAATTTTAATTTTATCTTTTTCCAGTGAAACTTTAGCCATTCTTCTCGTCCTTAAATATGGTAAGGGAAAAAATAAGATATTTTGATTTTTTGAGGAAATGTTGTGTTTTTATTCTACGCAAACGTTTTCCTTAAGTGTCTACGACTCATAAATTAACAAAAAAAACGGCGTTTGGGTAAGAAAATTACGGAATAAGACAGAAATAAAATCGTTGCCATGCAGAAAAAAGCGGCACTAAGTGGTGCCGCCTTGGAGAGCGCTTCTTAGACGACTACTGAATGATGCGCGTGCCTTGAGGGGAGCCTACGATGACAATATCGGCTCCGCGTGCGGCAAATAACCCATTGGTCACGACACCAGGGAGAGCATTCAATTGACGCTCTAATTCTTTAGGATTGGCGATGTTCATATTATGAATATCAATAATGATATTACCGTTATCGGTAATCACGCCTTCACGGTAGGCCGGATCACCGCCGAGTTTAACGATCTCTCGACCAATATAGGAACGAGCCATTGGGATCACTTCGACAGGCAGTGGAAATTGCCCAAGGATATCGACGGTTTTAGAGTCATCGACAATGCAGACAAATTTATCGGCAATGGCGGCGACAATTTTTTCACGAGTCAAGGCTGCACCACCGCCTTTGATCATGTCTTTATAGGGATTAATCTCATCAGCACCGTCGACATACACATCTAGATGAGATACTTGGTTACAATCGAACACTTCAATGCCTAACGCCTTCAATTTTTCTGTTGAGGCTTCTGAGCTAGACACGGCACCTTCAATATCGTCTTTTATCGAGCCAAGCGCATCAATGAAGTGATTCACGGTTGAACCTGTGCCTACCCCGACAATACTGCCTTTTTCTACGTATTGTAGAGCGGCCCAACCCGCGGCTTTTTTCATTTCATCTTGCGTCATATCCATCTCCTGATCACGAATAAATAGGTGCGAAGCGCTGATTATATACTGAAAAAGATTGTGATGACGAGGGGCACGTCGCGATGTCTGTTCTCACCGCGTCTTCGTGATCTATTGAGCGAAGGAGGCTGGTGTCTAGGCTTACCAAATTGTGGTGGGCGTTATGATGGTTGGCAACGGAATATCCCAAGGTTCCACTGGCACGTGTTCAATACGTTGGCAGTCATGAGCGAGACCTACGGGTTTAGCGCCTTGTCCGGTTTCGAACCATGGACGCAGTGTGCGGTCATAATAGCCGCCTCCCATGCCTAAGCGTTGGCAGTGACGATCAAACGCGACCAGTGGTGTACAAATAAGGTCTAACTGAGCGGCGGGAAGAATGTCGCGTTGGTCGAGCTTTGGCTCAGCAATACCAAAGCGATTGTTCACCATCACGCTATCTTGCGTGTAGTGCAGAAAAAGTAAGTGTCCAGCAGAGAAAGGGTGAAGTACAGGTAAATAGAGGTGTTTGTCTTGCTGCCATAATGCATGAATGAGCGGTGTTGTATCTAACTCGCCATCATTGCTTAAGTACAGGGCGATATGTTGGCTGTTGAGAAACGCAGGCATTGCTAAGCATTGTTGAGCGAGTGTATGAGCCGCTTGCTGTTGAAAGTCAGGAGTGAGCTGTTGGCGCTGCTGTCGGATATGAGAGCGAATATGTTGTCGAGACTGTTGCATGAAGGGTACCCCAGAGTGCCGTTTAGGATTTTGACCCTTGAACCAGTAGGTTCAAGGCGGGTTGGCACTGATAACCGTAGGCTTCTCGATGCGAGCCGAGCTTGCTCAATAGCTACCAAATACAAACCCTTTTTTGTTGCTTATCGGCTCAGGGACGTAAATCCTAGTCACGTACACCCCAGGGTAAATTCTTTGTAGTGTCGGCGTTTGCTATCCTTGCTTGACCTTACTCAGTGCGTCTTCCAACGCTTCAGCGAGTTGCTCCATTCGCTGTTGCATTTTTGCATTATCGCTTTGTTCTTGCTTAGCTGCGTTGAGCTCATAGCTAATATTCAATGCGGCGATAGTCAGTAACTTCACTTCATTAGTTACTTTAGTACGTTCAGCCATTTCTTTCAATCGTTGATCGAGATCCATAGCGGCATTAATCAATGAATCTTTTTGCCCTTCCGGACAATTAACTCTAGTGATTTTTCCTAAAATTTCAACGTCAACCGCTTGATTACTCATGATTAATGACTCTGTTAGCGTACATCAAAATGCTATATGCCGAATAACACCGAGAGGGAACTATAGGAAAAGCCGACCTAAGATTCAAGCCTTTAACCCAGTTAAGTTGATATTAAGGTCATAAAAACTCAGTTATTGGACAATTTGAGTAAAACCTAAACATAATTGGTGACGTGGTCATTTCAGCACGATCCGTGAAGTGGTAGGATAGACATTATTTTTGCGAAAAAGATCCGATTATGAGTGATAATAAACTGCCTGATTACAACCTTCTTACTGCAGAGCTAAAGCAAGCTAGTATTGCGATTAATGCGGCTGAGCTGCATGGCTTGTTAACTGGAATGCTTTCTGGGGGGCTGGTTGTGACAGACAAAACCTGGCAAGCCGTGTTGTTTGATTATACCAATGACGGTATGGCTTGGCCGAGTCAACTTTTGAAGCAAGCGGAAACGTTGTTGGAACTGACTCATGAAGAGGTGAGTGAACTCAGTTTGTCACTCAGCTTGCTGATCCCTGATTCTGATGATAGCGCTGATGTGATGATCGTCGCGGACGGTGTCGCCGATTGGGTGAGTCACTTTATTTCAGGTTTGGGTTTGAGCAAAGCGGAAGTGAAGAAAGGGTCGGCAACGGCGAAAGAAGCGTTGGGCGACCTTGAAGAGATCTCGAAGCTCGGCGTCGATGAAGAAGATGACTTGAAAGAACAAGCGGAATTGTTGGAACATGTGATTGAACACGTTAAAGCGTGTGCACTAGCAATACACGCGGAATTTGCTGTGCGCGCTCAAGAACCAACGCAACCCACATTGCATTAATTTGAAGGGGAGAATCTAGGGTGAAAACATTTGATGTAGTCATCGCTGGTGGCGCCATGGCGGGAGGAACGCTTGCTTTGGCGATTAGTCAATTGAGTCATCAAACCTTGTCTGTTGCTGTGATTGAAGCTTATCAGCATGATAATCAAGCTCACCCCGGATTTGATTCTCGTGCGATTGCTTTATCGCATGGCACGGCTGAAACCTTAAAACAATTTGGGATATGGCCACATTTATCAGAGGTGGTGACACCGATTAAACACATCCATGTTTCTGACCGTCATCATTTTGGTATGACGGAGATTGATCACAATGATGTTGATTTAGATGCGTTAGGCTATGTTGTTGAGTTAATTGATGTGGGTAACGTCTATCGTCAGCAGTTGTCACAGCATGACAACATTACTGTGTTTTGCCCTGACAAGGTTGAAGAGGTCGAACGTCATCAAGACCATGTGACCGTCTCTTTATCGAGTGGTGAGACGGTCAAAGGTCAATTATTGGTGGCCGCTGATGGGGCGTTTTCAACATGCAGCGACTTGATTGGGCTTGATTATACCGATCACGATTTTGAACAATATGCGGTAATCGCCAATGTTGTCCCCAGTGAACCGCATCTCGGCCGAGCCTTTGAGCGATTTACGGAAAATGGACCGATTGCAATGTTGCCGATGAGCGATAATCGTCTGTCTCTTGTGTGGTGTGTCCCTGCCGATAAAGTGGCGGAGTTGATGACCGAGTCTGACGACGAGTTTCTGGCCGAGTTACAACAGGCTTTCGGTTGGCGATTAGGCGAGTTTCAGCGTGTCGGGCAGCGCGCGAATTATCCGTTGCAACTGCGAGTGCGCGATAAGAATATCAGTCATCGTTTTGCGATCGTGGGTAACGCGGGGCAAACCTTGCATCCGATCGCAGGCCAAGGCTTCAATCTTGGTATTCGTGATGTGGCGACATTAGCGGAAGAAATTACGGCCACTGAGCAGATCGGTGAATATGCACAGTTGGTGCGTTTTCAGCGTCGCCGCGAGCAGGATCGCCACGCCACAATATCTTTGACGTCTTCATTAGTTCATCTCTTTTCAAATCAATGGTTAACGTTAGCGTTGGGCCGTAACTTGGGCCTATTCACCGTCGATAATTTCCCTCAGTTGAAAACGCCGTTATTAAAGCGCACGTTAGGGATCGTTAACCGATAAAAGGTAATCAAATTATGATGCAAAGTGTGGATATTGCGATAGTGGGTGGTGGTATGGTTGGGTTAGCTTTGGCAGCAGCCTTTAAACATACTGATCTGAGAGTGGCAGTCATCGAAGGTACTGTGCCCAATGACACATTGAGTGACATGCCGGATGTTCGAGTTTCGGCATTAAGTCGTTCTACCGAGATGATTTTGCGTAACCTTAATGCTTGGAATGGGGTGATGGCTCGTCGAGCGGCACCTTATCAAGCAATGGAAGTGTGGGAACAAGACAGTTTCGCACGCATTGAATTCAGTGCAGAGCAAATGATTCAACCTAACTTGGGTCATATTGTCGAGAATAGAGTGATTCAATTATCCCTGCTCGAGCAAGTCAAAACGCAAGCGAATGTTTCTTTATACATGCCCGCAACAGTGACGTCGTTGGCGATCGGGGAAAGCGAATCGTGGTTGTCACTCGATGACGGTCAGGCGATCACTGCCAAGTTGGTGGTCGGAGCGGACGGTGCCAATTCTTGGGTACGCAAACAACTCGATATACCATTAACGCATTGGGATTATGGACACAGTGCGGTTGTGGCGAATGTGCGCACGAGTACGGCTCACGATTCGGTTGCTCGTCAGATCTTTACCCCTGATGGTCCATTAGCCTTTTTACCCTTTGCCGATCCCCATTTAAGCTCGATTGTTTGGTCAACCGATCCAGTGCGAGCTGAGCGTTTGCTTGAGATGAGTGATGCCCAATTCAATAAAGTACTAACGGCTGAGTTTGATGTTCGGCTTGGTGTTTGTGAGGTAGTTGCTGAGCGCCAAGCCTTTCCGTTGAAAATGCGTTATGCCCGCGATTTCGTTGTTGATAGAGTGGCACTGGTGGGAGATGCGGCGCATACCATTCATCCATTAGCTGGTCAGGGCGTGAATTTAGGCCTGTTGGATGCGGCCAGTCTTGCACAAGAAGTGATCGCGATATGGGAAAATGGGCAAGATATTGGTGCAAAACGCCACTTACGCAACTATGAGCGTTGGCGTAAAGCCGAAGCCGCGAAAATGATTACCGCAATGCAAGGGTTCAAAGATTTGTTCGAGGGAAATAATCCAGCGAAGAAATTAATTCGTGGTTTGGGAATGCGTCTGGTTGGTCAGCTACCAGGGGCGAAAGATGAAATTATGAAGCGTGCACTGGGTCTCAAAGGTGAGTTACCTGATTTAGCGAAAGGTCTTGTTAGCGTGCATCACTGAATCGTTGGCAAATACCGTTTTAAAGGGCTGATAGGTATCAGCCCTTTTTATATATCAGTTAGATACAGAGCAGCGTAGTTTTTTTACTTCTTGGTTGATTTCATTGACTGCTTGATAATGTCGAGTATCTGCACACGATGGAAGGATGAGTTTGCCATTATCAAACTCAAATTTACCGATATCATTAATGTAGATGTTTCCTTTAAAAAGCCGAGTGATATGTTTAGCAATCATACTAGGAGCGTAGTGCGTAAACAGTCTCATTACAGGGATCCTTCTAATTCTTAAGCCAGAGTAAGACTAGCTGATTTTCTAAATTGTACTGAGAAAATCGTTGAGCAATCGTGAAGAAAATACAAAAGTGTGTGGTGATAGGCACTTTTCTGTTTTCATCTTATGCAATATATCTTCCAACTTTTAATTTGACGAATGAATATCTAACAACTGAGTGGTTTATAGAGGTTGGGGGTGAATCACTACGTTAGCTAAGTCAGGGGAATGGTTGGATAAAAAATGCCCGCAATAGCTGCGGGCCAATAGTCACAGATGCATTACACAAAAAGTGGATTACTGATAAGTTCAGTCGACTCACTTTTGATCGTTGGTTGACTCAATCTTCATTGTGCTGACCAACAAATCCAGACTACTTTAAAAAAAAGCGTGTGACTATTTATGTTTTTAATTTGATTACATATTCATGATGAAATGTGATTATTTGTGATTTGAATCACGTAATCATGTAACTGCTGTGTGTTTTGTGGCGATTATTTCGATGTTGACGTGATTTAGACATGAGCGATTTTGATAAGTTATTCATTGTTAAACTTATCTGAATCGATGGTTGGTTCGTTCTATTCGCTTGGTGGATAAAAAAGCAGCAGTTTAGCCTGCTGCTTTTACATTTGAGATCGCTTGATTCGTTGAATTATTCAGTGTCGTCCAATGAATAGGGGAGTGGCTCAATGCGCCAGCGAGTATCTGGTTGTTCGGCGATACGCAGTACGGTATCAGCCTCCAAATTGTTGGGTAGAATCATGAGCCCTATTGCGCGATTATCGTTGAAGCTGTAATGGGTTAATAATGTATTGGCACTGCGCCAGTTGTCGCCAACGGCTCGCTCCATGGCAATGGGGTCTTGCGTATTGAGCGGAGCGCTAATATTTCCAGAAACGATATACATGGCACGTTTATTCGTGCCGCGGAATTTAGCGCGCGCAACGGTCTCTTGTCCGGTGTAGCACCCTTTATTGAAGCTTATGCCTTGCAGTGCGTGTAGGTTAAGCGCTTGCGGGATGTGAGCATTCTGATTGTGTGCATCGAGAACGGGACGTGCTTCTTCGATATCGTAACGCGTCCATATATCGTCGGTGACCACTTTACCATGAAAGTTATCAATAAAGCCTTCGGCGTTATCTGGTGCCACCAGTAATAACCAACGCTGGTCGGAAACCTTGACCGCCGTGCCCCCCGCGATCGCACGGACATTGCCTTGAGTGTCTGGTGTGATCTGATCAATCCATTGTTGGGCTCCTTCGCCCATGATACCCAATGCGACATCTTGTGTTTGTTCAATGGTCACTTTTGAAAAGACCGCGTACTTTTTGATTTCTTTCAGTTCGGTTTCGAGTCCCGATAACGGTTGAAAAAGCGCGTAGCCACCGCGATGATGAAATAACCGAAAGATGGACCATACTTTTCCTTTTGGATCACAATGTGCGCCTAAGCTACTCTCCTGCGTTGCTAAAGCCGCGACATCGCAGGTCACCTGACCTTGCAAATAGCTGGTTTGATCGTCACCTAACAGTGTTATCGCACTCCATGACGTCAGGGGGGCGATCATAAGTTCAGGAAGACGCTCTTGCGTGGAAAGTGATAGCGGTGTCACTGGTGTTGTCATAGTCATAATGGAACCACCCGAATGAGTAAATAGTATTGCTATGGTAATCGTCTGCGTTTTTTTTGTCAGCTTGAAGTGACTCTTTGATTTATGTCACTGGCTGAGTGTTATAACCCTTGTTACACTGGCAGCATACAATAATTCTAGGGATTGGGGAAAACGATGTATTCTGTAGAACAAAAAGCTCGAATTAAATGGGCATGCCGCCGCGGGATGTTAGAACTCGATGTGGTCATGATGCCGTTTTTTGATGAGTGTTTTGATAGCTTGACGCTAGATGAAAAAAATAACTTCGTGTCTTTGTTAGAATGTGATGATCCCGACTTATTTCAATGGATTATGGGGCACGGTCGCTCTGATAACCTGAAACATGCTGCTATGGTTGATAAAATTGTCGCCTACAACCTCAGCAAAACACGTTAAGTTCGCACTCCAACCATCTTTTCATTGTCTTGTAACCGCGTATACCAGTGCTTTGCTGTTGCTATGGGCGGTTACTATCTCCACGATACCTCTTGTGGCCAGCTCGGTCTGTTTTATCTTACTTTGGACATATTGCCGACCCAGCCGATTACTGCATCAGTCGTTACTGGGTGAGACGCGCTTTGTGCCTGAGCAACGGCTGATTGAGGGGCATCGCTTGATTGCCTACCAGCATGCGGATCTCAGTTATGCCCCGTTGGTGCTGATTTTCACTGAAACAAAGCGCAAGAAGTGGCTGTTATGGCGCGATGCATGCCAAGATCGCGAGTATCGGCAGTTACTTGTGCTGCTTAAACGAGAGCAGCAAGGCTCTCGTTATGCGCGTTAGTTTAGTGGGGTGGGGTTAGAATCGTCGGGCCGCTCTCGGCCAGTTTTTCAGGGTAATCGAGCGTGTAATGCAGCCCACGACTTTCCTTCCGCTTCATGGCGCATTGCACCATTAAGTCAGCAACTTGCAGCAGGTTGCTCAGTTCGATAAGGTTATTCGAGACACGGAAATGGCTATAGTATTCATGGGTTTCTTTTTGCAGCAGTTGAATACGGTGCAGGGCACGCTCAAGGCGCTTATCGGTACGAACAATGCCCATGTAATCCCACATAAACAAGCGCAATTCATGCCAGTTATGTTGGATGACCACTTCTTCATCGGAGCACGACACCTGACTTTCATCCCAAGGAGGTAAGGCCGTTGGCATGGCGACATCGGCTAAACGGTTAACGATATGTTTAGCGGCAGACCAAGCGTAGACCACACACTCGAGTAACGAGTTGGATGCCATACGGTTGGCACCGTGTAATCCAGTGTAGCTGACTTCACCTATCGCATATAAATTGGCGATATCGGTATGACCATTACGATCAACCACAACGCCACCACAGGTGTAGTGAGCAGCAGGCACGATAGGGATCGGCTCTTTGGTCATATCGATGCCTAAATCCATGAGACGAGCATGAATCATCGGGAAATGTTTCTCAATGAACTCGGCGGGTTTGTGCGTGATATCTAAGTACATGCAATCCGCGCCAAGTCGCTTCATTTCGTAATCGATCGCTCGAGCGACGACATCACGTGGCGCCAATTCGGCACGCTCATCAAAGTCCAACATAAAGCGCGAGCCATCGGGACGGCGTAAATAGGCCCCTTCTCCACGCAACGCTTCGGTTAAAAGAAAGTTGCGTGCATCTGGGTGGTATAAACACGTGGGATGAAACTGATTGAATTCTAAATTGGCCACTCGACATCCCGCCCGCCATGCCATCGCAATACCATCGCCAGAGGAGATGTCAGGGTTTGATGTATATTGATAGACTTTTGAGGCACCGCCCGTGGCGACAACGACAAATTTGGCTTTGATGGTTTCTACATGTTCATCGTGGCGGTTCCACACGTAGGCGCCTCTGACTGTTTTTTCACCAGCGACGGTTTCGGTGATCAGATCCAGCACATTATGGCGTTCGAAAACATCGATATTATCTTGTTTCTGAACGTTATCTTGCAGTGAAGATTGTAACGCCATTCCGGTTGCATCCGCGGCATGAAGGATGCGTCGATGACTGTGTCCACCTTCGCGAGTTAGGTGATAGCGGGGAGTGTTATCGTGTTGGTTGTCGAGGCGATCAAATGGAACACCACCGTCGATGAGCCACTGGACACATTCGCGAGCATTCTCGGCGATGAAGCGAACGCTGGCTTCTTCACATAAGCCATCTCCGGCAATGAGAGTATCTTGAACGTGGGAGTCAATGCTGTCGTCTTCATCAAAGACCGCCGCAATGCCTCCTTGCGCGTAATAGGTGGATCCCTCACTAAGAGGCCCTTTACTTAATACGATGACATGGCAGTTTTTCGCAAGACGTAATGCCAAGGATAAACCCGCTGCACCACTACCGACCACTAACACATCACACTGATGTTCACGATTAGCGCTCATAAAAGACTCATTTTGACTGTTCAAATAATCCGAGTAGTGTAAGCGACCTGCGGTCTGGATTCTATCGCTTTATGGTGTTCGTGATGAGGATGAGAGAAATTTGTCGACCATTTCAAGAAACATTAATGGTAAAGTGTCGATTGTTGAGCTTTTGAGTTTCTTTAGCCAATCTTTTACACTAAAAAATCATGATAGATATGACCTAGGTTTGGTGAGATTCTATGATGAAAAATTGACAAAAAATTGAACTTTATTTTAACTACTGGGTCACAATAGTGCTCATATAAGCAGTGGTATCAGAAAAATAACCTGCATAATTAATACCCATACCTGTGAAGGTAAGGGTTTATAACAATAGGAGTGACCGCTCGAATGAACGAGCAACTGACCGATCAAGTATTGATTGAGCGAGTTCAGAACGGAGATAAACAGGCTTTCAATTTGTTAGTGCTACGCTATCAAAACAAAGTATGTAATCTTATTTCTAGGTATGTGAGCAATTCGGGAGACGTTGCCGACGTCGCGCAAGAAGCGTTTATTAAAGCGTATCGAGCGATACCGACCTTTCGTGGAGATAGTGCGTTTTATACCTGGCTGTATCGCATCGCTGTCAATACTGCTAAAAATCATATTGTGGCTCAGAATCGCCGCCCACCGGCCAATGATGTTGATGCGGAAGATGCTGAGTTTTATGAATCAGGAAGTGCTTTAAAAGAAATTTCGAACCCTGAAAACTTAACGCTGTCTAAAGAGTTAAAGAAGGTGGTGTTTGGAGCGATAGAAGCCTTACCTGAGGATTTAAAAACGGCAATGACGTTACGTGAGCTTGATGGTTTAAGCTATGAAGATATTGCTCAAGTGATGGATTGCCCTGTAGGCACGGTACGCTCGCGTATTTTCCGTGCTCGTGAAGCGGTAGAGAAGAAGATAAAACCTTTGCTCTAAACCGATATTAGCAACGATTATGGTGGAAATAATGGCTGACAAAGAAAAACTATCAGCATTAATGGATGGAGAAATGATCGATAAATCGCTGATCCAAGAATTGGAAGCGGATCGTGATGCTCTCGACACCTGGAAACATTATCATTTGATTGGTGATGTTTTACGTGGTGATGCTCCGGAAACCGTGGAGTGGAATATTGCTGAAAGTGTCGCACTTGCGTTGGAAAACGAACCTGCGCATAACGCTTATCACAATAGCCAAAGCGATGTTGTTCCTCTTGAGGCGCAACCGAAACCCGTCAAGGCTCGCCGTCAGTTACCAACTTGGCTAAGTCAGTTAGGGCAGGTCGGTGTGGCTGCTTGCGTATCGCTGGTGGTGATTCTTGGGGTGCAGCAATATGGTAGCGAAGATCAAGCAGCGTCTGCCTCACAAAATGATCAGATTCCAGTATTACAAACCATCCCTTTATCTGGTACTGCTGAGCCCGTTAGCTTGACGCGTAATTCTATTCATCGTCAAGGTAGTGAAGACAACATGCAGGTGCAACGTCGCCGAGTGAACGCGCTGTTGCAAGATTATGAACTCCAACTGAGGTTGAATAGTGAGAGGCAGAGTGCGTCTCATGATGCTCAATAAATCGGTAATTGAATGAAAAAGTTTCTGATCAGTGTTGTGATGCTGCTCGGTTTGAACTCAACAAATGCCTTTGCGGATACTGTGTCTGCCAAGGCATTGTTGCATCAAATGAGTCAAGCCAGCCAACAGCTTAATTATGAGCTGTCTTATATCTTGATTAAGAAAAACAGTATTGAACCACTGCTCTATCGTCATGCTCATGAAAAGGATCAGCAGTTTGCTCACTTGCTGTATCTCAGTGGACCTGTCCGAGAGGTCATTCGTCGCGGTAATGAAATCAGTTATATTGAACCCGGCGTGAAGCCTTTTACGATTGTTTCTCACCACATGGTTGCGCCATTAATCCCGATGCTCAATAGTAAAATTGACGAACTCAGTGACTATTATGATTTCGTCAACATCGGTCGCGATCGCGAAGCGGGAACGCCATGTAATGTCATTCGTATTGTGCCGAAAGATGGTCTACGTTATTCCTATGTGCTTTGGGTTGGCGAACACAGCCATTTACCGTTGCGTGCTGATTTAGTCTCGCGCGATGGCGAAGTTCTTGAACAGTATCGAACCATTTCATATTCAGTCAGTGACAAGCTGGTTAAAATTATGTCTGGTTTAGAAAATGTGCATCTGCCAGCTGTATCGGATATTCCCAATAGCCGTGTCGAGCAAGCACCTTGGAAGGTTACTTGGGTACCCGATGGCTTTAAGTCACTCGAGATTAATCGCTATCGTATGGTGATTACTGATCGAGTGGTCGAAAATCAAATGTTCTCAGACGGGCTGTTTAATTTTTCGGTATATGTATCGAAAAAAGACGAACATTCCTTGAGTAATCAATTGATTCGTCAAGGGCGTAGAACGCTACAAACGGTCACTCAAGGTCAATATGAAATATCTGTCGTTGGCGATTTACCTCCTAGAACCGCACAACGTATTGCGAAGTCTGTGACCTTCACGACTCAAAAGGCGAATTAGTATGATGACGGCGTTAGCCACCGTACAGGGTGTCGAATCACACTCAGGTGAATACCAAATTCAATTGAGTTGTGAGCAAAAAACCAGTTGCAGCAGTTGCGCCTCTAAAAGCAGTTGTGGGACGGGATTGGTGTCCAGTGCCGTCAAAACAAAAGCGCTTCTATGGCAATTGACCACAGATAAACGTGTCCAAGCGGGACAGATTGTCGAAATTGGCTTTCCTGAAAAAAGCCTACTTCAATCGGCGGCGTTGGTGTACATCGTTCCTCTGATTATGATGATGCTCGGCACGGCGGTTGGGAGCTATTGGTTCGCACCGTTGCTGGCTGGTGGTGAAGGGATTGTTATCTTATCGGCGTTTGTTTTCATGGCGTTGGGAATTGGCTTTGCAAAATATTTATCCCCGAGGTTGGAGCTGCGCTCGCAGCAGGAAGTTGTGTTGCTGAGAGTGCTTGGAGAACCTATTGTTTAAATAAGGTGCGAAGTGTAGTGAAATTCGTTAGAATCGCCCAACTCGAAGGAATCGCTATATCATTGAGCGTTTCTATGTCTCAAATTTACCAGAGTTAAGTCATCCCGAACCTATGAAGCACATTCGTAACTTTTCGATTATCGCCCATATCGACCACGGTAAGTCGACACTATCTGACCGCCTTATTCAAGATTGTGGTGGATTGAGCAGCCGTGAAATGGCGGCGCAAGTTCTAGATTCTATGGATCTAGAGCGTGAACGTGGTATCACCATCAAATCTCAGAGTGTGACTCTTGATTATAAAGCGAAAGATGGCGAAACCTACCAACTGAACTTCATCGATACACCGGGACACGTTGACTTCTCGTACGAAGTATCACGCTCTCTTGCTGCGTGTGAAGGTGCCTTGCTGGTGGTGGATGCAGGACAAGGTGTTGAAGCGCAAACATTGGCAAACTGTTACACCGCGATCGACATGGATCTTGAAGTCGTTCCAGTGCTTAATAAGATCGACTTACCCGCAGCGGATCCTGACAGGGTTGCTGAAGAAATTGAAAACATCGTGGGTATTGATGCCATGGATGCTGTGCAGTGTTCTGCAAAAACTGGCCAAGGTATCCAAGATGTTTTAGAAAATATTGTTCGTTCTATTCCTGCTCCGAAGGGGGATCCTGATGGTCCGTTGCAGGCGTTGATCATTGACTCATGGTTTGATAACTATTTAGGTGTAGTGTCTTTAGTTCGTATCAAAAATGGTTCTTTGAAGAAGAATGACAAGATCAAAGTGATGAGCACTGGCCAAACTTGGGGTGTGGATGGCATTGGTATCTTTACGCCAAAGCGTGTACCGACTGAAGGGCTCAATACCGGTGAAGTGGGCTGGGTTGTCTGTGGTATCAAAGATATCTTAGGCGCTCCCGTGGGTGACACGTTGACACATGCCAAAAATGGTTGTGCTGAGCGAGTTCCTGGCTTTAAAAAAGTGCGTCCGCAAGTCTACGCGGGACTGTTCCCCGTGTCTTCTGATGACTATGAAAGTTTCCGTGATGCTTTGGGCCGCTTATCGCTCAATGATGCCTCATTGTTTTACGAACCAGAATCTTCTGCTGCATTAGGCTTTGGTTTCCGTTGTGGCTTCCTTGGTATGCTGCATATGGAAGTGATTCAAGAACGCTTGGAACGTGAATACGATCTTGATTTGATTACCACCGCGCCGACGGTAGTGTACGAAGTGGTCCAAAATGATGGCACGATCATTTACGTGGATAGCCCTGCGAAGTTACCGTCCGTTTCCGATATCGATGAGATTCGCGAGCCCATTGCACGTTGTAATATTTTAGTGCCGGACGAATATTTGGGCAGCGTTATCACTCTGTGTGTTGAGAAGCGTGGTGTTCAGGTCGATATGGTGTATCACGGCAAACAAATCGCGTTAACCTATGATATCCCGATGGCGGAAGTGGTCTTAGATTTCTTTGACCGTTTGAAGTCGACCTCACGCGGTTACGCATCACTTGAATACAACTTCGAGCGTTTTGAAGCCTCTGATATGGTACGAGTTGATGTTCTTATGAACGGTGACCGTGTGGATGCGTTGGCGATTATTACTCACCGTGATATCGCGCAAAGCCGTGGCCGTTTACTGGTTGAGAAAATGAAGGAATTCATTCCTCGCCAGATGTTCGACATTGCGATTCAAGCCGCCATAGGATCACACATTATCGCACGTTCCACGGTGAAACAATTACGTAAGAACGTTATTGCCAAGTGTTACGGTGGTGACGTGAGTCGTAAGAAAAAACTCTTGAAGAAACAGAAAGAAGGTAAGAAACGCATGAAGCAAATTGGTAACGTTGAGTTGCCTCAAGAAGCGTTCCTCGCCATTTTACATGTTGGTAAAGATTAAGCGTTGTACTGTTATTCTTCATGTATCCATCGTATAAGTGAAAGAGCTCTGCTCTTTCACTTTCGTATTTTTAGATAAGGAAAGTCATGGCCAATCAATTCTCACTTTTTCTGGTTATTTTTACGCTCGTAACCGGTGTTATTTGGGTCTTAGAAAAGTTTGTCTGGGCAAAAAAACGCCAAGAAAAATTTGAAAAGCTACAGGCAGAAACGAATGGCCTTGACCCTGAATTAGCGGATAAGCTTGATCCTCAACCTTGGTGGGTGGAAAATAGCGTTTCGCTGTTTCCAGTGATTGCATTTGTGTTGATTTTGCGGTCATTCATTTTTGAACCGTTTCAAATTCCATCAGGCTCCATGATGCCAACCTTATTGGTCGGCGATTTTATTGTGGTTGAAAAATATGCCTATGGCATCAAAGATCCGGTATGGCATAAAACGCTTATTAAAACCTCGGAACCTAAGCGTGGTGATATTGTGGTTTTCCGTTATCCATTGAATCCGAGTGTCGATTACATTAAACGTTTAGTTGGCTTACCCGGGGATACGATTCGCTATAGTCGCACTAAACAGGTTTGTATCCAGCCTAAAGGGCAATCAGAATGCAAACCCGTGCCACTGAGCGATGTGCAAAAAAGCCAATTTGTACAAGGGGGCGTTCCCTTAATGCAATTGGATGAACAATTAGGTAAAGTGCAACACAAAATTTTGCTCAATCCGCTGCATGCTGATCGTGTGAGTGATTACCGTCCTCGCCCTGGCGTGAATGAGTGGGTTGTGCCTGAAGGACATTATTTCATGATGGGTGATAATCGTGATAATAGTGCCGATAGCCGCTTCTGGGGTTTTGTACCCGAAGCCAATTTAGTGGGTAAAGCCGTTGGGATTTGGATCAGTTTTACTTTTGATCGCAAACCTGACTCTCTATTGCCTACTTGGGTTCCAACCGGTGTACGTTTTAACCGTATCGGTGGAATAGAATAGTCTAGAACCTCTAGCATTAACGCATCGAGAGAGTATGAATTCTCCAATTTATCAATTAGAAAAAAAGATCGGTTACTCGTTTCAGAGTGCCGATCTCATGACCTTAGCGCTGACACACCGTAGCGCGAATGGAAAACACAATGAACGTCTTGAGTTTCTGGGCGATTCAATTTTAAGTTTTGTCATTGCCGATGATCTTTACCACCGTTTCCCTAAGGTGAATGAAGGGGATATGAGTCGCATGCGTGCGACCTTGGTGAGAGGAAATACCTTGGCTGAACTAGGCCGAGAGTTCGGTTTAGGAGATTACTTAAAATTAGGTCCAGGTGAATTGAAAAGCGGCGGTTTTCGTCGTGATTCGATATTAGCGGATGCGGTTGAAGCTATTATCGGTGCAGTTTACCTTGATAGTGATCTAGAAGTGGTGCGTGGCATCATTTTAGGTTGGTATCAATCTCGCTTAGAAAGCATTGAGCCGGGAGTGTCACAAAAAGATCCGAAAACACGTTTGCAGGAGTTTTTACAAGGCAGACGTAAGCCACTTCCGGTCTATACTGTTAGTAACATTAAAGGTGAAGCACACAACCAAGAGTTTACGGTTGCATGTGATGTGGCAGGCATTGGAGAGCCTGTTATTGGAAAAGGTACCAGTCGTCGCAAGGCAGAACAAGCGGCCGCTGAGTCAGCGTTAGAGCAATTGACCAATGTCTGAAGATAACGAATTTGATATTGATGCATTCTTTGCATCCCCAGAAAAAGCGCCGACGTCTCCTGAAAATCAGCACTGTGGTTTTGTGGCGATTGTTGGTCGTCCCAACGTCGGTAAATCGACGTTGTTGAATAACCTGCTGGGACAAAAAATTTCCATTACGTCACGCAAACCGCAAACGACGCGTCACCGGATCATGGGCGTTGACACAGAAGGCGATTACCAAGCCATTTATGTGGATACCCCAGGACTTCATATTGAAGAAAAGCGTGCGATTAACCGCTTAATGAACCGTGCGGCAAACAGCTCCCTTAGTGATGTTAACCTTGTCCTATTTTTGGTTGATGGCACACACTGGACGGCTGACGACGAAATGGTCTTCACCAAGTTACAAAAAGCGAATTTCCCCGTTGTTTTATGTATCAACAAAGTGGATAACGTGAAAGAGCGCACTGAGGTGATGACGCACATGCATGAGTTATCACAGCGATATGACTTTGTCGATGTGGTTCCGATTTCTGCAAAACATGGCACCAATGTCGATGTGCTTCATAAGCATGTTCGTCAGCATTTACCGAAAGCGGTGCACCATTTTCCCGAAGAGTATGTGACGGATCGTTCGCAACGTTTTATGGCGTCGGAAATCTTACGTGAAAAACTGATGCGTTTTACGGGCGAAGAACTGCCGTATTCGGTCACGGTAGAAATCGAACGATTTGATTACAATCCAGATACCGACGGTTTTCGTATCAATGCGTTGATTTTAGTTGAGCGTTCTGGTCAGAAGAAAATGGTGATCGGCACCAAAGGCGAGAAAATCAAAACCATTGGACGCGAAGCTCGCCTTGATATGGAAGAGTTATTTGGGCGTAAAGTGTATTTAGAAACGTGGGTAAAAGTGAAATCTGGCTGGGCCGATGACGAACGCGCCTTGCGCTCTCTTGGTTACATCGACGATTTATAAATTTACGCAACACCGAGCCGTACCAAGGTACGACTCGGTATTTTCCTTCTTCTGGTATGTGCTAGGCTGTCATTGGGTAAAAAACTATGACTGACGGTTTACAGCGTTGCTTTGTGCTTCACCGACGGCTATACAGTGAAACGAGCTTAATTCTTGACGTGTTCAGTGAAGAGTATGGGCGTTTATCGATCATGGCCAAAGGGGCGAGAAGTAAGCGTTCGAATTTGAAGGGCGCATTACAACCTTTTACTCCCTTATTGCTAAAGTGGTCAGGGAAGGGCTCAATGAAGACCCTGCGACAAGCCGAGCCAATCAGTTTAGGCATTCCACTTACGGGCATTAATCTCTACTCAGCGATGTATATCAATGAGCTGGTTGATCGTATCCTCTCGCCTGAAAGTCCTTATCCTGAATTGTTTCACGATTATCTATTGGCGCTTACGGAACTGGTGCAATGCTCCAACCCTGAACCCCCATTACGACGTTTCGAACTGGCGTTGTTATCGTCACTGGGCTACGGCGTGGATTTTTTGCATTGTGCGGGGAGCGGGGAGCCCGTGGATCCCACAATGACTTACCGTTACCGCGAACAAAAAGGCTTTATTGCTTCCGTCAGAAAGGATAATCTCACTTTCTTGGGGGATGAACTGATTGCCATCAGCGAACGACGTTTTCAAACCCCCGCGCAATTACAAGCCGCTAAGCGTTTCACTCGAATAGCCTTAAAACCGTATCTTGGCGGTAGACCCTTAAAAAGCAGAGAACTGTTTAGACGAACAGTTATACCCAGAGCACGGAGTACTGAGAAATGAGCTCAATTTATCTAGGTGTCAACATCGATCATATTGCTACGTTACGTAATGCTCGTGGCACAAAATACCCAGATCCGGTACACGCCGCGGACATCGCCGAGCGCGCCGGAGCGGATGGCATTACGATACACTTGCGAGAAGACCGTCGTCATATTCAAGATCGTGATGTGCGTTTGTTACGTGAAACACTGCAAACCCGCATGAACTTAGAGATGGCCGTGACTGATGAAATGGTTGAAATTGCGCTCAATGTTCGACCGGAGTATGTGTGTTTGGTCCCTGAAAAGCGTGAAGAGCTCACCACCGAAGGCGGATTGGATGTTCTCGGACAGCAAGACAAAGTGCAAGCGGCGACGCAAAAATTAACTGCAGCGGGTGTTCGTGTTTCGTTGTTCATTGATGCCGATCGGGAACAAATCGATGCGGCTAAGGCGTGCGGCGCGCCCTTTGTCGAGTTGCACACTGGGCATTACGCGGACGCGGAAAATGAAGAAGAGCGTCAGGCGGAATTGAAAAAAATCTCAGCCGCCGCGAGCTATGCCGCGGATCTTGGACTGACAGTTAATGCGGGACACGGTCTGACGTATCATAATGTCGCGGCGATTGCGAAAATCCCAGAAATTTATGAATTGAATATTGGCCATTCAATTATGGGACGGGCGATGTTTGATGGGCTAGCACAAGCCGTCATTGATATGAAACAGGCCATGGTTGAGGCGCGACGTTAATCGTTATGGTGATTGGTTTAGGAACGGATATTTGCGAGATTGAGCGCATCGAGCGTGTCTTAGAGCGCACAGGACAAGCTTTCGCGGCGCGTATTCTTACCCCCAATGAACTCGAGAGTTTTACTCACAGTAAACAGCCAGCACGGTATTTGGCCAAGCGTTTTGCCGTCAAAGAAGCCGCATCAAAAGCACTGGGTACTGGCATCGCGAAAGGCGTCTCTTTTCAGGATTTTGCCATTCGGCATGATGAGCTTGGCAAGCCTATGTTAGTGGTTTCTGGCGCTGCTGAGCGATGGTCCACAAGCAAAGGGATTGTTCACTACCATGTGTCGATTTCTGATGAAAAACAGTATGCCGTTGCGACAGTTATTGCCGAGTCTGCGGGGGCTTAATGTCCATTTCACGCGCCATTAGCCAATAAAAAACGACGCCCCGGCGTCGTTTTTTATTGCACTCAATAGTGGTGGCTTGATACACCTCCATCATGACGAAAGGTGTTGCTGCGCAGCGGCAATGACCTTGTCCATTTCATCTTGTAGTTCAAACAATTCTGGCTCAATATCGGCCAGATTGGCACTGGCCCTGAGCGCATTTTCGATCGTTGCACATAATGCTTGGAGACGAGGCACCCCGCTATACGCACAGCTACCGTGCAGTTTATGAATATGGTGAAGCAGATCTTCTACTGAGTATTGATCATCGGCCAGCGCCTCTTCAACTACCTGTGAAACTTGCGGAATATACTCGATGAGCATGCGTAGCATGTCTTGTGCGAGATCGGTTTTGCCCGCCGCTTGTTTGAGTGCCGTTTGCCAATTGATGGCGGTATCGGTAGAAGTGATGATGGGGGAAGTCTCAGGCGAGGCATCGAAACGCACCGCTTCCAAGAGTTCAGGATCTCGTTGTGGATTCCAGTTGCTGAGAACTTGTTGGAGAACATGTTCTTCAATGGGTTTGGTTAGGTAGTCATCCATTCCTGCTTTTAATAGTCGATCTCGTTCCCCACTCATTGCGTGTGCGGTAACCGCGATGATCGGTGTTTGGCTATTGATGTCTGTGGCGCGGATTTTTTTACTTGCCGTCACGCCGTCCATATGGGGCATCTGAATATCCATCAAAATAATATCAAAGTGATGTTGAGACGCTTCTTGTACCGCATCCATACCGCTCTTACAGCTAATAACGCTAGCGACGCGCTCTTTTAGTAAAACGGTGATCAGTTTCAGGTTGGCAGGGTTGTCATCAACGGCCATGACCGTCAATGGGAGTCGATCCATCACATTAGGTGGACTGAGTTCTTTGAACGTGACAGGGCGGTGTGTGAGTAGAGCGTTGAGCAGTTTCTTGCGTGATACCGGTTTGGTCATGCTCACTACGCCATGATCTTGTACCAGTTCATCGGCTAACGCGATTTCGGTACTCGGAACCCCGACGACCACCTGACCACCCATGGCTTTCAAACTGGCTAATTGTGTATGCAGCTCAGAGCGATTGATTTCCTGTCCCGGTGATAAGTTATATAAAATAAAATCGTAATGCTGCTGATGTTGTGGAACGCTGGAGCGATAAGTGACGTTTATGCCACATTGAGAGAGCGAATATTGCACCACGGAGGCCGCTTGGCGGTTGGGTTCGATTAAGAGCAAAGATTTACCTTGTAGGGCGTCAAGTTCTAAGTAGCTGCTGCTCATCGGCATATCTGTTTGCTGTAGGCGCAGCGTAAACCAGAAGGTGGATCCTTGGTGCAAACGGCTGGTTAAACTGATTTCCCCATCCATTTGGTTAACGAGTTTTTGGGTGATGACCAATCCGAGCCCTGTGCCGCCATAACGGCGTGAAATACTGGCATCCGCTTGACTAAAGGCTTGGAAAAGCTGAGCTTGTTGGCGTTCAGATATACCAATCCCTGTGTCGCGAACCATGAATTGTAGTTCGACATAATCGTCATGCTGAGAGCGCATTTCAACACTGATATCAATGTTGCCATGCTCCGTAAATTTGATGGAGTTGCCCATCAAGTTAGTGAGAATTTGCTGAATTCGAAGAGGATCGCCAACCAAGCCTGCAGGGATATTGCTGTCTACTTTAAGCGTTAATTCTAGGCCCTTTTCATGCGCGGATGTCGCTTGCAAGTTGATGACTTCTTCGAGGGTATCTTGAAACTCAAATGGGATGTTTTCTAAGGCTAACTTACCGGCTTCAAGTTTCGAGAAGTCTAAAATATCGTTGATAATATTGAGTAGGTTATTGGCCGATTTTTCGATAGTTTGTAGATAATCTTTTTGACTATTGGTCATTTGCGTTTTGAGCATCTGACGGGTAAAGCCAATCACACCATTGAGCGGTGTGCGTAGCTCGTGTGACATATTGGCAAGAAACTCTGATTTAATCCGTGCCGCTTCTTGGGCGCGTTTTTTGGCAATATCTAACTCGACGTTCTGAATTTCTAATTGCTCGAGGGTTTCGCGCAAATCGGAGGTGGCTTGATCAATGCTGTGCTGCATTTCCACATGGTATTCAGACAGTGACATTGCCATGGCATTGATGCCTTTTTTTAAATCATCAAGCTCACCGTGTAGGGTGCCTTCAATACGCACATCAAGATGTCCTCGGCGGATTTTGTCGACCACATTTTTCATATTGGTAATCGGCTTGGTCACATCGTGCATCAAGTGCACGGCGAAAATCCCCGAAAGAATTAAGCCTATCAGCAAGACGATACAGGCGGAGAAGATTTCTTGATATTGCTGTAAACGCAGTGAGGAAAGATCTAATTCAATCGCTATATAGCCTAAAACCGGCGCTGTGGTTTCATTGAGATTACTATCGATCAAGCGGCTTTCATCGAGAATTGGGGCCCGTAAGATCAGTGTATTATCATCAAGCAGTGAGGTATTCAGTGTGGGAATGGGTTTACCCTTGGGGTACATCATCTTTTCAAAGTTAGGATGATAGTTGGAAGTGACAAATAATTCGTTGTGGGCATCGAATACCGCAATACTGCGTACAAAGTTGGAATTTTTACGGTGAGCATAGCTAATGATACGTCTTACCGCTTCACGGCTGTTGTGGCGTAATGAGTCTTCACTGGCGATGGATAAGGGCTCAATGATGTTCGAACCATCTTTGACTACCTGATTTTCCAAGTCGTGATAGCGATTGAAAGAGAACAGTGCACTCAGCAATAATCCAATGATCAGCGTCGGTGCAAGAGTTAGCGTGATCACGCGCGCGCGTAAGCCATATCGAGATTTAATCATTATTATCTAAATGTTGTGCTGTAGACATGGAAAAATAGCCAACCATGTCACGGCTCTGGCTATTCGAGAAGCACTTAGCTTAATCAACTCAATTCGATTCGACAATCTTTCCTAAGCCGAATAGTGATACACGGGCAAAAACAACCAAAAAAAAGGTGAGCATTGCTCACCTTTTTCTCTCAATACCTGACGTTTACTCAGAGACGAACGTCATCACTGCCCAGCCATCGGCATAAGCGGTAAAGCGATTATTACTCACTTGGTATTTACCCCCATAAACAACATTCTTAGAGGCAGAGGTCACGTACTTGGTCATTGACCCTACGGTACCATTTTGTAGCGTGAAATCGAGGCGTTTAGAAGAGCCACTGCGGTTCACAACCGCAATCACGAGTTTACCCGAGTTGTTTTTATAGGCGGTGACATAGACATTGGCCTCTGGGCTCTCTGTTGCATCAATTCGTACATCACCCGGACGAATGAATTTAGAGAATTGTGACATCACATAACCACGTTTACTCACATTGCCATCTTCGGTCAATAGGCCGTAGCTACGACGAATATACCACCAGATGTAGGCGCTGTAGTTTGCCACCATGCTTTGGTGAAGCTCAAGACCCACGTCCATCGCTTTATTCCAATCGTTTGCATTATCGGTATCGGTATAGTGCTCTGTCATCCAGAGTTTTTTACCTTTTTGCAGAGCGAGTGGATAATTTTTCGGTTTCACTCCATATAAGTGGCCACCGATAATATCGACATTGCGGCTCGCGGTAGGGTTATTCAAAATTTGGTCAGCAAGGACGGGGTTAAAGCCCAAGGATTCCGGTGCCACAATTTTTAGTGAAGGATCTAAGCGCGAACCTTGACTGTTCAAGTAATTGACAAAATCTGAACCTGACCAATCACAGGACTCATAGTCAGGGTGCCAGTCCGGTTCATTTTGGATCGACAATGCATAAATGGGGGCGTTATTGCTACCCATATAGCTGGCAAAGTCCATCAAGTGATCGGTATAACCCCAATAATGTTGCGTTTCCAATTTACCGCCATTGTTCACATTATTGTTGGTTTTCATGTAAGCCGGTGGTGACCAAGGTGTGGCTAATAATTTCGCTCCGTAAGAATACGCCAATTTTGCGGTCGGCACTTGCTTGTACCACTGGTTCGAATCTGGAGAGATGCGCATGCGCATGATCGATAAACCGATTTGACCGTTACCATTTCCGAATGCTTTGGTTGCTTGTTCTGTGGTTAAATCGGCCACCCACCCTGGGGCGTTCATGCCACCAAAGCCATCGATTTGCTGATGCGGATTATTAAAGTTGACGTATACAGAGCTAGCATAGACATTTAAACTCATTGCTCCGAGTATTAAAGCCGTTGAAATCCTAATGATTTCTTAATTTCCATATCATTTTACCCTTGTTTAGATAATGTGAATGATTTGGCGGATACAGACTGCCAAGGTTGCTCACCAAGTTTCATACCTCTTTGGTTGTATATAACGTAGTCAAAGCAATCTGCAAATTCAAATATCGATTAAATAAATTTGTCTATTTTTATTATTTCATTGCTCCATATCACTTTATGGTTTTTTTAATAAATTCTTCATTATTATTAACAAATGTAATGGATTAATTTATTTGCTTTATAATCATAAAGTTAATTTATTTTTTATTTAAAGGTTTCATGGATTTGGAATATATAAAACTGGTAACCGTTCACCAGTAGGTACTTGATTTGCTCGCTATAGGTTGAACACGTTGGGATAGGGTTGGCGTGCGGTGACCGCTTGTACTATCTCAGAGAGTACTGCATACGTTGATAGTCCGCGTTTTTTACACGTCTCAACAAGCGAGTGGATGCGACCTCTAAATTTATCACCCGCATCGGATGTCGTTCCATAGCTGATTTTTCTCTGAATGACGCAACCACGTATGCGCCTCTCCGCTTCATTATTTGTCAGCGGTATTGAGGTATCGTTCAGGAACAACCATAAGCTTTGCCTATGCTGCTGCAATTTTTCGCATCGTCCTTTATATCTTTGGACTATCAGTGTACTGCCTTTTTCAAGCCAGTCATCGAGGGATTTTTGCAGTCGTTGCATTCGCCGAAGATATTGACCGTGCGTGATTTCCTTTCTTTCAAGACGATGACGAATACGGAAAATCATATTGGCAATCAGAGTTAAACGACGGCCGACGTAAGCGGTATATCCTCCGCCACTATAGTCCGCTATTTGTTGAAGGTTACGTGTGACATGCGACCAGCAGAGTTGATGTTTTTCTGGGTTTATCCAGTTGTAGCTTGGGCATTGGTCACTCACAACGAAGCCTGAGTAATGTTCACCAAGCACCGTTTTCGCAGAATGCATGGAACGAGAGAATAAGATTTTCTCATAAACAAGGTTTTCACTGGCCACAAGCCAGCACCATCGAAGCCCTTCTTCGTCATTACGAGGATGAGAGGTTTCATCAACATGTACCAGTGGTGCGGTTTGGATACTATCTCGAATGGCTTGGTGGAGTGGCGTTAACATCGAAGCGACTTTCGTTTGCGCTTCGCTAATGGCTCCAATAGAGAATGTGGTTCCAAATTGCTCTTTCAGAAGTGAGCGGGTTTTACGGATACTTAAATGGTACTGACCGGCTAATACCGCAATATAGCTGAGAAGATTCGGCCCCATGATCCCTTGAGAAACATGGTCAGGTTTCTTTGCTCTGAGCAGTTCATTGCAGTGCTGGCATTGTCCTGAATACAGTCGGTACTCAGTAATATCTATCGTTGGTTTAGGAATTTCATGGACCTGGTGACGATAAAAAGGCGTGTCATGAACCGTGACGTCAGTGTTACCGCAACATGGACAAGTTGAGTCAGGAAAGCAATCAACCACGACATCACTGTCTTTTAGTTCTGAGAGTTGTCGTTGATGCCCTGAGTGACCCGGTTTAGCTCCGCGCGAATGGCGACCACCAGAGCTTTGAGCTTTTTTCTTTCAGCTCGCTCTTTTGGCCCATCGGTTGAAGGAGGTTTTGAAGAGTTGGAGCAATTGGTCTTGAGTTTATCTTCATAAAAACGCAGTTGTTCCCACAGCTCTTGAATGAGTGCGTTAGCTTCTTTGATATCAGAAGCCACAGGTGGCGCTTCTGTGAATTTGGATTTTTTCATTTTCATGCAAACAGGATGACGCTTAGAAATGATCACTCAACAGTAAAATGTGGATCCAGTGCTGTTGATCACATTTGATATGTCAATGGGGGGCTGGTGAACGGTTACTAAAACTGCGTACCTTAAAATCGGTTATTTATTTTGAATAATGATCACTGTTTCTCAAGGAAATAATTGAAATAGCCAATTAAAGATTTTTTAGGGTGCGATTCTAATTAAGAGGCAGAGGGGCCTGTCCCGCGAGATCGACATTTCCCGATTATTACCTAAACATTGTGCGGTGGATGTGGGAAAATGGTGCTTGTATGGCAGTGCAGCGGTGGTTAAATGCACAACGTTGATGACGTTGCGGTCATTTCGCCATCACTCTGACGCTCAAGAGTGAGAAGTGGGTGACATCATCCCCCAATAACATAGGTAGTTAATATGGCGCGGTTTTATCAACCGAAGAAAAACACCACAATCAATAAAAAGCATCAGTCGGTTTTGATTGAAAAGTTGGATCACCAAGGGGCGGGGATCGCTTTCTTGAATAGAAAACCCGTTTTTATTGATGGCGCGCTACCAACTGAAACCGTATTAATGCAGCTTACTGAAAGCAAAAGTAAATACGCGCGTGGTCAGTTGATCAAGGTTCAGCAACCGAGTGAACAACGTGTCAGTGCTTTTTGTCCTCATTATCAAGTATGTGGGGGCTGTGATTTGCAGCATTTAGAGCGTCAAGCTCAGGTGGATTACAAACAGCAGACACTGTCGCAATTGATGACGAAGTTTTCCGGAGAGTCTTTATCACTATCCGCTCCAATTATTGGAAAAGATGTTGAGTACCGTCGCCGAGCTCGCTTCAGTCTCTTTTGGAATAAGTCGCAGCAGCAACTGTATTTTGGCTTTCGTCAACGGCAAAGTAAGCAAATTGTGAATGTGACCGATTGCCCAGTACTTACGCCGGCATTGAATCGTCACCTCTTACCACTTAAAGCATTGTTAGCAACGTTTGAACGTCCTGATAAACTAGGTCATCTTGAGTTGGTGGAAGGCCGTAATGGCGTTGCTGTCTTATTACGTTATCTGTCCACACTGAGCGGTGAAGATGCCAGCAAACTGCGCAGTTATGCCCAAAAAGAGCAACTGACATTATATTTCATGCCTGAAAGTAATGAAGTAATTCGAGAGGTGGGTGACGAACTTTATTATGATGAAAATGGGGCGACAACCCCATTTACGCCCGTTAATTTTATTCAGGTCAACCGGGATGTGAATGAAAAAATGGTCGCTCAAGCGATTGACTGGCTTGAACTCACCAGTGATGACCACGTACTAGACTTATTTTGTGGCTTGGGTAATTTTAGTTTACCGATCGCGCAGCAGGTTAAGCATGTGACGGGCATTGAGGGCGTGGATGATATGGTATTAAAAGCTCAAGACAACGCTCGCATCAATCAGTTGGAGAATGTGAGATATTATCAGTCCAATTTAGCGGATGATTTCACTGACCAAGCATGGGCTCAGCAAACATTCGATAAAATCTTGCTGGATCCTGCTCGCGCAGGAGCGCCAGGATTGATTGAGCAAATGGGACATTTTGCAGCACAACGTATAGTGTATGTTTCCTGTAATCCTGCTACGCTTGCCCGAGATAGCCAAAGTCTGTTGGCACAAGGGTATCAGTTAGCGAAGCTGGGTATGCTTGATATGTTTCCCCATACCAGTCATTTAGAGTCAATGGCATTATTTATTAAATCATGATGATGAGCCTTTATCACTAAGCCTGACTATGCTCGGCTTATCATCACCAAGACATTAGGACGATATCCATGGTTGCGGTACGGAGCGCACACTTAAATCCCGAGAAGCAGTTTGAGTTGGACACTTGGGTTGCGAGTTTAGGACTCGAGCCTACCATCACTCAACGGTTAACAGAAGTTTATCGCCAGTGTGAAGTCTTATTGGAAGGCAACGCACAAGGGGGATTATTACTGTGGCGTGGGCGAGAAATGATCGAAATTTTGATCACGCTCTCGATGGATAAACCCTCACTCGTGGCTGCTCTTCTTTTACCGATCGCGACCAGTGGTGTGTTAGAGGAAGAAGAAATTACCGAGGTGTACGGTAAAGAAATTCTTAAGCTCATTATCGGGGTCGAAGAGATGGCCGCCATCGGTCAGCTGAATGTGACCTTGCATGGCAGTGAAGCGTCAGCACAGGTTGATAACGTCAGACGCATGCTACTCGCCATGGTCGATGACTTTCGTTGTGTGGTGATTAAGCTTGCTGAGCGTATATGTAATCTCCGTGAAGTCAAAGATGAGCCGGACGAAGTGCGCCGAGCGGCCGCGAAAGAATGTGCCAATATTTATGCTCCGCTTGCCAACCGCTTGGGTATTGGTCAGTTGAAGTGGGAAATCGAAGATTACGCATTCCGTTACCAACAACCAGATACCTACAAACAAATCGCGAAGCAGTTATCTGAACGCCGTATTGTACGAGAACAGTATATCCGTGAATTCGTCGACGATCTGCATCAAGAAATGCAGGCCTCAAACATCAATGCTGAAGTCAGCGGACGTCCGAAACATATTTATAGCATTTGGCGCAAAATGCAGAAAAAGAATTTGGCGTTTGATGAGCTGTTTGATGTGCGAGCTGTCCGGATCATTGCTGACCAACTGCAAGATTGTTACGCCGCACTGGGGGTAGTCCATACTAAATACAAACATTTGCCCAATGAATTTGATGACTACGTCGCGAATCCAAAACCCAATGGGTATCAATCTATCCATACTGTCATTTTAGGCCCAGAAGGTAAAACGATTGAGATCCAGATTCGTACCAAGCAAATGCACGAAGACTCGGAGCTTGGCGTTGCGGCTCACTGGAAATATAAAGAAGGAACGACAGCGGGACGCAGTGGTTATGATGAAAAGATCACTTGGCTACGCAAGCTGATTGATTGGCAAGAAGAGATGTCCGATTCTGGCGAAATGCTGGATGAACTGCGCAGCCAAGTATTCGATGATCGTGTTTATGCCTTTACGCCACGTGGTGATGTGGTCGATCTCCCTATGGGCTCAACGCCATTGGATTTTGCTTATCATATACACTCTGAAGTGGGGCATCGTTGTATCGGCGCTAAGGTGGGGGGCCGTATTGTCCCCTTTACCCATAAATTACAAATGGGTGATCAGGTCGAGATCATCACCTCGAAAGAACCTAACCCTTCTCGTGATTGGTTAAATCCGTCTCTGGGGTTTGTTCACTCTGGACGCGCTCGCGCCAAAATTAATGCTTGGTTCCGTAAGCAAAGCCGCGAGAAAAACTTGGAAGCAGGGCGTGACATTCTTGATTCCGAGTTGAATAAAATTGGGGCGACGCTCAAAGATGCGGAGCATACGGCGCTGAAGCGTTTTAACCTCAACAGTCTGGATGAATTGTTTGTTGGTGTCGGAAGTGGTGATTTAAGAATCAACCAAATAATTAACTATATCAATGCATTAGTTAATAAGCCGACAGCGGAAGAAGAAGATCAACTCGCATTAGAGCGCTTACAGCAAGATGAAGCGAAAGCGCAAATTGCCCAACAATCGAAAAAAGATGCGGTTGTGGTCGAAGGGGTCGATAACTTGATGACCCACTTAGCGCGCTGTTGTCAGCCTATCCCTGGTGACGATATTCGTGGCTATATTACCCAAGGCCGTGGTATTTCCGTGCATCGCAGTGATTGTGAGCAATTAGCTGAGCTGCATCATCATGCTCCGGAACGGATCATCGATACAGTTTGGGGGGGTGGATACGTCGGTACGTATATTCTCACCATGCGGGTGGAAGCGATGGAACGTAGCGGTTTATTGAAAGATATTACGTCCTTACTTGCCAACGAAAAGATCAAAGTGACCAGCATGAAGAGTCGCAGTGATTATAAGCGACAAATGATCGTGATGGATTTTGATCTGGAAGTGAAAAATATTGAGATCTTAGGGCGCGTCTCTAAGCGTATCGAACAAGTTAAAGATGTCATGCAGGTCAGTCGCTTAGGATGATTCAAAACGAATCATCCTTGACGAAATGCTGGATGGTTAAGCCATTAAAGTCGGTAGTATAGTGTTATGTCGAAATCGTCATTGAATGCCATTGAGCAATTACAGAACATCATGGAGCAGTTACGCGATCCGCAACACGGCTGCCCTTGGGATAAACAGCAGACGTTTCATTCGGTCATTCCGCACACCATTGAAGAAACCTACGAGGTGGTGGATGCGATTCATAAGCAAGATTGGCCGAATTTGCGAGAAGAGCTCGGCGATTTACTGTTTCAAGTGATTTTTTACAGCCAACTGGCAAAAGAAGAAGGCTTGTTTGACTTTAACGATGTGGTGGCAGAAGTGAACGACAAGTTAGTACGTCGTCATCCGCATGTGTTTGGAGAACAACACTTTGTCACACAAGAAGAACTCGACGCCAACTGGAACGCGCAAAAACAGCGCGAGAAACAGAGCCAGGGAATTGAGCAGCAAAGCATCCTCGATTCCGTCCCTGACGCGCTGCCTGCTTTAATGCGCGCCAATAAAATCCAAAAAAAATGCAGTCAATATGGCTTTGATTGGGGCGAACTTGAGCCGGTGGTCGATAAAGTGCGTGAAGAGTTGGATGAAGTCGTTGAGGAAGCCGTTCAAGTGCCGAATAACTCCGAGCGGGTGCAAGAAGAAGTCGGTGACTTGCTCTTCTCAGTGGTCAATTTATCTCGTCACTTAGGCATTAATCCAGAATTGGCTCTTGGAGCTGCCAACCACAAATTTGTGCGACGCTTTAAAGGGGTTGAACACCATGTAGAGCAGCGCAATAAGTCGTTGTCTGAGTGTTCGTTGAGCGAGTTGGATGGGTATTGGAACGCGGTGAAAGCGGCAGAAAAAGGCCAAGTTTCTGAAAACACGTAACGGATACTGAATGTAAACCAGAGCGTCGACATTGCAGCACTGGAGTTTGATTTAAAGCAATAAAGAAAAAACTGAGTGTGATAGATTTCACGTTGTGGCAGTAAGTGGGTTCTGGTATCATTTCATCCCGTCCAGAAGAAATTCATTTCCCTCTTTCAACCAATTTCAGGTTAAACATGACGACAAATTATATTTTTGTTACTGGCGGGGTTGTATCCTCCCTAGGTAAAGGTATTGCAGCAGCATCATTGGCAGCGATCTTAGAAGCACGTGGTCTTAAAGTGACGATTATGAAGCTTGACCCGTACATCAACGTCGATCCCGGTACTATGAGTCCGACACAGCACGGTGAAGTGTTTGTGACTGAAGATGGTGCCGAAACAGACCTCGACCTTGGTCACTACGAGCGCTTTATTCGTACCAAAATGACCAAACGTAACAACTTTACGGCGGGTCGTGTTTACGCTGACGTTCTGCGCAAAGAGCGTCGCGGTGATTACTTAGGAGCAACGATTCAAGTCGTTCCTCATATCACCAACTCAATTAAAGATCGTGTTATCTCTGGAGCGGAAGGATACGATGTCGTCTTGGTTGAAATCGGTGGTACAGTGGGGGATATCGAATCTCAGCCATTCATCGAAGCGATTCGTCAATTAGCCATTGAAGTTGGCCGTGAACATACTATGTTCATGCACTTAACCTTGGTTCCTTACTTAGCCGCTGCTGGTGAAGTAAAAACCAAACCAACACAGCATTCGGTGAAAGAGTTACTGTCGGTGGGTATTCAACCTGACGTATTGGTGTGTCGTAGTGATCGTGTGATTCCAGCCAACGAACGTAAGAAAATTGCATTATTCTGTAACGTTGCTGAAAAAGCCGTGATTTCAATGAAAGACGTGGATTCTATTTATAAGATCCCTCAATTGATCAAATCACAAGGCTTGGATGATTTAGTTTGTCGTCGTTTTGGCATTGATGCGCCAGAAGCGGATTTGTCTGAATGGGAACAAGTGATTTATGAAGAAGCGAACCCAACAGGTGAAGTCACTATTGGCATGGTGGGTAAATACGTCGAATTACCGGATGCTTACAAATCCGTCAACGAAGCCCTCAAACATGCTGGACTCAAGAATCGCTTAAGTGTCAAAATTCAATTTGTTGATTCGGAAGACATTGAAAGCAAAGGCACCGAAGTTCTCGAGAATTTGGACGCAATCTTAGTTCCAGGTGGTTTCGGCGATCGTGGTGTTGAAGGTAAAATCCTCGCCGCGCAATACGCCCGTGAAAACAAGATTCCATACCTTGGCATTTGTTTAGGTATGCAAGTCGCATTGATTGAATACTCACGTAATGTCGTGGGCCTGACCGATGCGCATTCAACAGAATTTAACAAACAGACCAAACACCCTGTGGTAGGATTAATCACTGAGTGGGTTGATGAAGAAGGCAAAGTAGAAGAGCGTAGCGAAACCTCGGATCTTGGTGGTACTATGCGTCTAGGTTCTCAGCTATGCCACTTGACAGAAGGGACGAAAGCGTACGAGTTGTATGGTAGTGCTACCATTCATGAGCGTCATCGTCACCGCTATGAAGTGAATAATGTTCTACGTCCTAAGATTGAAAAAGCGGGTTTGAAAGTATCCGGTTTATCAGCAGATAAAAAATTAGTCGAGGTTATTGAGAACCCTGCACACCCTTGGTTTGTTGCGGCTCAATTCCACCCAGAATTCACGTCAACCCCTCGTGATGGACACCCACTGTTCTCTGGATTTATTAAAGCAGCGGGTCAATACCAGCGTGGCGAGTTGGAGTAAAAGGATACGGGGGCACTGATGATAGTTAGTGACCCCTTTAGTTTTGACATTTAAATTCAATGAGAGGAAACATTAATGTCTAAGATCGTTAAAGTTCTAGGTCGTGAAATCATCGATTCACGCGGTAACCCAACAGTAGAAGCAGAAGTACACCTAGAAGGTGGTTTCGTGGGTATGGCTGCTGCACCATCAGGAGCATCGACGGGTTCTCGTGAAGCGCTTGAGCTACGTGATGGCGACAAATCTCGTTTCCTAGGTAAAGGCGTGACGAAAGCAGTAGCAGCTGTTAATGGTCCTATCGCTGAAGCTGTGACTGGTAAAGATGCAAAAGATCAAGCATCTATCGACCAAATCATGATCGACCTTGATGGAACAGAGAACAAATCTCAGTTCGGTGCGAACGCTATCCTAGCGGTTTCTCTTGCAAACGCAAAAGCAGCAGCGGCATCAAAAGGCATGCCTCTTTACGAGCACATCGCTGAATTGAATGGCACTCCTGGCCACTTCTCTATGCCTCTACCAATGATGAATATTCTTAACGGTGGTGAGCACGCAGATAACAACGTTGATATCCAAGAGTTCATGATTCAACCTGTTGGCGCGCCTACTTTCAAAGAAGCGGCTCGCATGGGTTCTGAAGTTTTCCACAACCTAGCTAAAGTACTAAAAGCGAAAGGCCTTAGCACAGCGGTTGGTGATGAAGGTGGTTTTGCTCCTAACCTAGATTCTAATGCTGAAGCACTTGCTGTGATTAAACAAGCGGTAGAAAAAGCAGGCTACGAGTTAGGTAAAGACATCACGCTAGCAATGGACTGTGCTGCTTCTGAGTTCTACGACAAAGAAGCTGGCAACTACAACATGAAAGGCGAAGGTAAAGTATTCTCTTCTGAAGAATTCAACCATTACCTTGCTGAGCTAACTAACCAATACCCAATCGTCTCTATTGAAGACGGTCTAGACGAATCTGATTGGGATGGCTTTAAGCACCAAACTGAACTTCTAGGTGATAAAATCCAATTGGTTGGCGATGATCTTTTCGTAACAAACACTAAGATCCTGAAAGAAGGTATCGAAAAAGGTGTTGCGAACTCAATCCTAATCAAATTCAACCAAATCGGTTCTTTGACTGAAACATTGGCTGCGATCAAAATGGCGAAAGATGCTGGCTACACAGCGGTTATCTCTCACCGTAGTGGTGAAACAGAAGATGCAACGATTGCTGATCTTGCTGTTGGTACAGCTGCAGGTCAAATCAAAACTGGTTCTATGAGCCGTTCTGACCGTGTTGCGAAATACAACCAGCTAATCCGTATTGAAGAAGCGCTGGGTGAACGTGCAGCATTCAACGGTCTTAAAGAAGTAAAAGGCCAAGCATAATTTAAGCTTGCTCTCAATATGATATAAAAGCGCCTCTCCGGAGGCGCTTTTTTGTTTAATCAGGTTAAACGAGAGTATTTAGGCTACATATTCCTGTTTAAATTTCGCGACCGCTGCGATTCGGCGGCGGTTCTGTTCTTCACTGATATCCTTACCGACAAAACCGTCTTTAATGACATCTTGGGCATTGATTTGTGCCGCGATATGAAAGGCTGCAGTGACGTATTCGGCCACTCGGTACTCTAAGTTCTCGAAGCCTAAACGGCCTTTATGGTCGGCCGCACAAGCGAGTAATACCTGTTCTAAACGTTGTGGTTGACGCCATAATTTTAGCTGATTAAAGAGTCGCACTAAGGTGGCGGGTTTGAGTTGCAAAGCATTATGAATATTGGTGTGCTGCTGACAGACATCGAGTGCTAAATCACGAAATTCATTAGGTGCCCGCAGCCTGTTACACAGAGCTTTAATCAGTTTGATGCCAGTATGGCAATGACGTTTATGACTTGGCCATTCTTCTTTGGGCGTGACCGCTTTACCGAGGTCGTGGACTTGAGCTGCGAAACGCACCAGTGGGGAATCACTCAGTTGTGCTGCTTGCTTTGCGACCATTAACGTGTGAAGGCCAGTATCGATTTCCGGATGCCATTTTTCTGGTTGCGGTATGCCAAAGAGTGCGTCAATCTCGGGTAATACATGGGCTAACGCGCCACAGTTTTTTAGAACTTCAAGGAATGCATGGGGCGTTGGTGTGGTCAGAGATTTGTGCCATTCTTGCCATACTCGCTCCGGCGTTAGATGATTTAATTCCCCAGATAGGGTAATTTGGCGCATCAAGTCCATGGTTTCGTCGGCGACGGAAAACCCAAGATGATGGAGTTTCGCGGCGAAGCGTGCGACTCTTAAGACTCGTAGGGGGTCTTCGGTAAACGCATCAGAGACATGGCGTAATTGGCGTTGCTTGATATCATCGACACCATGATAAGGGTCGATGAGGTGGCCTTGCCCATCTTGCGCGATGGCATTGATGGTCAAATCTCGACGCATAAGATCTTCTTCGATCGTGACCTCTGTTGAAAAATAACAGTCGAATCCGGTATAGCCGAGTCCGGTTTTGCGTTCAGTTCTTGCGAGCGCATACTCTTCTTTGCTGGTGGGGTGAAGAAATACGGGGAAATCTTTGCCAACGGCTTGGTAGCCAGCATCCAGCATGGCTTGGGGCGTTGTGCCAACCACTACCCAGTCTCGATCGTGGACGGGAAGGTTAAGCAGTTGATCGCGGACTGCGCCGCCGACGAGATAAACTTGCACTTAAAAACCTCAGTACTTGGGGATGAATTTACGCATAAACACAAAGAGTGATGATACGTTGCTCCTTGTTGTAATGATAGAGAACGATACATGTATCATGAATTTTTTGGCTTGCACGAATTACCGTTTTCCATAGTACCTAATTCTCGCTACTTATTTCTCAGCCATCGTCATCAAGAGGCGATGATGTATCTCCAATCTGGACTTGGTGATGGGGGCGGTTTTGCCATGTTGACTGGCGAAGTCGGTACCGGAAAAACAACGGTCGCCAGAGCGGTCATGAGTGAGCTTTCCGAGCAAACCTCGTGTGGTTTCTTGTTAAACCCCACCTTTTCTTCTCAAGAGTTATTGGCTGCTATTTGCGATGCGTTTTCGATTACTTACCCAGACCATGCGTCGTTAAAACAACTGAGTGACCGGATTCATCATTTTCTGCTTGAGCAAGATGCTCAGGGTAACAGCACGCTGCTAGTGATTGATGAAGCTCAACATCTTGCCCCCGATGTGTTGGAACAATTGCGTTTGTTGACTAATTTGGAAACGGAGCAACGTAAGCTACTCAAGGTATTGCTGGTAGGGCAGCCTGAACTGCAAGATAACCTGCAATTGCCTCAACTACGGCAATTAGCACAACGCATCACCGCTCGTTATCATATTTTGCCTTTGGATGAGAATGAAGTCAGTCAGTACATACAATTTCGACTGCAGCGTGCTGGTGGCGATGCCAATGTATTTCCCATGCCCGCAATACGTTGGATCGCCAAATATTCCCATGGAATTCCGCGCTTAATCAATCTTATCTGTGATGCGGCACTTAAACATGCCTATCAGCACGGCAAGCGGACGATTGAGCTTGGCGATGTCAAACAGGCCACAGCACAAGTCATGAGTTTCCAATCGACCGTGTATCAGCAGCCGAGGGCTCGTCGTAATGAAGGTCGCGGCTTATTTTGGCAAGCACTACGCTATGTTGGCCTAGGGGGACTGATCGCACTCCTCATTGCTACCAGTTGGCAATGGACGGGACAAGCCCTGCTTGAGCGGATGTTGCCACTGCCTCAACCTCCAGCAGCCAAGGTGAAAACGGTGTTGCCAAACCCAATAAAACAGGCGCTAAGTGTTGCGACGGACAGAGAAGAGGCATTGACAACATTATATGCATTATGGGGCTATCAGGCCTCGATTAGCGATACGCTATGTCAGTCCGATGAGCACAAGGCATTACGCTGCCAAATGATGCACTCCGATTGGGCGAGCATTAAGACTTATAATCGACCCGTGGTATTGGTCTTAACCATCGCAGACACCACAGTGTATGCCACATTACGCCACATCGATGGGGAGATGATCGATATTTTAGTCGGCGGTCAAGCGTACCAACTGAATGCGAAATGGCTGTTACCGTATTGGCATGGGCAGTACGTGAGTGTTTGGCGTCATCAATTTACCAGAACTTTGAAGCAAGGCATGCAGGGAAGCGATGTTAGGCAACTAAATCAAATACTTGCTGTGTTGTTACGTGAGCCAATCAGTGCGTCCTCGACTTATGATGAGCAACTGAAACAAAAAGTCATGACATTCCAACATTGGCAGGACATGACGGTAGATGGTGTGGCTGGCATGCAGACGTTACAGCGCATTGAACGGCTCAATCCAATGGAGGCGCCACAATTAACCTCGTCGCAACCAGACGCATTATCGCAAGAGAAGGGAGAAACGGATGCACAATAATGTGACCATTCCGACGTGGCAAAAAACGTCGTTAGTGCTTATTCCTGTGGTACTGGTGATTGCGGGAATGGGGATGAATACTTGGCAGACCCGGCAACACAGTATTGTGGAGCGTTTGCAATTAAAGCCTGCGGTGAGCATCAAGCAAGCGGAGTATCAGGTTTTAACGTATCCGCGCTTTGACGATTTAAATACCATCCCCAGTCTACCCCTAGAGGCGACACAGAAGTCTGGACAGGACAATACTCTGGTGAGTGATACAACGCAGGCGTCGCAAAATCAGACCTCTCCATCCGCGGCTGAGAGTGAGTCTGCGATTACGCCAGAGCAAATTAAACAAGCGATAGCCAGTGCCAAACAGCATCAATCCACGCGTCAGTCTGAAGGTGAAGACCGAACGCAGCAAGGGGATGACGCTCTGCGCCATTTAGATTTGAGTCAGTTGTCGCCGTCAATTCAATCTCGCGTACAAGCCGCGTTAAAAAGCGAAACCGCCGCGCAGCAACATGGTGAATCGCTAGATGCCATGGACATTCGTCAGCATATTGATGAGTTTAAGGGGCAATTGCCACCATTGAACTTTCAAAGTCATGTGTACACCACCGATGTGATACGCCGCTGGGTAAAAGTCAATGGGGTGGAGTATCGGCAAGGGGATAACCTGGGGCCGGGTATTCAGTTATTGGATATCAAGCCGCAAAGTACGATACTTAAGTTTCAGGGTAAGTTGATAGAAATTCCCGCGTTATACGACTGGAAAGGATAAAAAAAACGGCCAACTGGCCGTTTTTTTTATATTCATAGTACCCGAGAGGTTTACGCCCAACCAGAAGGGGAACGCTTACGACGTGGAATGATGTGTGGCAGGATAAGACCGAGCAGTAAGCCAATACCAGCAACACCGCCGCCATACATAAAGTATTTCAGTAATAGATCTTCTTTTTGAGTATCGAGCTTAGCGCGCAATTGACGAACTTCCGCTTGCGATTGTGTCAATTTATGGCTGATGTCACTGTAGTTCTTCTCAAGCTCTGAGATTTGTTTATTACGAACTTCCAACGATTGTGCTAAGCCGGCTTTTTCTTCATCTGCGGTTTTTTGTGCGGTCGCGAGTTTACTTTTGACAACGGCTAACTCTTTTTCCAGTTTAGGCATGCGAATCGCACGGCTTTCTGTGGTTGTCACATAACGGCTTTGTACCCAACCAGTACGACCTTTTTCATCGACAACTTTAGTAAAGCCTGACTCTTTATTTTGATCCAGCAGTCTTACTTTTTCGCCAGCGTTGACGCTACCAATAATACGATATTTATTCGTCGGACCTGAGTGCATGTAAGTAAACAATTCATCCGAAATATAATGTTCCTGTGCTAATAGCGGTGTCGCAATCAGAGACAGAAGTACCATGCAGAGCAGTTTTTTCACAGTAAATCCCTTCGCGTTTTTTTGAATGTTGTTTCAATAGAGTTTGATACGATGCCTTGATAGTAAAAATTTTCAGGCTTCGGTGCAACAAAGAAGGGAGGCTAAGCCTCCCTTTATGTGTATTTATGTCAGAATTGACGCCTCACTAACAGAGTTATGACGCGGCTCGCTAACTGAATACACCTTGAATGGCGTAGAAGAAGACCACGGAGAGCAGCGCACCGGCTGGAAGCGTAATGATCCACGACGCCACAATATTACGGACCACACCTAAGTTCAGAGCAGCAATACCACGTGCAAAACCGACGCCCAAAACGGCACCTACGAGTGTCTGTGTGGTTGAGATAGGTAAGCCTGTACCTGACGCTAAAACAACGGTACAAGCGGTCGCTAGCTGTGCAGCAAAGCCTCGGCTAGGCGTTAATTCTGTAATGCCAGTACCGACGGTAGCCATCACTTTATGACCTAACGTCGCCAAGCCGACCACAATACCCACGCCACCTAATGGTAAAATCCACCAAGCGATATCACTTTTTGCGCCGATCTCACCCATGTTTTGTACGGTAGCCACGACCGCTGAGAGAGGACCGATCGCATTCGCAACATCGTTTGAACCATGGGCAAACGCCATAGCACAGGCGGTGATCACCATAAGGACACTAAAGATACTTTCAACGCTATTTGAGCCGTCATTGTTATCACGATTGGAAAAACGCTTGGCGATGTAGATGTAGCCGCCCACCATTACAATGGTCGAGACCAAAATAGACCACATCCAAGCTTCAAGAGACGTGAGGTTCAGACCCACGTGGCTCAACCCTTTTTTAATCGTAACTAGGGCGATCACTATGGTCGTGATGAACATATATACGGGCACAAACCGTTTGGCATTGAGTAGCGGGGTGTCAGTGTCGAAGATGAGGCGTTGGGCGCTAATAAAAATAAGATATGCAAAGAAACCAGAAATGATTGGTGTCACAATCCAACTGCCGACGATGCCTTGAACAGAAGACCAATCAACCGCTTGCGTTCCCACGGAAATGCAGGCGAAACCGATGATTGCCCCAATAATGGAGTGAGTGGTTGAAACGGGCCAGCCCATATAGGATGCGACAAGAAGCCAAGTTCCCGCTGCGAGTAGGGCAGAAAGCATACCGTAGATCAATACCTCTGGGTGTGCGGTGAATAAAGACGTTTCAATCACGCCTTTACGAATGGTGTCAGTCACTTCACCACCGGCTAAATACGCACCAGCAAACTCAAAAATCATCGCGATGACGATCGCTTGTTTTACCGTTAATGCTTTTGAGCCTACGGAGGTTCCCATCGCATTAGCTACATCGTTTGCACCGATGCCGATTGCCATTAATAAACCAAAAGCTGCTGCGACTAAAATCAGGACAGTGCCGTAGTTCGCAAGGATATCCATCGTAATACCTAGTTGTTGATAACAAGCGGAGCATTCGTGTTTTTCAACACGCATCTAGCCCGTTGGCGTAATCTATGTCTGCGCCTAAGTCGGGCTGAGTTCGTGAAATACTCTTTGTTATTGGGTTAACTTTTATACCTATGAGCGTGAAAGCATTACTTCCAAACGAGCACCTACGCGCAACGCTTGGTCTGCAATACCGCCGACCCATTCAAAAATTTTATAAAGAAAAATAACATCAATAGGGTTCAAGTCTGCTTCCATCGCTAACAGCTGTTGGCGCAGATTGATTTGCATATTGTCAGTATCGTCTTCAATTACATCCAGTTGATTGATCATTTCTGCAACTAATGTGACTTCACGTCCTTTAAACCCAGCTTCGAGTAATTCATCAAGCTCATTAATGACTTTTTCAGCTTGTGATGCAGCGTCGAGGCAGCGTTGCACATAGAGAATAAAATTCTCTTGTATGGATTCGGGAATGCCTAGTTGTCGACCGAGTACTCGGCCTGAAATGTCTTTGGCAAGGTTGGCGAGTTTATCTTGTTGCGTTAATAGCTCTAACATGTCAGTACGATCGACTGGCATGAACAAGCCACGAGGCAACTTAAGACGAATCTCTCGTTTTAGGACATCTGCTTCTTTCTCTAAATGAGAAATTTGCGAACGAAGTTCTGCTGCCTTCTCCCAGTCTCCTTTGTTTGCTACTTCAAAGAAATTGACAAGGTGAGAACAACATTCGTTCACACAGACTACATGTTGCTGCAAAGGCTTTATAGGGGACTTTGCAAATAACCCCATTATTGTATTTACTGGCATGGTCATTCAACCCAATTGCTATAACCTAAATTAAACATACGTCATTTATGGCGAAATGTTGAGCGTTGGCTATAAAGGCGCGCATGTTAACCCATTCGGAGCGGCATTAAAATAGTTTAGATCATCAAATGCTCGATATTTCTCACTTGCTCAAGGCTTGAATAGGCAATATCCTGTCGTCATCTTCTTCGAAAGGTATAGCTATGGAAACCGAGATAGAACTGAAGTTTTTTGTTTCTCCCGAATTTTCAGATATTTTACGCGAAAAAATCTCCGATGCTCGAGTACTTCAGCACAGTTGTCGTGATTTAGGCAACACCTATTTTGATACACCAGATAATTGGCTACGTAATCATGATATCGGTTTACGTATTCGTCGTTTTGATGATGTGTATATTCAAACGGTGAAGACCGCCGGTCGCGTGGTTGCAGGGTTACATCAACGGCCTGAATATAATGCCGATCACACCAGTAATGACCCTGATCTCACGTTGCATCCCGATGACATTTGGCCAGACGGGAAAACCGTTACAGAGCTACAAGCAGAGCTAACCCCTTTGTTTGTGACTGACTTCAATCGGGAAACTTGGTTGATTGCCATGCAAGATGGCAGTCAGATAGAAGTGGCGTTTGATTGCGGGGTTGTGACTGCGGGTGACTTATCAGAAGATATCTGTGAAGTGGAATTAGAGCTAAAATCTGGGCAAGTTGATGCGTTATTTACTTTAGCTCGTCACATCAGTGAACATGGTGGCATGCGTTTAGGCAACCGCAGTAAAGCTGCGCGTGGTTACCGCTTAGCGTATCAGCAGCCTATTGATGCGGTACGCACGCTTGAGCCCGTGGTCACGTCCTCCCAAGATACCGTGGAAATTTGTTTTATCAAATCGTTAGAGCATGCATTATCCCATTGGCAACGTCATGAACAAATTTATGTCGAGCAAGATAACCATGAAGCCCTCAATAAGATTCGCTCCTCAGTTTGCTTCATTCGCCAAATCCTAACCGTCTTTAGCAGTATTGTGCCACGTCGAGCCAGTGCCATTTTACGTCAAGAGTTGAAATGGCTAGAAGATGAATTACGTTGGTTGCTTGATGATGATTACCTGAATCGGTTGCTGGACGATAAAGGTTATGCATTGCGTAAATTGGACGCCCGCAAGCGTTTAGTCGGAGAGCTTAAAGAATTACAAGCGGCGTTGCCGACTCGAGAAGAAACGCTTGCCTTGATTGATTCGAGCCGTTACACCGCGTTACTTTTGGATCTCAGTCGTTGGATTTTAACGCGTGGTTGGCAGCCGTTTTTGGACGACAACGCGCAAGAGCAGATTGATCGCCCTGTGATGGACTTTGCGGTGCAACAGCTCGATCGTTCTTGGGCCGAGTTAGTTGAAGCGTTCCCGCCAGAACAGGTGTTGAGTAAACAAGATTACATTGCTCAGCAAGCGCATTTAACACGTAATTTGTATACGGGGATGTGTTTTGCTCATTTGTTCGAGAATGAAGAGTGCCAATCGTTCCGTTTACCGTGGGAAGATTTGCTGGATGGTATTGATGATCTTCGGATGCTACAACCGATTGAGGATCTCAAGTATAAGCTTGAGGACAGTGATCAACACGCTCAATTACTGCGTTGGATCACCCGTCAAGAGCATTCCATTTTGCACGCAATGGATCAGTCACGTTTCAGTGGCTTTCAGGCTTCTCCCTATTGGCGAGATTGATTCACTCTATTGTGTCTGTTTAAAAAAGAAGCCAACGGCTTCTTTTTTTGTATGCTGTCACAAAATTGTGTTGGCAGTAAAAACATTTGCTCAAGATTAAGATTCTGTGGGCGATCACATATTCATGGATTACCCCTAAACCAAGTAAGCTCATTCTTATAGATTTTGTTAATATCACGTAACTTATTTGAAATTGATTCAAAAACTATAATTACAAATGTAATAACTATTCGGAGAATAACAATGACAAAAATGGACTTTACGCCATGGGAACGGATTATCACGGACGTCCGGCTAGTTCCCAGAATGATTATGCTTATGGTGTTCAGTACTATATTAATCATTGCCAAGCAGTTGTGGGATGCCCACACCTTTTATCAAGCACTACTTGTCGCCACCAAAAGTTCCGAGATTGCTCAGAAGCATTATGAAGACTACTTAGTACAAGTCGCTTGGCAAACCAGTATCATGATTGTTGTCTTTGTGATTCTGCTCTTATTTGCTGCACGAGTGATGCTTAAGCAAACTCAGTATTTAAGTTCTGTCATTAAGCGTATGGCGCAGCGTGACTTGTCGCAACCTATTGCGATGGAATGTAAAGATGAGTATGGCGATGTTGCGCGCGAGCTAGAGAAAACGCGTCAGCAGCTGAATGATTTGATTAAAAACCAGATAGAATCTTCCAATGAATTAACGGAGATTACGAGCGTGATGTCGGTCAGTATGGCTGAAACCAAAGAATCTGCTCAGGATGAATTTAATGAAATCGATCAGCTCGCGACGGCAATGAGTGAAATGACCTCGACCGTCCAAACGGTGGCAGACAACGCACACAGTGCGTCGACATTAACCGAAAGTACGTCACAGCAAGCGAGCTCAGGCCAAGAGTTCATCAATAGCACTGTGGTGAAAATGCGTGCGTTATCTCAAGACATTGCTGAGTCGGCGCAGGCTATTAACCAAGTAGAAGAGCGAGTCGACGTTATTGGCAGTGTGATTGATACCATCCGAGGTATTTCTGACCAAACCAATTTACTGGCCTTAAATGCGGCTATCGAGGCTGCGCGTGCGGGGGAATCTGGCCGTGGATTTGCGGTTGTTGCCGATGAAGTGAGAAATCTGGCGCAAAGTACTCAGAATGCGACGGTCGATATTCAGAACATGATTGAACAGTTGCAGCAAAGTGCCAATCAAGCGGTGTCTCTGATGGAAAAAAGTGTGGTTGAAGCCGCCGATGGGGTAGAGTTGGTCAGTAATGCGGGAGCAGAGCTTGATAATATCGTGAATCATGTTCAGCAAATCAATGATATGAACTTCCAAATTGCGAGCGCGGCAAGTCAACAAAGTACGGTTGCCGAAGAAATGAATCAAAACCTGACCAATGTGAAAGAGTTGGTCGAAGTGTCGGTAACGGTCATTGGCGAGTTACAAGAAACCTCGCAAGCCCTTGAACTCAATGCGAAGACGTTAGATGAAAAAATCATGAGGTTTACCGTCTAAGCTTGGCGTTTTTTATCTTTAAGCACCAATGTGATTGGTGCTTTTTTTATGTTTTCGATTCACTCTTTTTCGGCATTCAGCTAGGCGCACTTTTCTCATTTCAGTATACTGATTTTAGCCCTCTCTTGAGTACGTATATAAGGATATGACATGCCGCTCCCCTTGCCTCTTCAATCACTCGCGACACACGAATTTTCTCAGTTACTTGACGTGCTCCCTCAGGTCGCTCAATGGCCAGAGCCGTTACAGCAGCAAACGCGTGACGTGATGGGCTTGAGTCCTTTTATCGCAGAAACATTAAAACGTGGTCCTGAATGGGCTTTGAGCTTGCCGCAACGTTTGCCTTTCGATGCGGCCAAGCCAGTGGTCTATCGGGAGCGATTGTCAGAAAAGCTCTTAGGATGTGAGTCTGAAGCTCAAGCCATGGCAACGTTGCGCCAGTTCCGTCAAGAGGAAATGACGTTAATTGCATGGCGAGATTTTCATCAGCTGTGGCATATTGAGGACAGTTTGCATCATTTGTCAGAGCTTGCTGAAGCGATCATTTTTGAAGCTTACCATTGGCTTTACCAAATGTGTTGCCGCGAGTGGGGGACACCAATGAGTCCGGATGGACTCCCTCAATCGATGCTGATCATTGGTATGGGAAAATTAGGGGGAGGAGAGCTGAATTTTTCCTCAGACATAGATCTGATTTTTACCTATCCAGAAAACGGTGAGACTCAAGGGACGCGTCGCGCCATTGCCAATGCCCAATTTTTTACTCGTTTAGGACAGCGGTTGATTAAGCTTCTGGATCAGCCCACGGTTGACGGGTTTTGTTATCGAGTGGATATGCGTTTACGCCCATTTGGCGACAGTGGTCCATTAGTGATGAGCTATGCGGCGCTTGAAGATTATTATCAAGAGCAAGGTCGTGATTGGGAACGCTACGCCATGGTGAAAGCGCGCGTGATGGGGCGTGAGATGTACGCCCATTATCAAGAACTTCGCCAAATGTTACGCCCATTTGTGTTCCGTCGTTATATCGATTTTAGTGCGATTCAATCGTTGCGCCGCATGAAAACCATGATTCGTAGTGAAGTGCGCCGCCGAGGCTTGCACGACAATATTAAACTTGGTGCCGGAGGGATCCGTGAAATTGAGTTTATCGTGCAATCTTTTCAATTAATTCGTGGTGGACGTGAGCCGGATCTGCGAGAGCGGGGGTTACTCCCTGCCTTAGCGGGCATCAAGCGACTGGAACTCTTACCTGCTTCTGATATTTCTCAATTAGAAAACGCCTATGTGTTTCTGCGCCGTTTAGAGAATCTTATTCAAGCGATTGACGATAAACAAACCCAGACGTTACCTCAAGAGGCCAATCATCAATTACGGTTGGCGTATGCATGTGGGTTTACTGATTGGCAGGCGCTCGTCGGGCAGTTACAGCAGCACATGCACAATGTGCATCAGATTTTTAATCAGGTGATTGGCGAAGAGGAAGAGCAGGCATCACCGTGTGTGGCGGCCTGCTATCAAGAATTATGGCAACTGACAGACGATGCGCAAATGGCCAAACAAATTCTGCATGAGGAGCTGTCGGTGCCAAGCGATGTGAACTTGCATCAACAGTTAGTTAGCTTTAAGGCTGAATTGGATAAAAAGACCATTGGGCCTCGTGGGCGAGAGGTATTACATCATCTCATGCCCAAAGTTTTGCAGGCAATCTTCGCGCATCCCGGTGCTCAATTTGGTTTTGCCCGCGTGTTATCGCTACTCAATCATATTGTCACTCGTACCACGTATCTGGAACTCTTAGATGAACACCCCGCGGCTTTAACGCAATTAGTCAACTTGTGTACGGCCAGTCCGATGGTCTCAGAGAAGTTGTCACGTTATCCGATCTTATTGGATGAATTGATTGATCCTGAGCAGTTGTACCATCCTATCGATGTCTCAGACTATCACTGCCAATTACAAGATTTTATGGCGCGCATTCCTGAAGATGATATGGAGCAGCAAATGGAAGGGCTGCGACAATTTAAACAAATCGCCATCTTACGAATTGCTGCCGCCGACATTACGGGAGTCTTACCAGTGATGAAGGTCAGTGACCACCTGACCTCATTAGCCGAAGCCATCATTGCATGTGTGGTTAAGCAAGCGTGGAAGCAAGTGACAGAAAAGTTCGGTCAGCCGACTCATCTGTCTCAGCGAGAGGGGCTAGGATTTGCTGTCTTGGGGTACGGCAAAGTGGGCGGATGGGAATTAGGGTATAATTCAGACTTGGATTTGGTTTTCTTACATGATTGCCCAGACAACGTGGTGACTGATGGAGCCAAAGAAATTGATGGCAAACAATTTTATTTACGTTTGGCACAACGAATTACGCACCTCTTTTCTACGCGTACGCCGACCGGCATTTTATATGATGTCGATACGCGGTTGCGGCCATCCGGTACCGCAGGATTGTTGGTCAGTCCATTAACCTCATTTGAAGAGTACCAAAAAGAAAATGCCTGGACATGGGAGCACCAAGCGCTGGTGCGAGCTCGGATGGTCTATGCTGATGAGGCATTAGCACAAGGATTTACTCGCGTGCGCCAAGCTATCTTAACCATGGAGCGCGATGAGCCTGATCTGAAACAAACGGTGGTTGAGATGCGCAATAAAATGCGCCAACATCTTGCTGGTAAGAAAGCCAATCGTTTTATGCTTAAGCAAGATGCCGGCGGAATTACGGATATTGAGTTTTTGGCGCAATATTTGGTGTTACGCTACAGCCACGCAAAGCCAGCGCTGACACGATGGTCTGATAACGTGAGAATTTTTGAAACGTTAGCCGAGCAGGGCATACTCAGTGTTGCACAAGCAGAGTCATTAATTCATGCCTATACGACGTTACGCAATCAGATTCATCGTCGTAACTTGCTCAATTTGTCCACGGATGTGGACCCGTCGCGCTTTGTGGCCGAGCGAGATCAAGTGATTGATCTTTGGAATACTTGGTTGGGCTGAGAGAGTTTTTGTCATTGTCATGCTTGTGGTAGACTTCACGGCATAGCGAAAATTGGAGAACCATGAATGAAGCCAATCCTACCTGATTACAACGATGCAGGTGTATTGATCATCGGTGATGTTATGCTCGACCGGTATTGGTATGGTCCAACTGGACGTATCTCGCCAGAGGCCCCCGTACCAGTAGTGAAAGTAGAACAAAATGAAGAACGTCCAGGTGGTGCAGCCAACGTTGCGATGAATATTGCTTCTTTAGGTGGCCGTGCCCACATTGTCGGCCTGACTGGTCAAGATGAGCCAGCACAGGTGCTGACTGAAAAACTCAGCTCATTGGATGTGCATTGCGATTTTGTTGCGCTACCCGATTACCCAACGATTACCAAATTGCGCGTATTGAGCCGTGGACAACAACTGATTCGTTTGGATTTTGAAGATACGTTCGAAAATACCGATGCCAACCTGATTTTAGAACGAATGGATGCCGCCTTACCTCATGTGCGAGCGTTGATCTTATCGGATTACGCCAAAGGGGCGCTCGAGCATGTGCAGCAGTTTATTCAAAAAGCGCGTGCAGCTAAGGTGCCTGTGCTTATTGACCCCAAGGGGGCGGACTTTGAGCGCTACCGTGGTGCCACCATTTTGACGCCCAACATGTCTGAATTTGAGCAGGTTGTGGGTAAAGTCAAAAATGAAGAAGAGCTGGTGGAAAAAGGTCTAGCGCTCATCGAGCAATTTGATTTTGAAGCGTTGCTCGTGACTCGTAGTGAGCATGGCATGACGCTATTACGTCGTGGTGAAGCGCCTTTCCATCTGCCGACGTTAGCGAAAGAAGTGTACGATGTCACTGGCGCCGGGGATACGGTTATATCGGTCTTGGCCGCTTCCGTTGCCGCAGGGAAAGCGCTGGATGAAGCCTGTGCGTTAGCGAACGCCGCGGCGGGCATTGTTGTTGGTAAATTGGGAACATCGACAGTATCGACGGTTGAACTGGCGGAAGCGATCCACGATTCTCGTGATACAGAGTATGGCGTCACCACAGAAGCCGCGCTGGTCGATGCAGTGAAACGCGCCAAACGTCATGGTGAAACGGTGGTCATGACCAATGGGTGTTTTGATATTCTGCATGCGGGTCATGTGTCGTATCTCAATAATGCCGCACAATTAGGCGATCGTTTGATTGTTGCGGTTAACTCCGATGAGTCGGTTAAACGGCTTAAAGGACCTGGTCGTCCTGTGAATACCTTAGAACGACGTATGGCCGTACTCGCTGGGCTCGAAGCTGTCGATTGGGTGGTCCCATTTAGCGAAGATACGCCACAGCGCTTGATCGCTGAAGTACTACCGTCGTTACTGGTTAAAGGTGGGGATTATAAACCAGAAGACATTGCCGGCGGAAAAGAAGTGATTGCCGATGGTGGCGCTGTCAAAGTACTGAACTTTGAAGATGGTTGCTCAACGACTAAAATCATTGAAGCTATCAAGAAAAATGAGCAATAAATCGCTCGTACATTGATGAGCGGTAATAAAAAACGCCGATGATCTCGGCGTTTTTTTTTCAATAACGGCCAGCCTATTCGCTATGCTGGTCATTGGCTTTTTTCAGCCCAGCATTGATATCCAAGATATCTTGTTCGCTTAAAGTACCAGTCGCTTTACGTAACTTTAATACATTAATAATGTAGTCGTAGCGTGCGTCCGCTAAATTCTTTTTCGCGTTATAGAGACGGCGTGTAGAATCCAGTACATCCACAATGGTGCGAGTACCCACTTCGAAACCGGCTTGTGTCGCTTTCAGGGCTGATTTCGCAGATACTAATGATTGTTGGTATGCATTGACGGCGCCCACTGAAGCATTAATGTTGTTGTGGAACGCATGTACTTGTTTGACAACTTGACGATATTGGGCTTCTAAATTTTGGCTCGCTTGAACGTAACTCAGCTCTGCTTGTTTACTGAGTGACGAAATGTTACCCCCGGTATAAAGTGGGACTGAGAGGTTGATTCCGACATTCAAATCCTTCGTATCGTGGTTATCGAAGGCATTGTATTTGGCGTAATCACTATCGTATTCGCGGTTATATTTATAGCCGCCATCCAAGGTGAGAGAAGGCAGATTTTTTGAGTCAGCCAGCGCGATTTTATCTTTAGCGATATCTTTGTTAATCCGTCCTGCGAGCAAATTGAGGTTCTTTTTCTCGGCTTCTGTGAGCATTTTTGTCATGCTATCTTGAGGACGAGTCGTTGAAAAACGTTGTTTATCGAGGACGCTGAGATCCGTCGGCTGTTGGCCTGTAATTTCACGTAAAGATTCATAACTGTTATCCAGTTTATTCTTCGCCATGATTTCATCGGCTAACACCGCATCGTATTGCGCTTTTGCATCATGCACATCGGTAATGGCAGAAAGGCCTACATCAAAACGTTGCTTGGTTTGATCCAATTGATGAGAGACGGCATTCTTTTCTGATTGTACGAACGCTAAGTTATCTTTGGCTCGTAAGACATTAAAGTAGGCTTCTGATACGCGCATTATGAGTGATTGTTGGGCTAACGCATAATTGGCATCGGCGACACGCGCTTCTTTTTCTGTGGTATTGAGGGATAGCCAGCTTGAACGATTATAAAGTTCTTGGCTAAAGGAAACCCCCGCAGAAAGCGCTCGACTATTACGTACCGACTCATCACTGCTGTTGATCGTGTAGCCGCCCGTTAAATTAATTTGTGGTAATAATGCACTTCTACTTGAATTGATAGTTTCAAACGCGCGGTCGCGTGCGGCTTCTTGACCTAGAAGCTGAGGATCATTCTTTTTTGCTAAATCATATATTTGGGCAAGATTGTCCGCCCAGGTGAAAGCCGAAAAGCTTCCTAATGCTGCACTAATAATAATAGGTAGCAGTTTGTTCATTGGTTTTTTTCCTGCCGTTTTTAAGCCATAGTTGGCTCAGTTTACCGTAAAATGAGATCAATTGATGCCCGAAGGTTATACATTTTTTGTAGACACTGTACAAGTCCACAGCGGTGAGTGACTTGTCAATAAATAAAAATTTAAATTTTATAGTAAAAGTTGAACCCTGTCCTTGGTACTTTCAAACGGTCATGAGTAGACTATGGGATTCGATTTGGAGGTGGTATGGCAATGGATCCAAAAAAACGCGCGAATTTTTCCGCTCAAGATCTGGAAATTCTGTCAAAAGACACACTATTTAGTGGCTTTTTTAGCATGGTGAAATATCGCTTTAAGCATCGGTTGTTTGCTGGAGGCTGGAGTCAGCCTATTGAGCGCGAGATGTTTGAGCGCGGGCGAGCTGCCGCAGTGCTCCCTTACGATCCAGTACGCGATGCCGTCGTGTTGATTGAGCAAATTCGTGTCGGGGCGATAGAGCATGAAAACCCTTGGCAACTAGAAATTGTGGCGGGCGTGTTTGATAATAACAATGAGAGTGCCGAAGACGTTGTGAGACGAGAGTCCCAAGAAGAAGCGGGCCTTACCTTGCAGGAATTGGAAAAGATAACCTCATTTTATCCCTCCGCAGGTGGCTGCTCGGAACGTTTAGATGTCTTTGTGGGGCAAGTCGATAGCGCATTGGCGACAGGCGTTCATGGTCTCGAGGAAGAAGGCGAAGATATTCAAGTTCACGTGGTGAGTCGAGAAGAGGCTTACCAACTGGTGAAAGACGGGCAATTAGAGAACGGAGCCTCGATTATTGCGTTGCAATGGTTGGAACTTAATTACAAAGTGTTACAAGAACAATGGCAGAGTTAGCAATCCGAAAAACATACCATGTTGATTTTCCAGAATTAATGCGGCTTTACGAAACCAACTATGTGAAGCTTAATGCCTTATTACCGGCAAAAAGTGAAGCCGGTCATACGCGCTGCTATGAAGCGGTCAGCATGATTTATCAGCTGCATATCTTGGAAACAACCAAATACACGACTTTGATCGAAATTTGTCAAAGTGATCAAGTTGCTGTATTTCCTTTACCAACGATGTCTGTCAGGCTATACCATGACGCTCGGGTTGCTGAAGTGTGTTCAGCGGATCAATTAGGTCGTATCAAAGCGCGTTACGACTATCCGAATGTAAAAATGGTACAGAGAGATGAAAAAGCGCAAATTAACAGGTTTTTAGGTGACTGGCTTACCTTTTGTCTGAGACATGGTATCAGTCGGACGCCTCTTAATATCCGTCATCCATAATAACTTAGGTTTATTGATTTTGAACGTGTCGTCTAGCAAAGACAATTCAACCAGCATCCATCTGTTACAACTAACGGATACGCATTTATTTGCGCCAAAGGATGGGTGTTTACTCGGTGTAAATACCGCAGAAAGTTTTTCCGCTGTTGTCGAAGATATTATCAACACTCATGTCGAATTTGATGCCATTCTTGCCACTGGAGATATTTCTCAAGATCATAGTCATGAATCGTATGTTCGCTTTGTTGAGGGCATCAAGCCTCTGAAGCAGCGCTGCTATTGGCTGCCGGGCAATCATGATTATAAGCCAGAAATGTTCAGTGTGTTGCCAACGCCGCAAGTGGTGTGTGAGCCTCACGTGGTGCTCAATGATCATTGGCAGGTCATTATGCTCGACTCTCAAGTCTCTGGTGTGCCGCATGGGCGTCTCAATCATGAGCAGTTAGCGTTACTGGATAACGCCCTGCAACAGCACCCAGATAAATGGTCGTTGATCATTTTGCATCATCATCCTGTTTTGGCGGGCAGCCAGTGGTTGGATCAACATACTTTAAAAGATAGCCAAGACTTTTGGGATGTGGTGACGCGTTACGATAAAGTGAGTGGGGTGTTGTGTGGGCATATTCATCAAGAACTCGACGTGATGCGCGAAGGCGTACGTGTATTAGCGACCCCATCTACTTGCGTGCAGTTTAAGCCTCAGTCGAGCCAGTTTTGTGTTGATACGCGCTCACCGGGATGGCGAGAAATCGAATTGTGTGCTGACGGTCAGATCCACACCGAGGTGAAACGGTTGACGCATGGGCGGTTTTTACCCGATTACAGTGCCAGTGGATATTAAGGTATGAAGCCGAGTTTACTCATTTACGTTCACGGGTTTAACAGTTCACCAGGATCGCATAAAGCGTCAGTCATGATGCAATACTGTGCTGAGCATCGCCCTGATATTCGTTTAATCATCCCTCAGTTGCCTCATTTTCCAGAGCAAGCGGCAGGGCAACTGGCTCAACTGATCGAGACGTATCGAGACGACTATCAGATTGGTCTCGCAGGAAGTTCTTTGGGGGGGTACTTTTGTACTTGGCTGCATGCAACCTATGGTTTACCTGCGGTATTAATTAATCCTGCTGTCAAGCCTTATGAGTTGCTCGTTGATTATCTTGGCGTGCAAACCAATCCATACACACACGAATCGTATACGCTTCATTCCAGCCATATTGAAGAACTCAAGGCCATTGATGTGGACACTTTATCGTGCCCTGATGATATTTGGGTATTATTGCAAACAGGCGATGAAACCCTCGACTACCGTCAAGCGGTAGAGAAATATCAACAGGCTCACCTATCAATTGAGCCAGGAGGGGATCACAGTTTTATAGACTTTGAACGCTACCCAGAGCGTATCATTCAATTTCTAAATCTTTGAGTTTTGCGCGTAGACAGTGTAAGAATATTCATTGATTACTGAGTAATGTCACTTGACATCAACTAGTCTTATCCAGACTATGTGCTCCTTAAACTTTCATCGTTCGACCCTATGACAGTGCTGTCGGTGTATAGACCACAGTTTGAGGAACGAGAGCTGCGTGTCAGATTCATGCAGTACAGTTAACTTATTTTTTATCGATATAAGCATTCCGTATTATGACAGAACAATATAATGCTGGAGCCATTGAGGTTCTTAATGGCTTAGAACCAGTACGTCGCCGACCAGGGATGTATACGGATACCACGCGTCCTAATCACTTGGGACAAGAAGTCATCGATAACAGCGTCGATGAAGCGTTGGCAGGGTATGCAACCAAGGTACAAGTTATTCTTCATGCTGATCAATCGCTAGAAGTGATTGATGATGGACGAGGGATGCCTGTGGATATTCACCCAGAAGAAAAGGTCTCTGGGGTAGAGTTAATTCTTTGTAAGCTACATGCTGGCGGTAAATTCTCAAATAAGAACTATCAATTTTCAGGCGGTTTGCATGGGGTTGGTATTTCGGTTGTGAATGCTCTCTCCGATCGCGTAGAAGTAAAAGTGCGTCGTGATGGCCAAATTTATGGCATTGCATTTGAGCAAGGTAACAAAGTTGAAGACTTAACCGTGATTGGTACGTGTGGCCGAAAAGCAAAGGGCACCAGTGTTCATTTTTGGCCGCAAGCGAGTTACTTTGACTCTGCCAACTTCTCGGTTAGCAAACTCGTTAACAATTTACGAGCCAAAGCCGTACTTTGTCCGGGGCTAGAGATTACTTTTTCGGACAAAGTGAATGGTAAAGAGTACCAATGGTATTATGAAGATGGCTTAAAAGATTACCTGTCTGAAGGCGTGAAAGGCTTTGCGTTATTGCCAGAAGAACCGTTCACTGGCCAGTTTAAATCCGAGACAGAAGTGGCTGATTGGGCGCTAATTTGGCTACCTGAAGGTGGCGATCTGATCACAGAAAGTTACGTGAACTTGATTCCGACTCCGCAAGGAGGCACGCACGTCAACGGCTTGCGTCAAGGGCTGCTTGATGCCATGCGTGAGTTCTGTGAGTACCGTAACCTATTACCTCGTGGCGTCAAACTGACTGGGGATGATATTTTTGAACGATGTGCTTTCGTGCTTTCGGTCAAAATGCAAGATCCTCAATTTGCGGGTCAAACCAAAGAACGCCTGTCATCACGTCAAGCGTCTGGATTTGTCGCAAGTGGTGTCAAAGATGCCTTCAGTTTGTGGTTAAATGGCCGTCCTCAGTTAGCTGAATTACTGGCTGAAGTGTGTATTGCCAATGCACATCGACGAATGCGTGCCAGTAAAAAAGTGGTCCGTAAAAAAATCTCATCCGGTCCAGCACTACCGGGCAAGTTGACGGATTGTTCTCAGCAAGATTTAAGTCGTACTGAACTCTTTCTTGTCGAAGGGGACTCCGCGGGCGGCAGTGCCAAACAAGCGCGCGATCGTGAATTTCAGGCGATCATGCCGCTGCGAGGTAAAATTCTTAACACGTGGGAAGTGGCTTCAGATCAAGTCCTCGCCTCTCAGGAAGTTCATGATATCTCGGTGGCATTGGGGATTGACCCCGATTCAGAATCGTTAGAAGGATTACGCTACGGTAAGGTGTGTATTCTTGCCGATGCGGACTCGGATGGTTTGCATATCGCAACACTCTTGTGTGCCTTGTTTACTCGCCACTTCCGCGGATTAGTGACCGGAGGCCATGTCTATGTTGCCATGCCGCCACTCTTTCGTATCGACTGTGGTAAAGAAGTTCACTACGCCTTGGATGAGCAAGAAAAAGCGAGCATTTTAGAACGCTTGAGTAAGAAAAAAGCCAAAATCAATGTTCAGCGCTTTAAAGGGTTGGGTGAAATGAACCCACTGCAGCTACGAGAAACCACCATGGATCCTAACACGCGTCGCCTCGTGCAATTAACGATGGACGATCGTCAAGAAACGGAAGAAATGATGGATATGTTATTAGGTAAAAAACGCGCTGATGATCGCCGCCAATGGTTGCAAAACAATGGTGATTTGGCAGAAGTTGAGGTGTAGTTAATGTCAACGGAAATCAATTACGATGGCGTAGAGCAGTTACCATTACGACGGTTTACTGAAGACGCGTATCTGAACTATTCAATGTACGTGATTATGGATCGTGCATTACCTTATATCGGCGACGGTTTGAAACCCGTGCAACGCCGGATTATTTATGCCATGTCGGAGTTGGGATTATCCGCCGCGGCAAAATACAAGAAATCGGCACGTACGGTCGGTGATGTATTAGGTAAATACCATCCGCACGGTGACTCAGCATGTTATGAAGCCATGGTGCTTATGGCTCAGCCTTTCTCTTATCGTTATCCTTTAATCGATGGGCAGGGCAACTGGGGTGCGCCAGATGACCCGAAATCTTTTGCCGCAATGCGTTATACCGAAGCAAAATTATCGAAATTTGCTGAAGTTCTTCTCAGTGAGTTGGGTCAAGGCACCGTAGATTGGCAGCCAAACTTTGATGGCACCATGAAAGAGCCTAAAATCCTGCCGGTTCGTCTGCCTCACATCTTGCTCAATGGCGTCACGGGCATTGCCGTGGGTATGGCAACGGATATTCCACCTCACAATGTGCGTGAAATTGCCCACGCCGCGATTCATTTGTTGGATAACCCTAAGTCCGAACTGGCCGATTTAATGGAGTTCGTTAAAGGGCCTGATTATCCAACAGAAGCGGAAATTATCTCGCCGCCAGCGGATTTAAAAAAGATTTACACCACCGGGCGCGGCAGCGTCAAAATGCGTGCGTTGTGGCATAAAGAAGATCATGAGATTGTGATCACCGCATTACCGCACCAAGTCTCCGGTTCCAAGCTTTTAGAGCAGATCGCTAATCAAATGCGAGCGAAGAAGCTACCAATGATTGAAGACTTGCGAGATGAATCGGATCATGAGAACCCCACACGGTTTGTCTTGGTCCCTAAATCCAATCGCGTTGATTGTGATGTGGTCATGAATCACTTATTTGCTTCAACCGATCTTGAGCGTAACTACCGCGTCAACTTGAACATGATTGGTCTTGATGGTCGTCCGCAAGTGAAAGGGTTGGTGACGATTCTTGCTGAATGGCTTGAATTCCGCCGCCACACAGTAAGAGCCCGTTTACAGCATCGTTTAGACAAAGTCTTAGCTCGCCTCCATATTTTGGAAGGCTTATTGATTGCTTATCTCAATATCGATGAAATTATTGAGATTATTCGTACTGAAGATGAACCTAAACCTGTTCTGATGTCTCGCTTTGGTATTTCAGAGATCCAGGCGGATGCGATACTGGATACGAAATTACGTCACTTGGCGAAATTAGAAGAAGTCAAAATTCGTGGTGAACAAGCGGAATTAGAGAAAGAACGTGACAAGTTGGAGCAGTTACTCGGCTCAGAACGTCGTTTGAATACGTTACTGAAGAAAGAGCTCAAAGCGGATGCTGAGAAATACGGCGATGACCGCCGTTCACCGTTAGTTGAGCGAGCCGAAGCTCGAGCGTTAACCGAGCGAGAACTCTTGCCTAGTGAAGCCATTACGGTGATCTTGTCTGAAAAAGGTTGGGTTCGCCAAGGTAAAGGGCATGAAATAGATTGCCAAAAACTGAATTACAAAGCGGGTGATCAATATTTGGCGCATGCGCGTGGCAAGAGTAACCAGCCAGCGGTGTTCCTTGCCAGCGATGGGCGAAGCTATTCTTTGGAATCGCACACTCTTCCTTCTGCACGCAGTCAGGGAGAGCCGATTACTGGCCGTTTAAATATTGCAGATGGCACCTCGATTCGCCAAGTGATTATGGGGGAAGAGGAGCAGCTGTGGTTGGTTGGCTCAGATGCAGGCTATGGGTTTGTATGTAAAGGGTCTGATTTATTATCGAAGAATCGCAGTGGTAAAGCACTGGTCAATTTACCAGAGAAGGCTGAAATATTAACACCGAAACCGATCGAACACGTGGAGCAAGATGAAATTCTGGCGATAACTGATCAAGGCCGAATGCTGATTTTCCCAATTCGTGACTTGCCGCAGTTGAGCAAAGGCAAAGGCAATAAGATTATTAATATTCCTGGTGCCAAAGCCAAAGCGCGTGAAGAAGTCGTCTCTCATTTATTGGTATTACCGATGGGCGCCTCGTTAACCTTATATGCAGGTAAACGTAAATTAGGACTCAAGCCTTCGGATATGGATAATTATCGTGGAGAACGTGGCCGACGTGGTGGCTTACTGCCCCGAGGCTTACAGCGTGTGTCTGATATTGAAGTGCATCTTGAGGATGCTGAATAGCGAGCAGTCCCCAGCGCAATAAAAAACGGAGCCTCATTAGGCTCCGTTTTTTATAGAGTGGCAGATGTCGGTGCTTAGTGTTCGCTGTCCGACCAACCTTCCGCATCTGAGAGATCGGGGGCGCCAGGGATGTGTTTTTCTTCATTTGCCCATTCACCAAAATCGATCATTTGGCATTTCTTGCTGCAAAAAGGACGATATGGGCTTTGCTCTCCCCATTCAACGGGGTTGCCACATTGAGGGCATTTCACGATAGTTGGTTTGTTGGACATAGTGGCTTCCTAAATGGTGTCTAGTTACATACTGCGATTTGAAAGGCAATATCTTGAGTGCTGGCTTGGCCGGTGTCAAAGTTGAGAAACTTGATTGCAAAGCGGTTTTTATGCCCAGAGATCATAGGATAGACGCCATCGTCCATCTCGAAAGTGAGTCGAATAATATGGGCGTCGGTTGCTTCGCCCTGATAAAAACCATTTTTAGCCATTTGCTGCTGGTAGCTTCCCGTTTCCCGTGTGAGACGCAGCCATAAATGCAGCGCATCAGAAAGGGGTTGGAACGCGCTTATCCAATGTTTGGTGTCTTTTTGCTTCGCTTCTGCGGGTAAGTGTAACCAATAATGCAGGGCTGGTAAGTCGAAGCAACAAGCCCCTCCTGGCAAATTAAAGCGTTGTCGAATGGCACTTAAAAACCGGTCGTTTTTCAATGAGAGGCCAAAGCGTTCAGCATTCATCAGGCTACGATGAATGCCATCGATGTCTTGCAGAAGAGCGCGCAACGTCGCTTGGTCGACGCCATCGACATTTAACCAACTGCGATACATTTGCCGTTGTTTTTCGATGTCTTTGGCTAATTCACTCTTCAGTTGAATTTGTTCAAAAATCTCTAAAAGATCAAACAGAGCTCGGAAAAAAAGCTGGTATTGAATACCAGAAGGATGCTGTGCGGCGTCAAGCAATTGGGCAAGCAAAGCTTCAACGCGCAGATAGATCCGCGTTTTTTCGTTGAGTGGATGTTCGAACTTATGTGTTGTCATTTAATGACCCTTTCCTATTCTACTCTGACGTTGTTATCACTGATTGCTCAAAGCAAGGTAGGCTTGATGCAATTGTGTCACTTGAGGCAAGAGTGGATTGCCCGGTAAATGATTCTGAATGACATCATCGGCATGAGATAAACGTTCTTCTCGCGTCGCTTGAGAAGCGAGTATTGCCTGCGCTTGTTCTGCCGTAATGCCATCTCTTTGCATGGTTCGTTCTATTTGCACCGCTTCAGGCACATCAATCACCAAAATACGTTGCACTAATGATTGTAATTGATTTTCAATCAGCAAAGGGACCACTAACAACGCATAAGGCGATGTGACTTCCCTGAGTCGCTCTTGCATGCGCTGGCGTATCATTGGATGCAGTAATTGGTTGAGCCATTGTTTTTCATGTTCGTTGGAAAAAATACAATCTCGCAACCGGGCGCGATTGAGAGAACCGTCGCCATGTAATATCTGTGAACCAAAATGTTCTGTAATCTGTGTTAAACCGTCACTGCCAAGTGCAACCACCTCGCGTGCAACGACATCGGCATCGACAATATCAATCGCAAACTGTTCGTGAAATAGGTTGGCAACCGTGGTTTTTCCACTGGCTATGCCACCCGTGACACCAATAACTAACGCCATATTACCCGCCTAAAAATGTGTGTAGGTACCAAGCAATGATCGTATCTCCCCACATCAGACTAATCCAGCCCGCTATTGCCAAGTAAGGTCCAAAAGGAAATGCGGCATCGATGCCTTTTTTTTGTAAGCGTAATTGTACCAGCCCAAAAACGACTCCGACGATAGAAGAAAGTAAAATAATCGTCGGGAGTTGCTGCCAACCAAGCCAAGCACCGAGGGCGGCCAGTAATTTGAAATCACCATAGCCCATGCCGTCTTTACCTGTGAGCAGTTTAAAGCTCCAATACAAGCTCCACAATATTAAATACCCAGCCATCGCTCCGATCACCGAATCCGCTAAACTGATGGGTGAGTAACCGAGCAATGCTAGGCTAATCCCTGCCCATAATAAAGGGAGTGTAAGCTGATCGGGTAAGAGCAATGTATCAAAATCAATAAAAGTCGCCGCAATGAGCACAAAGGTGAAAAAGAGAGCGGCGATGCCATAAGGCGTCATGCCTAAGTGATAAGCCACCGCTGCACTCATGATGGCACTCAGTGCTTCAATTAAGGGGTAGCGACAAGAAATGGGGGCTTGGCAATAATGGCAGCGTCCCTTAAGTACGAGCCAACTGACCAATGGAATATTATCAATAATTCGTAATGGTTGGTGACAATGACGGCATTGTGAGCGGGGCATACTGAGGCTGATGGTCTCTGTCGGAGGGGTAATCCCGTATTCAGGGAAACTATCGGCGCAGTCTTGTCGAAATTCTTGCTTCATAATTTTGGGCGTACGGTAAATCACAACATTGAGAAAACTGCCAATGATTAAACCAAATAGCGTGGCAAAAAAGAGATAAAGCCAAGGATAGTAAAGAAAAATAGTCACAATTAAGGCGCGCCCAGTGAGAGAAACCATGGATAATGAGAGTCAGTTTAACTCAATATGCCAGCGAGATTAAATATTGGTAAGTACATGGCAATAATTAATCCACCAATGAGTGTTCCGATCATCAAAATCAGAACCGGCTCGAGCATTTTTTCAAGTCCCTCGATATTGCGTTGCACGGCCTGTTGATAATTGCGCGAAATTTTATGCAGCATCTCATCGAGTTGCCCACTTTCCTCTCCAATTGTGATCAGCTGGATAAAGGTGTACGAGAAAATAGCGCGGTTGGTTAACGAACGATAAATAGGATGACCACTGGCTGTCCGTTCGATGATGGGGGCAAATTGTTGTGAGAGATAAGCATTGCCCGTGCTTTTGGCTCCGAGGTGAAGCGCTTTGAGAATCGGTAACCCAGCGGCCAGACAGGTCGCCGTGGTTTGACAAAAACGCGCCAAAGCCGCCCTTTTGATGGTGTTGCCAATGAACGGACAGCGGAGTAAGCAATAACTGGCCACATAGTGTAAGCGTGAAGAACGTTTCATCATAGAGTAGCCGCCGCCGACTACACTCATCGTTAATACGATTAACGCCTCTCCCCATTGCTTTAGCCAAGCGGAGCTGGCAATCACCGCTTGTGTCATGGCGGGGAGCTGCGCATCAAAACTGGCAAACAATTGTTCAAACTCAGGAATGACCATCACTAACATGAGATAAGTGACGATAAGGGCGACACAGAGGACGAGGAGCGGATACAGGGCCGCTTTGATAATTTGCCGTTTCAGCGCATCACTGCGTTCGCGGTACTGACTTAACGTGGTAAAGACTTCCGCCATTTTCCCATGGTATTCGGCCGATTCAATCAGGTTGATGTAGAGAGCATCAAAATGAGTTCGATACGCTCTTAATGTGTGTGACAGCGTTTCACCGGAGGCCAAAGATTCGCTTAACGCATAAAGTAACGAGCGCATGGCAGGCTTTTTTTGATGGGATTGAAGTAATTCCAGCGCTTGGGAGAGCGATAAACCACTCTCCAATAATGTTGCCATTTGGCGCGTCCAGAGAGAAATATCATGGCGCTGAATGGTGTGTCTGCGATACCAGTGGCGAGACATCGACTGTCGCTGAACAGTGAGTAAGCGAATGTGTCGTTGTTGCAAGTAGGCGCGAACTTCTTGAGGTTCTAAGGCGGTATAGCGACCTGTATGCGAGACGCCATGCTCATCAATGCCTGTCCAGATAAAGTGAGAAAGAGAACGCTGAGATAAGCTCATGCGCTTGTACCTTGGCGAGAGCGGATCACCCGCTGGCATTCTTGGAGTGAGGTGTCTCCTTGCACAATATGGCGGGTGGCGGATTGCAGCAAGGAGATCATGCCAGTCTCGGCCGCGATACTCGCCAAATCACGAGCACTTTTTTGTTGGTGTATTGCGGCACACAGTGCGTCATTGCTCGGCAATAACTCAAAAATTGCGAGGCGACCTTTGTAACCATGATGACACCTTGGGCAGCCATGTTCATTCGCCCGATATAGCGTTGGTTGCTCGGTTAGCCCAAGTTGGGCGCATTCTTGTGGCGTTGGGTGGTAGGGTTGTCGGCATTCAGGGCAAAGACGGCGTACAAGTCGCTGGGCGACAATTAATTGCAATGAGGCACTGACTAGATAACTGGCGACGCCCATTTGTTGTAAGCGCTGTATGGCTTCTGTGGTTGAATTGGTATGCAGCGTGGCGAGAACCAAATGGCCCGTTTGCGCGGCATTGATGGCAATGTTCGCGGTTTCCTCATCGCGTATTTCACCGATAAGAATGACATCGGGATCTTGCCGCAGTAGGGCACGCAGCACCGTCGAAAAAGTGAGTTGAACTTTGGGGTTAACGGCGACTTGATTGATGTCTGGTAGACTGATTTCAATGGGGTCTTCCACACTGGAAATGTTCAGAGAAGGATGATTGATGTGCATGAGCGCCGAGTAGAGTGTTTGGGTTTTACCACTTCCGGTTGGACCCGTTACGAGAATAAACCCTTGTGGTTGATGCAAGGCGTGATGGAAGGCTTCAAATTGTCTTGTCAGCAATCCTAAATCGGCAAAATCAATTGGGCGCTGTGCTGGCAGTAAGCGCAGGACGATGGTTTCTCCCCATTGAGTTGGTAATATGGAGACGCGGATATCGACGCTTTCTGTCGGGTGGTTTGGATAATGGATACGGCCATCTTGTGGTAACCGGCGCTGAGCGATATCGAGCTGAGCCATGATTTTTAAACGGGCAGCAAAACGGCGATGTAACGTTACCGGAAGACGTTGGTATTCGACTAACAGTCCATCACAGCGAAAGCGGATTCGGTAGGTGTCTTGATACGGTTCGAAATGAATGTCCGACGCTTTTTGATCAATGGCGGCGCAGACAATGTCATCAATGACGTGACTGACTGGCGATTGATTACTGACAAGTTCTTCTTGTTCTAATTGTTCATTTTCTGCAACGAGTGACGACAATGCGTGTTCGGTTTGTGTCACTGTGTTTGGTTCGGGCACTTGACCATAGAGCTGTGTAATCGCTGCTTGGAGGTGATCGTGACGCGATAACACCAATTGCACATTGAGTCCGGTTGAGAACTGAAATTCATTTTGTAAATGATGATCGGTCGGATCGGCGACCGCTAGAGTCAGTTCATGATCCACTTTTGCCACCGGAATGGCCTGATAATGCATAATCGGTTCTTTAAGGTGCAGCTCATGGCACAGTGTGGGATAGTCATAATCTTCAATGTTGGCAATGGGCAAATGCAGAAGTGTACTGATATGAGACAATAAGGCGTCATAGGAACAAATGGCTAGTGTCTGTAATGCGTCATGCGGGGAGAGCTGTTTTTGCTCACAGAGTTCGGCAGCGGCTTGCGCTTGTTCATCGGAAATTACATCGGCATGGCGCAGCAAGGTGAGTAAGGCATGCATTATCGGCACCCCGCTGGGATATATTCGGTCAGTTGTGTATTCGTTAAGGTCATTTCACATTGCCAGCCCAGTTGATGATCGCGAGACAATGTGGCAACTGCGCCATTCGGTTGATGGAAATGAAAAGTCAGATCGCCTTGCTCAATCTTAAGGGTCCCTAATGGTGACTTATCTGGGGAAACCCCGAGTTGAGCCAGATCGGTGCTCTCATCAAGAGAACCGTGCTCTTGCAGGTAGAGTTCGGCGGGGGTGACAAGACTATTGAGAAATGCGACCCCAGCAGTGAGTTGGCTTTTGAGTACATAATTATGATACGCCGGAATGGCGATGGCCGATAAAGTCGCGATGATCGATACTACGATCATGAGTTCTATTAAGCTAAATCCCTGTGTGTAGCGACGTGCATAAGTCATAGTCTGTCCTTCGATAAGCGAGTGGGTTTAAAGAGAACCGTAAAAATTATGATGACAGGACGCGAGTGGCGATAAGTGAGCTTGCGAGAAGGGAAATAACAATCGAGGTATGGCTTGTAAATCGCCGAGTGTTTTTCTGAGGTGAGTCGAAAAGTAGCAAAAGGCAGTCTCACAACCGTGTGCGACTGCCTGTGTCGGTGAGGATTTAGATCACGCGCATTGATAAATCCAAAGCACGAACATGTTTGGTCAGCGCACCGACCGAGATGTAGTCGATCCCCGTGGCGGCATAGTCACGCAGCGTTTCTAGTGTAATGTTGCCAGAGTTCTCTAACGCCGCTCTACCTGCGTTGATGGCCACCGCTTCGCGAATCATGTCGAGAGTGAAATTATCCAGCATCACGATATCAGAGCCGGCATCAATGGCTTGTCGTAATTCCTCTAAGCTTTCGGTTTCCACTTCCACAGGTTTTCCGGGGTTGAGCTTTTTCGCCGTTTCAATGGCCGCTTCAATACCGCCACAGGCCATAATGTGATTTTCTTTGATGAGATACGCATCGAACACGCCAATACGGTGGTTAAAACCGCCGCCACATGCCACTGCATATTTGAGGGCATTACGTAGCCCGGGAATGGTTTTACGCGTGTCGAGCAAACGGCAATCAGTGCCTTTGAGCTGCTCTACATAGCGTGCAGTTTCTGTCGCACATCCGGATAACGTTTGAATAAAGTTCATGGCATTCCGTTCGCCCGTTAGTAAAATACGCGCGGGACCTTGTAACGTGCACAATGCTTGATCCGGTTGAACGGTATCACCATCGTTGACATGCCATTCAATGTGGACGTCGCCACCGAGTTGGGTAAAGACTTCATCGGCCCACATTTGGCCACAAAAGATGCCATGCTCACGAGTGATAATGGTGGCTTTACTGAATTTATCACTTGGAATTAAACTGGCAGTGATATCCAAGCTGGGATCAACACTGCCGCCTAAATCTTCTTTGAGGGCTTCTGTGACGGCTCGGGTGACATCGTGCTTGAGTTGACTCTTGAGGTAGTCTAAACGCTGTTGAGTAGTATGCGTGTCTTTCATCGTATTGGTCTAATTAAATGGCAAAAGTTCGGCCAATAATACGATCCTCACCAAAGGATTTCAGCCACTATTCTCGCTTTTATGGATGAGATAGATAAAATGACCGTCACAACAGATGTTAGGAACTGAACATGATCGATAACGATGGTTGGTTAAGTTGCGCCAAGCTGGTACCTTCTCCGTTTTACGACGAGCGCCCTAGTGATTCGGCGATCTCTTTGCTGGTGGTCCATAATATCAGTTTACCACCGGGAAAATTTGGCGGTCCTTATATTGAACAGTTCTTTACTGGGCATTTAAATGCCAGTGAGCATGAGTTTTTTGCGGTCATTCAAGCGATGAAAGTCTCGGCTCATTGTCTGATTCGTCGTGATGGGGAAGTGGTGCAGTTTGTTCCTTTTACCGCGCGAGCTTGGCACGCCGGGCAATCGTCTTTTGCAGGGCAGGCGCGTTGCAATGATTATTCTATTGGTATTGAATTAGAAGGCACGGATTTTGTAGCTTACACCGAGGCTCAGTATCAATCCTTAACCGAGTTGACACAGCAGCTGATGAAACATTATCCCGCGATCACTGTGCCAAGAATTACAGGTCATCAATACATAGCGCCACAGCGCAAAACGGACCCCGGCTTAAGTTTCGATTGGCAACGATTTCGACGGGGTCTTTCATCGGTTTAGCGTACGCTAAAGTGTGTCATGATATTCGACTAAGATTTGCTCCACCCAGCTGGCAATGCGTTCATCGCTGAGTTCATACTGTGAGTCTTCATCTAAAGCGAGCCCCACAAATTGTGTGCCGTCTTCGGTGAGGGCTTTGGATGCATCAAAATCATACCCATCGATGGACCAATAACCTAAAATCTGTGCCCCGAGTTTTTTGACCTCATCGTGCAATAAGCCCATGGCATCAAGAAACCATTCGCCATAACCTTCTTGGTCGCCCAAGCCAAATAACGCCACGGCTTTACCTTGGAGCGAGAGGGTATCAATGTGTTCCCAAATCTCAAGCCAGTCTTCTTGAATCTCCCCAAAGTCCCACGTAGAGATCCCTAAAATAAGAAAATCATAATCATTCATCAATGTGAGAGAGGTGTCTTTGACATTGTGGATATCGACGATGTCGTCACCGATCATTGCGCGAATTTTCTCTGCCGCCATTTCGGTGTAGCAAGTCGTTGAACCATAAAATAGACCGATTTTCATAATTACCTAGTACCGATTGTGATTTGAGAGAGAATTTTAACCATAAATCGTCATGAGTTGCATCGGTTATCGTAAAAATGATACGAAAGTAAATAAGATATTTAGCAAAACCTGAAAAACGTGGCACACTTTCACAAGTTGGTGTGTTTCTCCCTATGCGGCTTGGGCACACTAAAAATTTGTGATATTACAGAGTGAGTAAGAACCTTTGTGTGAGGAGAGGATGTGACTGAGGTTATTTCGCCCGATCAAGGATTGGTTGAGCAATTTTTAGATGCAATGTGGATGGAAAGAGGATTATCCGAAAACACATTATCATCTTATCGAACTGATCTTAACAAGCTTCTTAATTGGATGAAAAGTCACAATTATCGCCTCGACTTCATTAGTGTTAGTGGCTTACAAGAGTTTCAATCTTGGCTGGTGGATTGTGAGTACAAACAAACTTCACGGGCGCGAATGATATCGGCGATTCGTCGATTGTTTCAATATTTGCACCGGGAAAAAGTGCGTGGTGATGACCCGAGCGCCTTGCTTGTTAGTCCAAAACTGCCAAAACGGTTGCCTAAAGATTTATCAGAGCAACAGATTGACGCTTTATTAGAGGCGCCTGATCCCAATGATCCCCTAGAGTTGCGTGATAAAGCCATGTTAGAGCTGCTGTACGCGACGGGCCTACGTGTGACCGAGTTGGTGTCGTTAACGATGGAAAACATCAGTTTACGACAAGGCGTGGTCAGAGTGGTGGGTAAGGGGGGCAAGGAGCGTCTTGTCCCGATGGGAGAAAGTGCCATCGACTGGATCGAAACATTCTTGCAGCAAGGTCGCATTCACTTATTAGGGGAGCACTCTTCTGATGTGGTTTTCCCCAGTCGAAGAGCGAAGCAGATGACGCGTCAAACATTCTGGCATCGGATAAAGTATTATGCGATTAAAGCTGAGATTGATGTGGAGCTGTTATCTCCTCATGTGTTGCGTCATGCTTTTGCCACTCATCTGCTGAACTATGGGGCGGATCTTAGGGTCGTACAAATGTTACTGGGTCATAGTGATTTATCCACAACGCAAATCTATACGCATGTCGCGACCGAGCGGCTAAAACAACTCCATCATGAGCACCATCCAAGGGCTTGATATTATATTTGAGGTGATTTGAATGATTTTACTCCGTCGACTGTTTATTGTAGCGCTCCCCATCTTGGCACTCTTTGCTGTGCCTGCCAGCATGGCCGCCAGCCCATCAAATGGTGTGATGAAACACGCCAATGTTGATAAGCAAGCACTGCAAGCACGCTTAGGTCAATTAGGGATTAAAGTTTTGGATATTCAGCCTGCTGACATCGATGGTTTAGTGGAAGTGCATACTAATGGTGGCGTGTTGTATGCGACTCCCAATGCGGATAAATTCATTGCAGGCACGCTTTATGGCCTCGATAATTCAGGTAACTACGTGGATCTGCTCGCGAAACGTCAAGCGCCTTTGAATGCGAAGAAAATTGCGGCGGAACGTGACAACATGATCGAGTATAAAGCGGATCATGAAAAGTATGTGGTCACGGTGTTTACCGATATTACTTGTGGTTACTGTGCTAAACTGCATAGCCAGATGAAGCAATATAATGATGAAGGCATTACGGTTCGCTACCTAGCGTTTCCTCGCCAAGGACCTCATGGTGAAGTGGCAACGCAAATGGCCTCCATTTGGTGTGCTAAAGATCCAGTCGCCGCCATGGATGAAGCTAAGCAATCGCATCGTTTACCAGAAGCTGGTGATAACATCGCACAATGCAAGCAAGAAGTGGCGCATCAGTTTCAGCTAGGACAATCACTCGGAGTAAACGGGACGCCCGCTATTTTCTTGCCTAATGGCGAAATGATCGGAGGCTACTTACCTCCTAAGCAGTTGTTATCTCGTTTGCAACAATCGTAAGACACAATAATGGATTGGGGTTTCCTCAGGGGAACCCACTAAACCTATGATAGAAATACGCAGAAGACCTGATCCCGACCTTTCACAATTACCCGATTCGATTCCCGAATTGTTACGCCGTTTATACATTAACCGCGGTGTTACGCAGCCAGAGCAGTTAGATACCAGCACGAAAAGCCTTCATTCTTATCAACACTTATTAGGGATTGAACACGCGGTTGGTTTGTTATTTGACGCCATACGTACGCATAAACGCATTATCATTGTTGGTGATTTTGATGCCGATGGTGCGACCAGCTCAGCGCTCTCTGTGCTTGCTTTGCGTATGTTGGGTTGTCACAACGTCGATTATTTAGTCCCCAATCGTTTTGAAGATGGTTATGGACTGAGCCCTGAAGTGGTCGAGCAAGCAAAAGACATGGGCGCGGAAGTGATCATGACGGTGGATAACGGTGTGTCTTCGATAAGTGGGGTTGAGCGTGCGAAACAATACGGGATGACCGTAATTGTAACCGACCACCATTTACCAGGAGAAGCATTGCCCAATGCGGATGCCATCGTCAATCCTAACTTGCAAACCTGCCACTTTCCCTCCAAAGCGCTGGCCGGTGTTGGTGTCGCGTTTTATTTGATGATGGCGCTGTGTGTGCACATGCGTAAACATCAGTGGTTCACCGAGCAAGGCATGACAGAGCCTAAATTGATGGAGTTGATCGATTTAGTGGCATTAGGAACGGTGGCGGATGTCGTGCCATTAGACGAAAACAACCGAATCTTGGTTCATCAAGGCCTACAACGTATTCGTGCGGGCAAGGCTCGGCCAGGTATTCAAGCACTGATCGAAGTCTCCAAACGCGACTCGCGCCGCTTGGTGGCTGCGGACTTTGGATTTGCCTTAGGTCCTCGCATCAATGCGGCCGGTCGTTTGGATGACATGTCGTTTGGGGTTGAGTTGCTGATGAGTAACAATATTCACGCTGCGCGTCGCATGGCATCGGAGCTGGATGGGCTCAACCATACTCGGCGTGATATTGAAGCCGGCATGAAACAAGAAGCGATGGCGTTCTGTGAGCGTCTGCAGCTCGGAGGCGAACAATCGTTACCTTATGGATTGGTTCTGTTCCAGCGCGATTGGCACCAAGGCGTCATTGGTATTCTGGCCTCTCGAGTAAAGGATCAGTTTCATCGCCCTGTGATCGCATTTGCCGATGGCGGAGAGGGGACGCTGAAAGGGTCGTGTCGTTCTGTACCGGGCTTACATATGCGTGATGCACTCGACCGTTTGGACAAGCAAGCACCAGGTATGATTCTCAAGTTTGGCGGGCATGCGATGGCGGCAGGCTTGACGATTGTCGAATCTGAGTATGACCGTTTTTCTCGCTTGTTCGATGAGATTGTGCGTCAAGAACTCGATGAAAGCCAGCTCAAAGGCATCATTCTCAGTGATGGGGAGTTATTGCCTGAGCAATTATCTATGACGGTTGCACAAATGCTACGCTCTGGCGGGCCATGGGGACAAACCTTCCCTGAGCCAATTTTTGATGGTGAGTTTAAGGTATTACATCAGAAACTGGTGGGTGAAAAACATTTGAAGTTAATGCTTGAGCCTTTATATAAAGGTCACCCGACCCAATTAATGATGGATGGAATCGCATTTAATGTCGATTTACGCCGTTGGCCAGATGCGTCGGTGAAGACTGTGCATATTGCCTATCGGCTGGACATCAATGAGTTCCGCGGCAATCAGTCCTTACAGTTGATGATTGAGCATATCGAACCACGATGATCGTTTCGTCGCCGTCGACCGAGAAAGAGCAACCATTAAGTTGCTCTTTTTTATTGGTTTTTCAAAACAGCAAGGTTGTCACTTTTTGTTTACAATTCTGTGCAAAAATCGCTAAGAATGACGTGCTAATGGCGGCCTTATGAAATTGGTATGACCAATTTGTTAAGCGTTTTTGACTTGTTAGGTTAACAAGGTGTTGTGACCTGTTCCGTTCTATGATTCTGGTCAACTTTTGGCTGGACATAACCGTTTAATTTATGTTAATTTCCCCGCAATTAATTTAATTGGTATTACCAATTACCTGCACAAATAAAAGAGCGTAGAACAATAAATTATGGCTTATCAAAGGATTCGTCAGCCAAAACTTTCTGATGTCATTGAACAAGAGTTAGAAAGGCTGATTGTCGAAGGTACGCTTGCTCCCGGACACCAGTTGCCTCCTGAGCGTGAGCTGGCCCGACAATTCGATGTATCTCGACCATCCGTAAGAGAAGCTATTCAACGTTTAGAGGCGAAACGCCTTTTGATCCGCCGTCAGGGTGGGGGAACGTTTGTGAGCGAAAATTTGTGGCACAATTTTTCCGACCCTCTGATCAATTTATTGTCCAGTCACCCGGAGACTCAGCTCGATTTGTTGGAAGCACGGCATGCTTTAGAAGGCATCGCCGCTTATTTTGCAGCGTTACGGGGTACCGAAGAAGATTTTGCTGTGGTTAAAGCTTGTCTTGCTAAAATTGGTGAGATTAAAGACGACCGAGATGTGGATTTAGAAACGCCTGTGGTTATGGAGTTTTTAGTTGCCATCGCTGAAGCGGCGCATAATGTCGTTTTATTGCATATTATTCGCAGTTTGTCGCCTCTATTAGAGCAAAATATCGCACAAAACTTTAAGCTATTACGCCGACGCCCTGAGGCGTTGGAGAATGTAAGTAAACACCGAGCTAATATTGTTGATGCGATCGTTTCTGGGCAGCCTGAAAAAGCTCATGAAATGTCTCATTCGCACTTAGCTTATATTGAAGAAACATTGTTGGATTTGGGTCGGGAAGAGTCTCGTCGAGAGCGTTCTCTACGTCGAATTCAGCAGGGTAATGAGTCGCAATAGCGACCATTGCGATTCTATTAATCCAACCAACAGAAGGATAGATCGCCATGTCTGATATGAAGCATGACGTAGATGCACTGGAAACTCAGGAGTGGTTAGAATCTCTTGAGTCAGTTGTACGTGAAGAAGGCGTAGAGCGTGCTCAGTTCTTACTAGAAGAAGTACTAGGACAAGCTCGCCGTGACGGTGTTGACATGCCAACAGGCACAACAACGAACTACATTAACACCATCCCGGTAGACCAAGAGCCGGCATATCCTGGTGATAAGACTCTAGAAGGTCGTATTCGCTCAATCATTCGCTGGAATGCGATCATGATCGTACTGCGTGCTTCTAAAAAAGACTTGGAATTGGGCGGTCACATGGCGTCTTTCCAATCTTCAGCGGCGTTCTATGAGACGTGTTTTAACCATTTCTTCCGTGCTCCAAATGAGAAAGATGGTGGCGATCTCGTTTACTACCAAGGTCACATCTCTCCTGGTATCTACTCACGTGCCTTTGTTGAAGGTCGTTTGACTGAAGAACAACTGGATCACTTCCGTCAAGAAGTGGACGGTAAAGGTATTCCTTCATACCCACACCCTAAATTGATGCCTGAATTCTGGCAATTCCCAACGGTTTCTATGGGTCTTGCTCCAATGGGATCAATCTACCAAGCGCGTTTCTTGAAGTACCTAGATGGCCGTGGCCTGAAAGATACCTCTGAACAGCGTGTATACGCGTTCCTTGGTGACGGTGAGATGGATGAGCCAGAATCACGTGGTGCGATTTCATTCGCGGCTCGTGAAAAACTGGACAACCTATGTTTTGTGGTTAACTGTAACCTACAGCGTCTAGACGGCCCTGTTATGGGTAACGGTAAAATCGTTCAAGAACTGGAAGGTCTATTCCGCGGTGCGGGTTGGAACGTAGTGAAAGTTCTATGGGGTAACAACTGGGATTCACTCCTAGCGAAAGACACCTCAGGTAAACTGCTTCAATTGATGAACGAAACCATTGATGGCGACTACCAAACCTTCAAATCTAAAGACGGTGCTTACGTACGTGAACACTTCTTTGGTAAATATCCAGAAACAGCGGCGCTGGTTGCTGATTGGACTGACGAAGAAATCTTCGCGTTGAAACGTGGTGGTCATGAAACATCTAAGATGTACGCGGCCTTCAAAAACGCACAAGATACCAAAGGCAAACCAACGGTTATCCTTGCTCAAACTGTAAAAGGTTACGGTATGGGTGATGCAGCTGAAGGTAAAAACATCGCGCACCAAGTTAAGAAAATGGACATGAGCCATGTTCTACAAATGCGTGATCGCCTAGGCCTACAAGATCTTGTTTCTGATGAAGAAGTGAAATCACTTCCTTACTTGAAACTGGAAGAAGGCTCTGCAGAGTACGAATACCTACACGCACGTCGTAATGCGCTACACGGTTATACGCCTCAGCGTCGTACTCACTTTGACGAAAAACTTCAAGTGCCTGAATTAGAAGAATTCAAACCACTTCTTGAAGAACAAAAACGTGATATTTCATCAACCATGGCATTCGTGCGTACGTTGAACACGTTATTGAAAAACAAGAGCATTGGTGAGCGTGTTGTGCCGATCATTGCAGATGAAGCGCGTACGTTTGGTATGGAAGGTCTATTCCGTCAAATCGGTATTTATAACCCGAATGGCCAAGAATACACACCAGAAGACCGTGGCGTTGTGTCTTACTACAAAGAAGCGACATCAGGCCAGGTTCTACAAGAAGGTATCAACGAGTTAGGTGCGATGTCTTCATGGGTTGCTGCGTCAACGTCATACAGCACCAACAACTTGCCAATGATTCCGTTCTACATCTACTACTCTATGTTCGGTTTCCAACGTGTTGGTGATATGGCATGGATGGCAGGTGACCAACAAGCACGTGGTTTCCTAGTAGGTGGTACAGCTGGTCGTACAACATTGAATGGTGAAGGTCTACAGCACGAAGATGGTCACAGCCATATTCAAGCGAATACGATCCCTAACTGTATCTCTTACGATCCAACATTTGCTTACGAAGTTGCGGTAATCGTTCAAGATGGTATTCGTCGTATGTACGGTGAAGATCAAGAAAACGTGTTCTACTACCTAACACTAATGAACGAAAACTACCCAATGCCAGCAATGCCTGAAGGTGCTGAAGAAGGGATTCGTAAAGGTATCTACAAACTAGAAACCTACACGGGCGCTAAAGGTAAGATTCAGCTAATGAGCTCAGGTACTATCATGAATGAAGTCCGTAAAGCTGCTCAGATCCTAAGCGATGATTACGGCGTGGCGTCTGACATTTACTCAGTGACGTCATTCAACGAAATCACTCGTGAAGGTCAAGCGGTTGAGCGTCATAACATGCTTCACCCAGAAGCTGAAGAGCGAGTACCATACATTGCGCAAGTTATGGGTACAGAACCAGCAATTGCTGCGACTGACTACATGAAAAACTACGCAGAGCAAGTTCGTGCTTTCATTCCTGCTGAGTCTTATAAAGTGCTTGGTACTGACGGCTTCGGTCGTTCAGATAGCCGTGAAAACCTACGTCGTCACTTCGAAGTGAATGCTGAATACGTTGTTGTTGCAGCACTAAGTGAACTTGCAAAACGCGGTGACGTTGAAAAATCTGTGGTTGCACAAGCCATTAAGAAATTCAACATCGACGTAGAAAAAACGAATCCACTATACGCTTAATCAAAGGTAAAGAAGCAATGGCAATCGAAATTTACGTACCAGATATTGGTGGGGATGAAGTAGACGTTACTGAAATCCTAGTTAACGTGGGTGACAAAGTTGAAGAAGAACAGTCACTGATTTCAGTTGAAGGCGACAAAGCTTCAATGGAAGTTCCAGCACCTCAAGCGGGTGTGGTTAAAGAAATTAAAGTATCAGAAGGCGATAAAGTGTCTACTGGTAGCTTCATCATGGTTTTTGAAGAAGAAGCAAGTGCAGCGGCTCCTGAAGCCCCTGCGGCTGAATCAGCCCCGGCTGCTGCGCCAGCTGCATCTTCTGCAACGCAAGAAGTTAACGTGCCAGATATCGGTGATGACGAAGTCGATGTGACTGAAATCATGGTTAAAGTTGGCGATACAGTAGAAGAAGAGCAATCGCTTATCTCTGTAGAAGGCGACAAAGCGTCGATGGAAGTGCCAGCACCTTTCGCAGGTACTGTGAAAGAAATCAAAGTCTCTGAAGGCGATAAAGTGAAAACTGGTTCGTTTATCATGGTCTTTGAAGTGGCGGGTAGTGCAGAATCTGCACCTGCTCCAGCGGCAGAAGCTGCGCCAGCCGCACCGGCTGCTGCTTCAGCAAAAGACGTGAATATTCCTGATATCGGTGACGACGAAGTTGAAGTTACTGACGTTATGGTGAAAGTTGGTGACACGGTAGAAGAAGAGCAATCGCTTATCACCGTGGAAGGCGACAAAGCGTCGATGGAAGTGCCAGCACCTTTTGCAGGTACCGTGAAAGAAATCAAAGTTTCTGAAGGCGATAAAGTGAAAACTGGTTCGTTTATCATGGTCTTTGAAGTGGCTGGCGCAGCGCCAGCAACTGCTCCGGCTCAGTCTGCAGCACCAGCACCAGCTCCAGCACCGAAAGCAGAAGCGCCTAAAGCGGCAACACCGGCTCCAGCCTCGGGTGAGTTTGAAGAAAATAATGAGTACACACATGCAACACCTGTTGTACGTCGCCTTGCTCGCGAATTTGGTGTGAACTTAGCGAAAGTGAAAGGAACGGGTCGTAAGAACCGCATCCAAAAAGAAGACGTACAAAACTACGTTAAGAACGCACTTAAGCGTCTTGAATCTGGTGCTGCGGCATCAGGCAAAGGTGACGGTGCGGCTCTTGGTCTTCTTCCTTGGCCAAAAGTGGACTTTAGCAAATTCGGTGAAACGGAAGTTAAAGCCCTTTCTCGCATTAAGAAAATCTCTGGTGCTAACCTGCACCGTAACTGGGTGATGATCCCACACGTTACACAATGGGATAATGCAGATATCACTGAGCTAGAGAAGTTCCGTAAAGAACAGAATGCGATTGAAGCGAAGAAAGAGTCAGGCATGAAGATCACACCACTTGTGTTCATCATGAAGGCAGTCGCGAAAGCGTTAGAAGCATTCCCTTCATTCAACTCATCACTTTCTGAAGATGGTGAAAGCCTAATTCTTAAGAAGTACGTGAACGTTGGTATTGCCGTGGATACACCAAACGGTCTTGTGGTTCCTGTCTTTAAAGATGTGAACAACAAAGGCATTCACGAGTTGTCTGACGAACTGAAAGCAATGTCTAAGAAAGCGCGTGACGGTAAGTTGACGGCGTCTGATATGCAAGGTGGCTGTTTCACTATTTCTAGCCTTGGCGGCATTGGTGGTACAGCGTTTACCCCAATCGTTAACGCGCCAGAAGTAGGTATCCTAGGTGTATCTAAATCTGAAATGAAGCCAGTATGGAATGGTAAAGATTTCGTTCCTCGCCTGCAGCTTCCTCTGTCACTGTCATACGATCACCGCGTGATCGATGGTGCAGAAGGCGCACGCTTTATCACTTACTTGAATGGTTGTCTAAGCGATATTCGTCGTCTAGTTCTTTAATAGTAAGTTTAAGATAAACAAGGCGGCGAATACGCCGCCTTGGTTTAATTTATCTTGTCAATTCAGTTCGGGGATAAAACCCTAAAATGATTTGTCGTCTAGCTCACAGGCTGCATGGATTTTCCTTTCAACGTGTTACCGTAGCGTTAAACTATTAACACTTGCATAGGCTTCGCTTTACATACTATGGATAGCGCCCCTTCACAGCCTGTTAGGGATATTGACTACAAGAGGTCGAAATGAGCAAAGAAATAAAAGCCCAAGTTGTTGTACTTGGTGCCGGTCCTGCTGGATACTCCGCCGCCTTCCGTTGCGCAGACTTAGGTCTAGATACGGTTCTCATCGAACGTTATAACACCCTAGGTGGTGTTTGTCTTAACGTTGGTTGTATTCCTTCAAAAGCATTGCTTCACGTTGCAAAAGTGATCGAAGAAGCAAAAGCGCTTTCTGAGCACGGTATCGTGTTCGGTGAACCATCGACGGATATTAATAAAATTCGTCTATGGAAAGAAAAGGTGATTAACCAACTAACTGGCGGTCTTGGCGGTATGGCTAAGATGCGTAAAGTTAACGTTGTCAACGGTCTTGGTCAGTTTACTGGTCCGAATTCAATCGAAGTTGAAGGTGAAGACGGTAAAACCGTAGTGAACTTTGACAATGCGATTATTGCGGCGGGTTCTCGCCCAATCAAACTGCCTTTCATTCCACATGAAGACCCACGTATTTGGGATTCTACGGATGCTCTAGAACTGAAAGAAGTACCGGAAAAACTGCTTATCATGGGTGGTGGTATCATTGGTCTAGAAATGGGTACCGTTTATGATGCGCTAGGTTCACAAGTGGACGTTGTTGAAATGTTCGATCAAGTGATTCCTGCGGCCGATAAAGACGTCGTTAAAGTCTTCACGAAACGTATTTCTAAGAAATTCAACTTAATGCTAGAAACGAAAGTGACAGCGGTTGAAGCGAAAGAAGACGGTATTTACGTGTCTATGGAAGGCAAAAAAGCGCCTGCTGAAGCTGAGCGCTATGATGCGGTTCTTGTGGCTATCGGTCGTTCACCAAACGGTCAATTGCTTGCGGCTGATAAAGCGGGTATTGAAGTGGACGAGCGCGGCTTTATCAACGTTGATAAGCAAATGCGTACTAACGTTCCTCACATCTACGCGATTGGTGATATTGTTGGTCAACCTATGTTGGCTCACAAAGGTGTGCATGAAGGTCACGTTGCCGCAGAAGTGATTGCTGGTAAGAAACATTACTTCGATCCGAAAGTGATTCCATCCATTGCCTACACTGATCCAGAAGTGGCGTGGGTAGGTAAAACAGAGAAAGAAGCGAAAGCGGAAGGCATTAATTACGAAACTGCCGTTTTCCCATGGGCAGCTTCAGGCCGTGCGATTGCCTCAGACTGTTCTGATGGTATGACCAAGCTTATCTTTGATAAAGAGACACATCGTGTTATTGGTGGTGCCGTAGTCGGTGCCAACGGTGGTGAACTATTAGGTGAAATCGGTCTTGCGATCGAAATGGGTTGTGATGCTGAAGATATCGCATTGACTATCCATGCTCACCCAACACTGCATGAATCAGTAGGTCTTGCTGCTGAAGTGTTTGAAGGTTCAATTACTGACCTACCAAATGCCAAAGCGAAAAAGAAATAAACCTCTTAACGCTTGGTAATAAAAAAACCGCTGTTTACGAACAGCGGTTTTTTATTGTCTCTAGCCTACTCACGCTAACATCTCGGTTGAGTATCAAGCGTGTATTAGCTTGCTTTAGCGTAGATGCATAGCATATCGAGATAGTTATCAACTAATTGATGCACGCTATTTTCATTTGGAACTCGGTTGGTCTGTACAAACAGTGAGTAACAAAGTCCATGGAACAGTGTCGCCATGTCTTCAGCATCGTAGCGGTTATCTAACTCACCGCGTTCAATGCCTTTGGTGAACATGTTTTTCAGCAGAAGTTGATTGGTGTGGTTTGATGAAACAAACAGTGGCCATACTTCTTCACGCGTTGATGCGCTCCATTCAAACCAGACTTTCAGCCAGTGGCAGTCGTCATTAGCCAAGTCAACAATGCCATTGGCAATGTTTCTAAGGTTTTGGCGAGCATGGAGATCTAGATCGATGTTGTCGGTTAAGAAGTTCGAGTATTGACGAACAACGAAGGTGAGTACGTCGTCGACTAAGTCTTCTCGGGTTGGAAAGTAGTTAAAAACGGTCGCCACTGACACTTGGGCAATTTCGGCGATATCCGCATGACCACCACGTCCAATTCCTCGTTTTGCAAAAACTTCGAGCGCAATTTCCATTAATTGATGTTTGCGCTTTTGTGGAGATAAACGGGTACGCGGCCGCCTTTCAATAGAAGCATCCATATGATTAATCCTTTGCCTTGATTACTAACGTTGTTATTTTTTGAATATTAGAACTAGTGATTATTTTATTTTTAGTCCCAACAAGAGTGTACTGATGCATATTTGACAGGTCAATGAAATAAACATTATCGTCAGTTTTTTCATCGAAGTTTGTCTCATTTATCAGTCATTATCACCCTGTTTCTGGTGTTCAAAGAGGAAATAATTTCCTCATAAGAACGAGAATGATACTATAGAGCCCTCAATCTTTGGAGTTATTTTAGGCAACTTCCTTTCCCTATGGTGGTCAAAGGTAGCTTCTAGCCCAATCAAACGAGAACAGAATGAAACATAAAGTTGAAGTCATGATTTCTGAGCAAGAGGTTCAGAAGCGCGTTCAAGAGTTGGGGAAAGAAATTTCTCAGCATTATAAAGATAGCAACAATTTAGTCCTCGTGGGATTATTACGTGGATCATTTGTGTTTATGGCCGATTTGGCCCGAGCTATTGATATTAATCACCAAGTGGATTTCATGACGGCTTCTAGCTATGGCAATGGCATGGAAAGCTCTCGTGACGTACGTATCCTGAAAGATCTGGATGATGACATCCAAGGGAAAGACGTTTTGCTGGTTGAAGATATCATCGACACTGGCAATACCTTAACGCGAGTGAAAGAGTTCTTGATGTTAAGGGAACCGAATTCCATTGATATATGTACGCTACTGGATAAACCTTCCCGCCGAGAAGTTGACGTGGACGTCAGTTGGGTTGGTTTCTCTATCCCGGATGAATTTGTGGTGGGTGTCGGGATTGATTATGCACAGAGCTACCGTCATTTACCTTACATTGGTAAAGTAGTGCCGCTAGAGTAGTGGGGAATTCTGCAGCCATTAAATTATTAATGGCTGCAGTGAGTTATCGACACAACAGAGCGTGGTCTTTGTTGAGAATACTCAACATCGCCTGATGGTAGCTATCGTTGACGGTTTCCGGTGAGTTTGAGCGTACGCCTAAATATTCTAAGTGACCATCTTCAATGCCATAGACCACGCCATGTAGCTCAACATCTTGGCCTTGCTCCCAAGCACTTTGTAGTATGGTTGAGTTGCCCAAGTTATAGACTTGTTCCGCGACATTGATTTCCGCTAATTTATCCGATTGGTCCATGCCTGACATTTCATCTAAATAGGTGCGATGCTTAAAGTACAAATCGCGAATATGCAGTAGCCAATTATTGATAAGCCCTAATTTGGGGTTATCAATGGCAGCGGTGATGCCCCCACAGCCATAGTGTCCACAGATAATGATGTGCTTGACCTTCAATACGTCGACGGCGTATTGAACGACAGATAGACAATTGAGATCGGTATGTATCACTTGATTGGCGACGTTACGGTGCACAAAAAGCTCACCGGCAAAAAGGCCTGTTAAACGTTCGGCAGGCACGCGGCTATCGGAGCACCCAATCCATAGAAAATCGGGATTTTGTCCTTGTGCCAAGGTCGAAAAATATTCAGGTGTTTTCGCTTTTAGTGAGGCTGACCATTTAGAGTTGTTGTCGAATAATTGCTTTAATTCTGGCATGTTACTTCCCTCTTTAATGCGTCAACTATACACAATCTCTGCATCGCAATCTGTAATTATTCATCTTGTGTCACTAATTTAGCGAGATTTTACGCAGATATTTTTGCTTTGGATTAATCTTTGTGCTTTTTTATCTGGCAACGTAGAATCTATCCATAATCCATTGAAACCGATTATAGTAGATACTCTGTCGAGTCGGAGTTCCATTCATGAACAATGAGAGTGATATGTACGCTTTAGAATTAGAACAATTGCGTAAAACGTATTCTGGCGGGTTTGAAGCTTTAAAAGGCGTCAGTCTAAAAGTAGAAAAAGGCGATTTTTACGCATTATTAGGGCCTAACGGTGCAGGAAAATCGACCACGATTGGTATCATTTCTTCCTTGGTGAATAAGACATCAGGACAAGTAAAAGTGTTTGGTTATGATATTGACCAAGACTTAGAACTGGCAAAACAAAAAATAGGGTTGGTTCCTCAAGAGTTCAATTTTAATCCTTTTGAAACCGTTGAGCAGATTGTCATGCAGCAAGCGGGATACTATGGGGTTAAAAAAGCGTTAGCGCAAGAACGGGCCAAGACCTATCTGTCTCAGTTGGATCTATGGGGTAAGCGCAATGAGCGAGCTCGCAATTTATCTGGGGGCATGAAACGTCGGTTAATGATTGCACGGGCATTGATGCATGAACCTGAGCTGCTCATTTTAGATGAGCCGACCGCGGGCGTGGATATCGAGTTACGTCGTTCAATGTGGGAATTCATAGAGCGAATTAATCGCGATAACGGTATTACGATTATTCTAACGACCCACTATTTAGAAGAAGCGGAAAGCCTCTGTCGTCATATCGGTATTATTCATCATGGTGAATTGATTGAAAATACCACGATGAAAGCGTTACTTGGCAAGCTAGCGGTAGAAACCTTCATTTTGGATGTCGATAATATTGACGCATTGGGTGAGCTAGATGGCGTACGTAAACAAACCATTACTGACGGTTCGATTGAAATAGAATTAGAAAAATCTCAAGGCTTGAATCATGTATTTGCACAGCTTACTGAGAAAAATATTACTGTGTTATCAATGCGTAATAAAGCGAACCGTTTAGAAGAATTGTTTGTCGGTATTATTAACGGAGAAAGGTAGTCAGCGTTATGTATCAAATATATTGGACTGCTTTTTGCAGTTTATTACGAAAAGAAGTGAAGCGTTTTATGCGTATATGGGTACAAACGATTGTACCGCCAGCGATTACCATGACGCTTTATTTTATCATTTTTGGTAATTTGATTGGCTCTCGTATTGGGCAAATGCATGGTTTTAGCTATATGGAATATATTGTTCCTGGTTTAATCATGATGTCAGTGATCACCAACTCCTACTCGAATGTGGCTTCATCCTTTTTTAGTGCTAAGTTTCAGAAAAACATAGAAGAACTATTGATAGCTCCGGTTCCAACCTATGTCATTATTTTGGGGTATGTGATGGGCGGCGTTTGCCGAGGATTACTGATTGGTATATTGGTCACAGGGGTGTCATTGTTTTTCGTTGATCTCCAAGTTCAGCACTGGTGGATCATTGTTGCGACGGTGTTTATGACGTCCGTTGTGTTTGCTCTCGGTGGTCTCATCAATGCGATTTTTGCCCGTTCGTTTGACGATATTTCGATTGTGCCTACCTTCGTGCTAACACCATTGACGTATTTGGGAGGGGTCTTTTACTCGATCAGTCTATTGCCAGAGTTTTGGCAAGGGGTTTCCAAGATCAACCCAATTGTGTATATGGTCAATGCTTTCCGTTACGGATTTCTAGGTGTTTCTGATGTGGCGATTAGCACTTCCTTCGGTGTATTGGTCATGTTTGTTATCGCGCTATACAGTGTGTGTCACTACTTATTGGCAACCGGACGCGGTATTCGTAGCTAACCTAATGTCGCAATGATAAAAAAAGCCACCTTATAAGGTGGCTTTTTTAGTTTATGCGACACACATTACGCACTAGCGGAAGGCGCGTCAGTCTTTGTTTCAGAATTTAAATCAATGACTTGGTTATCGATTAAACGAACGTTGCTAAGGTAAGCGGACATCAGAATCACGACTTGCGTACTCGCATCGGTTATCGGCTCTAATGTTTTCGCATCGCGAATATGAATTTCGTCCGGTTCGATATCAGCCGCACGCAATTGGTCTTGTGCATCTTCTATCAAGGAGGCAAAATCTCGGCGACCACCGCGTACTGCATTGCATACCCAACGCATCGTCCGAGAGATAGCAGGAGCACGTTGTCGGTCATCAATCGATAAGCGGTTATTCCGCGAGCTCATGGCTAATCCATCAATTTCACGTGCCGTTGGCACATTAATGATGGTGATGTCCATACAGAGATCGGTCACCATTTGGCGAATAATTGCCAGTTGTTGATAGTCCTTTTCACCAAAGCACGCAACATCGGGTTGGACAATATTGAACAACTTGCCAACGATGGTCGTTACCCCACGAAAGTGCCCAGGTCGAGCGGCGCCTTCCAATATAGAGGATAGGCCAGGGACATCAATATAGGTTTGTTTGTCCATGCCTTGTGGGTACATGACCTCAGGGGTTGGGGTAAAGACTAAGGTTGCACCAGAGTGCTCCAACTTGTTTAAATCGTCTTCAAGCGTGCGAGGATAGCGATTCAAGTCGTCTTTATTATCAAACTGCATTGGGTTCACGAAGATACTGACGATGACAATATCAGCTTGTTCATGGGCCTTTTTGACTAAATTTAAATGGCCTTCATGCAGGTTACCCATGGTGGGAACCAAGGCAATACGGTGTCCATCTTTTTTAAAGCGTTTGATTTGTTCACGCAGGGCTGAGATTTCAGCATAAGTTTGCATGCATGACTCCTTAAGCTAGGGTATGTTCAGCGTCAGGGAAAATCCCTTGTGCTACTTCATCAATGTATTGGGCAACGGCTTTTCTCATATCACCACTTACCGCAAGGTAGTTTTTGGAAAACTTAGGGATATAGTTAGCCGAAATGCCGAACATGTCATGCATCACGAGAATCTGTCCGTCAGTATGACTGCCTGCACCGATACCAATGACTGGAATGGTTAAGGCTTGAGTGATGGTTGCTGCTAAACTGGCTGGTACGCATTCAAGCACCAGCATTTGTGCCCCTGCTTTTTCAAGCGCCAGCGCATCATTTAATAAACGCTCTGCTTGTTCTTGTTCTTTGCCTTGAACTTTATAGCCACCATAAATATTGACAGACTGGGGCAATAATCCTAAGTGAGCACAGACAGGAACCGAGCGTTGGGTCAGGGTAGTAATTGTCTCGGCGAGCCAGGCTCCTCCTTCCATTTTTACCATATTTGCCCCCGCTTGCATGAGCGGTGCCGCATTTTGGCAGGCGTCTTGAGGGGTGGCATAACTCATAAATGGCATGTCTGCCATTAATAAGCAATTTGGACTGCCTTTTCTGACAGCACGAGTATGGTAAGCAATGTGCTCAATGCTGACCGATAACGTGTCATTTTGTCCATGCAATACCATACCAAGTGAATCACCGACAAGAATGACAGGCATTGCTTGGCTTTCAAAAAGTTGCGCAAAGCTTGCGTCGTAGGCGGTGACGCTGGCAAATTTATGCCCCTGCGTCTTCCATTTGCGCAGGTCATTAATTGTGATTGGTTTCATGATGTTTGATCCTTACTCGTTGGCGAAATTAGTCACGCCAAATACTCAAACCATTACGCGGTACTGTTGCTAGTACAGATTGGAGTGAGACGCCATCAGGAAGTTGTAATTCAGGGGCAATTTCAGCCAGTGGATAGAGAACAAACTCCCTTTGTTTCATTCCATAATGCGGAACGGTTAACCGTTCATTGTCGATCGTCTGCTGTCCATAGAGAATAATATCTAGATCCAGAGTTCGTGGGCCCCACCGTTCATCTTTACGTACTCGGCCATGTTCCAACTCAATAGACTGAGTACAATTTAACAATTCAAGCGGTGATAAATCGGTTTTGATTTCCACAACGGCGTTGATGTAATTCGGCTGATCTTGTGGGCCCATTGGGGTACTACTGTACAGGGAAGAGGCCTGCATAAACTGCGACTGAGGCAGAGTTTTTAATGCTTCAATCGCGTGTTGAGTTTGTTGTACGGGATGATTTAAGTTACTGCCGATAGCAATGTATACAGTGATCATGAATCGGTTTTACTCTTTTTCTTTTTATGCGGTGTTTTACGACGACGAGGACGGCTCTTGTTGGATTTGCCTTTACCAAGGTCGTTCACCATGCTGTCACGCACTGTGCGTCCTGATGATTGAAAATGATCCCACCATTTGGCCAGTTCTTGCGTTTCGCCCCCTTCAATTTCGCCACGCATTTGTAGGAAATCAAAGCCTGCACGGAATTTGTTTAATTCCATCAAGCGGAAGGCACGTTTACCATTACGGCGAGGCAGACGTAGTTGTAATTGCCAGATTTCTCGAATGGTTGATGTGTGACGACGTGGAATCGCGATGCTTTTGACCATACGGTCAAGAATGCGGTTGCTGGCTTCCATCACGGCATCATAATGATTGAGTTCGTTCTCATCGATCAATTGCTGAGCTTGTTCCATCATCGGATACCACAGCATCGCGGCAAACATAAACGCTGGATTGATGCGCTTGTTATCTTCAATGCGTAAGTCGGTAGAGTCGAGAGACAAATCCAACATTTGTTCGGTTAGGCTTTCATGCTCTTCGGTAAAGTGCTCAGCAACGACCGGGAATAACTGTTGAAACAACTGGTATTCACGCATCAAGTGATACGTTTCTAATCCATGACCTGACTGCAACAGTTTCAACGACTCTTCGTACAGGCGTGCGGACGGAATGTCACGTAACAATGATGCCAAGCGTTCAATCGGCTCTGCGGTGTCTTCTTCAATATCAAAATCGAGTTTCGCCGCAAAGCGAATCGCACGCAGCATCCGCACGGGATCTTCACGGTAGCGCGTTTCAGGATCGCCAATTAAGCGAATAAGACGATCTTCAAGATCTTCTACGCCACCGGCATAGTCATGGATACTGAAGTCAGCAATGTTGTAATACATGGCATTAATGGTGAAATCGCGACGTTCTGCATCTTCGTCTTTGGTGCCATAGACGTTGTCGCGAAGCAGCATACCTTGCTCTGATTGAGAGGAAATCTGCGGTGTATCTTGTTCAACATGGTGACCGCGGAATGTGGCGACTTCGATAATATCGCGGCCAAACATGATATGCGCTAAACGAAAGCGACGACCAATAAGACGACAGTTACGAAAGAGCTGACGAATTTGCTCTGGAGTCGCATTGGTGGTCACATCGAAATCTTTGGGGGTCCCGTTCAGCAGGAGATCGCGGACACCACCACCCACTAGGTATGCTTCATATCCAGCGCCATGCAATCGATAAAGCACTTTTAGGGCATTTTCACTGATTGACTTGCGTGACACGCTATGTTCTTCACGTGTGATTATGTTCAACGCTAAGTTGGGATAAACGCGATGTTCGCGAGTTTGTAAATCTTTGTTATTCATCTGTATTCAGCAATGATTAATAGGGCGGATTTCACGTCTCTGACTCAAATGCATTGTGACGGAAACGGCGCGAATTAGTGGCTAATAATAGCCTAGTCAAGCCCATTTGAGAATCATACGATAATGTGGTTCTCTGCGGGTAATTGTTGTATGCACCAGTGATGGATGCCCCATTGAAGCATCTGCTCAATAGTGCCGCTTTGAAAATTTTTTGGTAAATCAAAACCTAAAAATGTCATAGCACGCATTAATGTGGATTTTGCTTTGTTTGGATCAATGGGTTGTGCGTGATTTTGTTTGGAAAACTTTTTTCCACTGTCATCCATCGCTAAGGGTAGATGAAGGTAACGAACCGGCGATTGTCCCAGTGTGTGATACAAGCTGATCTGCCGTCCTGTTGGTTCGATTAAATCTGCACCACGTACAACTTCCGTGACCCCTTGCGCAATATCGTCGATGACGACGGCAAGATTATAGGCAAAAAGACCGTCACGACGCTTAATGATAAAATCTTCGTGAGCGAGCTGTTTAGGAATGCTGACGTTTCCTTGATGTAAATCAGAGAACGACTCTACAGGATTCTGCATAAATAAGCGAATGGCATGATGCTGCGAAGGGGGGAGAGCTCGTTGTCGGCAGAGCCCGGAATAGAACCCACCATTAGCTTTAATTTGTTTTCGCGTGCACTGACAATAGTAGGCTTGACCGTTTTTTAGCCATTCATCTATTTGTGCTTGATAGTGTGCATGACGCTGGCTTTGATAGACGACCTCCCCATCCCATTCAAGACCAAATTGTTCTAGAGTCTGAAGAATATGCGTCGATGCGCCAGGCATTTCTCGCGGAGGATCGAGGTCCTCGATTCGGATTAACCATCGCCCTTGATTTGCCTTCGCTTGAAAGTAACTGCCTAGTGCAGCGATAAGCGATCCAAAGTGGAGCAAACCGGATGGAGATGGAGCAAAGCGACCAACGTAATTCATAACTTGTACTGGAGAATAAAGACAACCAAGGGCCCATTATAGCGGAACACGCGTTGAGGTGCAGCTATCGTACGTTCTCATAAGAAAAATGGGAGCCTGAGGCTTAATGCTTGTAAGTTAAGAGGCATTTAACATCTTTTAGAAGGCCTGGTCGCATAGCGACTGGGCCTTCTTTTTACTGCTCTTGGATAGCTTCGTTCTCTCCTTTCTGGCAGCGTAAAACTCTCAGCCATATCTAAGATGTAATTCATCACCTCCGGGACCCTTCCCGGTGCCACTGACGGCAGTTGCTGTAATTGCCCTATTAAGAACAACGAAGCTTGTTTGAACCCTATCTGGTAAGGCATGACCTTGTTTTGATCGTAAGCCATTTGGCACATCAAGAACCTAAGTAAGTTGTAAGCCAGCAGCATGCCCCATAATTCTTGTTCTACTAGCTCAGGCTTTTTACTTCTTAGGGTTAGGGTGTTTTGCAGCATATATTGCTTCATTTCTCGATAACCAAGTTCGATTTCCCACCGATGGCTATATAGCTCGGCTATGTCTTGCCCTGGGTAACGCAAGGGATCTGTCATTGAGGTTAATAACCGAACTTCCTTCCCCTTTATCGTCTTGGTGATTAATCGAGCCTCGAGTGTTTCTGGTGCATCGTGCCACTTCTTCTTCGCTTGTGGGGATAGCGTTAACTCAACCAGCTCTTGACCACGTCCTAATTGGCGAAGTGTCGTGTATTGCGCCCCTTTACGCATGGGAATTAGCCAATGTCTTTCTGTCCCTGTTGTCTGCCAACGGTGTAAAAGCCCTAGCGCATAAAAACCTCTATCGAAGATAGTCAGGCTATTATCTGGTGATTGCTCTATGAGCTCCGTTGTTAGGTCCACTTCACTTGTTGATGTGGAATCGAACGAAGCGCTATTTAGAAGATGACTAGTCAGTTCCATGTGGCAGACCATGCGCACTTGAGGATATTCGGACGAGCACTTTTGATTCCGAGTCCGACTGAATGTCTCACCGTTTTCTTTCGTATCTGGCGTTCGCCAGACGACGCCGTCGACAGCATGAAGCGTGAGTCCATGCCAGTCTGGATGAGGCGTTTTATCATGCCAAATCTTCTGTGTTTGAGTAAAAACGGATTTCATGACATCGGAGCCCAACCGTTGTCTGGCTTGGATGACGGCACTTGGAGCAACAAATGGCTTCTTACCTGGAAGGAGGATATCCAGTTTCGACACAACTTTCTCCATAGACAAGTGACGATATAAAGACATCCCAACGACACTCCATACCATCATCTCCATAGGCAATCTTCGTCTACGAACTGTGGTAATTCCGGTATCTTCTAAACATTGCGAAATGAGTTCAGGGGAAAGTAGGTCAGATAACCCCGAAAGTTGTTCAGCAGAAAATTTGTGTACTTGGTTAAGTGCTTGTCTTAAAAACATAAAAAAATCCGAGTGCATGAATACACTCGGATTTTGACACGTTAGATGGATCCTTCAACCGATCATTTTAGTCTTAACTGATCGGCATTAGAGCCTGAGGCTCCCATTTTTCTTTGGTGATTAACCTAACATTTGCTTTTCTTTAATTTCAGCCAATGTTTTACAGTCAATACATAAATCTGCGGTTGGTCGTGCCTCAAGACGACGCACCCCAATTTCGACCCCACATGACTCACAGAAGCCAAAGTCATCTTCGGTAATTTTATCGAGTGTTTTCTCGATTTTCTTAATCAGACGACGTTCGCGATCGCGGTTACGCAGTTCTAGGCTAAATTCTTCTTCTTGTGATGCACGGTCAACAGGATCTGGGAAGTTGGACGCTTCATCCTGCATATGGTGCACGGTGCGATTGACTTCAGCTCTTAATTGGTCACGCCAAGCTTCGAGAATTTTTGTAAAGTGAGCTAATTGTTCAGGTGACATGTACTCTTCACCTGGTTTTTCTTGGTATGGCTCAACACCAGCAATGGCTAGGATGCCTAGCGTTTTCTTTTTGGACTCAAGCATAAAGCATCTCCTACTAACACCTAGTCAACTGCATAAGCAGCATTATTTAAGGCGGGTATCTATAGCAAAAAGAAGATGGAGTAGCAATTACTCATTTTCAAATTTGTTGCAGGTGTGAACCTATTAACAAGTTTTTGGTATACGAGTCATGAATTCTAGCGGAGAAACTAACGTGATTTCATCCTGCGAGAATATGGCTTTGTAACAAAGCACCTCAACACCAGCTTCTAGTGCCATTAATAATAATTGTGAATAATCCGCGTCTATATGGAGCGCAGGAGAGACTTTTTCAATCCCTGAATGCAAAACAGCATACAAAAGTACGGCTCTGCTTCCATTTTTTGCCACTTCCATGAGTTCACGTAGATGTTTTTGTCCCCGCTTCGTTACGCTATCAGGGAAAAAACCTTGGCCTATAGTGTCGTCTTTGGGGGCGTTTGCCAAATTATTTTCGTCAAGAAGAGTCACACTTTTCACTTCTACGTAGCAAGGGGCGCGATTTTCATCGGTTAATAAGATATCGATGCGACTATTTTCCTGACCATAGCGGACTTCTGTGGCCAACTTATCGTAGCCTTGTAATTCGGTAATGGCGCCATTATGAATGGCTTCCACCACTAAGTGATTGGCTAGGCTCGTATTGACGACAATATGATGGCCATCAAGGGTCTCGGTAATTTGCCAACTGTTAGGGTACTTGCGTTTTGGGTTGTCTGAGGTGGAATACCATACGGTCGAGCCTGGCTCTGCGCAGCCCGTCATAGCACCGGTGTTGGCACAATGCATGGTGAGTGATTGCTGCTCTTCGGTGACAACATCGGCAAGGAAGCGTTTATAACGTTGGATGAGTGTTGCGCGCTGTAATGGGGGCGAGAAATGCATAATTGAGTCCAGTGGCTGTATTTATACTGTTTTTCTGTACAATAGTCTGGGTATTTAATCACAAGGAGTTTGACTTGTCACAGTTGCCGATTATTGACGTATTGCCAAAGTTGTTGACCGCCTTGTCTCAGTCATCTCAAATTATTTTAAAAGCGCCTCCGGGGGCGGGGAAGTCCACCCACTTTCCTTTATCTTTGCTTGAGAGCGAGATAATCAGTGGCAAAATTATTATGTTGGAGCCGCGTCGCTTGGCTGCTCGTAACATTGCTCACTACCTCGCATCGCAACTCAATGAAACCATTGGCGAACGTGTTGGGTACCGGATGCGGGGGGAACAAAAAACGGGGCCCAATACTCAGTTAGAGATTGTCACGGAAGGTGTGATGACGCGTCTGTTGCAAAACGACCCTGAATTGACCGGGATCGGGTGCCTGATTTTCGATGAGTTTCATGAGCGCAGCCTACCAGCGGATACCGTGCTGGCCTTTAGTCTGGAATCTCAGGCCGTATTTCGTGATGATCTGAAAATTGTTGTCATGTCTGCCACGCTTGAACAATCGGAATTTCAACAGGTGCTGCCTGATGCCACCTATATCGAATCGCAAGGTCGACAGTTTCCTGTCGATGTTCATTATCGCCCTGTCAAAGCCAATGAACGGTTATTGGCCGTGATGGCGAATCAAATTCAGCAATGGATGCAGAGAGAGTCGGGCTCTTTGTTAGCATTTTTACCGGGTGTCGGTGCGATTCGTCATTTACAAGAATTACTCACCGAGCGCTTATCGAGCGACATTGACGTGTGTCCTTTGTACGGTCAACAGTCGCTACAAGCACAGCAACGGGCTATCGCTCCGGCCGCGTCATCCCGGCGTAAAGTGGTATTAGCCACCAATATAGCGGAAACATCTCTGACCATTGAAGACATTCATATGGTTGTCGATAGCGGTTTAGAAAAAGTGGCCCGTTTTGATTTACGTACTGGCATGACTCGCTTAGAAGAAGTCTCGATTGCCCAATCGTCGGCTCAACAAAGAGCCGGGCGTGCAGGCCGCTTGGCGGCCGGTCTTTGTGTGCGTTTGTATAGTGAAAGTCACTATCAGCAACAGCCGTCCATGCCAGTTCCTGCTATATTACAAAGTGATCTCAGTAGTTTAGCGCTTGAGCTTGCACAATGGCGCGCCGCCACGCCCCATGAACTTGCCTGGATCAATCCTCCGCCTGATACGGCATTTGACTACGGACGCGCTTTACTGCGTCGCTTAGGCTTGATGACGGCGGATAACCAATTAACCGCGATGGGACAAGATGCGCAGCAGTTGGCTATGGAACCGCGTATTGCCGCGATGTTACTGAAATCGCAAGGTACAGAGTTATTGGGAAGCGCCATTGCATTAGCGGCACTTTTAGAAGAGCCAGAAAAAAACACCTTGGATATGCGTGATAGTTTTCTGCGATGGCGCGATGGCGCGCACCTCAAGCAGGCCCGTGTACAGGCGAGAGCGAAGCAGTTATCCGCTTTGCTCGAGTGCGACTTTGTTTTGGCCGATATAGAGGCCGAGTCATTGGCTGTGGTGGCGTGTTTGGCCTTTCCAGATCGTATTGCGCAAGCACGCGGGGCTCAAGAGGGGCGTTTTCTTTTAAGTAATGGTCATGGTGCTGAGCTTGCCAATCGAGAGTATGTTAACGAGGCCGACTATTTGGTTGCTCTTGATGTGATGCGCTTAGCACACGTAACACGACTGGTCAGTGTGATTCGGCTGCCCATCGAGAGACTTACGATGACCTATCCAGAGTTATTTACTCTGGTGGAGTCTGTTGATTGGGATGAACAGCGTGGCAAGTTGTATGCGGAAGAGCAATATCGGTTAGGAAAACTGATCATTGACAGAAAACGTTTGCCTGAGCCTGGGCAAGAAAAAATGACGCAAGCTTTGCTTAATTATGTCGCGCGCCAAGGCTTGAATGTATTAGAGTGGGACGAGCAAGCGACAACCTGGTTGAGCCGAGTTCGTTGTGCCATTGCATGGTTACCACAAGAAAATTGGCCTGATATGAGTGATGAGGGCTTGCTGGCTGACCTTGATGAATGGCTTGCTCCCTATTTGTTGGGGATAAGCAGCGCGGCTCAGTTAAAGCGCGTATCTGTTCATCAAGCGTTACAGGCGCGTTTAGGCTGGGCATTGAGTCAATCTCTTGATCACTGGTTACCGCCTTTTCATTGCGTGTCGACTGGCCATCGTTATCCGATTCGCTATCAGGAAGGGCAGCCTCCGATACTCTCGGTGCGTATCCAAGAAGTTTTCGGGGAGCAAGCGTCACCCGTCATCGCTCAGGGCACGCAAACGGTCGTAATGGAGTTACTCTCACCAGCACGAAGACCCATACAAATAACGCGAGACCTTGCCGGCTTTTGGCAGGGCTCGTATCGCGAAGTACAAAAAGAGATGAAGGGACGTTATCCCAAGCATATATGGCCAGATGATCCTGCTCATCATGTAGCCACAACGAAAACTAAACGACAATTGAATTCATGACTAAGAAACCGACTCCGAAAAAAAAGAAATCTCCCACAACCCTGGCTTCGTCTCCCTCTCGTACTCAGTCTTCACGACGTCAATGGCTATGGGGTTTTACGTGGAAATTTGCCATCGCAATGGCGGCCATATTGTTTTTTGCTGGTTTGTACTTAAACAGCATCGTGAAACAAAAGTTCAGTGGCCAATTATTTCAGATCCCAACCGTGGTATACGCGCGTATTCTCACCTTAGAGCCTGGGATGAATATCAGTTTAAAAGAAGTGCGTAATGAGCTGGATGTTTTAAAGTATCGAAAAGTGCGCCATCCTCGTTACCCTGGGGAATATTCGGCCTCATCCACACGACTGGAGATGATCCGCCGACCGTTTGAATTTTCTGATGGCCCAGAACCATCTCGTCATGTCATGTTGGCCTTTAATGATAGTGGGTTAACGCACATTAAATCATTGGAAAAGCGCGGTGAACTGGGGTACTTGCGTCTGGATCCTAAGATGTTAGGTATGCTGGAAAAAAATACGCCGGAAACGCGCCTTTTCTTGCGCCGTGACCAATTTCCAGAGCTGATGGTTGATGCGCTGCTGACGACCGAAGACCGCAATTTCTATAAGCATGATGGTGTTGCGCCACTGGCGATTTTACGCGCCTTGATTGCCAATGTGCGGGCAGGGCATACCGTGCAAGGTGGGAGCACCTTGACTCAGCAATTAGCGAAGAACATTTTCTTATCGAGTCATCGTACATTATGGCGTAAATTACGTGAGGCCTATATGGCACTCATCATTGATTACCGCTATAGCAAAGACCGTATTTTGCAGGCGTACATGAATGAGGTGTACATGGGGCAAAATGGTCGGGAAGCGGTTCACGGCTTTGGGTTAGCCTCACGCTTGTATTTTGGCCAGCCATTGCAAGAATTGCGTATTGATCAGCTCGCGCTGCTCGTGGGGATGGTGAAAGGGCCGTCTTACTACAATCCGATTCGCTATCCAGAACGTGCTCATGAGCGCCGCGATTTGGTGCTTAAATTGATGATGGAACGCAACATTTTGTCAGCGCATCAATATGAGCAGGCGGTCTCTCGCCCATTAGATGTGCAAAAGCATCCACACATTGCCAGTCGACAGCCCGCTTACTTTGAGCAATTGTCTCGGGAATTACGTGATAAAGTGGGGAACGCTTATAAGAAGGAAACGGGAATTCGGGTGTTTACATCTCTCGATCCGGTCTCTCAAGTGGATCTTGAGCGAGCGATCGCCCACAAAGTTCCCACACTGACAAAACGTAACGGTGATCAATTAGAAGCGGCCGCCGTTGCGGTGGATCGAAAAACGGGCGAAATCCGTGCTATGGTTGGCGGCAAACGTGTGGGGTATGATGGCTTTAACCGAGCACTGAATGCAAGCCGACAGATTGGCTCACTGGCGAAAGGCGGCGTGTATTTAACGGCTCTCGCTCAGCCCGATAAGTACAATCTTGCGACCACTTTGGAAGACAAACCGATCACCTTAAAAGGTGATGAGGGCAGTGTATGGAGTCCACGTAATTTTGAACGCAGTTATCGTGGCAATGTACCGTTATATCTGGCATTGGCAAAATCGTTGAATGTGCCGACCGTCGCGCTGGGGATGCAGTTAGGCATTGATAATGTGGTGAATACCTTGGTGAAGCTTGGTGTACCTCATAAAGAAATTCGCCCGGTCCCTTCGATGTTTTTAGGATCGTTTACATTGACGCCATTCCAAGTCGCGCAAATGTATCAAACCATCACTAATTCAGGCCGAAAAGCGAAACTGTCGGCGTTACGTTCGGTGTTGGATTTGAAGGGGAATGTACTTTACGAGTCGATACCTAAAGTGTCTCAAGCCGTTCCGCAGCAAGCGGCATGGCTAACGACCTACGCGATGAAGCGTGGTGTTCTAGAAGGCACGGGACGCTATTTGCAACATCAATTTTCATGGGCGGCTTTAGCTGGAAAAACTGGCACCAGCAGTAATACCCGTGATAGCTGGTTTGTTGGTGTGGATGGGCGAGAGGTCACGACAGTCTGGGTAGGACGTGATGATAACCACTCAACCTATTTGACCGGCGCCAGTGGCGCGTTGCGTGTGTATGCCGACTACCTTGGGCGTCGTATTCCACAGAAATTGATTTTACCTTGGCCTGAGGGGATTCGTACCGTAGGCTTTGAACGTTCCAGTGATGGTGAATTGGTCGTCGATTGTGATAGTCAGTTTAAATTGCCGATATGGGATGAGCAGGATCAGTGGCAATCAAAATGTGATCATGACTCAACGGGTTGGCTGAAAAAGCTGTTCAGTTGGTAAGACATTTATCCATGAATAATAAAAATAAGAGACAGTGAGGAACGAGTGACTCAATGGTATAAACTATGGTCAATACTGCTTGTTATTGCGCCAACGTTCGCAGCGAATGCGGTAACAACGGTCACTATCGAGAAAAATCGACCTAAAATTGCATTGGTTCTTGCCGGAGGCGGCGCTAAAGGTGCCGCACACATCGGGGTGTTGAAAGCGCTTGAAGATCTGCATGTGCCCGTGGACATTGTGACCGGAACCAGCATGGGCGCGTATGTCGCAGGCTTGTATGCGACGGGAATGAGCGCGGGTCAAATTGAGGGGCTGGTCAATCGCATTGACTGGTACAAAGGCTATCGCGATCGTGTTAGCCGTGCGGAACGTCGTGTTCGTGACAAAGAGTATGAAGATCGATACCAGTTGACGACCGATTTAGGGGTAAGCTGGAACGACATTCGTGCTCCCAAAGGCGTCGTCCAAGGGCAAAATATGCTGCGTATATTGCGGCAAAGTACCCATAATCTACTGCCATTTAAATCCTTTGATCAGTTGGTCATTCCGTATCGCGCAGTGGCCACCGATATTATTAAGCTCAAACCCTATATTTTAGATCATGGCTATTTAGTGGATGCCATGATGGCAAGTATGTCGGTACCTGGCGCTTTACCTCCGTATGAACTCGATGGACATTGGTTGGTGGATGGTGGCGTCACCAATAATATGCCTGTGGATGTGGCGCGTTCGATGGGCGCCGATCGAATTATTGCTGTGGATATTAGTACTGATTACATGAAGCAAGATTCTTTCACTGGTTTTCTCTCCGTCGCAGATCAATTGTCGAATTATTTAGTGCGCCGCAGTACGCAGCAACAAACGGAAAAGCTGACCGATAAAGATATTCTTTTACAACCCGCGGTTGGCGACATGGAAACGACCGCCTTTAAAAAAATTCCGGAAGCCTTCAAAAAAGGCTATGAAGCGGTCATGGCGCATAAAGAGCAGTTTGCACCGTTTGAGTTAACGACTGAACAATATCGTGAGTATTTACAAAACAAGGCGCGTAAACGCAGTCAGTTGAAATATGGTGATGCGCATCAGGTCGACCGTATTACCTTAAATAACCAATCGCATTACAGTGATAAATTACTACGAAACCGTTTGGACTTGCATGCCGGTCAGGTGATTCCAACACAAACAATAGAAGATAGTGTCGAAAGCCTTTACGCGTTAGACCGGTTCGAGAGAGTGAGCTATCACTTTGATAATTCGAAAGGGGATAACAATCTCGTTATTAAAGTGAAGGAAAAGTCTTGGGGACCTAATTACGCCAACTTCCGCGTATTCATTGAAGACGACTTTGATACCGATAGCCAGTATTCACTCGGTATGTCGATGAACTTTACTGATATGAATGATCAGGGCGCTGAATTAACGTTGAACTTGAATATGGGGACCGACAAGTTACTGGAAGCCCAATATTATTCCCCGTTGTTTGAAGGGCAAAAACTGTTCTATACCGCGTCAGCTCAATACAGTATCGATAAGCGCAGCGCGCCTTTGAGGGGGTTTGATGATACCTCGTTGGAAGCGACTAAGAATTATCGATCATTGAAGTATTCAGAATGGCAAGAAGAGTTAGCTTTGGGGTATCAACATGAACTATGGCGCGAGTTCAAATTAGGTCTGCGCTTTAACCAAGGTAAGACTGAGTATTCCACATTACCGTTATATGGCAGTGCTCAATATCGACGTTCGGGCGCGTTCTTAAACTACCGTTTAGATTCGTTGGATAACTATGCGTTGCCGAGCCAAGGGGCGTATCTGAATTTGGAATACTTGCTATCGAAAGATGACATATACAATGCTGAGCGTGGCTTTATTCAGAACAGCTCAGATACGGTGAGTGAATTGTCGGCTAAACTCATTCTCGCGCAAAGTTTTGATCGCCATACCATAGTGGCGAATGTCGATTATGGGGAAGTAAAGAGTAAGAACACGTCTACTCCTATCGCACCCAAAACGCTGGGGGGATTTTTAAATTTATCTGGCATCCCTAGAAATAGTCTTATCGGCCAGAATAAAGCGTTTACCAGTTTAACCTATCGTTATCGTTGGTTTGATAATGATTTTGGTTTGTTTACATCGCCAGTTTATTTGGGCGCATCGCTTGAATATGGTGGTGTATGGTCTAATCCGGATGAAGATGTGAGTTCGGCTCCGTTATATGCAGCAGGGTCTGTGTTTGCCGGTGTTGATTCCCCCATCGGACCGATAATATTTGGTTATGGACGAACAGAAGATAATCTAGATTCTATATATCTCATCATAGGATCGAGCATTAAGTAAGCGATCCTCGAGATGAGAGGCCATGATGACACGATATTTTGTGAGAACTTGATATGTTGATCAAATTGGTTAGATTTTAATATGTCGTTAAATTTGCTAGTCTGTATCCACAGTTTGGCCTCTCTAAGGCACTGTTTCTCAGTCGATTGAATTGAAAACATGGGCAAATAGAGAGCCAAGTTTCCAAGGATGTCTTCGCTGTGTCTCTCAAATGAGAAGCGTTGACCGTAATGAGAGGAAAATGTCGTGCTTGAAGCCTATCGTAAACACGTCGAAGAGCGTGCTGCTGAAGGAATTGTCCCTAAACCTTTAGATGCTGAACAAGTCGCAGCACTTGTTGATCTACTAAAGACCCCACCCGAAGGTGAAGAAGACTTCATCTTAGATTTGTTTGAAAACCGCATTCCACCGGGTGTTGATGAAGCCGCTTATGTCAAAGCGGGTTTTCTTTCTGCATTAACGACAGGAGAAGTCTCATCACCACTGATTAGCCCAGAAAAAGCAGCGAAGCTATTGGGTACGATGCAAGGTGGCTATAACATTCAACCGCTAATCGCTTTATTGGACGACGATAAGCTGGCTCCAATTGCGGTTGAAGCATTATCACATACGCTACTGATGTTTGATGCGTTCTATGACGTTGAAGAAAAAGCCAAAGCAGGAAATGAGCACGCCAAAGCCATTATTCAATCTTGGGCCGACGCGGAGTGGTTTCTGAAAAAGAAAAAACTCGACGAAAAGATTACGCTCACAGTATTTAAAGTCCCGGGTGAGACGAATACCGATGACTTATCTCCAGCGCCGGATGCTTGGTCTCGTCCTGATATTCCATTGCATGCCCTTGCTATGCTAAAGAATGCTCGCGACGGTATTACCCCAGATGATGAAGGCAATATTGGTCCTATTTCCACAATCAACAAGTTGAAAGAGAAAGGCTATCCGCTCGCGTACGTGGGGGATGTGGTGGGGACCGGGTCTTCACGTAAATCTGCGACCAACTCTGTGTTGTGGCATATGGGCCATGACATTCCTAATGTCCCTAACAAACGTGCTGGTGGTTTTGTTCTTGGCGGAAAAATCGCGCCTATCTATTTCAATACCATGGAAGATGCGGGGGCATTACCTGTTGAGTTGGATGTGTCTAAACTCAACATGGGGGATGTGATCGATATTTATCCTTATGAAGGAAAAGTGTGTGATCACGAAAGTGGCGAGGTGCTGTCGACTTTTACCCTGAAAACCTCTGTCATTCTTGACGAAGTTCGCGCTGGTGGCCGTATTCCACTGATCATTGGTCGCGGTTTAACGGAAAAAGCGCGTGAGTCATTAGGGTTAGAAACCTCCGATGTGTTTGCATTGCCACTCCCTGTCGCTGATAGCGACAAAGGGTTTACTCTGGCGCAAAAAATGGTCGGTAAAGCGTGTGGTGTCGAAGGCGTGCGTCCAGGCACATATTGCGAACCGAAAATGACCACAGTCGGCTCACAAGATACTACTGGCCCAATGACGCGTGATGAGCTTAAAGATTTAGCGTGTTTAGGCTTCTCGGCGGATTTGGTCATGCAGTCCTTCTGTCATACGTCGGCTTATCCAAAACCTGTGGATGTGCAAACTCACCACACATTACCCGATTTTATCATGAACCGTGGTGGCGTCTCTTTGCGTCCTGGGGATGGTATCATTCACTCATGGCTAAACCGTATGTTGCTACCGGATACGGTAGGGACAGGTGGTGACTCTCATACTCGTTTCCCATTAGGCATTTCATTCCCCGCCGGCTCTGGCTTGGTTGCGTTTGCGGCAGCGACAGGTGTGATGCCATTAGATATGCCTGAATCCGTCTTGGTGCGCTTTAAAGGTAAAATGCAACCAGGCATTACGTTACGAGATTTGGTTCATGCCATTCCTTATTTCGGTATTAAAGAAGGTCTACTGACTGTTGAAAAGTCAGGTAAAGTCAATGAGTTCTCTGGACGCGTACTGGAAATTGAAGGTTTAGAGCATTTAACCGTTGAGCAAGCGTTTGAATTATCGGATGCGTCAGCAGAACGTTCGGCGGCGGGATGTACTGTGAAGTTATCGCAAGCGTCGATTGAAGAATATCTGCAATCCAATATTGTGATGCTGAAATGGATGATTTCGGAAGGTTATGGTAACCGTCGTACTATCGAGCGTCGTATTAAATCGATGCAAGAATGGCTCGATAACCCAAGCATGATGGAAGCGGATGAAAACGCGGACTACAAACATGTTTTAGAAATCGATATGGATCAAATCCATGAGCCTATCTTATGTGCACCGAATGATCCTGATGATGCTCGTACGTTGTCTGATGTGGCGAATACCGATATTGATGAAGTCTTTATCGGCTCATGTATGACCAACATTGGTCACTTCCGCGCAACCGGTAAGCTGCTTGAACACTTTAAAGGTCAGTTGAATACGCGTTTATGGGTGGCGCCTCCAACAAAAATGGATAAAGACCAGCTTGTTGAGGAAGGCTACTACGGTATCTTTGGCCGCTCTGGGGTACGTATTGAAACTCCAGGGTGTTCATTGTGTATGGGTAACCAAGCACGTGTCGCTGACAAGGCGACAGTGATGTCTACCTCGACACGTAACTTCCCGAACCGACTGGGAAGTGGCGCCAATGTCTTTTTGGCGTCTGCTGAGCTATCTGCTGTTGGTGCCATTTTGGGGCATATCCCTACCGCGGAAGAATACGCGGAATATGCCAAGAAGATCGATGCGACAGCGGCGGATACTTATCGCTATCTGAACTTCCACAGAATGGGGCAGTATACGGATAAAGCGGATACCGTGATTTTCCAAGAGCCCGCTTAACCATTCCATCCAACGTATGTCAAAACCGATTGTGTTCACACAGTCGGTTTTTTTATGGCTGAAAAAGCCAGAAAACGGTATGCTCCTCTCTTGTTAGAAGAGCCATTAGTTAGCATAGAGAGCGCATGGTATGGAGTTTGAGTTCACTAAAAATACATTGTTGGGTGAATATTTTGTTCGTAGCTCGATGGAGCATCAGATCATTGCGCGTTGGCTGCAAGAAAACATGGCGCAAGATTGCACAAAAATCGATCACATACTTGAGTTAATTGCTCAGGCGCACCAATACCCAGCAAAAGAATGGGTATGGACAGGCGAGGAGCGCATGGTGTCTATGAGCAATTATGAAGTGACCGTACAAGACAATACGAATTTTTCTGGCTGTGATATAGAGTTAGATGCAAACTTGAGTCTGTACGAAAGTGAAAGCATGGCGCAATGTGGTTTAGAAGATTTTGAGTCAGCGATTATTCAGTGGCGTGAATTTATTCAGCGCTATTAGTCGCGTGATTCATTAGGGTGCAAATAGCGCCCTTATCGAGCCCGAGCGCGTTAATTTAGGGAAAGCCTGCACTAAAAAAGTGCAGGCTTTTCTTTTTTTGGAACGTTTTAAATTAAAAGTAAATTAAATTCAATTACTTATAAAGTTGGCACGTACCTTGGATTACTTCTCTTGTCGATGGATCACTGTGTTGGAGAAGAAAGATGAAAATCATTAATGCGATCATCAAACCCTTTAAGCTTGATGATGTGCGCGAAGCACTAGCAGATGTGGGTATTGAAGGTATGACTGTTGCCGAGGTGAAAGGATTTGGCCGTCAAAAAGGACATACTGAGCTTTACCGTGGCGCAGAATATCAAGTGGATTTCTTGCCTAAGGTAAAAATTGAAATCGCGACTCAAGCTGAAAATGTCGACCAAGTGGTTGAGGCAATTATAAAAGCAGCACATACCGGTAAAATTGGAGACGGTAAAATTTTTGTGTATGACTTAAGTCATGCTGTGCGTATTCGAACCGGTGAAACGGATTCCGAAGCACTTTAATTTGTATTTTTCTAGGACGGAGAAGCTTATTATGGAACTATCAGTAACAGTAACGGAGCTACGTTACGCACTGGATACCTTCTTTCTTTTGATTTCTGGCGCCTTGGTTATGTGGATGGCTGCTGGTTTTGCAATGCTTGAAGCAGGTCTAGTTCGCTCTAAAAACACCACCGAAATTTTAGCCAAAAACTTTGTTTTGTACGCGATCGCTTGCACCATGTATCTGATTGTTGGATACAACATTATGTACGTTGATAATAGCAGCGGTGGTTGGCTTCCTTCCTTAGGCACGTTAATTGGGACGCAAGCCGATGGTGCGGGTCACTCGCTTGAGGCTGACTTCTTCTTCCAAGTGGTCTTTGTTGCCACCGCGATGTCGGTAGTCTCTGGTGCGGTCGCTGAACGCATGAAATTATGGGCATTTTTGGTCTTTTCTGTGGTTCTTACCGGATTCATTTACCCATTAGAAGGGTACTGGACTTGGGGCGGTGGTTTCTTATCTGCCGCTGGTTTCAGTGATTTTGCTGGTTCAGGTATTGTGCATTTAGCGGGTGCCGCCGCCGCGCTAGCTGGCGTGTTATTGCTGGGCGCACGTAAAGGCAAATATGGGAAAAATGGTGAAATCTTCCCGATTCCTGGTTCCAACATGCCATTAGCAACATTAGGGACATTTATCCTATGGCTTGGCTGGTTTGGATTTAACGGTGGCTCTCAGTTAGCGTTATCAAGTTTTGATGATGCCACGTCCGTCGGCCAAGTGTTCTTGAATACCAATGCCGCCGCCGCCGCCGGTGCTATTGCTGCGATGATTGTATGTAAAATTACTTGGGGTAAAGCGGATTTAACCATGATCCTCAATGGAGCGCTAGCGGGGCTAGTTGCCATTACTGCTGATCCACTATCTCCCTCACCAATGATGTCGGTATTCATTGGCGCTGCTGCTGGTGTGATTGTTATCTTCAGTATCTTAATGTTTGATAAAGTGAAGATTGATGATCCTGTTGGTGCGCTTTCTGTTCACGGTGTGTGTGGTGTCTTTGGATTGCTTGTTGTACCACTAAGTAATGCGGATGCGACCTTCGGAGCACAAATTCTGGGTGCGGTTGTGATTTTTGCTTGGGTATTTGTGGCAAGCCTGATTGTTTGGGCCATTTTGAAAGCGACCATGGGTATCCGTGTGACAGCTGATGAAGAAATGGAAGGTATGGATGTCCATGACTGTGGCGTCGAAGCGTATCCAGAGTTTGTCAGTGGCAAATAATGAAGAGTAAAACATCGCTGATGAAAAAGCCTGCTTGATGAGCAGGCTTTTTTTATGGCGGTTGTCAGCAAAAGCACAACGTGTATTTAGCGACGTTTCATCGCATGATGAATCACAAATTTCTTGGTTTTTGCTAAGGTATCGCAAGCGCCAAAACTTCGCTCAATGATGGGAGAATATTTCAAGAAGCTGTTGGCAACGACATACAACTCGCCGCGTTTGACTAAGGATTGAGGCGCTCTTGCCAGTAACGTCTCAGTGGTATCATAGCTGGTCTCTAGGCCCGAGTGGAATGGGGGATTGGTGACGATGAATTGATATTCATCGTTGATGTCTGAATAAATATCCGATGCAAAGACGTGTGCCGTGAGCCCATTGGCCGCTAACGTTTCTTGCGATGAACGAATCGCTAACGCACTAATATCACATAAGTTGAGTTCTATGTTGGGATTGAGTGTCAACATGACGGTGCCAATGACACCAGCACCACAGCCGAAATCTAACACTTTCCCTGTTAAGTTAGGCAGTGCATCAATCAGTAGGCGGCTACCGATATCCAATTCGCCATGACTAAATACTCCAGGTAGACTGCGGATGGTGATTTGCTTGCCCTGATACTCAACGGTATACGATTTAAACCAATCGTTAATATCAAACGGTGTTGGTACGTTTTCACATTGGCCCCAATAGAAAGAACATCGACGGGCCGAATCGTATTTCTGTACGCTCCCGTATTCTTTAAAGAGCTTTTCGATGCTTTTTACGCCAGAGCGATTTTCACCCACGACGACAATTTCTGTTCCGACTCCCAATTTACTCATCAGCATGGCCAATAAGTAAGTGGCTTCTTTTTTTGATTTAGGCCAGTAAAGTAACACGAGGTCAGCAGTGACATCGTCACTGAGCTCTTCACTAAAATGGCATTGAATATTGTCAGAATTATCCCACTGACGAGAATAGCGATAGTCCGTAGTAAAAATAGTAACAGAAGCGCTGTGCTGGAGCAGTTGTTGTGGGAAGTGATCTTCAGCTTCACCCGCCACTAAAACGTGTTTATCAGCAAAGTAGTCGATTTGACGTTCTGCGATTTGGCTAGGAGCAGTGTAGTTCGCCATAGTATGTCTCATTCAGTTGATAGGCGGCTGATTCTCGCACAAACCCGCGTCCGCTTGAAGACACGAATGCGGGTTTATGACGAAATGACGGCAACAAGATCAGTTTTTATCTTGCCAGCTGAGAAAGTCTCGAAATTCTTCATCATAGAGGTGGAATAACACAACGGTAACGGCAAAAATCAGAGGCCCATAGATTAAACCAATCAGACCAAAGAATTGGATACCGCCCAACAGAGCAAAGAAGATCATGAGAGTGCTCATCCCACCACTGCCTTGCATCAGTAAAGGACGCAGTAGGTTATCGATAGAGCCGACAATTACAATGCACCAAATGGCGAGAAAAATAGCCCATGAGGTATCGCCAGTGGCAAACAAATATAACGTGGCGGGTACCCAGATTAAGGCGGTACCGATGACAGGGATAAAGGAGGTAAAGCCAATCATTGTGCCCCAAAATAGCCCAGGAAAACCCGCTAACCACATCCCTAATCCGCCGGCAACACCTTGCGCGATTGCCGTCAGAAATGATCCCATCACTGCAGATTTAGATACACTCTCGACCTCGTTGAGAAGGCGGTCTTCTTGGCTGCGCGACAGGGGAATGATGTGTCTGAGACCACCGATGATCTTTTGATGATCACGTAGTAGGAAGAACAGCACAAAAATCATCAAGAAAAAATTCAGAATAAATCCGGTTGCATCCCCGAGCACTTTGGCACTCGCTCCGACAAGTTCTGAACCAAAACTGGTCGAAAATTTGGCCACTCGCTCGCCCAGTTTTTCGGGGGTTAGGGTATCAAAGGGAAGGTAGTGATTGGAGAAATTCAGTGCTCGTTCGACGAATGGATGATTTAAAAAGGCTTCAAACCCGCCATGGGTAACCCATTGATAGACATTTTGCGAAAATTTTGCCCCTTGTTGAGCGATGGCGGCGAAAAATGCCAATAAAGGAATGACGACGATAATGGTGAGCACAAAACAGGAAATCATTGCGCTAATATTTGGGTAGCTTGGCATTTTACCGTGAATTCGACTATGAATCGGAAACATCAGCAATGAAATGATGAAAGCGATGATGATCGAGTTGATATAAGGAGCAATAAGTAAATAGCAAGCTGTCGCCGCCGCGAGTAAAGCGAAGATCAATACCCAATGGCTCGAATTGATTCTTACTTTTTGGTGTTCAGTCATATCGGTCTCAATAGAAAAGTGGTATGTCTGTATAATGACGAATAATTAAAAATGACGCAATCAGCGAGGGGAAATATGGGGTGTTGTGATAAAAAATGCGACTGTTCTGCAAAGAAAAGTGGACATCTACGCCGCGTACCTTGGACGGCTTGGGTGTTAGGCGTGTTATTCATCCTCGTTGTGTGGAATTGGCATTAAAGGCGATTGAGAGAATAAAAAAGGCTACGCATCTGCGCAGCCTTGTTACTCAATACTCGTAAATATTATGCTTGGTTCATGGCTTCAAAGCTGCGTTCTGCCGCTTCAATGGTCGCATCGATATCAGCGGTGCTATGGGCGAGCGAGATAAAGCCAGCTTCAAAAGCCGAAGGGGCCAAATACACGCCGTAGTTAAGCATGTGATTAAAGAATTGTTTAAATTTCTCACTATCACATTTGGCCACGTCTTCATAACAGGTCACGCGTTCTTGATCCGTAAAGAAGAAACCGAACATGCCGCCTACTTGATGTACGAGTAACGGAATGTTGTGTTTATCCGCGACGGCTTTGATGCCTTTTGCAAGAGCGGATGCTTTTTGGTCTAATCGGCGCTCACTGTCTTCTTGTTGCAAGAGAGATAAACATGCATAGCCTGCGGCCATTGCAATAGGGTTACCTGATAGGGTGCCAGCTTGATAAACTGGCCCTGTCGGTGCGATGTATTGCATGATTTCTTTTTTCCCACCAAAGGCACCTACAGGCATACCGCCACCGATGACTTTACCTAACGTGGTTAAATCAGGAGTGACGTTGTAGTACGCTTGAGCGCCACCCAGTGCCACACGAAAGCCGGTCATGACTTCATCGAAAATCAGTAAAGCCCCTTCTTGATCACACAGCGCTCGTAAGCCACTTAAAAAACCATCGACAGGCGGTACACAGTTCATATTGCCCGCTACAGGTTCAACGATAATGCAGGCAATGTCACCGGGATTGGCTTTGAAGACTTCTTTGACCGACTCTAAGTCGTTATAGCGGGCGGTCAACGTATGTTTGGCAAAATCAGCAGGCACACCAGGGGAGCTTGGTTGGCCAAGGGTTAATGCGCCTGAACCGGCTTTCACCAACAGTCCATCTGAGTGGCCATGGTAGCAGCCTTCAAATTTGATGATTTTATCGCGGCCTGTATAGCCACGAGCGAGACGAATGGCGCTCATGGTCGCTTCTGTACCAGAGTTGACCATGCGGATTTGTTCCATGGAAGGGACTAATTCTGAGACCAAGCTCGCCATATCCGTTTCTTTGGCAGTGGGTGCTCCAAAGCTCAGCCCTTTTTGTGCAGCATCAATCACGGCTTCGCGAATGGCCACATGGTTATGACCTAAAATCATCGGTCCCCACGAGCCGACATAATCGATATAGGCTTTACCGTCAGCGTCAAACAGAAACGCACCATCGGCTCGGTCGATAAAAATAGGTGTGCCGCCTACACCATTGAATGCGCGGACAGGAGAGTTAACGCCGCCAGGAATTTTTTCTTGGGCAAGCTGATAGAGATCGGCTGATTTGGTCATGGAAATTTCCTCTTCTTTATTTCGGGACCGATATGGCGAGCATTGTACGCTTCTATTGATGCAGACGAAATATTTTCCCTGCTTTTCTCTTTACACTTCCCTATGGGGAGCACTCTGTATAAAGTGGTCGTAACGATAAGCTGGCATAAGAGGCAAGACTCAGCCATAGTGCAGAGCTATTGGTCCGATATGAGCTAATACTTGATTGAAGCAGTCAGGTATTAGATAATGAGCCGTTATATAAGAATGCTCATCACTGGTCACTCATTCCCTAAGGTGAATCGACTCATGTGGTGACACAAATGGGAGAGAGCGTTGTGAGTGAAAATAATATCCCTTTGTCATTTTCAGAAGCTGCGGCAAAACGAGTCAAAGTTCTGATTGAGGAAGAAGAAAATCCAGCACTGAAGTTACGAGTGTACATTACCGGTGGTGGCTGTAGTGGCTTTCAATATGGTTTCACTTTTGATGAAAGTGTCAACGATGGTGATACGACCATCGATAAGGAAGGCGTTACATTGGTCATTGACCCAATGAGCTTACAGTATTTGATCGGTGGAGAGGTCGATTATACGGAAGGTCTAGAAGGCGCTCGCTTTTTCGTCAATAACCCCAATGCCACGACTACGTGTGGCTGTGGTGCTTCTTTCAGCGTGTAACCTTTTTTGGATAAGCCGAATCGTAAAAAGCAGAATGCCCAGGCATTCTGCTTTTTTATTGGCTGGTGTTATTGGGAAGGAACAAAGAGAAAATGGCTATAGCGCTCAAGCTGATGTAAGCGTTCTTTAGCTACGCTTAAAAATTGCTGTTTGGCTTGGCCTTTGAGAGAGCGTGACAACGGTAAATCTACGGTTCTCGGGTTTTTATGTACCCCATGCACGAGAAATTCATAGTGCAAATGTGCGCCTGTCACCCTACCAGTACTGCCGAGCGTACCAATGGTTTGCCCTTGTTTAATACGTTGACCAGTTTTTACAAAACGTCGCTTGAGATGCAAGTATTTGGTGGTGTAGGTATTGCTGTGACGTATAAAAACATAGTTACCGTTGTATTGATTATAGCCTGCTTTTTTTACCACTCCATCCCCAGCCGCCCAAATCGGGGTGCCAACGGGGGCGACATAATCGGTCCCTCGATGCGGACGGACACGTCCAGTTACCGGGTGTAAGCGGCGCGGGTTAAAATTAGACGATACTCGGCGAAAGTCCAGCGGTGAGCGTAAAAACGCTTTTTTCATTGCGCGGCCGTTTTCGTCATAGTAGTTACCTGTCGCATCGTCACGAATGGCGGTAAAGGTTTTCCCTCGGTTAGTAAACCTTGCGGCAATAATATCGCCTCGTTCCGTGACTTGACCTTCGACGACTTTCTCTTGATACAGTAGCTCAAAGTGGTCACCGGCACGAATATCCAGTGCAAAATCGACATCCCAGCCAAAAATACTCGCGATTTGCATTATTTGGTTTGGCGTGATTCCCGCGTTGCTCGCCGCTTTCCAAAAATTGGAATGGATGGTTGCATTCGCATAGTTGTATTGGAAATAGACATCTTTGGTGTCGACGGTTGAGGTGTAATGATCGCCACTTTTCTTGACAACAAACGTTTCATAGGAATTGATCCTACGACGTAACTGAAGTAGCTCATGTTGATCATTTAAGCCGAAATACAGTTCATCACCAGGACGTAGGTGAGTTAAATGATGATGAATATCAGCGTTGCTTGACGTTAAGGCATAGAGCACACGAGAAGACAATCCTACTCGTTGGAAAAGCACAGCGCTGCTTTCTCCCGATTTTACGGTGTGTTTCTCCCAGATTAATGGCGTATGCTGGGAAAGGCGATCTTCTTGTTCGCTGAGTCGTTCATGATTTAATGGAAGGGGGTATGGCTGACCTATCTTTAGCCCTTCTTGCTGATTAATGAGTTTGTCTGGATCGGGGAGAAAAAATGCTGCACCGACAATCAAGGCAGAACACATGACAATGGAAAGTTTGTGTAGCCAGGTTAAACGGGAAATAATGGTCATGATAATGGGCTTGGTTTGAGAAATATTAAATTAATTCGCTGCTTGTTAGTCTAACTGGTTTCAAAAGTAGTCGCTATTCAAGTAATATGTCGAATTATTACATTTTGCCAAATCTGTGGGAGTGAACAAAGAATGGCGAGTATTGAAGCCGCTTTAGCTGAACTTAAGCGTGGTGTAGCAGAGCTTATCCCGGAAGATGAGCTGATTGCTAAATTAAAAGAAAACCGACCGTTGCGAATCAAGCTAGGTGCGGATCCAACGGCACCAGATATTCATTTAGGTCATACTGTAATTCTTAATAAGTTGCGTGCCTTTCAAGAGCTTGGTCATGAAGTGACATTCCTGATTGGTGATTTTACCGGCATGGTGGGTGACCCAACGGGGAAAAATACAACGAGACCGCCGCTGACCCGTGAAGATGTTATGCGCAATGCGGAAACCTATAAAACCCAAGTATTTAAGATTTTAGATCCAGAAAAGACAACCATTCAATTTAACTCTGAATGGTTATCGAAGTTGGGTGCCGAAGGCATGATCCGTCTTGGCTCTCACCAAACGGTTGCCCGTATGTTAGAGCGTGATGATTTCAAAAAGCGCTATGCTAGCGGCCAAGCCATTGCAATTCATGAATTTATGTACCCGTTGCTTCAAGGCTACGACTCGGTGGCAATGGAGACCGATGTGGAATTGGGCGGAACGGATCAGCGCTTTAACTTGCTGATGGGACGAGAGCTGCAAAAAGCCAACGGCCAAACTCCGCAAGTTGTCATGATGTTGCCATTACTGGTCGGGCTAGACGGTGAGAAAAAAATGTCTAAGTCCGCCAATAACTATATTGGTATTGATGACGCTCCGAGTGATATGTTCGGTAAAATCATGTCGATTTCCGATGTTTTGATGTGGGATTACTACGAACTGTTGTCTTTCCGTCCATTGGAGGAAGTGGAGCAGTTTAAGGCCGATATTGAAGCGGGTAAAAACCCTCGTGATATTAAGATTCTATTAGCGAAGGAAATCATTGCGCGTTTCCACTCTGAAGCGGATGCCGATGCAGCTGAACAAGAGTTCATCAATCGATTCCAGAAAGGCGCTATGCCCGATGAAATGCCTGAGTTTGAGTTGGCCGAAGGCATGGCAATTGCCAACGTTTTAAAAGAAGCGGGCTTAGTGAACTCAACTTCTGATGCGATGCGTATGGTTCGCCAAGGTGCAGTAAAGTGCGACGGCGAAAAAGTGGCCGACACCAAGTGGGTACCGGAAACTGGCACCGCAGTCTATCAAGTTGGTAAGCGTAAATTCGCTCGTATTACGATTAAGTAATCCGCCAATTGAACAGAGAAAAAGCGCCTTAAGGCGCTTTTTTTATACCTGAATGTGAGTCGTAAAGAACGCCGCTATCTGTGGGGGCTAGCGTGTCTGCTTAATGATTTGGCGATAGAAATCTTGCTCAATACGGGTGAGAGGCGTGGGGCGGACATTGTGCTCGGATTGACTTGGGAAGTAGTCCGTAATGTATTGCACAAAAACGCTACTGGGGCGTCCTGACGCATCATACACAAAGCCCACCAAGTTATGCGTACCATATAAGGTCCCACTTTTGGCTGATAACGCGCCTTTGACTGGGGCTGCCATCAAACTCCGACGATATTTTAATGTGCCCGATAATCCAGAACGAGGTAGCAAAGCCAAGAGACCGAGTTGTTCATCATGCTTGCCAATATATTGCAAGATAGAGAGCATGGTTGAGGCCGCGATACGATTATCTCGAGATAGACCTGACCCATCGACAAGTTGAGCCTCGTCCAATGCAATACCAGTATGATTTTCAATAATGTTCTTTATGGCAGCGGTGCCATTTCGATAGCTTCCCGGTTGATGGAATACGACGCTTCCCAAGGTTTTCGTTATGCTATCGGCGTAAAGGTTGTCCGATTTTCTCAGCATAGTGGACAGTAACTGCGAAAGAGCGGCGGAATAATGCGTCGCTATTGTTTTTGTGTGTTGTGATGATTTGGGAGAGCCAATGCGCACGCGCCCCTCAATGGATATATGTAATTGATTCAGTAGCCGATAGACAATACGCTGTGTGTATTGTCCCGTATTTTGCACCGCAAACTTGAGAGGCAAAGGTTGTTTCTGCTTAACGAGGCAGCCACTGATGATATAGCGGTTATCGTGTCTAGCTTGCAAGTCTAAATCACAGTGGCGATTTTGCTTACCGCTTGGGCTCACACTGATCACTTGGTTCTCGATATGTATGGGATATTGCTCTGGGACATACACCCGAGTTTTGCCATTTTTGAGGCTATATATTGAGGCCGGTATGCAATTATGATCCACATTGATCGCACTGGCTGGCGCGCTATAGCAGACGCCCAGTGCATCCCATGGCCAGCCAGTTGCTTTTTCAAAGCCAGTGAACGCCGAGTTATCCAACCATAAATCGCCTTGTATGTGTGTCACCCCATGCTGTTTCAAGGTTTCGAGCAATGTTCGAATATCTTGAGTCGTTAAGGAAGGATCACCGGAAAAGGCGATACTGTAATCGTGAGTAGACTGACGAAGCTGAGTAGAAAAACGGAATTCTTTGCCAAGTTCTATTGTCGCGGCAAGCGCGGTTAACACTTTTAGGGTGCTGGCAGGAGGAAAGTAATCACTATTTTCATAGTGAGTTAAGATTTGGTTGGTATCCAGTGACTTCGCAACGAGATGGTAACGCGCATTGGGAGAAAGAGTGGTCAGTTGTGTGTTGATATTGTTTTGTGCAACCGCCCATGGCGAAAGCAACCCACAAGACACGGCCAATAAATAAATAAAAATCGAACGCATAATGTCACTTTAGTTGAAAGCATTGAGGGGCTTAGTATAGCGACATAAAAAAACACCCGCTATAAGGCGGGTGTTGTTACTGGATAAAACTTACGTCAAATGTTTAGAAACGGTATTGCAAGCCCGCCATTGCTTGGTCTTGTTTGTTAACATTGTGTAACATTCCATCATCACTGGTGAGTGATTTTTTATCACTGTCATCAAGTAGGTTCCATTTATAACCCACATAGCCGAAGAACGTTGGCGTAAAGAAGTAATTCACTTCTGCTGCTAGAGCATCAACAGTGTCGTCTTTACGCTCACCTTTGTTATACGTTGCGACAAGTTTTGTCTTATCAATGGTGTACGCCGCAGCGAACTCATAACCTTTGTAGTTATGTACTTGATTATCATCGTAGTCAATGTGAGTGTATAACGCAGCTAGGTACAATGCATCATAAGTGAATGCTGTTGTTACCATGGCTTGCTCGTTATCATTTTGCTCAGAATAACCACCACCGACAACGACACCTGTATCGGCAATACCATAGGTAAGCGCTAGTGCATAGCCATCTTGACCGTTATCGACACGGCTGTTGTTATCGGCACTGTCTTGGCCATCAGCAAAGCGATAGCCAGCGCTGACGCCTAATGAATCAAATTGTGCATTGTAAGCTAGGTAGTTATCGGTACGGCCTGCTAGAGAGTTATATTCATCAGGTGTCGACTGATCAGCATTAGGGCCACCATCAACAATGTTACCAGAATAATCAACAGAAGCGGCTTTACCCCATGTTGACATGATATCGGTGAAGTTGGTCAAATGAACCAAAGCGCCATCTTGTTGACCGTAAGTAATTTCACCTGCATCCATACCAAGACCTGCGTATAGGTAACGCGTTTTAATCTCTGTACTGTTAGAATCAAGTTGACCGTTATGTTCTTCTTTGGCCCATTCTGTTTCAAATTTGGCTAGACCGTAAAGTTTGTCATTAACTTGGTGTGTGCCTTCAAAGTTAAGACGAGCTCGTGTGCGATCGTTGGCGTCACTATCTTGTAATTGAAGACGCGCTTCTACGCGACCACCAATAGAAAGAGAGGTTCCGTCTGCGTTATAAACTTCAGCTGCGTTAGCACCTGTTGTAAGGGCAGCTGCTGCCACAGCTACTGCGATGATAGTCTTTTTCATCTCATTAAGTCCTAAAAAGTAGTGTCCACAAAAACGTTGGTTGAGACGTTTTATCGATCCTGATAAATCTCGTCTTAACATCAGTTAGGTGCGTTCCTGCACCTGACGTAAACTGACGTTACAACATCAAGCATTTACGTATTCAATTTTGGTCATATAGTTCCCGATGGGTTAGTAAAATGATATAAAATCGATAAAAGAACAGTGTTTTATTATAATGTAAAAAATATCAAAGAATTGTTTTTAAAGGATTTTTTATTAATATCAAGAGCTTATTAATGGCTAGTGAAATATTATTTTTTTATATTTTTTGATTATTTTTTCATCTTTTATAAGATTTTTCTTGTGCACCAGATCACAATGAATTTTTACATGCAACCCTTTGACGCAAATTTAAAAAGTTAAATATGGATTTTGGATGATTTCGTTTTAAACTTTGTTTAAACTGGTGAACATTATTTCAATCGGCGCTACCTAACCTTTATATGGGTTGGGTGGTATTGTTTTGTCCAAAGATCGCTTTGGCATAGAGGTATAATATGGAAAAAGTTCCTATGACTGTACGCGGCGAAGAAATGCTGCGTAAAGAACTTGATAAACTTCTCAAGCTACGTCCACAAATCTCTGCCGCTATCGCAGAAGCTCGCGAACTAGGTGATTTGAAAGAGAATGCCGAATACCACGCTGCGCGCGAAGAGCAAGGCATTTGCGAGGCACAAATTCGTGATATTGAATATAAACTGTCTGTTGCGCAGGTTATTGATGTCACAAAAATTGATAATTCTGGTAAGGTCATTTTCGGCTCTACGGTTACCGTGGTTGACGTGGATAGTGACGAGGAAAAAACCTATCAAATCGTCGGGAATGACGAGGCTGACATTAAACTTGGCCGTATTTCGATCAGTTCTCCAATTGCGCGAGGTTTGATTGGTAAAGAAGAAGGTGATGAAGTCGTTATCACTACCCCAGGAGGGGATAAAGTATTTGAAATTGATCGTGTCGAATACATCTAACGCTCAATAAAAAGGTCGCCAATGGCGACCTTTTCTTATTGGAGTCGCAATCTTGTCTACTTACGAGGTAGTTCAATTTTGCGTTGTTCTGAAGGGCGATACAATACCAGTACTTTCCCGATAACTTGAACTTTTTCAGCACCAGTTTCGCGTACGATAGCATCAACGATGAGTTGTTTTGTTTCACGATCTTCAGAAACAACCTTCACTTTAATCAGTTCATGGAAGTCTAGAGCGATCTCAATTTCCGCTAAAACAGCTTCAGTTAATCCGTTGGCACCCATAAGCACAACAGGCTTTAGGTTGTGTGCGAGTGCTTTGAGGTGCTGTTTTTGTTTATTGCTTAGGTTCATTACGCGACCAAATTTATTTAATATTAGGGTTGAAAACCCACATTTTAGCGCCATCTATCATTGAAGACTATATTTTCTACCATACTTTCTCTGATAGACGCATTTATTTAGGAATGGAATGAGTAAACAAAAGCATTCAGCGAGCTCGGGCCGCTGGTTGAAAGAACACTTTGACGATAAATACGTAAACGAAGCAAAAAAGAAAGGCTATCGTTCTCGTGCTATCTTCAAAATTGAAGAAATACAGAAAAAAGATGCGCTTATTAAATCCGGGATGACGGTAGTCGATTTAGGCGCAGCTCCGGGAGGCTGGTCACAATATGCTGCAGGCATCGTTGGTGATAGTGGTCAAGTGATTGCTTGTGACATATTGTCGATGGATTCGATCGCGGGCGTGTCATTCTTACAAGGGGATTTTCGGGAAGAAGCCGTACTCAACGCATTGTTAGAACGTATTCAACCCGCGATGGTCGATGTGGTTATGTCGGACATGGCTCCGAATATGGCTGGTAATCAGTCGGTCGATCAGCCTAGAGCTATGTATCTTGTTGAACTGGCGTTAGATATGTGCCGAGAAGTTTTAGCAAAAAATGGCAGTTTTGTGGTCAAAGTCTTTCAAGGAGAAGGATTCGATGAGTATATTAAAAATATCAGAGCGATGTTTAAGACGGTGAAAATCCGTAAACCTGATTCTTCACGAGCTCGTTCTCGAGAAGTTTATGTTGTAGCTACTGGTTACAAAGGGTAACCTTTTATCAGTAATCATGACATTGAACCCTATAGCTACGGCCTGAAAACTGTAGTACCCTACCTTTAATTACAACTAGTTATCGCGAGGCTGACACCTTGAGTGACATGGCAAAAAATTTAATTCTTTGGTTGGTAATTGCGGTTGTTCTTATGTCTGTTTTTCAGAGCTTTGGCCCTGGTGACAGTAATGGGAAAACAGTAGATTATACAACATTTGTACAGGAAGTTGGCCAAGGCCAAATACAGGAAGCAAAGTTCAACAATAGTGAAATTACCTTCACTCGAAATGGTGGTAGTTCACACTATGTCACTTATATGCCTGTGTACGATCAAAAGCTTCTTGATGATTTGATTAACCAGAACGTTAAAGTTCAGGGTACACCACCAGAGAAACAAAGTTTGTTAGGAACAATCTTTATTTCGTGGTTCCCTATGATTCTGTTGATCGGAGTCTGGATTTTCTTCATGCGTCAAATGCAAGGCGGCGGTGGCAAAGGTGCTATGTCGTTTGGTAAGAGTAAAGCGCGCATGATGAGCGAAGAGCAGATCAAAACGACATTCGTGGATGTTGCTGGCTGTGATGAAGCAAAAGAAGACGTAAAGGAGTTGGTGGATTATCTACGTGATCCAAGTCGATTCCAAAAGTTGGGTGGTAAAATTCCAACTGGTGTTCTGATGGTCGGTCCTCCTGGTACAGGTAAGACCCTCCTTGCTAAAGCAATCGCAGGCGAAGCGAAGGTGCCGTTCTTTACCATTTCAGGCTCGGATTTTGTTGAAATGTTTGTTGGTGTTGGTGCTTCTCGTGTGCGTGACATGTTTGAGCAAGCGAAAAAATCATCACCTTGCATTATCTTTATTGATGAAATCGATGCGGTTGGCCGTCAACGTGGCGCAGGTGTTGGTGGTGGTCACGATGAACGTGAGCAAACCTTGAACCAGATGCTGGTAGAGATGGATGGTTTTGAAGGTAACGAAGGTATTATTGTTATCGCTGCCACTAACCGACCTGATGTATTGGATCCTGCTTTATTACGTCCTGGTCGTTTCGACCGCCAAGTGGTTGTTGGTCTCCCGGATGTGCGCGGCCGTGAACAGATCCTTAAAGTTCACATGCGTAAGGTGCCGCTAGGGAATGATGTTGAACCATCGTTGATCGCGCGTGGTACCCCTGGCTTTTCCGGTGCGGATTTAGCGAACTTAGTCAATGAGGCGGCGCTATTTGCAGCGCGTGGTAATAAACGTAATGTCTCGATGGTTGAGTTTGAGCTGGCGAAAGACAAGATCATGATGGGGGCTGAACGCCGCTCTATGGTCATGTCGGAAGAAACCAAAGCCTCCACCGCTTACCATGAAGCCGGTCATGCGATTGTCGGTCGTCTGGTTCCAGAACACGATCCTGTTTATAAAGTATCGATCATTCCTCGCGGTCGCGCGCTGGGTGTCACGATGTACTTGCCTGAACAAGATCGCGTGAGTATGTCAAAACAGCATCTCGAGTCGATGGTGTCCAGTCTGTATGGTGGTCGTTTAGCTGAAGAGTTGATCTACGGTGTTGAAAAAGTATCAACCGGAGCATCGAATGATATCGAGCGTGCGACAGATATTGCACGTAAGATGGTCACTCAATGGGGCTTTTCCGAAAAATTAGGCCCAATGCTTTACTCTGAAGAAGAAGGCGAAGTGTTCCTTGGACGCAGCGCGAATCAGAGTAAGCATATGTCGGATGATACGGCGAAACTCATCGATGATGAAACTCGTAAAATCATTGATCGCAACTATGAGCGAGCTCGTCAGCTACTCATCGACAATATGGATATCTTGCATTCAATGAAAGATGCATTGATGAAGTATGAAACTATCGATGCTGGGCAGATTGATGACCTCATGGCTCGTAAAGACGTCATTCGTGACCCTGCGGGATGGTCTGATCGTCTGGAAAAAGCCAGTGAAGCGGAAGCTTCTGACTCGGCTGACCAGTCTGATGATTCAGTCGACAAGACCGAGAACGCTGAAGAGCACAAGTCTCAAGCAACAGATTCCAATGCTGTAGACAGCTCTTCGGATGATAGCGAAGCGCAAAAAGAAGAAAAGAAAAAAGACACTGAGTAGTTATCACTAAGTGTATAAAAACCCCGATTCGTCGGGGTTTTTTTTATGATACAAGGAACGAATAAATCATGATGAAGCTGCAAACCCCCAAAAAACAATTGTTATTAGAAAGTCCACTAGTGATGGGAATTCTTAACACAACACCGGATTCTTTTTCCGACGGCGGGCGTTATAATCAAGTGGAAAACGCATTACGACGAGCGTTACAAATGCGTGACGCAGGTGTCGCCATCATTGATATTGGCGGAGAGTCAACACGCCCTGGGGCTCCTGAAGTGTCATTAGAAGAGGAGCTTGAGCGTGTTATCCCAGTTGTTAAGGCGATCCGCGAGCATGATCAAGAGATCTGGATTTCTATTGACACCAGTAAAGCGGAAGTTATGCGGCAAGCGATAGCGGCAGGGGCGGATTTGATTAATGATGTGCGCTCGCTGAGCGAAGACGGAGCGTTGCAGGTGGTTGCTCAGGCTCAGGTTCCTGTGTGCATTATGCATATGCAAGGGCAACCGAAAACGATGCAGGATGCCCCTACTTATCAAGATGTGGTTACGGATGTTGACGACTTCTTACAGCAGCGAATTCGCGCATGTGAGCAAGCCGGGATTTTACGCAGTAACATTATTATTGACCCTGGCTTTGGCTTCGGTAAAACGGTTGCACACAACTATCAGTTATTAGGGCATCTTGAACAATTTCATCAATATCAATTGCCTGTTTTAGCAGGCATGTCACGCAAATCGATGATTTTTAAACCATTGAATAAAAAGCCGGCGGAGTGCATGGTCGGTAGTGTGGCCTGTGCTACACTGGCCGCAGCAAAAGGGGCGCACATTATTCGTGTGCACGACTTTGAAGAAACAATAGAAGCGATGAAAATCGTCGAATTAATGAAAAAAAGTATTTGAGATTAAATAAGTTAAGGGCTAGATATGTCACAAGAAAGACGTTATTTCGGTACAGATGGGGTACGAGGTAAAGTAGGTCAGTATCCAATTACTCCAGACTTTGTTTTAAAGCTCGGTTGGGCGGCAGGGCGTGTCCTAGCACAGCAAGGCACGAAAAAAGTGATCATTGGTAAAGATACTCGGATCTCTGGTTATATGCTTGAATCGGCACTTGAAGCTGGTCTTGCCGCGGCGGGTCTTAATGCCGTTTTAACTGGCCCAATGCCGACGCCCGCCGTGGCTTACTTAACACAAACATTCCGCGCAGAAGCCGGTATTGTTATCTCTGCATCACATAATCCTTATTATGATAATGGCATTAAGTTTTTTTCCGCTCATGGCACCAAATTACCGGACGATGTCGAATTAGCGATTGAAGCGCAATTAGATCAAGAGATTGATTGTGTCGAATCTGGCTTGCTAGGCAAGGCATCGCGTTTAATCGATGCGGCTGGGCGATATATCGAATTTTGTAAAAGCACCTTCCCTCACAGTCTCAGTTTAGAAGGACTCAAGCTAGTTATCGATTGTGCGCATGGAGCAACGTACCATATTGCGCCTAGTGTGTTCCGTGAATTGGGAGCCGATGTTATTGCGATTGGGGTTGAGCCTAATGGTACTAACATCAATGATGAAGTCGGAGCGACAGATGTTCGCGCACTGCAAGCACGAGTCGTGGTGGAACAGGCAGATCTGGGCTTGGCTTTCGATGGGGATGGCGATCGTTTGATCATGGTCGATGCTCAAGGCAATAAAGTCGATGGCGATCAGATTGCCTACGTGATTGCACGTAATGAGCAACGTCGTGGTACCTTGCAAGGTGGTGTTGTGGGAACTTTGATGACCAACCTAGGTATGGAAAATGGGCTTAAAGAACTTGGTATTCCATTTCAACGGGCTGCGGTTGGCGATCGTTATGTGATGGAAGCGCTCGTCGAAAATAACTGGTCAATCGGTGCTGAAAACTCTGGCCATATTATTCTTTTAGATAGTGTCACCACTGGGGATGCGATTGTTGCCGCTTTACGTATGCTAACGGCGATTGCAGAGAATCATCAACCCCTGCATGAACTCACTGCGGGAATGACACTTTACCCTCAGGTCCTTGAAAATGTCCGTTTCAGTGGTGAAACTAACCCGCTAGAACATGAAAAAGTGCTAGCAGCCGTTGCAACGGTTGAAGGCAAGTTAGCGGATAAAGGACGTGTGCTGTTACGTAAGTCAGGTACCGAACCATTAATCCGTGTCATGGTGGAAGGGGAAGATGCAGAGCTGGTACAGCAATCGGCTCTTGATATCGCACAAGTGGTCAAAGACAACTGTTAACGTGCTTTGCGCTGTATGGAAATTAGGCTAATAACTTGAATTTTATTAAAGAGTTTGTGTTTTTGGCCTTTTTTTGAGCGTTTAAATTCATTATTCACTTTTTTTTATAAAATCCTCTTGTCAGTTGAGTGAGCATTGGTTAGTATTGCCTCCGCCTTCTGAGAGGAAGGTCGCTAGCCTTGTTCAAGTCCTATGATAAGAACGGCGCTGGCTCAACAAATTGGAACATAGGTGGACGACATGTATACAGCTCTACTTGTGATTTACCTGTTGGCTGCGGTTGGTATCATTGGCTTAGTGCTGATACAGCAAGGTAAAGGCGCAGATATGGGAGCCTCATTCGGTGCTGGTGCCTCAAATACAGTTTTTGGTTCGAGTGGCTCAGGAAATTTCCTAACCCGAATGACTGCAATTTTTGCACTGATTTTTTTAGTTACTAGCTTAGTTTTGGGTAATTATTCTACTCATAAAACAGATTCTAAATGGGTTGACCCAACACAAGGTCAAACGCAATTAGACAATAAAGCGAGTGATAATGCAGCTCCGGCTGCGAGTGACGAATCAACAGATACAAAATCTGATAGTAACGTCCCTCAATAACTTATCTTAGGATAAGTCAGGTTTATGCCGAGATGGTGAAATTGGTAGACACACTAGCATGAGGTGCTAGCGCTTCGGTGTGAGGGTTCGAGTCCCTCTCTCGGCACCATATTTACAAACTTGTAAATCTTTGTTTAATGCGTATAATGCATTACAAGTCGGACGCGGGGTGGAGCAGTTTGGTAGCTCGTCGGGCTCATAACCCGAAGGTCGTTGGTTCAAATCCGGCCCCCGCAACCAACCTTTTAGGTTTGGATGCAAGTTTGGCAGTGTTAACCTCACTGCAATTGAGAAGTAATTCTCAATTTATCAGGGTCCAGCATCAAAAAACCCCGGCTATCGGGGTTTTTTGTTATCTGAATTTCATGAAATCATGATTCGGGTTTTTGTTTGGAATTTAAATTGGGCTCTAGGCCCTTTTTTTGTTTCTGGAGTGGTTGAAATGACTGGTTTAGAGAGACAACTAACTGAACTACTTGAAGCACCAGTTGTTGCTTCAGGTTATGAGCTGGTTGGATTAGAATTTATACGTGCAGGGCAGCACTCAACATTACGTGTTTTTGTCGACCATGAAAATGGTATTAATGTTGATGATTGCGCTGAAGTAAGTCGACAAATCAGTGCGGTTTTAGATGTAGAAGATCCTATATCAGTGGCTTATAACCTTGAAGTGTCTTCTCCTGGTTTAGAGCGACCACTGTTTAAAATCGCACATTATGAGCAATTTATTGGTCACGAGGTCAGCCTCGTTCTGAAAATGGCTGTTGGCAACCGTCGTAAATGGAGTGGTGTCATTGACGCCGTTGACGGAGAAACCGTTGCGATCAGTGTTGATGGGCAACAAGAACATTTTGCGTTAAGTAATATCGCAAAAGCTAACCTGATCCCTAAATTTTAAGTCTTAGAGGCTAGAAAGATGAGTAAAGAAATTTTAGCGGTTGTTGAGGCGGTTTCTAACGAGAAAGCGGTACCTCGTGAGCGTATTTTTGAAGCGCTTGAAATCGCATTAGCGACTTCAACGAAAAAGAAGCATGAATTTGAAATTGAAGTTCGTGTCGAAATTGACCGTAAAACCGGTGAGTTCGACACTTACCGTCGCTGGTTAGTGGTTGAAGAAGTTGAAAATCCAACCAAAGAAATCTCGATTGAAGCGGCTCAGTATGAAGATGAGACGCTAGGTCTGGGCGACTTCGTTGAAGATGAAATTGAATCAGTGACGTTTGACCGTATTACCACACAAACGGCGAAACAAGTTATCGTACAGAAAGTACGTGAAGCGGAACGCGCACAAGTTGTTGAACAATTTATTGATAACGAAGGCGAGTTAGTGACGGGCGTTGTTAAGAAAGTCAACCGTGAAACGGTGATTCTTGACTTAGGTAATAACGCTGAAGCCGTCATTTTACGTGAAGACCAATTGCCACGTGAAAACTTCCGTCCAGGTGACCGCGTACGTGGTTTGCTGTATGCTGTTCGCCCAGATGCGCGTGGTTTCCAATTATTTATCACTCGCTCTAAGCCTGAAATGCTTGCTGAATTATTTCGTGTTGAAGTACCGGAAATTGGCGAAGAAATGATTGAGCTTAAAGGGGCGGCGCGTGATCCAGGTTCTCGTGCAAAAATTGCCGTTAAAACCAACGACAAACGCATTGACCCAGTCGGTGCTTGTGTTGGCATGCGCGGTGCGCGTGTTCAAGCGGTATCCAGTGAACTTGGTGGTGAGCGTATTGATATTGTTCTTTGGGATGATAACCCAGCACAATTCGTGATTAACGCCATGGCACCTGCAGATGTGGCATCCATCATTGTTGATGAAGATGCGAACTCTATGGACATTGCGGTTGAAGCCGATAATTTAGCGCAAGCAATCGGTCGTAGCGGTCAAAACGTTCGTCTAGCATCTCAACTGACTGGTTGGGAACTGAATGTGATGACGGTTGATGACCTACAGAAGAAACACCAAGAAGAATCGACAGCTGCTATTGAGAACTTTATGAAGTATCTTGATGTTGAGCAGGACTTCGCAGAACTTTTGGTGGAAGAAGGATTTTCTACTTTGGAAGAAGTGGCGTATGTGCCAGTCAATGAACTTCTTGAAGTAGAAGGTTTAGATGAAGATCTTGTCGAAGAGCTACGCGGTCGTGCAAAACAAGCACTAACGACAATTGCTCTAGCACAAGAAGAATCATACAACGGCGCAGAACCAGCTGAAGATTTATTGAGCCTATCAGGCCTTGAACGTGAACTGGCTTTCAAATTGGCTGCTAAAGGTGTAGTAACACTGGAAGATCTTGCAGACCAAGGTGTGGATGAGCTAGAAGACGTTGAAGGTTTGTCTGAGGAGCGTGCCGGTGAGCTTATCATGGCGGCCCGAAATATCTGCTGGTTTGGTGAAGAAGCGTAACATCGGCAAGGGGAGGAAGCGGCATGACACAACTTACAGTTAAAGCACTGAGTGAAGAAATTGGTACTCCAGTTGACCGCTTATTAGAACAACTTGCTGAGGCTGGTATGCCTAAGTCTAGTTCAGACAACGTAACTGATGGTGAGAAGCAACGTCTTCTTTCCTTTTTACGTAAAGATCCTAGTGATAATGTAGGCACAGAGCCAACCCGCTTGACATTGCAGCGTAAAAAACGCAGTACACTGAGTGTCAATGCAGGCGGTGGTAAAAGTAAGAATATCCAGGTTGAAGTACGTAAAAAGCGTACTTACGTAAAGCGTGCAACAATCGAAGACGAAGCGAAACGTGAAGCTGAAGAAGCAGCGAAACGTGAAGCAGAAGAACAAGCGAAACGTGACGCAGAAGCTGCAGCACAACGTGAAGCCGAGGAAAAGGCAAAACGTGAAGCTGAAGAAAAAGCGAAACGTGAAGCAGAGCAAATGGCAAAACGTGAAGCGGAAGCAAAAGCAAAAACGGAACGTGAGCCCCAAGACCAAGCGAAACGTACGCAGACTGATGAGCAAAAAGCTCAGCAAGAAGCTGTCCGTCTAGAGACCGAAGAGCTGAAACGTCGTCAGGAAGAAGAAGCACAGCGCAAGGCAGAAGCGGAAGCCCAGCGTCAGCTTGAAGAAGCACGCAAACTAGCTGCACAAAACGCCGAGCGTTGGTCTGCCGATGAAGAGAAAAAAGGTGCTATGGAAGAGAAAACAGATTACCACTTAACAACTTCAACCTACGCTCGTGAAGCGGAAGATGAGGCTGATCGCCGTGAAGAAGGCACAGTAACTCGCCGCGCGGCTAAGAAAAAAATGTCCTCACGTGACGACCGTCAAGAACGTAACGCACGCTCTCGTAGTAAAGGTAAGGGCCGTAAAGGTCGTATGAACAAGCCTTCATCTATGCAGCATGGTTTTGATAAAACCGCGACTGTGGCCAAATCTGAAGTTGTTATCGGTGAAACTATCGTCGTATCTGAGTTAGCTCAGAAAATGTCGGTAAAAGGCACAGAAGTCATTAAAACAATGATGAAAATGGGCGCGATGGCGACCATTAACCAAGTGATTGACCAAGAAACAGCGCAATTAGTTGCTGAAGAAATGGGTCACAAAGTTATTCTAAGAAAAGAAAACGAATTAGAAGAAGCGATTCTTTCTGACCGTGATCAATCGGATGTTCAGTCAACTGAACCACGAGCGCCAGTTGTGACGATCATGGGCCACGTTGACCATGGTAAAACGTCAACACTTGACTACATTCGTCGTACTCACGTAGCAACGGGCGAAGCCGGTGGTATTACTCAGCACATTGGTGCTTACCATGTGAAAACTGAGACAGGTATGATTACCTTCTTAGATACTCCTGGACACGCGGCCTTTACCTCAATGCGTGCACGTGGTGCACAAGCGACGGATATCGTTGTCTTGGTTGTTGCGGCTGATGATGGTGTTATGCCTCAGACTATCGAAGCAGTTCAGCACGCGAAAGCGGCTGGCGTACCTTTGATTGTTGCGGTTAACAAAATCGATAAAGATGGCGCAAACCCAGATAACGTGAAGAACGAACTGGCTGCTTATGATGTTATTCCTGAAGAATGGGGCGGTGAGAACATGTTTGTTCACATCTCTGCTAAACAGGGAACCAACATCGAACAACTACTTGAAGCGATCTTGCTACAGGCGGAAGTATTAGAGCTGAAATCTGTCTCTGAAGGTATGGCTTCTGGTGTTGTGATTGAATCTCGTCTTGATAAAGGTCGTGGCCCAGTAGCAACGGTTCTTGTTCAGTCTGGTACTCTAAATAAAGGCGATATCGTTCTTTGTGGTCAAGAGTATGGTCGTGTTCGTGCGATGCGTGATGAACTGGGTGAAGAAATCACAGAAGCGGGTCCATCAATCCCAGTAGAAATACTCGGTTTGTCCGGTGTTCCTGCTGCAGGTGACGAAGCGACGGTTGTTCGTGACGAACGTAAAGCGCGCGAAGTGGCTAACTACCGTCAAGGTAAATTCCGTGAAGTGAAACTGGCTCGTCAGCAAAAAGCGAAACTAGAAAACATGTTCTCTAACATGACTTCTGGTGACGTAGCGGAATTGAACATCGTATTGAAAGCGGATGTTCAGGGTTCTGTTGAAGCGATTGCTGACTCACTACGTAAGCTATCTACTGATGAAGTGAAAGTGAATATCGTAGGTTCAGGTGTCGGTGGTATTACTGAAACGGATGCCGTGCTGGCAGCTGCATCTAATGCTATCGTTGTTGGTTTCAACGTGCGTGCTGATGCCTCTGCACGTCGTACTGTTGAAACAGAGAACTTGGATCTTCGTTACTACTCAATCATTTATCAATTGATCGACGAAGTGAAACAAGCAATGAGCGGCATGCTTGCTCCTGAGTTCCAACAGCAAATCATTGGTCTTGCGCAAGTTCGTGACGTATTTAAATCACCAAAAATTGGCTCGATTGCCGGTTGTATGGTGACTGAAGGTGTGATCAAGCGTAACAGCCCAATTCGTGTGCTACGTGAAAACGTGGTTATTTACGAAGGCGAGCTAGAATCACTACGTCGCTTTAAAGATGACGTTCAAGAAGTGAAGAATGGCTACGAATGTGGTATTGGCGTTAAGAACTACAATGATGTTCGCGTTGGTGACCAAATCGAAGTATTTGAAACTATTGAGATTAAACGTACGATTGATTAATCAACTTTGCTTGCTTAATCAGGCAACATTCGGTTGTTAAATACACCATGGGGGGCTGGCTTGACCATCCCCCCATTCTTTCTGTTAGGGAGAAAAGATATGCCAAAAGAATTTAGCCGTACTCAACGAGTGAGTCAGCAACTACAAAAAGAACTCGCGATGATTCTACAACGTGAAGTTCGCGATTCACGTATCGGAATGGTGACGATTTCTGATGTGGAAGTTTCACGAGATCTCTCCTACGCCAAAGTCTTCGTGACCTTTTTGTGTGTCGGAGAGCAAACCCCTGAATCGTGTTTGAAAGCGCTACGTGAACACGAAGTTCATGTTCGTATGATGCTTGGTCGTCGTATTCGTTTACGTTTGACCCCTGAAATTCGTTTTCAATACGACAATACCCTGGTTGAAGGGATGCGTATGTCTAACCTTGTCTCTGAAGTGGTCAGTAATGACCAACGCAAACAGCAAGAGTCAGGTAGCAAAGAGGACGAAGAGTAATGGCAAGACGACGCAAAGGCCGTGCTGTTAATGGCGTGGTGCTGTTAGATAAACCGACAGGTATCTCGTCCAATGATGCGTTACAGAAAGTAAAGCGCCTGTTTTTTGCCGAAAAAGCGGGCCATACGGGGGCGTTAGATCCGCTCGCAACCGGTATGTTGCCTGTGTGCTTAGGTGAAGCGACTAAGTTTTCGCAGTTTTTGCTTGATTCCGATAAGCGTTATCGTGTGATCGCTAAATTAGGTGAACGCACGAATACGTCTGATTCGGATGGCGAGGTGGTTGAAACTCGCCCTGTTGATGTTGAGAAAGACACGCTGTTGCGTCAAATCGAAACCTTTAAAGGGGAAAGTCAGCAGGTGCCTTCGATGTTTTCTGCGTTAAAATATCAAGGTCGCCCGTTATACGAGTACGCTCGTGAAGGGATCGACGTACCACGCGAATCCAGAACGATTCATGTCTATGATATCGATCTGATTCGTTTTGAAGGCGATGAAGTTGAAATGGAAGTGCATTGTTCTAAAGGCACTTACATTCGTACTATCGTTGATGATCTTGGTGAGCTTTTAGGGTGCGGTGCCCACGTAATCTATTTACGTCGTACTGGTGTCGCGAATTACCCTTATGAGCGCATGGTGACGTTAGAGCAACTGAACGAATTAGTTGAGCAAGCTCAGTCGCAAGAGATCGCCCCGAAAGACTTGTTGGATCCGTTGTTATTACCGATGGATACTGCCGTTGAAAGTTTGCCTGCTGTTTATATGACAGGAGAACAGATAGACAAGGTCCAACATGGTCAATCAGTCATCGTCGCTAATACGCCTAACGATGGTATGGTTCGTATGTTGGGAGGGGATGACCAGCTCTTCCTCGGAGTCGGGCAAGTGACGGAACCTGGCAACATCGCGCCTAAACGGTTAGTGGTTTACACACAAAGCGAAGAATAAACTCGTGAGTTAGCGAGGGATAGTGCTTGTATGCTAGGCGGTTATTCCCTATAATTCGCGGTTCATCGTATCGGCTGAATCAGAGATTGGCTGATACATTTTGATTATATTAACTCTTAGGAGAGAATTATGTCTCTGAATGCAGAAACTAAAGCAGCAATCGTTGCAGAATATGCACGTGAAGAAGGTGACACTGGTTCACCAGAAGTTCAAGTAGCACTACTTACTGCTTCAATCAACCACCTTCAAGGTCACTTTAAAGAGCACAAAGGCGATCACCACAGCCGTCGTGGTCTTCTACGCATGGTTTCTCGTCGTCGTAAACTTCTAGATTACCTTAAAGGTAAGAACCTAGCTCGTTACCACGACCTAATCAAACGTCTTGGCCTACGTCGCTAAGATCGGTTTGAGCAAAAAAGGGGCATTGAGCCCCTTTTTTGTTATCTATATTTGGCATATCCTCCCCTAAGTAGTTTATACTACTCTCCATTGGTTAATTACGATTAACTAATTCACAATGACTCAATGCATTGCTGTCACCTTAGTCGGCCAGTAGGTCGCGGCTATTCAAAGTAGACTTATTGAAGTCTGTTTTTACTAGTCGCGATTGGCGATGCTTTGAGTGTTATACGATTCATCTAATTAGTCTATTACTAGAAGCTAATTAGAAATAAGGAACACTTAATGTTTGAAAAACCAGTAGTTAAAACGTTTGAATACGGTAATCATACCGTTACTTTAGAAACCGGTGTGATTGCACGTCAAGCAACCGCCGCAGTTATGGCAACAATGGATGATACCTCAGTCTTTGTTTCTGTTGTTGGTAAAAAAGAAGCCGTAGAAGGTCAGGGCTTTTTCCCTCTAACGGTTAACTACCAAGAGCGTACTTACGCTGCGGGTAAAATTCCAGGTGGCTTCTTCAAGCGTGAAGGTCGTCCATCGGAAAGTGAAACACTGACCGCTCGCCTGATTGACCGTCCTATCCGTCCTCTATTCCCTGAAGGTTTCAAAAACGAAGTGCAAGTAATTGCGACTGTTGTTTCTGTTAACCCGAACGTACAGCCGGATATCGTCACTATGCTTGCGACGTCTGCAGCGTTATCGATTTCAGGTATGCCTTTCCATGGCCCAATTGGTGCGGCACGTGTTGGTCACATCGATGGTCAATTGGTTCTGAACCCAAGCCCAAGTGAATTGGAATCTTCTCGTCTTGATCTTGTGGTATCAGGGACAGAAGGTGCGGTTCTGATGGTAGAATCGGAAGCGGATGTTCTATCAGAAGCCGAGATGTTATCTGCTGTCGTTTATGGTCACGAACAACAGCAAACGGCCATTAAGGCTATCAATGAATTTGCTGCTGAAGTGGGGACGCCTGCTTGGGAATGGACGGCGCCAGAAGAAAACGCCACATTGAAAGCACAGATTGCTGAACTTGCTGAATCTCGTTTGATTGAAGCGTATCAAATCACTGAGAAAATGGCTCGTTATGAACAAGTTAATGCCATTAAAGCTGACGTTACTGCCGCGATCTTGGCACAAGATGATTCTCAAGATAGCGAAGAGATCAAGAAACAGCTTGGTTCTTTAGAGAAGAACGTTGTACGTAGCCGTATTATCGCGGGTGAAAAACGTATCGATGGTCGTGAGAAAGACATGGTTCGTGCATTGGACGTTCGTACAGGCGTTCTACCTCGTACTCATGGTAGCGCACTATTTACTCGTGGCGAAACGCAGGCAATGGTAACCGCAACGTTGGGCACACAGCGTGACGCACAAATCATTGATAGCTTGTTAGGTGAGCGTAAAGATAACTTCTTACTTCACTATAACTTCCCTCCATACTGTGTGGGTGAAACCGGCTTTGTTGGTTCACCAAAACGTCGTGAAATCGGTCACGGTCGTCTTGCTAAGCGTGGTATTGCCGCGGTTATGCCATCCGTTGATGAATTCCCATACACAGTACGTGTTGTTTCTGAAATTACAGAATCTAATGGTTCATCCTCTATGGCGTCGGTATGTGGTACCTCATTGGCGTTGATGGATGCTGGTGTTCCAATTAAGTCTTCGGTTGCGGGTATCGCAATGGGTCTTGTTAAAGAAGGCGATGACTTTGTTGTTCTGTCTGACATTCTTGGTGATGAAGACCACCTAGGTGATATGGACTTTAAAGTGGCAGGAACGTCAGAAGGCGTGACTGCACTGCAGATGGATATCAAAATTGAAGGTATCACTCAAGAAATCATGCAAATTGCATTGAATCAAGCACAAGGTGCGCGTATGCATATCCTAACGGTTATGGATCAAGCCATCTCAGGTGCTCGTGATGATATCTCTGAATTTGCTCCACGCATTCATACCATGAAGATCAGCTCTGAGAAAATCAAAGACGTGATTGGTAAAGGTGGTGCAGTTATCCGCCAATTGACGGAAGAAACCGGTACAACCATCGAAATTGAAGATGACGGTACAATTAAAATTGCAGCGACTGACGGCGAACAAGCGAAAGACGCGATCGAACGTATTAAAGCGCTAACCGCGGAAGTGGAAGTCGGTAAAATCTATACTGGTAAAGTGGCTCGTCTAGCGGATTTCGGTGCGTTTGTTACGATTCTTCCAGGTAAAGATGGTCTGGTTCATATTTCTCAAATTGCTGACAAGCGAGTTGAAAAAGTGTCTGACTACCTGACTGAAGGTCAAGAAGTTCAAGTGAAAGTACTTGAAATTGACCGTCAGAACCGTGTTCGTCTAAGCATGAAAGAAGCGGTAGAGAAGCCAGCGGAAGAAGCATCAGCCGCAGCTGATAACGCTCAAGCTGAGTAATCGACGGTTTTTTCAATGATAATGGTTTAGCATTATCATTTGAAAGCATGATATAAAGGGGACGTGTAATCACGTTCCTTTTTTTATGGACATGGTTAGTCATTTAGTGATGTCACGAGTGTTTCCGTGGCGTTGCATGTCATTCAGGATAACAGGAGTAAGTATCTGTGAAGTGGTTTCGTACCCTTGCTGTGAGCGTGGCAATGACATTGGTCGCTGGGTGTGCACATCAATCGCCCCCAAAGACTCAGTGGGTTTATGCACCGATGGCAATTCCATTACAGAATTCTGTCAAGGACGAAGTCCAGATCGCACGCTTAAGTGAATTGCTACAACGACAGGATATCAGTGATAACGTCAGATCGCGGATGTTGAACCAGCGTGGCAACGCTTATGACAATGTTGGACTACAAGATTTAGCAAGGTTGGATTTTTCCCAGTCCATAGCCATTAATCCTAAGCAGCCCGCGGTGTTTAATATGCTAGGTGTATTCTACACAGGGGTAAATAAGCACGATGCCGCTTATGATGCGTTTGATTCGGCGCTTGATCTCGATCCGAAGAATGCGTTCGCGTTACGTAATCGAGCGGTAGCCTTGTACTACGGTGAGCGTCCAGAGCTCGGATTAGAAGATATGGCGAAACTCGCCAAGTTACAGCCTCATGATCCCTTTAACGCGCTGTGGGTTTATTTCATGCAATATGAGCAAGATCCGCAACATGCGAAAAAAGTATTGCTCAACGAATACAGTGTCCACAATGATCAGTGGGGATGGAATCTTGTGGCATTGACCTTAGGTGAAGTGTCTGAAGAGCAGGTATTGAAGTCCATTCTCGATTCTACACATGATAATGAGTTATTGGCTCATCGCTTAACGGAAACGTATTTCTATCTAGGCAAACGTTATCAGCTGCAAGGACGTTATGCGCATGCCTTGTCATTATTTAAGTTAGCCATTTCATTGAATGTACAGGAATATGTTGAATATCGTTACTCCTTCTTGGAGCTAGAAAATATTTACAAATCGCTGCGACAAACTAAGCAATAACGTCTGTGTACGAAGTGGATTACTTTTAGAAAGCGACTCATCCGAGTCGTTTTTTTATGCTTAATCGGTATCTATTGAGCATTCACACCACTCATTAGGCCAACACATGCTTGCTAATAAGAGCCGCACATACGTTTTGATGACATCAGAAATGAGTGGTAAAAAAGCGGTATTGCTTGATGTGTACGCTATTGCATTACTCGTAAACTTAACCGTTACCCAGTCAATCGTGGTGCTGTTGTATTTTGTTAATATTGACGGGGCGGGTGCTTTCTTTTGTGGTGTTGGATAAATAACTCTTCAATTTCTTCTTTGGGTTGAGGCCGGTGATAAAAGAAGCCTTGTATGGTGTTGCAGTTTAACTCAGCCAACAGAGTGGCTTGTTCCTGAGTTTCAATACCTTCTGCCACGAGTTCTAAATTCAATGACTTACCTAAATTAATAATATTTTCGATGACCGTGATTTGTTTGGGGTATTGATTGATATCATTAATAAAACCACGATCTATTTTCAGTTCATCAATGGGGAAGCGTGCAAGATAAGCGAGTGAAGAGTAACCGGTCCCAAAATCATCAATAGATAAGGCAAACCCCATATTTTTAATCGCCCTTAACATTTCTTGTGTGTGCTGACTATTACTCATTACCGCGCTTTCAGTCAGTTCAAATGTAATGCAACTGGGAGAAATTCCCGTAGAATTAAGTTGGCGCTCAAGAAACTCTAACAGTTCGTGGTTACCAAATTGTTCTGGTGATAAATTGATGGCGACCCGTCCTGGTAAAATGTTTTTCGTCTTCCAACGTTTGACCGTATTGAACACCTCACGAATGATGACTCTACCCAGATGATCAATGAGCCCTGACTTTTCCGCGACCGGAATAAACGATCCCGGACTGATATAACCTTCTACTGGGTGCTTCCAGCGAACCAGAGCTTCTGCTCCATTGATCTCCAGTGTTTTGGCATCGACTTTAGGTTGATACCACACATCGAGGCCGTTTTTTTGCAGCGCTTTCTGAAGTTCAATTTCTAACCATAAGCGAGCTCTCGCGGCTTTATTCATATCTGAGTCGTAGGTGACCAGTCGATTCCGTCCGCGCTCTTTCGCTTCAAACATGGCGGTGTCTGCATTTTGTAAGAGCGTGCGAGAGTTCAGTCCATTGTCTGGATACACCACACTCCCTATGGAGCAAGACATACGTTTACTAAAATATTGCAGATCGAATGGCTGGTTAATCAGTGTGATGACACGATCAGAGAGCATTTCTGCCGCGTGTGCATATTCTGGATTGGGGCAAATAATCGCAAACTCATCGGCACCTAAGTGACCAAGTACGCCATGCTTAGGAAGGATCCGTTTAAGTCGGTTGGATATCTCGCGAATGACTTTATCACCGATATGGTGACCTAATGAATCATTGACACTCTTGAAGTTGTCCAAATCGATGTACAGCATCAATAACGGTGTTTCGTTATGAATGAACTGCTCAAGACGTCGTGTAAAGCCAAAGCGATTAACTAGCCCGCTTAACGGGTCGACATGGATGTGAGTAGCTGGCTGATGTGTCTCCGTTTTTTCTCCCTTGGCGATGGTCGTCTCTTTAAGCAGAACAAGATACGATTGTTCCCCCCAAAGTTGCGTTGAGGTGGATGACATCGAGAGGGGACGTTGTGTTGCACAGCGAAAGTTGGTTTGGCACAGTCTAGGAGAAACGGCATTAGCTAAAAAAGAAGGCGGTAAGGGAGTATTTGAGTTTGGCAGACTAAACAGAGCTGAGAGCCGTTCACCTAATAGGTAGTGAGTGTCATTGAAGCCAAGAAGCTGCACCGCTTTGGCATTGGCGGATAATATCGTATTATTTTCGACGAGGAGCAGTCCATCACTGATCAATGTCGAAAGAGCTAAGAACTTATTCTCGGATTCATGCAATGAGTTAAGAAGTTGTTTTTGTTCGGAAGTATCACTGGCTTGAAAAAGAATATGCTGAACTTCACCCTCTTGCGTTAAAGGGGTAATGGAGAAATGCAGAGCGGTGGAGTATCCATGACGAGAGAGTTCCACTTCTCCTTCACTTGATTCACCGTTAAACGCGAGGCGATAATAAGGAAGCAATGCGTTATAGTACGACATACCGAAAGTGTCGCTATCGTTTGATTGATTCAAATCTGCTGCACATAACCCTGATAGCTCAGCATAACGTTCATTCACCATATGATATTGGTGGTTTTTGTCTAAAATGGCAAAAAAGAACGTGCTGCTTGCTGCGAGTTTTGTAAATCCGTATTGCAAATTGTCCGATAATGTTTGCTCAGGCATGAAATCCTTACCAACTTTTCCTATTGCTATTTATTCGTATTTCAATAAATAGTGTTGCATATTGATGTGCTTGCGTTGTTTTTGACACTGGGCGTTTCAGTACAAAGTGGTGTCAAACTATGGATAAATAAGAGGTTTATCATCCGCTGTTTTATATGGGATTAAAATAGGAGCCCACTTTGCAATCTCAATTTATCATTGGTGAGTTATTTTTACATAGAAAACTCAGGAATGACAGGGACTAATCGAGGTTCCATTGATAATAAATGAGAACAATTTAGCTTTTTAATATAAAAATCACGAAAATAAAAAATTTTTATTATCAAAATAGATGAATAGTAGAGAGACCTTGTCGAGTGCGGAATTGTCTTGTGGTGAAATAGATGAACGTACTCATGATCCTATCATTAGTGATGTTATCCAAAAAATATTAAGATAATCGCACTGTCCTATTTTGTCGGTTGTTGCCATGGGCGTCTTCGACCAATACACTACGCCCATGTCGAATATTTCGATGGATACTTAAAGATGGCTTTCCCTACCACATGATTTAGGGCATAAAGCGGAGTCTAAACTCATTCTATCTTAGAGGTTATGAATGCTAATACGTACTGAAGCTCCAGCTGATATTCTCTTTATCGATCAGTTATTGACATCAGTCTTTGCATCCAGTGATGAACGTTCTTTCGTGACGGCATTACGTGAAAATGGACGTCGCACGCTGTCGCTGGTGGCGTGCACTGATGATGGCGAAAAAATTGGTTATATTATCTTCAGTCCGTTAGTGATTGATGGTGAAGATAGCCATTGGCAAGTGATGTCGTTGGTGTGTACTCATGAAGATTTCCGCCAGCAGGGTGTGGCGACTCAACTAGTACAAGAAGGGTTAAATACATTAGCTGAACTCGGCTATCCAGGATGTGTTGTGGCCGGTTCATCCTCATTTTGGCAGACACTTGGGTTTCGAGTGATAGAGCGAGAGTCTATCCACAACATACAAATCGTTAGCTTTGATGAGTATCAATTACCCGCAGGCGACCTGTCTTTTGGCACGGAGTTGTGTGGTTTGACCTTAACGCAGATGAGATAATCCCTCGCTGCTTTCCTTGAGTGAGTGGGAGCGTGTTTGTTAGCATAGACCTCCACTCTAAATAGAACATATATTATGTCACAAGCGTTTGGTTCCTATTTACATGAAATGGGTGTTCAGTCGTGGGATCTTATCCATCCTGAACGGCTTCTAGGAGTGCAGACTGTAAAGCAAAAACTGCCTCAACAATATTGTCTACTTTTAGTGACAGATAAAGCATTAAGTGACGAGGATTTACCTTTTTTTGAACGTATCCTCGCCACATTTGATGTGTCACTGAAGGATGTGGTTCGAGTCACGCCCGATAATTTTTCTTTGATTGAGTTAGCCGAGCATATCCAATGGGTTTGGTTTGCTGGATGTGCCGCTCAAGAGCATACCGTGACGAAGCAGTTGATTTCGCCCTATATTCAAGAGATCGATGGCAATACGCAACATCGTCGTGCTTTATGGCAGCAAATTTGTACACAGCGAGGTCAATGATGACAGTTCGCATCGTAGATTTTAGTGATGAATATCTTGATGATGTGTGGGCGATAGAACAAAAGGCGCATGCACATCCGTGGCAAATGATGTCAGTCTTTGGATGGCAAAGTCCGATGCAGTGTCATCGCGTGTTACTGCTTGACGGTAACGTCGCTGGTTATTATTACGCACAGAATGCGGTCGGAGATATTTCACTCCTCAATATCGCGATTGATCCCGTCTTCCAAGGGCAAGGGTTAGGCGCTCAGCTATTACAGTCATTAATCGATTATGCTCATCAAGTGAGGGCCGAAAATATTTTTCTCGAGGTTAGGCAAAGCAATAGCGCCGCCATCCACCTATATCGTAAACTGGGTTTTGTAGAACAAGGAACGCGTATGGATTACTACCCAACACATAAGGGTAGGGAAGCAGCAGTACTCATGGCGTATGTGTTGTTGCCTGAGGATTATGATGGGTAGACCATTTGACGAAACCGTTCCCTCAACGTGTGCTCTGGGAGCGGTTTGTCAAAAAAGTAACCTTGGAAATGTTCACACTGCATGCGAAGTAGTGCGTCCAATTCGTCTCTATTTTCGACCCCTTCTGCAATGACATCAATCTCCAATCGCTGGGCAATAACGACCATCGTATCGACAATCGCTTGGGCGCTACTGCTTTCATGAAGGTTACTAATGAATGAACGATCGATTTTCAGTCCGTTGATATCAAGGTATTTTAAATAGCGTAGCGAAGAATAACCGGTGCCAAAGTCATCAATGGAAAAATAAATACCGAGTTGTTTTAATTGACGCATTTTATCTCGGGCTCCGTCAATATTCTCAAGTAACAGGTTTTCGGTGATTTCCAATTCAATATTTTGACTGGAAACCGAGGCGGTCTCTAACGCTGATTGCACTAATTCGACAAAGGATTCTTGCGCAAATTGCAGTGGACTGATATTGATAGCCAAACGCCGGAAATATTGAGGCAACACATCATCGTTATGCCACTGAGCATATTGTTGGCAGGCGGTATTTAGAATCCAGTGGCCGATGTCAATGATTTGACCGGTTTCTTCCGCAACCGGCATGAAGGTGGCGGGTGACAATAAACCACGAGTTGGATGATTCCAACGCACCAGTGCTTCCACTCCAATAATGTGATGATATTTATCGACTTGAGGTTGGTAATAGAGCTCAAGTTCCCCCTGTTCAATCGCATGGTGTAAGCCTTTCTCTATGTCCATGAACTCCGCAATTTGTGACTGCATTTCAGGTAAATAGAATTGATAAGGCTGGCGACTACGTTTCGCTCGAAATAACGCCGTATCCGCCTGACGTAAGACGTCAATGTCGCTCTGTACTGTCTCATCAGGAAAGAGGGTAATACCAATGCTGGCAGTACAATACAACTGATGAGAACCAATGGTATAGAGGCGAGATAAATGGGCTAAGAGATCATGAACAATATGCTCGACTTTGCTTGTATCGTAGGCGGGCAGCAGAATGGCAAATTCATCCCCACCAATCCGTGCGACGGTATAATTATAATGAGCCCAGTCTTCTAGACGTCGGCCTACCGCGATCAACAGTTTATCTCCGACGGTGTGTCCAAGCGAATCATTGATGGTCTTGAAACGGTTTAAATTTAAATAGAACAACGCGCCTGTCGTATCATTTTTTATGCTTGAGTCTAACCATTGGCTCAGTATCTTCATGAGCATACTGCGGTTTTTGAGTTGAGTTAATGAATCATAGTAGGCTAAATGATTGAGCTGTTCGACCGCGTGCTCTCGTTCTTCCCATAGGACATAAAAGGTTTGAGCAAGCTCTTTGAGCTCGTTATGACCTTGTTGTAGTGAATTAGGTAGAGCTTTTTTCGTATGTTGTAACTCACGCACCCAATCGATTAATTGGGTGATAGGCCGTGAAAGCTTGAAGTAAAAAAATGCCAATAATATTGCCGTCATTAGGCAGGTTCGCAGGAAATCAAATAACAGCCATTGGTAATTTTTCTTTATGAAAGTGTGAGTGATTTGCCCCGTATGAATGGTAAAACGAAGTTCTCCCACAACGGCATGGCCTTGCGGTTGGTGTAACTGCGTTGAAAAGACCGTGGAATCCGGCACGAGATATTGCGTCAGCCATGTATTAAAGTGCGAGTAACTGGGGGCGAGACGTTCTTTGGCAAATAAAGTATCGCCAAAATCGTCGATTAAGCGAGCACTTTTGATGGCCGAATCGGCCATCAAATTGGCAATGACTTGCTCGGCGAGTATCGGGTTGAGGCGATAAGCGGCTTGGCTTGCGGCATTGTAGTTTTGCATCAATGTCATACGGTAGTGCTTGGCGATGCGTTGTTTTTCGTTTTTGACATCAACCAAGGTGTACCTGAGGCTGAAGATCACCCCAAGTAACATGGAAACGACGAATACCGTTAATGCTTGTTTTGCCGCCAGTGACTGAGTGGTTTTGATGTTTGCCATAGGCCTCTTATTCGATGTCATAGACTTAAAAATTATAGGTGATAAAACGCCCCCCGCAGTGCGGTTTCCGTTTTATTTGATCGACAAATGGCTTTCAGTTGCTCAAAAGACGATTATGGGGGAAAATACTCGGTAAATTTGAACCGAAGGCTTAGGTCTCTTAGACACTCTAGGTCATAAAAAAGATTGGTTTCACATGTCGAACAGTGTATTAGTTAGCGAAGTCGCCAAGCGTCGTACTTTCGCGATCATTTCTCACCCTGATGCCGCCCAGCCTTTCAACGCTTAAAACCACCTTTCATTGCACACCACAATCACATCTCTACGTACTGAATTTAAAGGCTTTTTGTCTTTTTCTCGTTTCTTTGCTTTTCAATGATGTTCAAGCGTAACCTCGGAAAGTGTGTACAAACTTGAGTACAAATTCCGTTTTAAAGGCCTTTGGCGATAATTCCATGACACAAACTTGGCTGTAGGCCTTGTGGTTACAGGGTTTGACGTGAAAAGTACTACATCTAAAAAGAGTCCCCATTTTTTGATAAATGTTTTCTTCTGCACCAAAATACAAAATTTAATTAAGGGGTTTATTGTTGGTGTGATTCTTGCTTTGGTGTTTGTTTTTGAAGATGCTTGAAGCGAACCAATACGACTATTTCTAACTGAGATATCGGACTTACCCTCAAATTTAACTACAGTTCATACCCTCGTTTTGCACTTTATTATCGGCCTGTGTGTACAAAATTTCCTGTAACTGTGTACAAACTTCCTCTTTGTTGCACTTATCTTCTGGAGATTTGACGCGAGTTCTTCTGTAGCCCCTGCTGTATAAGGTCTGAGCGACAAAAGTACTTAGGGAGTTTGATGTGTCAGTTCGCGATTATCAGCGAGAGTATCGCTCTTTTGTCGATGACAAAAATCTCCTTCTACTTATATGTAATTATGTATCAGTTCATGGCTTTTGATATGTAATGGCTAATCGAATTTGTGTTATTTGAGTTACCGTGATATATTTTTGTATATAATTATTCTTAAGTGATGTATTAAGGTGTATCGAAATGAGCTATGTAACAGAGCAGATACTAGAAAGCCTTCGAGAAGCTCGGGTACGTAAAGGTTTTAGTCAAAGAGAGCTGAGCGCGCGTTCGGGTGTGCCGCAAAGCCATATATCCAGAATCGAGTCTGGCGGTGTTGATTTAAGAGTATCCAGTTTGATTGCTCTTGCCCGTGTACTAGACCTAGAGCTATTGGTTGCGCCTAAAAAATCTGTACCTGCCATCAAGTCGATCATTCGAAGTGGACAAGGTATTAACGGCATCAGCGACGAGGGTGAGCCAATGTCGCCCGCATATCAGTTAGAGGAAGACGACGATGACTAACCATGTCTCTACGCTCAACGTTTTGCTTTACGGTGAACCCATTGCAACGATCACCAACGTGGGCAATGACAGAACACTTTTTGCCTTTATGGATTCGTACATTAATGACGAATCACGGCCTGTGTTAGGGCTTGGCTTTAAAGATTCGCTAGGTGGCTTGCTGACTAGCTTCAAACCGACCCAAACCAAGTTAACCCCGTTTTTCTCTAACCTTTTGCCAGAAGAAACCATGCGAAATTACCTGGCAGAGCGTGCCGGTGTTAATCCAGCGCGGGAGTTTTTTCTATTGTGGGTGCTGGGACAGGATTTGGCAGGCGCGATCACGGTTGAGCCTGCGGATGGTGAAGCCTTACCACCTAATGTGCATCAAGACATAGAAGATGAAACGAAAACAGATGGGCCAATGCGTTTTTCATTAGCGGGAGTTCAATTGAAGTTTTCAGCTGTGCAGCAGGCAAATGGCGGTTTGACGATCCCAGCAACCGGTCAAGGTGGCTCTTGGATTGTAAAATTACCGTCGTCTCGGTTTGAAGCTGTGCCAGAAAATGAATATTCAATGATGGAACTGGCTCGAATGTTGGGAATGGACGTGCCAGAAACGCAGCTACTCCCTATTAATCGGATTACTAATATCCCAAATGGCATTGGCAAATTTGGTGATAGCGCTTTTGTGATCAAGCGTTTTGACCGTGCAGATGGTCAAGCTGTGCACATTGAGGACTTTGCGCAAGTGTTTGGCGTTTATCCTCAAGATAAGTACAAAAAAGCCAGTATGCGAAATATTGCTCAGGTTATCGGTATTGAAGGGCAAGACGAAGACATTGCTGAATTTACTCGCCGACTGGTGTTCAATACCCTAATTGGCAATGCGGATATGCATTTGAAGAATTGGTCTGTGATCTACAAAGATAAGCGCACCGCATCGATTGCGCCTGCTTATGACTTTGTTTCAACCATTCCTTATATCCCCGATGATAGTGCATCGCTGAAGGTGAGCCGTAGCAAGAGATTCAGCGATTTCACGCTGGATGAGCTATCACACTTAGCGGCTAAAGCCATGTTGCCAGAAAAATTGGTGTTAGATACTGCAAAGCAAACTGTAGCAGGCTTCCATGAGGTATGGGCGAAAGAAAAAGCGCATTTACCCCTCACTAAGTCAGTGATTGAAGCCATCGAAATGCACTTACGAAGTATACCGCTACGCTGAATTCCTAGTAGCTAGAGCGTGCATATCGATAAAGATGGTTTAACTTAATGCGATTTTACGGCGCTTTTCGCCGTAAACTGGAAATTTGGTAAACTGCACAATGATACCGGTGTCATGATAAGGCTGATCTTCTGAACAAATCATGCATCTTTCTGACCATCAACAAGTGATGAACCAGGCGATGATAGCTTTACATTGATTTTCAGGAGAATGCAGATGACAGCAGTAGCGCACCAGGTAACCCCTTTTCTAACATCTTACGAAGTGATGGCTCGTTACCACATTAGCTATACGACGCTCTGGCGAAGAATAAAAGATGGCAGCTTGCCGCAACCTCGTATCAACCGAAATACACGAAATAAGCTGTGGCACATTGAAGATTTGGAGGAGTATGAGAAGAAAGAGGACTGAGCCTCTTTCTTTTATTTTATTGTCCGAAACGCCAGTTGAATGAAAAGCCTGTCGGCTCGATGATGGTCTCTAGCTGTTGATACCAAACGTCGTAAGCATGACGCATTTCATCCAGGTACTGATATTGGTTGTAGATAGCATCCAACCCTTTTTTGCTGTGGCCAATCATCAACTCGGCAACTTCTTGCGTCGTGATGGCCGACATTCGCGTTCGCATCGTTCTGCGAAGATCATGCATAGACCAGTGTTCCATCTCAATACCAAGCGATCTGCGAGCCCAGATTTTCACATTGTTAGGAATAGTGGTATCAAAGCCATTTGTGGCAAGCTCTTCTTGTCCGTTCGCGGGAAACAAGTAGGTTGATTTGCTCATCTGCATCGCCAGTTCAATCAGCTCGATAGCAGGCCTAATCAATGGCCGCATGATCGGCGCTCCAATTTTCTCACCTTGTTTGCGGATCTCTATGGGCACTGTCCACATTGCAGATTGCAAGTCAAAGTGATGCTTTTCAGCTTGAATGAGTTCGCCCTTGCGACCGCCCAATAGCAGAAGCAGTTTTATGTAGATGCGATTCTTCTCAGTGATTTTTGACTCATGCAAATAGCGCCAAAGTATCCTGATTTCGTTGTCGTTTAGCACCCGAGTTCGTTTGCCTTTCTTACCGCCGACCTTTTTTGCAGTGATCCCAGCGGCAGCGTTAATTTCCAAAATCTGTTCATCTATCCGCCAGTCATAAAACTTATGCAGCACAGAAACTAGGCGTTCTGTGTTTGAAGGGGACGTCTCCGAAACCTCACGAAGACAGTTTCGTAAGGACAATTCATTGATGTCAGTTAATGGGTACTTGCCAAGTCGGGGCAGCAAATATATTTCACTGCTGCGTTTTTGGTAGTGCCACGTTTTCTCCTTTAGCCCTTGTTTACCGGCAGAGTCTATCCAGTCTCGAAAAATCGATTCGAAGCTTTGATTGGCAGAATACTTGGCCCGTTCCTGCTGTAGGTAGAGCTTGGGGTTTCTGCCTTGGTCGAGTACCGCCCTTAACCTATCCAGCTCATTCCTGGCTTCAGCAAGCTTCATAAGTGGGTAAGTACCTATGTCTACCCGCTGTTGCTTGCCATCGAAACGATAGCGAAACTGAAAAACAATTTTGCCCTTGGGCGATACCCGAGCACTTAGCCCATCTCGGTCGGCTTTTACTACGGTTTCTTTTGCTTCTTTATTTAACCTGGCATCGAGCCAGCTAACTGATAACGCCATGTTATAAGCCCAGCCCTAGTTTTGATTTTAATGATTGTTTACGTGATTCTGCTTTGGGTTCTGGCGCTGTACTCATGGAAGTAACGTCACCATCCGGTGCAAGGCCATCCACCGGTACAGATGTCGTGGATAGATTGGCTTGGCTCATTTGAATTAAGCCAAAGGTGGCCAGCATCCGCAGACGCTCAGCGCGTTCCCGTGGCGGCGTCTTTTCCAATTCTTTGAGCAGTTCAGGGTGGCTCCCTGGGGGAATGTTGACCACAACTCTCATAATCATGCCCCATAAAACCAGAAGCCTCGGACGTTCGCCAAAACAGATTGTTCCGGCACGATGATCTTGCTTCGTGAAAAAATCTCCTTGGCCGCTTCCTTATAAGCCATGGCTCCACCTCCGGCGATCAATACCAAGTCCGCATTGATGCTTTCGTTACGCATGGATTGGCGCATGGCTGTAAGAGCAACAGGCGCTACCTTTTTCATGGCAGCATTTAGATAAGGTGAAATATCGACCTTTTCTCCAAACAGCAGCACCTGCAAGTCGCCGGTTCTCATGGCTTTTTCAAGTCGATCCATACCTACTTTGGCACCGTGATCTTCCGAAATCAGCTTATCAATGGTTTCCAGTAGCACGGACATTGCCTGAAGACTGGTTCCTGATGAGCTGTAGCGAATTTCTCCGGCCTCAAGGGCAACCCAGTCAACAGAAAAAAAGCCGGGATCTATGACGACGACGCGACCTTCTTCAATCAAGCCCAAATCTCCACCTGTTTGAACCAGATCCATATAGGCACCGGCAGGCTGAGGCAGCACTTTGACGTCATGAACTGTGATGCTGCGCTTAGGCGTCACTTGATGGACACCTTTTAAACGCTTCACAAGGTCAGACTTACGTTGTGGTTCATGAAACTGGGAAACCGGTAATCCAGTGACAACCAAATCGATGGATTCTGTTTCAGCCATTAACAAGGCGGCATGAAAAAGTGCCTTATAGGTTTTTGTGGTGGGATATTCCGGGTGAAGCTCTCGTTCCCAGCCTTGAAGGCGTCCAGCAGGAACACCAGCGGCCCAACGCTCATTATCGACTGACACATACAAACAAGTTTCATCATCGCCTCCACCGATACGCTCTGGCATACGATCCGCAGGACCGGCACCCGCAGGCAGAATAATGGTTTTCGGTTCACTGCCTGATTGGCCAATTGCCAGCTTCAGGTTTGAGTAACCGATATCTACGCCTAGTACAAACATACTTATCTCCTGTGCACTCAAAGTGCTCTAACGGTTTTCAATCAACCGCACTGGCCACGCTTGGGCATTTCCAAGTGCTCTGTCGGTTCACTCAAATGTCATTATCAGGATTCGGTGCACTGGCGGTGGGCAGAAAGGTGACAAATCCTTTCATCTATCTGCCTATTGCATTTTCGCAAAAGTATGAGAATAGGCTCTGTTTGGCGGCGGATGACCTAGTCAAAAAAATCGAGACGCCAAACGTCGTTTGCATTCTGGCCTGAACTCGCCAAACGGTTTGTATCTTCATGACGATACGTCTTTTTTAGGCGTTTTTAAGTGAAATCGGGCTGTATCCCTTGTCAGGTATGGGATTGCGCGAGTTGATTTATATCGAGACGCCAAACAGTGATTGTTACGGCAGTTTTACGTTTGGCGTTTCGATCCAAAAGCCAAACGGATAGTGGTTTTGGCTTTTGGGGTTAATTGGATGGGGAAATTGGTTTGGTAGAAATCGTCAATGAACAATGGAAAGCAGAGGTATCAGATTTACTTCAGCAAGAAACAGACAGGCTAAAAGCGCTGGCACGAGCTGAAGTTGATGACTTTTGGGTTACCCATTACAAGGTTCGCGAAAATGCGCCCTTTAAAGATTGGGGGCTGCTTGGTGTCCGTATCAGAGACTTTAAGTATGGCTTTGGCATCGAGTGGTACATCAACAGTTTTCACGGTCAACGAGGCAAACGCGTGGTATTTAGCAAGGGGCTGCGTATCTCAAAGACGAAGCTGAGATACTCATTTTTGGACTGCCAAGGTTTGGCCAAAGAATGGGAGTTAGCGCTGGCCATGGAGAAAGAAGAATTCTTCAGTGATGTTCGATGCCAGGTTGATAAGCTCAACATGCTGCGTCGCAGAGTGAATGCCTATTGAGTTTGTCGGGTTAGAATATCTAACCCGACAAATTACAGGGAGTTAAATTCTTCCTTGCTCCTGTAGCCACCAAGTTGGTGCCCAAGATGTGGCCCCAATTGAGAGCCCTTGGTCACCGTTTTCTGGGTAGAGTTGCTTAAGTGTTTCTAAAACTTTTGAACTGGTTTTAGCGCCAGGGTACATAGCGCGTAGCCAATAGCCGAAATAACTTTTAAAATTAATATGCTCACCAATTTGGTAGCTACAATTATCCATTAAAGATCTATAGTAATGGCCAATAGCGACTAAAATATAGCCTAAATCCTCATGCTGTTTGTTCTCGCCTTCATGACAAGAATATCCATATTGTTTCAGTTTTTCTTTATCAATAGTCCATCTTGTCAATTGCTCAACATGTTTTAAATTTGAATTAGTATCGATGGCTGTGGATAGCAACCCCAAAAACTCATTAACTAACTCATCTTTTTGTTCTTTGTCTATGCAGTCAGCGAGCACTTTCTTGATGATTTCAGAGTATTTATCAATCAGACAAATATTAGCTTCGAGTTCGGAGCCTTGAATTTTATTTTGTTGAAGTAAATCGTGATAATCGCGAAATCCCAAATCTTGTGCGGTTTGATTCAAGCACTGGCTGTGAGATTTTTCTGGAGAGGTTTTGTGGAGTTTTTTTGCTGTTTTTTTTGCGTGTGCAATTAAATTTTGTTTCTTAGCTAACATGTCGTTTTCCTCAATAGCCATTGATTAAAGTGCACCCCTCACCATATACGATGGCTGAAAAAAACTTTTAAATAAGGATAGTTGGTTCTCTAAAGAGATTTGCCTTTGGGGTGGGCTGGCATCCATAAAATACCTATGTAAATGATGCCTTGACGCAATGAGTTCTGTCAAGTAATTAATCTTGCCCCCTTAGGAAATCGAAAAGCTAACCCCCTATATTTGTACACACTAGGTATTTCGCTGCATGGCGGACTGGAGCGCAAATCGAAACTACTTCACTCGCGGTAATTGGTCCCAGCGTGTTGTATAAGCGGGAGACAAATGCTCTCGCTTCATCGACCAATCTTTCTTCGTACCTTGTCCAGCAAAGAAAACCTTTCCGGCACCGCTTTGGTTAATGGTGTCCAATACAGACATTAACTGTTGGCTATTAGAACGGGTCGATATGTCATCGAATAGTCCTGGTTGAAACATGCCGGGATCGTAAAAGTCAGACAGCATGACGCCCGCTTTGGCATAACGAAAACCATCTTTCCAAATCCGCTTGAGTAAGTGATTGGCCAGCTCGATAAAGTCCCGCGTATCGCAACTGGGGATCAGCAACTCACCCGATGCAGAGTTGCTGTACTGCGGCTCGTTGTCCTTAAAGGGGCTGGTACGTATAAACACGGTCATCACTTTGGCTTGCTGCTGTTCTTTGCGAAGCTTCTCCGTGGCGCGGGTTGCGTATTCGCATATGGCCTCACGTAACAATTCAAATTGCGTTACTTTTACGCCAAATGAACGGCTACAGACGATTTGCTTCTTAGTTGGCGGGATCTCTTCAAGTTCAATGCACGACTCACCGTTGAGCTCTCTGACGGTTCTCTCTAAAACCACCGAGAACTGGTCTCTGATGGCTCTAGGAGAGGCATTGGCGAGATCTAAGGCTGTGGTGATACCCAAAGCATTTAAACGCTTAGAAAGCCGTCTACCAACGCCCCAAACATCATCAACCGGGACTAATGCGAGCAATCGACGTTGCCGATCTGGATTGGTCAGGTCTACAACCCCCTGAGTGGCTGGATACTTTTTGGCGGCATGGTTTGCCAGTTTGGCGAGTGTTTTTGTCGGTGCAATACCTACACAGACGGTGATCCCAATCCAGTGGCCTATGCGCTCTCGCACTTGTTGCCCGAACTCGACAAGAGATATGGCAGACTCTATACCGGTTAAATCTAAAAACGCTTCGTCAATGGAGTAAACCTCTACTCGTGGTGCCATTTCCTCCAAAGTGCGCATCACTCGACTGCTCAAATCTGCGTACAGCGCGTAATTGGACGAGAATGCCAAAATGCCATGGCGCTGCATTTCAGCTTTGATTTGAAAGACGGGTACGCCCATTTTAATACCGAGTAACTTAGCTTCACGCGACCGTGCAACCACGCAGCCGTCATTGTTGGACAGCACCACAATCGGCGTATCTTTTAAATCAGGACGAAACAGCTTCTCACAACTGGCGTAAAAGTTGTTGCAGTCCACCAAGGCAAATACTGGCATGGGATCGTCACGACTTACGGCGCATGTTTCGCACCACATTGGTGACCACACCAAATATCTCTAACTCTGTCCCTTCAGGAATATGAATGGGCTCATACGCCAGGTTTCTTGGGATCAGCATGACGCACGGCCTCAGCTGAAGCTCCTTTACCGTGAGTTCTCCATGAATACCCGCGATGACAATGTCACCGTGTTCGGCTTGGACAGAGCGATCAACCACCAGAATATCATCTGGGTGAATCCCGGCATCAATCATAGAATCACCTTCAACACGCACAAAGAACGTTGCAGCTGGTCGCTTGATGCACAGCTCGTTGAGGTCGAGCGTTTGCTCAACATAATCCTGCGCTGGGGAGGGAAAACCAGCAGAAACACGTTCCATGAACAATGGAATACGAAGGCGCTTGGCTTTGATGAAGGCAAGTGCGCCGCTACGGCCTATCAGCGAGACACTCATGACGAACCTCGAAAAATCATAATTAATACTGTTTGTTTATACAGTATCTAATGCTATGCTGATTTCTACAAGTAAAATTGTAGGTAAAACTGTAGTTGTTCGAGTAAGACGCTGTGTTGTCGGTGATTTATTTTTTGTGATGAAAAACTAGATGTGGGGGATCGCTCGCCCTCGTCAAAGCCTGCAAGGCTTGGACAATACTGCTTCTGCCTACTGCTCTTGTTTCTGTTACTGATCCTGTTACTGCTACTGGTTAACACATGGGTCAAGTAACCGTCAAACAAGGCTTGTTGAACCCTTCGCAAAGGGTTTCAAAACAGTTAGTAAAATTCTGCTTCGTATTGAATTTACTGGCTTAAAGCGAAGTTAGGAGCACCATTAAAATGCTCAGTCGAACTCAGTTCAAGCCTTTTGCAACCGTTTGAAAAGGGGTTGGCTAAGCCATACGTAAAGGGTATCGGTAAGGGTTACCTAAAGGGTTTAGCTAAGGCTTTCTGAAAGGCTTAGCCAAAGCCTTCATACATGGGTTCACCCAGTAGAAAGATTAAAAAAACGCTGAGGTATCCAAGGTGCATTTAGAAAAAACTGTGGCACAGTGAAATCACCTAAAGCGAACAATAGAATTGAAGAGGAACCATCAATGACAAGAGCCCCTGCGCCATTTCCGCTAGAGCGCCTCGCGGATATCCCAGAAAGACCAGAAGATTTTAGATTGCTGGAGCGCATTCCATTAACGCGTGAGCCGCAGACTTGGCCACTTGAACTTTCTCCTATGGTCGGTGATGAACAGCCAATGGTGCTGCTCGATACAGAGACAACCGGACTGTCTGCCGATGACGAGTCCATTATTGAGCTTGGTATGGTTAAGGTGCTTTACAGTCCCTCTGCTCAGCGGATTGTGTCGATTGTTGATGTGATCAGTTTGTATGAAGATCCCGGCAAGCCAATCCCCGAGCTGATTACAGAGTTAACCGGTATTACCGATGACATGGTGCGAGGCCAGCGCATTGATGATTCACTGGTAGCGAGTTGGTTATCCGATGATCCGTTGGTGGTTGCACACAATGCACAGTTTGATCGTCCTTTCTTTGAAAAGCGGTTTGCTGCATTAGGCCATCTATCTTGGGCCTGTTCAGCCAGTGGCATAGATTGGAAGGCGCTGGGTTTTGAAAGTCGAAAACTTGAGTACCTGCTGCTTCGATTAGGTTGGTTCTATGAAGGACACCGAGCTGCAACCGATTGTTTGGCGATGGCCTGGTTGTTCTATTTGTTGCCCGAGTCCGTTGCAAACTTGTTGTCTGAAGCAGACAGGCGAACTGTGTTAGTTCGTGCGTTTGGTGCGCCGTTTGACGTAAAGGACTATTTAAAAGAGCGTGGTTACCGCTGGCATGACGGCGTTAAAGGTGCCAACAAACATTGGTGGCGCGAAATCAGCGAAGACGAGTTGCCGCAGGAACAAACTTACCTGGATGATTTGTATCATCGTGGCTCAGAACATGCCCACTATGACTACAAAGATGCCCGTAATCGATTTAAAGCTTTGTAGCTCTCTACAAGGTAAGCCTTGCATATTTGAAAACATCTGGAAAATGGAAAGTGAACTTACGTTATACCCAAACTACTTGGTGTTGCAGCTAGGCGGCAAGTGAGCGAATGCCCATGAGCATAGATCTTCTATGTGATTGGGGTGAGCGAATGCAGGTAACACCGCTGCGGCTGCAAGGCAGCAACTTGCAAACGTCAAGAAGTATGATAAAATACTGTATATCCATACAGGTCATTGATGGGGTACTCTTTGCTCACTGGTATCAAGCTCCGCGCTAACCCTACATCCAATCAAAAACTGGTATTAAGCCAGTGGATGGGCTGTGCGCGTAGCATTTGGAATGCCAAAGTGGATGAGGAAAGGTATTACCGCACTTTTGCAAGGAAGTATTACCCGATTGGTACTTACGCGCCGCTTGATCAAAAGACATCGCAGTTTAAATCGAAAGAACTATCTCCTTGGCTATACCAGTGTCCTAGCCAAATACTCCGCAATAGTGCTGTTAACTGGTATCAAACCTATCAAAAGTTCATGAAAGGCGCATGTGGACGGCCAAAGCGCAAGCCAAAAACCGACAAGGGAAGCATTTATCTTACCCGTGAAGTATTCCATTTCGACCGTTGTGAAGATGGTAATTTACGCCTGTTTATTGGCACTAAGACTAATAATATTGGTTATTTATCGTTTAAAGCGCATCGTAAGTTTGAGATCCCTAATTCGCTGTATGTGCGTAAAGAGCGCGGTCAATACACGGTGTCTTTCTGTTATGAGAATGGAAAGAATGAAGTTGAGCTATCGAGCAATGCTGAACACTTGACGTTTCTGCAAGGCTCAACAAAAGAGTATCTGGAAGAAAGCGTTATCGGTGTAGACCGTGGTGTTGCCATCCCTGCTCATGCTGGCTCAATGACGTTCGACTTCTGTGACAATCAGAAAAAGAAGATGACCAAAGTTGATCGCTACATTAAGCGACTACAACGCAAGTTGGCGCGTCAAACTAAAGGCTCAAACCGCAGGAACAAAACTAAGCACCGTATTGCTACGCATCACGCTAAAAAGGCGAACATACGTAATGACTTTGCGCATAAAACAAGTCGTTCATTAGTCGATAGTCAAGCTAAGGTTATTGTGTTCGAGGCGCTAAGTACCTCACGCATGACGCGCAAGCCAAAGGCAAAACAAAACGAGCAAGGCCGATATGTGTCAAATAAAGCCAAACAAAAGGCAGGGCTAAACAAGTCTATTCTGAACGTTGGTTGGCACATCATAGAAACCTACACCAAATACAAGGCTTACCAAGCGGGTAAAGCCGTATTCAAAATCCCTGCTCCGTATACCAGTCAGGAGTGCGCTCAGTGCGATCACACTCACCCCGACAACCGAAAATCACAAGAACTCTTTGTGTGCGGCAATTGTGGCAATACTGACAATGCAGACAACAACGCATCATTGGTCATTAAGAAACGGGCAATTAATCTAATATTAGACACTGGAACGGTGTTGTCTGACGATGGAGTTCTAAGAACTCAGTCAGATAGTGGACGTGGAGGCAATCGTAAGACTAGCCGAGCCAAAAGCTCGACTAGCGGTGTCCAACGAAGCGTCAAAAAAGAAAAGCTAGCGGCTTAGGCGGTTATCTTGGAAGCTCGCTGCTTTAGCTGCGAGTAGTTCACTACTGGGGCGAAATCTTCGTCTCTGCCCGCATCATTGAATTTGGCATCACGTTCGAGCGCTTTCTTAAAGATCCATGGAAGCACTTGATGTCCTGTGGCCAAGAGTCTGCCCCAGACGCGATTGCTGAAGGGGTGCTGCCATTGCTACCAGCCCAGGCAGAAATTGCCAGGCGCATTCGGGAGAGTGAGCAACGCGTTCTGATGTCTACAGAGTCGGACAAAGGGGTATCTCATCGCGGTAACATCGTGGTGCCATTGGTTCGGGTAGCACATTGATAGCAGCTATCAGCATTGGCACAAAACAAGGTCTTCACGCTCATGACTCAGCGGCAATTGTAATCCAGATCAAAAAGTTGCCGCTTAGTCTTCCCTACAAAATAATTTGTGATAGGATGACACCTAATAAAATTAATTAGGTTGAAGCCTATTCAGTGTTTTATGGCCATCAGTTCAGCTTCAACCGGTAGAGATTGATTAGTCATTGCGGATGAAGAGCAGCATTGAGTGACACTTTTCCATGTGATTACGCGATGTCGGTCCGTATTTTATAAACAGAGTTTTAAGAAACTGGTTGAATTGGATAAACAAGACGCATGACAAATGATGGTCTGAAACAAACGGTAGCAGCGAGTTCACTCGCTAAAGAAAGTGCGAAAGGAAAGCCAGATAGGCTTTCGCAGATAGCGCAGTTGCCACAAGCAACCAGGGATCGCATTGCCCACATCGATTTCACCTTATTGTTTAAGGGAGAGGCGGTACGGGCAGATTTAGTTGATCGCTTCAGCATAGCGGCCGCACAAGCAACGAAAGACTTCACAATGTACCGAGAGCTTGCACCAGGCAACATTGAGTATGACCAAAAGCTCAAGTTGCATAAGCGTGGTGAAGCTTTTGAGCCCTTGTTCGACTACGACGTTATTAGAACACTGGCAACCATTAGCCAAGGGTACGGAGATGGCTTCACTGGAAAGGTAAAACCACCTCTGGCTTGTGAAGCGCCTTATCACCTTAACAAGCCGAGTTTATCGATAGTGGCGAAAGTCACCGAGGCAATTCACAAAGGCAAAGCCTTGAGTATCACCTATGTGTCGTTATCGAGTGGTGAAACCACGCGTGAAATTGTGCCGCATACGCTGGTGGACAATGGGCTGCGTTGGCATGTTCGTGGTTTTGACCGCAAGCATAATGAGTTCCGTGACTTTGTACTGACCCGCATTAAAGCAGCGGTTGTGATTGAGGATTCGACGTTGTCTGAAACGGAGCTCGAAACCCAAGACCGGCAATGGAATCGCTTTGTAGAGCTAGAGTTAGTGCCGCATCCTCGTATTGAGCACAGCGAAGCGATTGAACTGGATTATGGTATGACGGGCGGCGTTCTAAAGCTTGAGATTAGAGCTGCAACTGCTGGGTATTTGCTTCGCCAATGGCATGTGGATTGTTCCAAAGCACACAGCCTTCAAGGCACTGAATACCAACTTTGGTTAAAGAATACTCCGACACTCTACGGGGTCGGAAATTTGAATTTAGCTCCAGGGTTTAACGAATGATGTTCGACGACAGTGAATATTGCATAACCCATAAACGAATTATGACGAATTAAAAGCAGGAATTAACATATGACAAGTTTACAACAACGTGCCGAACTTCAACGCCAAATATGGGCGATTGCCAACGATGTGCGCGGCTCAGTGGATGGTTGGGATTTCAAGCAATATGTACTGGGTACGCTGTTCTACCGCTTTATCAGTGAAAACTTTGTCAACTACATCACAGGTGGTGATGAGAGCGTTAATTATGCTGCCATGTCTGACGATGACGAAAACATCAAGTTTGCTAAAGAAGATGCCATTAAAACCAAGGGCTATTTTCTTTACCCTAGCCAGTTGTTTAGCAATGTGGCGGCTAATGCGCACAAGAATGAAAATTTAAATACGGATTTGGCGGCGATTTTTGCTGCAATCGAAAACTCAGCCAATGGCTATGATTCAGAAAAAGACATCAAAGGCTTGTTTGCGGATTTTGATACGACCAGTAATCGTCTGGGTAATACGGTAGAGGCAAAAAACAAACGCCTGGCAGCTGTTTTAAAGGGCGTGGCAGGTTTAACCTTCGGTAATTTTGAAGAAAACCAAATTGATTTATTCGGTGACGCTTACGAGTTCCTGATTTCAAACTATGCCGCCAATGCGGGTAAATCCGGTGGCGAATTTTTTACCCCTCAGCACGTTTCAAAATTGATCGCGCAGCTCGCCATGCACGGCCAAACCAGTGTGAATAAAATTTATGACCCTGCGGCGGGTTCGGGCTCGTTGCTGTTACAAGCTAAAAAGCACTTTGATGCGCATATCATTGAAGATGGTTTTTTTGGCCAAGAGCTTAATCACACCACCTACAACTTAGCTCGTATGAATATGTTTTTGCACAACATTAACTACGACAAGTTTAATATTCAGTTGGGTGATACCTTAACTGAACCACATTTTTTGGAGGAGAGAAACAATAGAGGTTTCGACGCGATTGTCTCTAACCCGCCTTATTCGGTTAAATGGATGGGTAGCGACGACCCAACCCTAATCAACGATGACCGCTTTGCGCCCGCTGGCGTACTTGCACCTAAATCAAAAGCCGATTTTGCCTTTGTATTACATGCGCTCAGTTACCTATCAAGCAAAGGCCGTGCAGCGATTGTTTGCTTCCCCGGTATTTTTTACCGTGGTGGTGCTGAGCAAAAAATTCGTAAGTTTTTGGTTGATAATAACTATGTTGAAACCGTGATTTCATTGGCACCTAACCTGTTCTTTGGCACCACCATTGCCGTGAATATTCTTGTGCTGTCTAAACACAAAACCGACACTACCACCCAGTTTATTGATGCCAGTGGCGAAGCTTATTTCAAAAAAGAAACCAATAACAACGTTCTGACTGATCAACACATTGAAGACATCATGAAAGTGTTTGCCAGTAAAGAGAATGTAGAGCACTTTGCTCAATCGGTAGAATTGGATGACATTGCTAAAAATGACTATAACCTATCGGTGAGCAGTTATGTCGAAGCCAAAGATACCCGCGAGGTCATCGACATTACCGAACTCAACGCTGAACTTAAAACCACGGTTGCTAAAATTGATAAGCTTCGCAGTGATATTGACGCCATTGTGGCGGAAATTGAAGGTGTGGAGCTTGAAGCATGACTCATTTGAACTATTTAGAAAAGCTACTGGATGGGGAAATCGTAGAGTGGATTGCACTTGGCGACGTGACGTTAATCAAAACAGGGCAAGCAGTAAGCAAACAAGCCATATCAACTAATCCAGGCCAATATCCTGTGATAAATAGTGGCAAGGAGCCTTTAGGATTTATCGATAAATGGAATACTGACAATGACCCTATTGGAATAACTACCCGAGGGGCCGGTGTTGGTTCAATTACATGGCAAGAAGGAAAGTATTTTAGAGGGAATCTAAATTATTCTGTAACTATCAAAGATAGTGCGAACCTTGAAGTAAGATATCTTTATCACCTCTTACATCAAATGCAGTCTGCTATTCAATCGCTGTGTACATTTGATGGCATACCTGCGCTTAATGCTGGTAGTTTAAAAGGGCTGGAAATACCCATCCCATGCCCAGATAACCCAGAAAAATCGCTGGCAATACAAGCTGAAATTGTACGCATTCTGGACGCATTTACCGCCATGACCGCCGAGCTGACCGCCGAGCTGACCGCCGAGCTTAACCTACGCAAAAAACAATACAACTACTACCGCGACCAGTTGTTAAGTTTTGAAGAGGGTGACGTTGAGTGGAAGACGTTAGGTGAGCTTGCAGAAAATCTGGACTCAAAGCGTAAACCTATAACCAGTGGTCTGAGAGAAGCTGGCGATATTCCATATTACGGCGCATCTGGTGTTGTGGATTATGTCAAGGATTACATATTTGACGGTGATTACTTATTAGTCTCTGAGGATGGCGCAAATTTATTAGCTCGTAATACGCCTATAGCATTTAGTATTAGTGGTAAAACATGGGTAAATAATCATGCTCACGTGCTTAAATTTGAAACTTACGCTGAGAGAAAGTACGTTGAATACTATCTGAATAGTATCGACTTAACTCCTTACATTTCTGGAGCCGCCCAACCTAAGTTGAATAAGAAGAACTTGGAAAGTATAAATATTCCAAATCCAGCTCCTAAAGAAAAAGAACGCATTGTGGCTATCTTAGATAAATTTGATTCTTTGACCTGTTCAATTAAAGAAGGTCTGCCCCGCGAAATCGAGCTACGCCAAAAGCAATACGAGTATTATCGTGACCTATTGTTGAGCTTCCCTGCCTGTCCGGCAGGCGGGCCTAAATCAGATGAGGTAGCTTAATGGCCTATCAACCACCGTTTACGATTACGACCGAGATTCTTAACTTGGTGGCGCAAATCAGCCAGCAGGTGGGTGAATTAAACGCCAGTCAGCTCAATGCCTCGCCGCAACTGCGCAAGCAAAACCGCATAAAAACCATTACCGGCACGTTGGCTATTGAAGGCAATACGTTAACCGAAGAACAGATCACAGCCATTGTTGAGGGGAAGCCCGTGTTAGGCAGCGTGCGCGAGTTAGCCGAGGTAAAAGGTGCCATTGCCGCTTATGACGCACTGCCCACCTTTATAGCTAGCGAGATTTCCGATTTACTCACGGCCCACGGTTTAATGCTGTCAGATATTCTTGTAAATGCGGGTGAGTTTCGTAGTAAAGGCGTGGGTATCCATAAGGGTGGTGTGGTGCACCATGTTGCGCCGCCAGCTCATCAGGTTTCTGGTTTAATGGCTGATTTAATTCAATGGCTCAAGCAAACAAACGATCACCCATTGATTGCCAGTTGTGTATTTCATTACGAATTCGAGTTTATTCACCCCTTTGCCGATGGTAACGGTCGTATGGGGCGGTTATGGCAAACGCTGATTTTGTCCAAGTGGCATCCGTTATTTTTATCTTTACCGCTTGAAAGTGTGATTAAAGACCATCAGCAAGCCTATTATCACGCCCTTGAGCAGGCCGATAACCAAGCAGACAGTACGCCGTTTATTCATTTTATGTTGTCGGTTATTCAGCAAACGCTGGCGCAAAACGCCTCTGTAAATGCCCTTCTAAAGGAAGGTAAAAACGCCCCTGTAAATACCCTTATCAATGTAACGGGCCTTAAAACACCGGAGGCTATTTTAGCATTGCTCAGTAATACGCCCGAGCTGACCCGGCAACAACTCGCCGATACCTTGAATAAAGACGTGAGAACCATTGGCCGTGCCATTAGCAAGCTGCAAAAAGAAGGTAAATTAACCCGAGTAGGCTCAGATAAAACCGGCCACTGGCAAGTTACTTCATAATGCGATGCTGTGGCTATTTCCATTTTGGAAAACACCACTGCTAACCAAAAGAAAAGGATGTAAACGAATGACGACGTATAAAGCGGTGGCAGAATCGAACAACTTTATTGTGTTAGATAAATACACTAAAGACTGGCAAGTTAATGAAAGTTTTCAAAGCGAAGCCGATTTAGAACGTGAGCTGATCCAAGACTTAGCAAATCAGGGTTATGAGTATTTACCTGCGCTAACAACACCTGACGCCATGCTGGCGAATGTACGCAAGCAGCTACAAGCCCTTAATAAGGTCGAGTTTACCGATGCCGAGTGGGCTCGCTTTTGCGAGCAATACTTAAACACCCCAAGCGACAATATTCTCGACAAAACCCGCAAGGTGCACAGCGACTATATCTTCGATTTTGTCTTTGATGATGGCCATATAGAAAACATCTACCTGTTCGACAAGAAAACCATTGCTCGTAACAAAGTGCAGGTGATTAAGCAGTTTGAGCAAACTGGAAGCCATGCCAACCGTTACGATGTGACGATTTTGGTCAATGGTTTGCCTTTGGTGCAAATTGAACTGAAAAAGCGTGGTGTGGCGATCCGTGAGGCGTTTAATCAAATACATCGCTACAGCAAAGAAAGCTTTAATAGCGAGAACTCGTTGTACAAGTTCTTGCAGCTATTTGTGATCTCTAATGGCACCGACACGCGCTATTTTGCCAATACCACTAAGCGCGACAAAAACAGCTTCGACTTTACGATGAATTGGGCAAAATCTGACAATACGCTGATTAAGGATTTAAAAGACTTTACCGCCACTTTTTTCCAGAAAGAGACCTTGCTTGAAGTGATCTTGCGTTACTCGGTGTTTGACGTCAGCAATACCTTGCTAGTGATGCGCCCCTACCAGATTGCGGCCACTGAGCGCATTTTATGGAAAATAAAGAGCGCGTTTAATGCTAAGAACTGGAGCAACACCGAGAGCGGTGGGTACATTTGGCACACCACAGGTTCAGGAAAAACACTCACCAGCTTTAAGGCGGCACGTTTGGCCACCGATTTAGACTGTATCGATAAAGTCTTTTTTGTGGTGGACCGCAAAGACCTCGACTATCAGACCATGAAAGAGTATCAGCGCTTCTCACCTGATAGTGTGAACGGTTCAGACAGTACCGCAGGGCTTAAGAGTAATCTGGATAAAGACGATAACAAGATTGTTGTTACCACTATCCAAAAGCTCAACAACTTAATCAAAAGCGAAAGCGATTTAGCTATATACAACAAGCAAGTTGTCTTTATTTTTGATGAGTGTCATCGAAGCCAGTTCGGTGAAGCGCAGAAAAACCTGAAGAAGAAATTCAAAAAGTACTACCAGTTTGGCTTTACCGGTACGCCAATTTTCCCTGAAAATGCCTTGGGTGCTGAAACCACGGGCAGCGTGTTTGGCCAGCAGTTGCACACTTATGTGATCACTGATGCCATTCGTGATGAAAAAGTACTCAAGTTCAAAGTGGACTATAACGATGTTCGTCCGCAATTTAAGAGCATTGAGACTGAGCAGGATGATAAGAAGCTTAGTGCGGCGGAGAACAAGAAAGCATTCTTACATCCAATGCGCATTCGTGAAATCTCGCAGTATATTCTGAACCATTTTAACCAGAAAACGCATCGAGCCTATTCTGGTGCCAAAGGGTTTAACGCCATGTTTGCGGTCAGTAGTGTTGATGCAGCGAAAGCCTACTATGAAACCTTTAAAACATTGCAGGCCGAGGCCGAAAATGGACCTACAAGTAAACCTCTGCGAATTGCGACTATCTTCTCATTTGCAGCCAATGAAGAGCAGGACGCCATTGGTGATATTTTAGATGAGAGTTTTGAAGTCAGTGCCATGAACAGCAGCGCGAAAGAGTTTTTGAGCGCCGCGATTAACGATTACAACGCCATGTTTAAATCTAACTATGGCGTGGATAGTAATGGCTTTCAGAACTACTACCGTGACCTTGCCCAGCGCGTGAAGAATCAAGAAATAGATCTGCTCATAGTGGTCGGTATGTTTTTAACGGGTTTTGATGCGCCTACGCTCAATACCTTGTTTGTTGACAAGAATTTGCGCTATCACGGCTTGATGCAGGCGTTTTCTCGCACTAATCGCATTTATGATGCAACGAAGACCTTTGGCAATATTGTTACCTTCCGGGACTTAGAGCAGGCAACCATCGATGCCATCACTTTGTTTGGTGACAAAAACACCAAAAACGTGGTGTTAGAGAAGAGCTACAAAGAATATATGGAAGGCTTTAACGATATTGCTACTGGCCAAGCTCGTCGAGGTTTTGTTGATATCGTAAAAGAGCTGCAAGAACGTTTTCCAAACCCAGAAAATATTGAAAAAGAACAAGATAAAAAAGAATTTGCCAAGCTGTTTGGTGAATACCTAAAAGCAGAAAATATTTTACAAAACTACGATGAGTTTGCTGGATTAAAAGCACTGCAAAGCTTAGATACCAGTGATGAACAAGCTGTTGAAGAGTTCAAGTCAAAGTACTATCTGGATGATGCTGACATCGAGGCAATGCAAACCATCGATATGCCAAGCGAGCGTGCTATTCAAGATTATCGTTCTACCTACAACGATACCCGCGACTGGTTGCGACGCGATAAAGAAGGTCAGGACAAAGATAAGTCAACGGTAGATTGGGACGACGTGGTCTTTGAAATTGATTTGCTTAAATCTCAGGAAATAAACCTCGATTATATTCTTGAGCTTATTTTTGATCACAATAAGAAGAACAAGAGCAAAGAAGGCTTGATTGAAGAAGTTCGTCGTATGATTCGCGGCAGCCTTGGCAATAGAGCGAAAGAAAGCTTGGTGGTTGATTTTATTAACCAGACAAACCTAGATGAGATCAATGACAAAGCCAGCATTATCGACGCTTTCTTCAAATTCGCCCAGGCGGAGCAGAAGCGCGAAGCCGATGCCATTATAGCCTCTGAAAAGCTCAATATCGATGCTGCCAAACGCTATATTGCGTCATCACTCAAACGTGAGTACGCCTCTGAAAATGGCACTGCACTTAATGAGGCGCTGCCCAAACTTAGCCCATTGAACCCACAGTACCGAACCCAGAAGCAAACGGTGTTTCAGAAAATTGCCGCTTTTGTTGAAAAATTCAAAGGTGTGGGTGGGCAGATATAAAAAATGACGATCTATTTAAGCGCCGCTCGCTTGCTCGATGATATAGATTTTACAGAATCTATTCTTTTGGTGAGTAGCGTTTATTTAGGTTTAAGGGTGGTTTTATGACAGGAAATAATGAAGGTTTGTCGCTAGCTAGGCTACTAATGGTCTTGAGCAGTATGTCCCCACTATTCATTCTTTGGGCAATTAAGGGGTGGGGAATAAAAGGTATTTCGGAAGTATATTTTCTTTCTTTCTGCCTTTTTTTTATTACGGTGCCAAATTTATTCTTGTGGTTCCGCGTAAGATTAGTCAAAAAAAGAAAAGATCGGCGAGAAGTGACCGCAGGCGATTGTGAGGATCACAGAGATCATCTACTTGTTTACCTTTTTGCTATGTTACTTCCTTTCTATAGTGTCAATATCGATAGTATTAGAGACTTAGCGGGTCATGTGGCGGCAATAACGTTCATTGTGTTTCTGTTTTGGCATCTGAATATGCATTATATGAACATTTTTTGGGCCATGAAGGGGTTCAGGGTATATACGTTGAAACCTGATGCAGCAAATAACTCTATTAGTGGCAGAATTCCTGTCGTATTAATCACAAAGCGCTCTCATATTGTCAAAGGAGAGAAAATTTCAGCTTACAGGCTTAGCCAAACGGTATTTTTAGAGGATGAATAATGCCTATTAACTTTGATTTTGAAAATGTAAATATAACTGAGTTTGGTCTTGGTCTGGATAGTCCCAATCGAGGTTTTGTGTTTGTTCCTGTTGATGAAGTCGTACAGAAGTCATTAGTTGAAATGGTTAGTTTTACAAAGACACAGATGCAGGATAAGGCGAGCAGTATGGCTACGTATCAGCCATCAGAAAAATATTCTTCTATTGAATATCTTACCTTTTCAATCAATGACCCATTGGTACAAGAGCTTAAAACTCTTCATGAGTCCGAAAATGTACCAGAAGATTGCAGTGCTTTTGACAATATCAATCAATGTTTCGCGTACTTTGTAAAGCTCACTGATAACAACCAACAGAGAATAACAGCTGTACGTCGTTCAACTCAGTTTAAAACTTTAATAAAGAAAAGGCATAGGCTGGTTCAGTATGTTGATAATACTTTAAAGTCGTTAGAGGAAACTGTTTTCAAATTGGATAATGACTTCGATTTTATTATTCAGAATGATTTAATTCATATTCTCCGCCCTAGTGGCCTAGAGTTTACAGCTCAACTTCAGAAGGCAATTATGGATGCAGTTCCAGCCAACATTGCGAGTATTGCGAGTGAAATTGATTTCGTTAACTTTGATAGTATATCTCAGTACGCTCAAAACCACTCGAGAGCTGCAAGATATATTGCTTCCATTAAATCTCAATCAGAAGCAATAAAAATTAGTCAAGATAAGCTAGAACGTTACTGCGAAAAAACTAATGTTGTCACAAATATAGTTGATGGGAAGATTAATTTAGACAGCTCGCAGATTATGGGATTTTTGGAAGTCCTAGACAGGCGTCGATACGAAATAGATCTAAAAGACGATGGAGAGTCGGAAGTTTATAGAGCGCCGAGCAGAAGCCGAGTAACTAGTTAGTTTACAAAGTCTGCGGCATTTGTAATCAATTAGCAATGCTATTCAAAATATCTGTGTGTCAATAGATCTGGATTTCTTTTATCTAATTCACCGCCGGTGATTTTATGAACCTTCACACTATCGTGTCGGAGGTTCACTATGTTCAAAAACCTATTTTTTCAAACCAAAGCACTACCAGAACTGTCATCTCAACTCGATGCAGAAATCCCACGCTACCCGCCATTCCTGAAGGGGTTGCCAGCTGCGTCCCCCGAGGATTTGCAGTCCACACAAGACGAGCTAATTGCCAAACTGCGCCAGGTACTTGGCTTTAACCAGCGTGATTTTCAACGTCTGATTCAGCCCTGCATTGACCATCTGGCTGCTTATGTTCATTTGTTGCCAGCTTCTGAGCATCATCATCACAGTGGTGCTGGTGGTTTATTACGTCATTCGTTGGAAGTTGCTTTCTGGGCGGCACAAGCAGCTGAAGGGATCATCTTTGTTGCCAGTGGCACACCGGTTGAGAAAAAAGAGCTGGAACCAAGGTGGCGTGTTGCGGCGGCTCTTGGCGGTTTGTTCCATGATATTGGTAAGCCTGTTTCAGACTTGTCCATTACAGACGAAGATGGACGCTATCAGTGGAACCCTTTTTTAGAAACCTTATCTCAGTGGACCGCTAATAATAGCATTGAACGCTATTTCATTCGCTGGCGCGACGGACGGTGCAAGCGGCACGAGCAATTCTCAATTCTGGTGTTAAACCGGGTGATGACACCTGAGTTGCTCGCCTGGTTAACCCAACCGGGCCCTGAAATTTTGCAAGCCATGCTGGAGGCAATTGGCAATACCGATCCAGAGCATGTCCTGTCTAAACTGGTCATTGAAGCCGACCAAACCAGTGTACAGCGAGACCTCAAATCTCAACGAATTTCCGTTGACGACAATGCCCTTGGTGTTCCAGTTGAACGCTATCTACTTGATGCCATGAGGCGATTGCTTGCCAGTTCCCAGTGGTTAGTCAATCAGCGAGACGCCAGAGTCTGGGTACGAAAATCGAATCAATCAACCAATCTTTACCTGGTTTGGAAAAGCGCGGCTAAGGACATCATTGAGCTGTTGGCCAAAGACAAGATACCTGGCATCCCAAGAGATCCTGATACCCTTGCGGACATCCTCATTGAGCGAGGATTGGCCACTAAATCCGTCTCAAATGAGCGATATGAAAGCCTTGCCCCTGAAGTGCTGATCAAAGACGACAAGCCAATCTGGTTACCCATGCTTCATATATCTGAGGCCGATTTATTGTTCAGCTCGAATGTACAGAAGTGGCCCCTAATTTTCGGACATGACTTTAAGTGATTGATCTGTTTGTATAGTACCTAAAAATACTGGAACAGATTATGACTAGAAAACGTAGAAACCACTCACCCGAATTTAAAGCTAAGGTGGCGCTTGATGCTGCTAGAGGTGATAAAACTGTCGCTGAGTTAGCTCAGAAATACAACCTGCACGCGAACCAAATCTCTACATGGAAAAAAGAACTGCTCGAAAATGCAGCCATGATTTTTGCCTCTGAAAACCAGTCAGGCAAGGACAGCTCTGAAGAAGTGGACAAACTGCACGCCAAGATTGGTCAATTGACCATGGAAAATGATTTTTTGGCCAAAGTGCTCGGTCGTTAGACCGAGCCCAGCGAAAGAGCTCGCTGGTTAAATCCACCCTATTGTCAATAAAGCGCCAGTGTGAGCTTCTCTGTATTGCTCGCTCTACTGCTTACTATCAACCCATAGGGCTCTCTGCTGAAGAGATTGAACTACGCCGCATGATTGACGAAATTCACCTTCAGTATCCGTTCATGGGGAGCAGACGCATTCGAAATGAGTTGGCTAAAAAAGGCCATAACGTTAATCGTAAACGTGTCGTTCGGCTCATGCGAGACATGGGTGTTGGGGCTATTTACCCCAAGCCTAGAACGACCCTGGCGAACAAAGCACACAAGGTTTATCCCTACCTTTTGCGTGATATCGAAGTCACTTACCCGAACCAAGCTTGGGCGATTGACATCACGTATATCCCGATGGCTAAGGGATTCCTGTATCTAGTCGCTATTATCGACTGGTATAGCCGAAAGGTGCTGTCTTGGCGGCTATCCAACACGATGGACACGAGCTTTTGTATCGAAGCCCTTGAAGACGCGCTTAAACATTATGGGCCGCCAGATATCTTCAACTCAGATCAAGGAAGTCAGTTTACCAGCACCGAATTCACACAGAAGCTAATCGAGCATGGAGTCAGGATAAGTATGGATGGGAAAGGACGCTGGGTCGACAATGTTTTCATCGAGCGATTATGGAGAAGCCTGAAATATGAGGAGGTTTACTTAAAAGCTTACATCACGCCCCGAGAAGCAGAGCTTGAAATCGGCGACTACATGGTGTTTTATAATGAGGAGCGGAACCATCAGGGACTCAATGACCTCACCCCTGATGAAGCCTACTTTAGTAGGCAGAGATACGCTGCATGAGCTGGATCAACCACTTAAGAAGTTAGCTTATGTGTCCAACCATTGGGGTCCACTTCTAGCTGCAATAGTGAGCAGAGCTAAAAACTTTGTTTTATTTCACAATGGATAATTAACCGAGGATTGCCCCGTGTTGTTCGAAATCCTTATTTCGTTGGTATTTGCAGCAGTAATTCTTTATCTATTTCATACCTTTAATACATGGGGAACTGACCGACAGTTCTACGAGAATTTGAAATCTCAATCATACAAGTTTTTGAGTGAAGAGGCGTTAGCCCAAGCTCTGCGTGAAGCGGACAAGGTAGAATTGGGTAAGAGTTTTCGGGATTACATAGTCGGTATACTTGAGCATACCGGTGAGGAAAAAATAAGAGTTGGTCATCTACTTTGGATTTTTGATCAATTAGAGGCAGGGATTGTGTTTGCTGATTGTGGCGTGATTCCGAAATTTACCGTGCATGATAACGTTTCATTTAAATGAAGTGTGCCATCAGGCTAGCGACTTATGTCAGACGCATTAGACGGACCTCTCTACACAATATTATTTCACACTCACTTTTCGACATATTCAAGCGTTTCCAGTATGATTAATCTCTGAATTTGTTATTTTTTTTAACCTTAACATCAAAATTATAGACAGGATTTATTAGCACATGGAATGGAAGGAACAACCTAAAGCATTCAAAATTTATTTGTATTCGATGCTAGCTATTGTTTTCTTGTTAGGTACGAGTATCGTTGTACTTGTTTTTGAACAATTACGTTATCAGAGTGCTGTTGATACGAGAGAGAAGTCTATTAAGTTGGCTGCGGAGCTTCGCCAGTCATCTAACGATTTAGCAAGGTTAGTAAGAACTTATATCATTACTGGTAACCCTCTTTATAAACATCAGTTTCAGGCTGCCGTTGAAATACGTGACGGGTTGAGAACGCGACCGAAGAATTATTCTCTTTCTTATTGGAATGTTAATGGAGCAGCCCCCGATATTTCAGAGTCGAAGCATGACGCCAGCGGTGACGGAATTTCGATTATTGAACTAATGCAAAGAGCTGGCTTTACTGAAATTGAATTACAAAATTTAAAGCTTTCTAAGGAAAAGTCAGACTTATTAGTGGCGGTAGAAAATAAAGCAATTGACCTTTTTGAAGAAAACGTACCGACAGATCCTAAAAAACGCGAAAAAGCTTTAGAAATGCTAGCAGATGATTTCTTTATCTCAACAAAGGCAGAAATCATGCGACCGATTATTGAAACTGAACAGATGGTTTTTGACAGGACACAATCCACTGTAAATATAGCAAAAAATAGGCTGATGCTAGTTATAGGAAGTCTATGTTTACTTTCGATACTTCTGGTTATTTTTATTTTTAAAATTGGCGTGCAGCTTCGTAAGATAATCGGCTGTTCTATTCCTGAATTAGAAGGCCATTTGCATGAGTTAGGGAAAGGGAATTTTTTAACGCCAATTATAGTTAAAGGAAATTCACGGGAAAGTGTTATCAGTTCGATAGCAAGAACTCAAAGGAAACTTGCAGAACTAAACCTTGCGCATTTCAAAGCCATAGTTGAATCTTCTGACGATGCGATTATCAGTAAGAATAGTCATGGAATTATTGCAAGTTGGAATAGAGGGGCTGAAAAGATTTTTGGCTACTCAGAGGAGGAGATAATCGGTCAATCAATGACATTGATAATTCCAAGTGAGAGGTCACACGAAGAGGCTGAAATTCTAAATAAAATTTCAAGTGGACAGAAAGTAGATCATTTTGTCACGCAACGCAAACACAAAAATGGTCAACTAATAGATATATCAGTGAGTATTTCGCCGATATATAATTCTGAGGGGCAGGTAATAGGTGCTTCCAAGATAGCGAGAGATATTAGTGCCGCTGTAGCGGCAGAGGCAGAAATTAAGCGCCTTGCATTCTACGATTCGTTAACAGGTCTTGCTAATAGAAGATTGTTGCAAGAACGATTAGGGCAACTACTACTATCAGCTAAAAGAGATAAATTTCCTATTGCATTGATGTATATAGATCTCGACGATTTCAAGTTACTAAATGATACTCAAGGTCATGAGGCAGGAGATCATTTACTTAAAGCCGTATCAAATCGATTAATAGAATCTGTTCGTGATAGCGATACGGTTTGCCGGTTTGGAGGTGACGAGTTTTTAATTATGCTCTCTGGACGCAACCAAATTTTCTCTTCTGATGCTTGGGTTAAAAAAATAGGCAAAAAAATAAGAGAACGACTAAGTTATCCTTACGATCTAGGGGCCGAACCTTATATTTGTACTTCAAGTATTGGAGCCTACATTCATAAAGGCGAAAAACTTAGTTCAGATGAGATTATTAATAAAGCTGACCAGGCTATGTATATCGCAAAAAAGAAAAAGAACGCTTTCTATTTAGTCTCTGGTAATTATGCGGATGGTTAGGGGCTTTGTTGCGTAAAAGAATAATCCACTTCACCAGTCATTCCTCAAGAGAGGATAAGCCCACTAAAACCTTATGACTTGGTAGATAGATGAAGTGACCTAAGAATTTTATTCTAAATGTAGGTAACAATTCTGCGTGAAATCACTATTACGCAACAAAGCCATGGTTAGGTTAAAAATTTTTATTTAAACGCATTGTTTTTTAATTGTTAGCTTTTTGTTTTGATGTGAGCTGTCCATTTTTCATTCATCGTTAATAGCGCTATCTGATGAAGAAGTAAAACACCTTCCAACAAATCAGGAGCGCTCTGGTAACAAATCCAATAAATAAAGGATTTGTTGGTATAAAAATTAGGGTTTCAATGCTTCAACCATTGACACGAGTTCACTGATACTCACATTCACACTCTCGATAGCTTTTTCGACATGCTCGATAGATTCATGACCTTTTTTCGCGATCACATTTATCTCTTTTAAACCGGTGTCAATTTTATCAATGAGCCCCGCGTTCTCCTTTACGACCTCCGCAATGTCGGAGGTTGCGGAAGCCGATCTGGCGGCAAGCTTTCTTACTTCGTCTGCAACAACTGCGAACCCTCTGCCGGAATCTCCAGCTCTTGCAGCTTCAATCGCCGCATTAAGTGCCAATAAGTTTGTCTGATCTGCAATAGAACGTATGGTGGTTACTATTTCCTGAATATTCTTTGATTTCAGATTTAGCTCTTGTCCTACTTGTGCAGTATTTTCAACCTGTGATGCGATTTGAACACTGGTATTCACGCTGTTATCCAGCTCTCGCATTGCCGTTGTTGTTAACGCTGATGTCTTTTCGGATGTTTGCGCCGCGAGGTTCATTGTATTAATGGCATTATTGACGCGCTCAGAAATATCTGACGCAAATTTTATCACTTTATAGACTTTACCTTGCCCATCAAGAATGGGGTTGTAAGTTGCTTCAAGCCAGACGCTCCTGCCAGACAGACTTCTTCTTAGAAATCGACCTGTCTGATAGTTACCGTTGGCCAAGTTGCGCCAGAAGTTTGGGTTATCACGATAAAAGTTTTCATCACAGAAAATTTTGTGGTGTTTACCCTTTATCTGTTCCAGTTTGCAATCCATAGCATTAAGAAAATTCTGGTTAGCATTGGTGATTGTGCCATCCGGGGTGAATTCAATTACAGCCTGTGAGCGGTTAAGTGCCGTAAAAACAGCATTCTGCGACGCAGATTCGTTATACTGCGCGGTGACATCAAAAGCCAATTTAACAACACGATACACCTTACCTTGTTCATCCTTAATTGGCACATAACGTGCGCCGACAAAGATAGTTTCTCTATTCTTCTTCATATATTTAAAGGTATCTCGCTGCGGTTTGTCCTCAAGGAGATTTCGCCAGAAGGTTGTATACTCGGGCCTCGATGTATAGGCAGTCTCAAACAAAATGCGGTGATGCTGGCCCAGAAGTTCCTGTTTACTGTACCCCATAAAGTCAGCAAACTTCTGACTCACTTCAAGTATTTCGCCTGAATGATTAAAAATCACCATCGCGGTAGCGTTTAACATGGCATTAAAGAGGAGTTTTTCATTAGAAACTTTTAGTGGTTCTGTTAAAGTGGGTGTTTTCTTTAGAAAGTCGAACATAATCAGTATTCTCTTTTATAGCTCAAAAGTAATTTTTCAAACTGCTCAACAGAGAGAGGTTTATCAAAGTAGTAACCCTGCCCCCAATCACAACCCAAGTCAGCCAGTAGCGTCGCAATTTCTTGAGTTTCAATTCCCTCAGCAAGAGTTTTCAAGCCAAAAATCTTTGCTGTTGAAATAATGGTTTTAACAATGGCGAGGTTTTTTTCATCATCAAGTATTGACTTGATAAAGTGCATATCAATTTTCAGCACATCCGCATTGATGTTTTTTAGATAACTTAATGAAGAATGCCCCATACCAAAGTCATCAATGGCAATCGCAAAACCTTTACTTCGTATCATATTTAAAGTTGATATTGCTTTATCGGGATCACGCATAATCCCAGTTTCGGTAAGCTCAAGCTCAAAATCATTTGGCTCTAACCCCGCTTGCTCTATCAAAAATAAAAAACCATTAATTACAGACTCATCATCAAAGCTTTTCGCTGAAATATTAACCGCAAGTTTGAAGCGCAAATTTTCTTGCGAGAACACTTCTTTTTTCTGCCAACTGCGTTTCAGTTCAATAACACGTTCTAATACGAGATGCGTCAACTTATTGATTAACCCTCGCTCTTCAGCAATTGGAATAAAAGATCCTGGCGAAACTTCGCCAAGCTCTTCGTCTCTCCAGCGCACCAGAACCTCAGCACCGACTAACTTATGTGTTTTTAAACAAACTTGAGGTTGAATGACGATTCGCAGATTATCAGGATAGGAGAGTAAGGTTCTCTCAAGTTGCTTTGAGATAATTGATTTTTTCTGAATCCTTTCACCCACTTCAATATTAAAATAGCAACTGGGTAAACCGGACTCTTTGGCCATATTAAGTGCTATATTGGCACCTCGTGTTATTGCATCAAAGGTATCCGCATCCTGAGGATATAAAGCAATTCCAGCTCTTGCATTGATACTGACTTCACCCTCTAGGGTTTCGAGCGGCTCAGCGAGAGCTTGTTGTAACCTGTTGACCATTATTGATGCCGCATCAGGATTAGATAAAACGGCTGCAAGCGCAAAAACATCAGAATTTAAACGGGCTAAGGAGTCAAACTCTCGATCTATGTCATTGACGATAGGTAAAGTCTGGCAGTCCTCGTTATCAAAGATACAACGCACTAAAGTATCTGCACCGCGGATGTTTTTTGCTAATCTGGGGCCGACCGCTTGGATGACTGCATCACCCGCTTCGTATCCCATTGTTTCGTTAATATCTTCAAGATTAACCAGGTCGATATATACAATCGCGATGGTATATTGATATCTCTCTGCAATTTTAAGAAGGTATTTAACTCGGTCAGAGAATAAATTTTTATTAGCCAGTCCTGTTAGCTCATCAAAAAATGCCAATTGCTTGATGCGGTGCTCTTTGGCTTTAATGTCACTTAAATCGCGCCAAATTACCTGGATAGCGTTTTGTCCAAGGTAGATGACTGGAGTGAGCGTTACCTCTATCGGTATATGCTGACCTTTTTTCGTGATATGAAGCCATTCAAAACGCTGGTAACCCTCTGTTGAGGCTTTATTTAAAAGAACTTTGGCGAGCTCTTTGCTGTTGTTTTTACCTTGGTTCAGTGGTGAAAATTGAATAGGCGACAAACCAATCAGCGCTTTGCGGTCAGACAAGCCAAAAAGTTTTGCGGCTGCATCATTACAATCAGTAATCACAAAATCTGGGCTGATTATGCCCATCGCATCCTCTGATTTATGCAGCAAATTCACCAAGCGCTTTTCGTTTTCACTTTTGAGTCTTTCATAATCAAGCTGCGCTGAGATGTCACGAATTATATTGACGACGACTTTTTGGTTAAACGCGGTTTGTACAATCTGCATACTAATTTCTGCAGGATAGATGTTGCCATCCCCTTTGTGATGTTGGGTAACAAAATGCAGCAGCTCCACCTCACCCATTTTGAGTGGCTTCAAAAGCCGATCGAACGATTGTGCATCGTAGCTCGGCTTAAATTCGTAGGGCTTCATAATTTGTAGCATCGCCCAACTCCGCCCAAGTTGACGCTGTGCAGCAAGGTTGGCATATAAAATGTCCAACGTTTCGGCATCAAAAAATAGGACGGCATCAGCGATTTGATCCACAACGCTTTTAAAGCTGGTCAGTTCGTCCTTCCTCAAGCGCTCTTGAGTTATATCCAGTTCAACCGAAATATATCCCGAGTGCTCTCCAAGTTCATTAAACGTAGGGTTGCAACTGATGCGACTCCAAAAGGTCTCTCCACTCTTTCGATATTTAAGTAATTCAATTTCAATGGACTTTTTCTTTGCGACTGCTTTTTGTAACTTCAAAAGGTCAAAGCTGTTAGTCTGCGGCCCGGTTAATGTTGCCCACGGCGATTGACCCGCTAGCTCCTCCAAAGAATAACCAGAGATTCGTTCGAAGCCGGCATTACACCAAGTGATGTTGTAATCACAATCTAAGATCATTACCCCGTTCACAGTCTGTGTAGCAACTAATGCAAGGCGGGCGTTCTCTTCCAGTGTCAGAGCAAGTTTATTTTTAATCTCTCTTGCTTCAGATAGCGATCCCAAGGTTTCTAGGATGGGGTTCAGTTTCTCAACGTCAGATTGTTCATAGCCGTTGGCTGCGTTAGCCAGACCGACCATTCCAATCAACTTACCATTATGTTTAATAGGCAATCCAAGGAAGGAGGAGAGCTTGGGATGACCATGTGGTGTGCCACCAGCACGAGAATCATCCTGAGGATTGTTTGAGATAACAGCTTGGCCGGTTGTTAATACTTCACCCAGTAAATTGTGATGATTATGGAACTCTAAGCCATCCGCCTTACTTCTTTCATATAGCTCACGGGTTTGATGGTCCCAGCTGATATTTGTCAAGACGCGGACTTTCAGATATGGTCGTAGTTGCGAGTCTTCCAGCACCTCACCAATCAAACCGAACTGACTATCTGTCAGAGCGATGAGCTCATTAAGTAAAAGGCTAAGTGCACTGCCATACGACTCATTAAGTATAAAAGCGCGCTGAATCTTAGCGATGGCATTGCTGGTACGAATTTGAAAATCGTATTTGTCAGAAATCTGCTGCCTTGACTGCTCAAGTGTCTGGTGGCTAGCGTACATGTAGGCGTCAAAGGCTAGGGTGATATCCAGCAGCGCGACTTTGTAGAGCGCAGTTAACGTTGGCTCGATACGCTCCTTATCGCTATTCAATATCACACTGACGAATTTACAAACGAGATCTAAGTAAACACCGTAAGCGCCAATATACCATTGCGGCGTCAAACCAACCCTTTGGTGCGCAATGCCCACTCTAATACGATCTTGGGCGTAGTCGAATCCATAATCGCCGGCAGTTAATTTCCTAAAGTACAGTTTTTGTGTTTCTTGAAGTTTGCTCATCAGGTTAACGTCATGCAGCATCTTCGATGCATGGTCAAACTTTAAAAGATGCTGATAAAAAGCATGAATAAGCTCATTCTCATAGGCATAAAGTGGTTTATGAATGGCTTCGAGCAATTTAATTTCGGTAGTTGAAAGATTAATAAGAGCTTTACGCTCATCAAAAGAGACGGGGTTGATGTTTAATCGCTTTAGTACTTCTTCCACTCTCATAGCGCACCTGTCTTTACTTCGTTAACAACCAGTGATTGATTGCTTGTAATAATTCATCGGGATGAAACTTAGCGATAAATTGGTCTGCGCCGACTTTCTTAACCATTGACTCGTTGAACACACCGCTTAGTGATGAGTGCAAAACGACGTGAATATCTTTTAAAAGTGGTTCAGATTTAATCGCGGATGTCAGTGTGTAGCCATCCATTATTGGCATCTCAATATCAGAAATGACCAAAGGTATTCTCTCTGCAATTACTGCTTTATGTTTTGCCGCAAAGTCTTGTAAATATTGAAGTGCAGATTGGCCATCATTAACCAGTTTAGACGGGATATTTACACTGTCTAACACGCGTTTAATCTGATTTCTGGCCACTGCTGAATCATCCACAACCAATACTTCAATCTCAGAGGTGTTGAACCCTTTAAGCTGTTGCGCCGTTTCAGCTTCAATTTCATAGTCGTTGGGCATGATCTCCGAGAACACTTTTTCAACATCTATGACTTGAATGAGCTTGCCTTCAATCTCTGTCACTGCGGTTAGGTAATGACTTTGCCCTGCTCCTTGAGGTGGAGGTTGAATTTGACTCCAGTTCAGATTAACGATGCGATCAACTGCCGAAACCAGAAAGCCTTGGATATGGCGGTTGTATTCCGTCACAATCACAAAAGCCTGTTCGGGATAACGTATCGGCTTACCTGTCGTAGCTTCACTCAGGTCGATAACGATAACTGGATTGCCACGAAGCTGCGCAATGCCCTTTATAAAAGGGTGGGCTCCTGGCATTTCAATGAGCTCAGGTACACGAATTACTTCCCGAACCTTAAAGACGTTGATGCCAAAACGCTGATGACCATTAAGGCTAAAGAGGAGTATTTCAAAGCGATTTTGACCTGCCAGATTTGTCCTTTGGTCAATAGACTTCATTAACATATTCATTTAAAACGCACCACCAGCTCGTGTAGCTCTTCAGATATTTTCTTAAGGTGCTCTAGAGAGCTTGCTGTTTTATCAGCAGAATTGGCGCTTTCATCGGCCAATGTTGAAATACTTACAACCTGGCGATTGATATCTTCAGCCACATGAGCTTGCTCCTCTACAGCTGCTGCCATCTGTGTCGTCATATCGGATATATGCCCGACTGAGGCAACGATTCCTTGCAGCATATCTCCACTCTCAATGACTTTTGACAGCCCCTCGTCAGCGTCAGAAGCACCTGATTCAGCTACTTTAACGGCCTCGCTGGATTTTAGTGAGAGAGCTCTGACAATCTCGTATATTTCTTTCGTAGAATCTTGGGTACGTTTTGCAAGATTACGCACCTCTTCAGCAACCACGGCAAAACCTCGACCTTGCTCGCCGGCACGCGCTGCCTCGATAGCAGCATTTAGCGCAAGTAAGTTGGTCTGTTCAGCAATCTGTTCAATTATTTGAGCTGCTTGGGCAATTTTCGTCGTTTGTAGCTCTACATCAACAACGGATTTCGAAATGGTCTGGACAGTTGCTCTAAGTTTTTCAATAGAGGCGCTTGTTGTTTTGGAGAGTCCTCCACCGGTTTCGGCCAGATTAAATGCTTTATCAGCTTGTGAAGCGGTATTGGAAACATGATGCGATACCTCTGAAATAGTTGTCGTCATCTCATTCATCGCTGTAGCAACCTGAATCGTTTCAGATTGCTGGTGATCAATAACCTGCTTAGATTGTTTAACCAAGTCAAATGAGGAAAGTGTTTCGCGCGCTACTCTTTTCGCGGCATCATCAATGCGGTTGATAATAGTTGTCAGATGAGCTTGCTGGCTCAATACAGAGACTTCTAATGCGCCAGTAAATCCGGACTTATTGGTGTAGGTGAGAACTGCGAGTTCATGCGAGAAAGAACGGCTTAGTAATTTCTTTAAGTCAGACGCTCTGGCGTGGTCTTTCACATTGACCCAAATTGCATAGATCGCAATGACGGCTAACAACAAACTCCCTGATAACTCTTTGTAACCAAAAAAGAATGTCGCAAGCGCGATAGCGACAGACACCATTAAAAAAATGTTAGGCAGCGATATAGGTAACGGTTTAGGTAAATTACTTCCCGCACTCAAGCGGCGGTATAATCTGTCTGCTCTTTGTACATCTTCTGCTCTTGGGCTTGAACGAACAGATTCGTACCCAATAACTTGTCCATTAGCTGTCACGGGTGTTACATAAGCGTCTACCCAGTAAAAGTCACCATTCTTACAACGGTTCTTAACCAACCCCATCCATGCTTTACCCTCTTTTAGATGTGACCACATCACTTTGAAAGCCATCGCTGGCATATCGGGGTGTCGAACAATATTATGTGGCTGGCCAATTAACTCCGATCTGGAAAATCCGCTGACCTCAACGAAAGCGTCATTACAATCAACAATATTGCCGTTTTTATCCGTAACTGAAATCAGCTTCACAGACGATGGGAAAGTTTTTTCGTTAGATGTAACAGGGAGGTTTTTACGCATAGATAGCATCTGCGTGCATATTAGCTTACTAAAAAGAATGCGCATTTTACATCATGTAGGTGGATTAACCTAGATCTATTAGTAAATATTTATGTGCACCGAATTTGTGCAAACTGATTGCGCTATCCTTATTTACTGTGCTTGGTGGGGTGTATTTAAAAGTTTACATTACCGATTGAGCTTCTGATTTATCAACTTGGCATTTGCTACGAGTTCATTGATGTCAAATGTTGTATGACCTAACCCCATCAGTGGTATGAGCCCAACGACCATCGATGACAGCAAGATAATGTGATTGATTTTGTCTGTTTGAGTTTGAGCTACACCAGCATCATCAATTTGCTTAAATATTATCGTTCTGTAGTATTTAGCCAGTCTTTGCGCAATTTCTGGGGAGTTAATTGCCTGTTTCCAGATAAACACCATTGTGTTAGCAACCTCTCGCTGAGATGTCCATCGCATAAAATGCTCTAGTGCATCATCCGAAACCAAGGTGTTTTTAGCATCAAAGTTTTTGTAAAACGATTCAGGAAGCAGTATGGTGTGTCTTTCGAGAAGTCTATCAATAATTGGTAACCGTTCACCAGTAGGTACTTGATTTGCTCGCTATAGGTTGAACACGTTGGGATAGGGTTGGCGTGCGGTGACCGCTTGTACTATCTCAGAGAGTACTGCATACGTTGATAGTCCGCGTTTTTTACACGTCTCAACAAGCGAGTGGATGCGACCTCTAAATTTATCACCCGCATCGGATGTCGTTCCATAGCTGATTTTTCTCTGAATGACGCAACCACGTATGCGCCTCTCCGCTTCATTATTTGTCAGCGGTATTGAGGTATCGTTCAGGAACAACCATAAGCTTTGCCTATGCTGCTGCAATTTTTCGCATCGTCCTTTATATCTTTGGACTATCAGTGTACTGCCTTTTTCAAGCCAGTCATCGAGGGATTTTTGCAGTCGTTGCATTCGCCGAAGATATTGACCGTGCGTGATTTCCTTTCTTTCAAGACGATGACGAATACGGAAAATCATATTGGCAATCAGAGTTAAACGACGGCCGACGTAAGCGGTATATCCTCCGCCACTATAGTCCGCTATTTGTTGAAGGTTACGTGTGACATGCGACCAGCAGAGTTGATGTTTTTCTGGGTTTATCCAGTTGTAGCTTGGGCATTGGTCACTCACAACGAAGCCTGAGTAATGTTCACCAAGCACCGTTTTCGCAGAATGCATGGAACGAGAGAATAAGATTTTCTCATAAACAAGGTTTTCACTGGCCACAAGCCAGCACCATCGAAGCCCTTCTTCGTCATTACGAGGATGAGAGGTTTCATCAACATGTACCAGTGGTGCGGTTTGGATACTATCTCGAATGGCTTGGTGGAGTGGCGTTAACATCGAAGCGACTTTCGTTTGCGCTTCGCTAATGGCTCCAATAGAGAATGTGGTTCCAAATTGCTCTTTCAGAAGTGAGCGGGTTTTACGGATACTTAAATGGTACTGACCGGCTAATACCGCAATATAGCTGAGAAGATTCGGCCCCATGATCCCTTGAGAAACATGGTCAGGTTTCTTTGCTCTGAGCAGTTCATTGCAGTGCTGGCATTGTCCTGAATACAGTCGGTACTCAGTAATATCTATCGTTGGTTTAGGAATTTCATGGACCTGGTGACGATAAAAAGGCGTGTCATGAACCGTGACGTCAGTGTTACCGCAACATGGACAAGTTGAGTCAGGAAAGCAATCAACCACGACATCACTGTCTTTTAGTTCTGAGAGTTGTCGTTGATGCCCTGAGTGACCCGGTTTAGCTCCGCGCGAATGGCGACCACCAGAGCTTTGAGCTTTTTTCTTTCAGCTCGCTCTTTTGGCCCATCGGTTGAAGGAGGTTTTGAAGAGTTGGAGCAATTGGTCTTGAGTTTATCTTCATAAAAACGCAGTTGTTCCCACAGCTCTTGAATGAGTGCGTTAGCTTCTTTGATATCAGAAGCCACAGGTGGCGCTTCTGTGAATTTGGATTTTTTCATTTTCATGCAAACAGGATGACGCTTAGAAATGATCACTCAACAGTAAAATGTGGATCCAGTGCTGTTGATCACATTTGATATGTCAATGGGGGGCTGGTGAACGGTTACACCGAAAGGCTGCCTTACCTTGGTTTGGGTTTTCGATTGGGTTGTGCTTCAGAAAGCTTCGAATCAAAGTCCAACCAGATTCCTCGCAACGAATCAGGAACTGATCTTGTTCTAACTCATTTAACGCCTTGGCAACCTGTTGCTCATCCCAGTTCAAGTCAGAAGCAACGTAACCAATCGGCAGTCGAAAGCAGCCAAGCAAATTACAATGCGGGCATGTAAGCAAATACAGTCCTAGCAACTTCGCTGAGTCACTCCAGGACAAAACATTTTGCTTTAGCCAAAAGCGGGTATAGACCTTGCCATAATCACGCATGGAGGAACTCGCTTTTGTGTTTACGTAAAATGCTGACCATTATTTGCCCTTAATCCTACTGGTTACTGGCTTTCAGCTCGCTTGGGCATTCGGGATAGATGTCCGGTCTTAACTGGGATCGGGTTACCTGTCCTTGCGTAGCTTGTTCGATGGGTAAAACGAATTCAGCGGGAACACGCCCTGATTTATTCAACCAAAACCAGACGTTTTGCTGTTTTGAGTTGATGGCTCGTGCTAATGCTGATTGCCCGCCGACCAAGTCAATGGCACGGCGGAGATGTTTTTGTGTCGTGTTGAACACTTCCATACCGTCTCCTGTTACAATAATAACTGTTACAAGATTGAATGTTACAGTTTAAACTGTAGGTAAGTCAACAGTTAAAATTGTTGAAAGGCTACAGTTTTATTTGTAGAATGCGAGCTTATGAAAACTTTATCCGAACGACTAAACCATGCCTTGCAGCTTACTGGGGTGACTCAGTCTGAGTTGGCTCGTCGCATTGGTATCAAACAACAGTCGATCAGCCAGATTTGCTCTGGTAAATCGGCTAGGTCTCGTTACACCATGCAGATCGCGGAGGCGCTTCGCGTGAATGCTCATTGGCTCGCCACAGGTGATGGCGAGATAGGCTTGGGGGTCGGTAATGTAGAAGTTGGGCCTGACATTAAGGGAAGAATTCCTCTCATTAACTGGGTTCAGGCCGGTGATTGGACTGAAATAGCGGAGGGATTTGCCCATGAAGATGCTGAAGAGTGGCGTGAAGTCACTGGGAAAGCACATGAGGGTTGTTTCGCACTTCGCGTAAAAGGCGACAGTATGGAAAATCCAAGCGGGAAAAAATCCATACCTGAGGGGGCAGTGATCGTTGTTGATCCTGAGTTACCGTACTCTTCAGGTTCATTGGTTGTTGCGCGTTTGGATGATTCGAAAGAAGCAACCTTTAAGCAGTTGGTCATTGATGGTGAACAGAAGTACCTAAAACCTTTGAACCCGCAATACCCTGCAATACCGATCAACGGCAACTGCACCATCATCGGTGTAGTACGACAAGCTATCATCGATTTCTGGTAGCGAAGGAATTTGTGGTTTAGCCACAGTTGTTCATGAGCTGAAGAAGCAACGATTGCAAACAGCTACAACTGAGCATTGGCGCACGCTGAGAGTAAATGGTAACCGATTAGATAACCATTGATTGTTTATAAAGTCAAGATCAGCGAAAATAGCGGCCAATTACGATTAACACGACGGATTTGACAAGCGAAGAACTGAAAAGAGAGTACTTCCAAAAGTGTGTACAAATCCGTGTACAAACTAAAAGAATTTATACATGGCAAACCAAGATTTTCTTAATGAAATCAATAAGCGAAGGACCTTTGCTATCATCTCTCACCCGGATGCGGGTAAAACAACGATTACTGAAAAAGTGCTCTTATTCGGACACGCGATTCAAACGGCGGGGTCAGTGAAGGGGCGTGGCTCGAGTAACCATGCCAAATCCGACTGGATGGATATGGAAAAAGAACGTGGGATTTCGGTAACCACGTCAGTGATGCAATTTCCTTATCACAATTGTTTGGTTAACTTACTGGATACTCCGGGACACGAGGATTTTTCGGAAGATACTTATCGTACATTAACGGCAGTCGACTCGTGTTTGATGGTCATTGATGCCGCAAAGGGTGTCGAAGATCGAACTCGTAAACTGATGGAAGTCACTCGCTTACGTGATACGCCAATTATCACCTTCATGAACAAATTGGACCGTGACATTCGTGATCCCATGGAGCTGTTGGACGAAGTTGAAACAGAACTGGGCATGATGTGCGCGCCAGTCTCTTGGCCGATTGGTTGTGGTAAGGAGTTTAAAGGGGTTTATCACATTCATCGTGATGAGGCAATTTTATACTCGACCGGGCAAGGACATACCATTCAAGAAGAAAGAATCATTAAAGGCTTGGATAATCCAGAGCTGGATAATGCGGTGGGTGAAGAATTAGCGACACAGTTACGTGAAGAACTCGAATTAGTGATGGGTGCGTCGAATGAGTTTGATCGAGAGCTGTTTTTATCCGGTGAATTGACGCCCGTCTTCTTTGGTACTGCGTTAGGTAACTTTGGCGTTGATCATATGCTTGATGGACTGACCGAATGGGCGCCAGCGCCACAACCACGTGCGACGAATGAGCGTAAGGTGGAAGCTACCGAAGAAAAATTCAGCGGTTTTGTCTTTAAAATTCAAGCCAATATGGATCCAAAACATCGAGACCGTATCGCGTTTATGCGCATTGTGTCTGGTACCTATACGCAGGGGATGAAAATGACCCACGTGCGTACTGGAAAACAAGTGAGTATTTCTGACGCCGTGACCTTTATGGCGGGTGATCGTTCTCGCGCAGAAGAGGCGATTGCTGGCGATATTATCGGCTTACATAACCACGGTACTATTCAGATCGGTGATACTTTTACACAAGGTGAAAATCATAAGTTTGCTGGTATCCCGAACTTCGCGCCAGAATTGTTCCGCCGAATTCGCTTGCGCGATCCTTTGAAACAGAAACAATTGTTGAAAGGATTAGTGCAATTGTCCGAAGAAGGGGCGGTACAGGTATTTCGTCCTTTACAAAACAACGACTTGATCGTCGGTGCTGTCGGTGTGTTGCAGTTTGATGTGGTGGTTGCTCGTTTAAAATCTGAATACAATGTGGATGCGATGTATGAAGGCATTAATGTCGCAACTGCACGCTGGGTTGAGTGCGATGATGAGAAGAAATTCGATGAATTCCAACGGAAAAATCAAAGCAACTTAGCATTGGATGGCAGTAATAACCTAAGCTATATTGCGCCAACAATGGTTAACCTCAACTTAGCGAAAGAGCGTTTTCCGGAGGTTAACTTCCGCGCCACACGCGAACACTAATGGTTAATATAAATAAAAAAACCGCTGATTCTTCAGCGGTTTTTTTATTATTAAGCGATGGTCGTAGACTTATTTCTTTTTAGCCGGTTTCTTTTTCGGCTTAGATTTTGTCTTAGCTTTGGTTGTGTCTTTTTTCTTTTTCTTCTTAAACACCGCTTTTTTATGTGTTGGGCGCAGGTCTTTAATAAAGCGTTCTTTAATCTCTTCTTGGATATAGCGAGCAACTCGGTCAACCATTGGTTGATCATGCGCCTCGATTAAGGAAATGGCATTCCCTTTTTTGCCTGCTCGTGCTGTACGGCCAATACGGTGTAAGTAAATGTCTGCGGTACGCGGCATATCAAAGTTAATCACATGGCTGATATCTGGCACATCAATACCGCGAGCAGCAACATCGGTTGCCAGGAGTACGTTCACTTCACCACTGCTAAAGCGTGAGATGGCATTATTACGACGGTCTTGTGGCATTTCACCTTGGATCCAAGCACACGCGATCTCGGCTTTATCTAATTCTGCACGCAATTCGGCTAAGCGCTCACGTGTCTTGAGAAAGATAATCGAACGTTCCGCTTGGTGGGTGAGAATATGTTTAAGTAATGCCAACTTATGCGGCATGTTATCGGCACGATGGTACCACTGCGAGATCTTCTTACGCTCACGGCGAGAGGGATCGGCGTCGATGGTTGCCGGATCGGTTAAGAGATCTTCTGTGAACCCTTCAACACCTTTGCCTTCTAGCGTTGCAGAAAACAACAGGGTCTGTTTACGCCAGCGACATTCTGTTGATAAACGATCCACGGCAGGGGCAAAGCCCATATCCAGCATACGATCAGCTTCATCCAAAACGAGCCATTCGATCGCACGACAGTCAAAGCGTTCAGCTTTAATGTATTCTAGCAAACGCCCCGGTGTGGCCACGACAATGTCTTGTGTATGGGCGAGGAGATCCGCATGTTCTTGGTATTGCACGCCACCTGTGATGGTGAAAATTTTAAAGTCAGTATTTTTCGCGAGAGCTTTGGCTTGCTCTGTGATTTGGATGGCGAGTTCACGAGTGGGCGTTAAGATCAGCACTCGTGCTGGCCCAGGCTTACGGCGTGGAAAATCCTGTAAGTATTGCAGTGCAGGAATGACGAATGCCGCCGTTTTTCCTGTCCCTGTTGGCGCCGATGCTAAAACATCTTTACCATCCAAGGCTTGGGGGATTGCTTCAGCTTGAATTTGAGTTGGGCGAGAAAAGCCCATTTCTTCGATCGCTTCAACAATATTTGAGTCCAGTTCTAGGTCAGCAAAGGTTTTGATCACAGTGTCGTCTCCGCAGGGTATGGAATGCCCAGTAAAAATAAGTCGCACATTATAGGGGGATTCTGCCTCAGATCACATCTTAATTTCTACATCTTCAGATAAAAATCTCGAGTCAACGACGTAAATGCTTGAGTGTATTGGCCATTATGACGTATCACCAAGGTTTCGTGCGCGGTTGTGGTCGGCTGTAAAGTCAGTTCGATCAGGATTCTTGAGGCGGATTTTTTTTCTGTCGTTGCTACATAACAGCATCGTTGTATGAACCATCCATTCGCTTGTGCTTTTTGTATAAATTGCTCGCCTTCGGTGGTAGGGAGAATAAATGCCGCCGTACCACTTGGCATTAACAGTTGGCGACAGTGCGCCAGTAACCTGCCATGAGGAAGGCTGGTGGTATGACGAGCTTGAGCTCGCGATGTCTGCTGTGAGCTTTGCCCAGTCGTGAAGTAGGGGGGATTACAGATGATCCCTGAATAGTGATGAGTGGTTTGACAATCCAATACATTGCCATGGTGTGCTTTTAATCGTTCCGGCCAAGGGGAATGTGAAAAGTTAAGTGACGCTGCCTGATAAGCATTCCACGCAAGATCAATGGCGTCAATATGAGCGTGGCTATGTCGTTGCGCGCACATTACGGCCAATAAACCACTCCCTGTACCAATATCTAAAATCCGCGACTGAGGGGACGACAACCCCCAAGCTCCAAGCAAGACTCCATCGGTGCTGAGAGGCATACCTAAGTCGTGAGGGATTGCGAGTGTAAACTTTTTAAATCTAAAGATTTTTTCATTCATACAGGGTAAATGTTTATATTGGTTTTGGGTGATTTAAAAGAGATATTATCTAACTGAGCACGGTAGAGTAGATAATTATTTTTATTTATTTTGATTGTGACGCTGATTTACTTTGGTTTTTTATTCTGTTTTATTGGTTTTAATGCAGTGTTTAACACTGTCATACACCTAAATTCATGGAGTAATGTAGCGTTTATCGCTTAGGTATTGCTAATTGTGCATGAATTCTTCATTATTCGCGCCAGATTGGGGAAATGTATCGACCCAACGCTTCAAACACAATATCAAATCAATAAATAACTAAGGATTATCTGTGAATCAGCGTTTAAAATTAACAGATATTATTGCTATAGGCTTTATGCTTTTTGCGTTCTTCTTGGGCGCGGGTAATATTATTTTTCCACCGCAAGCAGGACAACTCGCCGGGCATCACCTGTTACCTGCCATGAGTGGGTTTCTGGCAACCGCCGTTGGTTTGCCATTAGCGGGTATTATTGCTGTTGCGATTTCTGGCGGCAGTTGGGGGCATCTTACTAAAGATCTGCCGATTCGCATATCGACGATCATTGCGAGCTTAATGTTTATCATCATTGGTCCAGCTTTTGCTGCTCCAAGAACCGGGCTGGTGGCTTATGAGATGGGAGTCAAGCCGTTGCTTGATAATCCAAGTAACACCACGTTAGCCATTTATTCCATGGTGTTTTTTGCGATAGCGATGTTCTTTGCATGGTCTCAAGGAAAGCTGATCGACATGATCGGTAAGCTGCTAACACCAGTGCTATTTGTTTGTTTGGCTATTTTAGCCGTGGCCGTGTTTATTGATCCTCAAGGGAATCTGATGGCTGCGCAAAGACAATATGCGGCCGCACCGTTTACCACTGGGTTCTTTGAAGGTTACAACACCATGGACACGTTTGCTTCTTTGATGTTTGGGATCTTAGTGGTCGAAGGGTTGCGCAGTAAAGGCATTACCGATAAAAAAGCCACGACTAAATATCTTATCAGTGCCGCATTCATTGCCGCTGGAGGGTTAGCGTTTGTCTACGTTTCTTTGTTTTATCTTGGCGCAACCAGTTCGACGATTGCTAGCGGAGCGGCCAATGGAGGCGATATTTTAAGCCTCTACACTCAAGCACTGTTTGGTGGTTATGGCCAGATTGTGTTGTCTATTATTGTGACGTTAGCGTGTTTAACTACCGCCATTGGTTTGTTATCCGCTGTCTCTGAATATTTCAGTGGCATCAGCCGTTTGTCTTATCACCAATGGGTCATGATTACTGGTGTGGTATGTGCTGTGGTTGCCAATGTCGGGTTGAATCAGTTAATTTCCATTTCTATTCCAGTGTTGTTCGCGCTCTATCCTGTAGCGATCGCGTTAGTGGCGTTGGCCTTTATTCGTCGTTATTTGCCAAACCCTGTTTTGGCTTATCGCTTGGTATTATTGGTTGCCTTCATTTTTGCCTTGTTTGATGCCGCAAAAGTATCAGGATTAGATGTCTCTTGGTTAAGCTTCCTCCCATTATTTAACAAAGGGTTAGGCTGGCTAACACCGTCTTGCATTGTGCTCATTGGGATGTTTTTCGTCTCTGAATCTCGTCCTAATCGTCAATTGGATTGAGTATCACGCGAGAAAAGCAAAAGGCAGTGAGCATTCACTGCCTTTTTTGCATCTACAGTCAGAGTAAACAAGCCATCCTGTTTCCATAGTTTGATGAGAACGAGCAATAATGAGTACGATAGCTTTCATAAGCAGGCGATCGGCGAATTACTATGATTTTTTCCTGTATTCTGTAACGGTTTTTCAGTAGAATTCCTCGGTTAAATTCTATTCATAAATACTAAGTTAATATGTTTGAAATCAATCCAATTAAATCCCGTCTTCAGGATGTGTCAGAGCGCACAAATATCCTGAGGGGGTACCTTTGACTATGATGCGAAGAAAGAGCGTCTAGAAGAGGTTAATGCAGAATTAGAGCAACCGGATGTTTGGAACGACCCTAAGCGAGCACAAGCGTTAGGTAAAGAGCGTTCCGCATTGGAAGCGATCGTTGATACGATTGTTCAACTCGATCAAGGGGTTGATGATATCGAAGGGTTATTAGAGCTGGCGGTGGAAGCCGAAGATCAAGAAACCTTTGATGAAATTGAGCCTGAGTTAGCCGATTTAGAAACCCAATTAGAAAAGTTAGAGTTTCGTCGAATGTTCTCTGGTGAACAGGATGAAGCGGATTGTTATATCGATCTGCAGTCTGGTTCCGGCGGTACAGAAGCGCAAGATTGGACGTCCATGTTGCTACGGATGTATTTACGTTGGGCCGAGGCAAAAGGTTTCAAAACGGAAGTGATCGAAGTCTCTGAAGGCGAAGTTGCCGGGTTAAAATCGGCCACCGTACGTGTGTCCGGTGAATATGCTTATGGTTGGCTACGCACTGAGACCGGTGTACACCGTCTGGTTCGTAAATCCCCATTTGATTCGGGCGGCCGTCGTCATACCTCGTTTGCCTCTGCATTTATTTATCCTGAGATTGATGACAATATTGAGATCGATATTAACCCAGCGGATTTACGTATTGATGTGTACCGTGCCTCTGGCGCTGGTGGTCAGCACGTCAACACAACCGAGTCAGCGGTGCGTATTACCCACTTGCCAACGAACCTTGTGGTACAGTGTCAAAATGATCGCTCTCAGCATAAGAACAAAGACCAAGCAATGAAACAGTTGCGTGCGAAGTTGTTCGAATACGAAATGCAAAAACAGAATGCTGAAAAGCAAGCGAATGAAGATGCGAAATCGGATATCGGCTGGGGTAGCCAAATCCGTTCTTACGTACTCGATGACTCACGTATTAAAGATTTACGCACAGGTATTGAAAACCGCAATACACAAGCGGTTCTCGATGGGGATTTAGATAAATTTATTGAAGCTAGCCTAAAATCTGGCCTTTAAACTTTTTACCGATAAAAAACAGGGTACATGCAAAATGACTGATGCTGTTCATAACGAAAAGAGCGAAGCTCAACTCGCGCAAGAAGAAAATAAACTGATTGCAGAACGTCGCAGCAAGCTGGAGCACATCCGTAAGGATTCTAAGGCGAACGGCCACCCAAATGACTTTCGTCGCGACAATTTAGCCGGTGATCTTCAAAATGAATTCGGTGAAAAGACCAAAGAAGAGCTAGAAGAGCTGAACCATGTGGTAGCCGTTGCGGGACGCGTCATGGCAAAACGTGGTCCCTTCATTGTATTACAAGAAACCACGGGTCGAATCCAAGCGTACGCATCTAAAGATGTACAAAAAGAGCTGAAAGAGAAATATCAAGGCTTGGATATTGGCGACATCATTGGGGTCAAAGGCGCGTTGCATAAATCTGGTCGTGGTGACCTCTACGTCAATATGGCGGACTATGAGTTGTTGACCAAAGCCCTGCGTCCACTACCAGAAAAATTCCATGGCCTGACCGATCAGGAAATGCGTTATCGTCAACGTTATGTGGATTTGATTGTGAATGAGGATTCACGCCAAGCGTTTATTATTCGTTCTAAGCTAGTCAGCGCGATCCGTCAGTTCATGTCATCTCGGGGATATCTAGAAGTGGAAACGCCGATGATGCATTCTATTCCTGGCGGTGCAACGGCACGTCCTTTTATTACTCACCATAATGCGCTAGATATTGAAATGTATTTGCGTGTGGCTCCTGAGTTATATTTAAAACGTTTGGTTGTCGGTGGCTTTGATCGTGTGTTCGAAATCAACCGCAACTTCCGTAACGAAGGGCTATCCGTTCGTCATAACCCAGAATTTACCATGATGGAGTTCTACCAAGCGTACGCTGATTATAAAGATCTGATGAACTTAACCGAAGAAATGTTAAGTCACGTCGCGCAAAGTGTGCTCGGTTCGACTTCCGTACAATATGGTGACGAAGTGGTTGAGTTCGGTGGCACATATGCACGTTTAAGCATGCTAGAGGCTATCAAGCAATACAACCCTGAACACGCTGATATTCAGGCGCTCGATACCGATGGAGTGCAAGATCGAGACACTATGGTGCGTATCGCCAAGTCTGTCGGTCTAGAGGTTGAGCCGTTTTGGACATGCGGTCAGTTATTAGAAGAGATCTTCGGTGAAACGGCTGAGCCTAATCTCATTCAACCGACCTTCATTACTGGCTACCCAGCTGACATTTCACCGTTAGCACGTCGTAGTGATGATAATCCGTTCTTTACTGATCGTTTTGAGTTTTTCATTGGTGGCCGAGAAGTGGCGAATGGTTTCTCGGAATTGAATGATGCGGAAGACCAAGATGCTCGCTTCAAAGCACAGGTCGCTGCAAAAGATGCCGGTGATGATGAGGCGATGTTCTATGATGCGGATTATATTACGGCACTAGAGCATGGCTTACCGCCAACAGCAGGACAAGGGATCGGTATTGATCGTTTAGCGATGTTATTTACTAATACACATACGATTCGTGATGTAATTTTATTCCCAGCAATGCGTCCACAGCAATAATTATATCTAGCTGATATATTGATAAAAAACCGCCGAATAGGCGGTTTTTTTATTTACCGTACTCAATTCTAATAATTTTATAACATACCGTTGGCTGAATATTTGACAATAGCTAAAAAGAAATTACCTACTAGTCTTAAAAATGAGACAGACTAAATATAAAAGTCTGGGTATTGTAGCGAGTCTCATATGATGCCAAAAGTAACGTAGCAATTTGAGGTTAGATAAGGAAACGGGTACATGGAAACACAATTTCGTATGGATTCAAAGTCCGGTTCATTGATTCTCGTTGGAGGAACCTATGAACCATGGCTATCAGTATTAGAGCAAGCTGGCTGGAACGGGCAACTGTGCTCTGATCTTCGTAAGGCGGATGTCTTATTTAGTGAGACAGGACCATGTATTGGTATTATCGATTTTAGTAACGATGAGTTTAGTCTTAATGGTATCGCTAATTTAGTGAGTAACCATAAACACGTTCGCTGGTTAGCTTTCATTCGTGAATCTCAATTAGCTTCCGATACTATTTGCCAATTCATTGTGAACTTTTGCATTGATTTTTTTACGGCTCCAATTCCTGATGCTCAACTATTAAGTACGATTGGTCACCAACTTGGCATGCTTAAGCTAGAGAAAAGAGTATGGCCTCATTTTGGTAAAAACAATGACCTTGGCTTAATTGGCGAGTCTGATGTTTTGAAGAAACTGCGTGAACAAGTAAAACGTATTGGACCAACCGATGTCACCATCTTGATATGTGGCGAATCAGGTGTGGGAAAAGAACGAGTGGCACGCGCCATTCATCAAACGTCTTCTCGCTCACAAAAGCCTTTTGTCTCAGTTAACTGTCGTGCCATGTCAGAAAAACGCTTAGAAAGTGCGTTATTTGGTATTGATAGTGAGTCTGATGAGAAAATACTGTCTTTACAAGCGGATGGCGGTACCTTGTTATTGAATGATATTGTGACTTTGCCTAAGCGCCAGCAATTGAATTTACTCAAATTTTTGCAAGAAGGCTGCATCGAGACACAGCAAGGTATGCGAGAGCTTGATATTCGTATTTTAGCGTCCAATTCTTCTGATATCGAAAAAGCACTTTTAGCCGGGGATTTCTCGGAAGAGCTCTATCATTACATCAATGTCTTGCGTATTAATGTCCCAAGCTTGAAAGAGCGTTCAAGTGATATTCCTACGCTCGCTCAGTATTTTCTGCAATTGTATTCGAAAGAATATAATGCCCGGGCGCGAAGCTTTTCTGAGGATGCGCTTAAAGCCTTGTCCAGTTATACATGGCCGGGAAATATTCGTGAATTAATGAATTTAGTTAAGCGCAGTGTTTTATTATCAGAGACTGTCATGCTTAATGAAGCGGATCTCGGTTTACCAAAACGTGTTGCGAAAAAACAAAGCTTGAAAAAAATTCGCGAAAATTCTGAACGCGAAGCTTTGCTTATGGTGTTAGATGCGAATGGTGGACAAGTCTCTCATGCTGCGAAAGAGTTAGGAATATCTCGAGCAACCATGTACCGTTTATTGAATAAGCATAAATTAATTTCCGATACGCACTATACATTATAACGACGAATAACAACGGTAGATCCTCCTGTTGTGAAGATAAATATGAGTAATGATCTATTTCATTGAGGAAATATAAGGATTTAATACAGAGTCTTTGTCTGTTTTATGTATTTATACAAAGATATTCTTGATTAAAATAAATAATGAGTTAATCTATGTATATCAGATAACATTCTGATATACATATCTAATTGGACTAATTTTTTGCTAGGAGGCACACAATGCTAATGAATATTGCAAACGCATCTGCTGTGTCGATGTCGGTTAACCCCGATGCCTGTTGCGCTGTTATGGATTTCCATTAAAGCCAGCGTAACTGCAAGCAAAACCCACTGAATTAGTCCGTAACCTCAAACAGGCTGCGGAAAGGCAGCGTGTATAGAGGATCTACTCTCACCTATTTATTGTTATATTGAATAACGATAACGAAATGTATATTGCTGCCTATTTTTCAGCATTACTGAATGATAGGAAATACTCATGTCTCAATCTTTATATTTAAAAGTCGCCGTACTCTTAATTCGTGCTGATCTGCGTTTAGAAGAACGTCGTTGGCAGAGTCAAATACGTAAACAAGCGTATCATCTGCCATTGATGAGTGTGTATATGCTACGAGATATTGGCTTTACTCCCTCTTCGCATATCGCAACGATGAATACGCTTGCTGATACAGTGAAAGTGCAGCGCCGTTTGTATCATATTCGCCGAATGTTATCGTCGCGAATAACGACGTAATATAATCGGGCCAGTGAGGCTCACTGGCCCGATAACCTGTTAAGGACAAGGATTGGAATAGAGGGTTGCGATGCCTTCTATTTTTTGTAGCAATTCATCGCTCAAGTTGACATCTAAACTATCGATATTGGTTTTGAGTTGTTCCAAAGACGTCGCTCCAATGATATTACTGCCGACAAAGGGCCTTTGGTTGACGAATGCTAATGCCATTTGCGCTGGATCCAAGCCGTAAGCCTGTGCCAGTTCTACATAGGCTTCGGTCGCTTGAATACCTTGTGGAGTAAAGTAACGTTTAAACCGTTCGTATAAAGAACATCGCGCGCCTTTAGGTTTGGCGCCATTCAGGTATTTACCACTTAAGATCCCAAACGCCATCGGCGAGTAGGCGAGCAGTTTGATGTCTTCTTGATGAGTAATTTCAGACAGGCCGATTTCAAATGAACGATTGAGCAAATTATACGGATTTTGAATAGAGACCATCTTCGGAAGATCATGCTTGTCCGCTAGGTGTAAATAGCTCATTAAGCCCCACGGCGTTTCATTCGATACACCAATTGAGCGAACCTTACCGGCTTTCACCAAGTCATTCATCGCTTCTAGTGTTTCGAGTAAACTGACCGTACTTTTTTCATCTGGATAGGGATAGCTAAGCGTACCGAAAGTATTGGTTACCCGTTGTGGCCAATGCAGTTGATAAAGGTCTATATAGTCGGTTTTTAACCGGCGCAGACTATCATCAATCGCTTGATGGATATTACGATGATCCAGTGCCATGTTATCGCGAATATGTGGAACATTACGCGGACCAGCCACTTTGGTCGCTAAAATGATTTTTTCACGCTTCCCTGAGCGTTCGATCCAGTTTCCAATGAAGGCCTCAGTGGCACCTTGTGTCTCTGGTTTCGGAGGGACAGGGTACATTTCTGCAGTATCAATGAAATTGATCCCTCTTTCGAGCGCGTAATCGAGCTGTTCAAAGGCATCAGCTTGGCTATTTTGTTCACCAAAAGTCATCGTGCCGAGGGCAATTTTACTGACCTCTAAATTGGAATTGGCTAACTTGGTATATTGCATATTACTTCCTTGTCAGTGCGAAAAAGCAAATGGAATGAAGCTGTCGCGCACATCTAATCTATCTTATTGAAGTCCTTAACGGTTTATAAGAACTTTATGAGCCTTTCTTGTACCACTATAAGCGAAGCGCAGTAGTGAAAGGAATACAAACATGATGTGAATTGGATCTTTGGCACACTTAGCGGGTCATCCGTTTAACCATCATTATTGTCAACCTGCGTAGTAGCGTTGCAATATTTGCGCGGTAAATTGAGTACGTAGATAAAAGCCCCGAGGCTGCGTCTTGATAGGCTTACCTTGCTGTCCATAAGCTTCAGTTAACACTTTCCCGTTTGCCGCTTTCGGCCTCAGTTGCATGACTTCGCCATGGCGCGCACTGATTTGTGAAAATTGGCCTAGGACAATGAACTCCATAAGTTCTTCCCAATCGGCTTTTAGTTGTGCTTCTTCATCCGGAGAAGGGCTCCAGAGCAGTGGTGAGCCAACTCGACGTTCAGCCAGTGGTATTTCTCGTTCGCCTTGTACAGGGACCCATAAAACGCGTGAGAGTTTATTTCTCACATGGCTGGTTTCCCAAGTAATACCATGCACACCGGTCAATGGGGCCACACACACAAAGGTGGTTTCTAGTGGTCGTCCTTGATGGCTGATCGGGATGCTCTTAAGCTCTATGCCTAATGATTCAAAATCTTGTTGTGGTTTACTGCCCGCCGTGGCTCCAAGGTGCCATTCTAATAGTTGGCCCACCCATCCTTTATCTTTACGAAGATCTGGCGGAACATTGATGCCTGCTTCTTGTGCGAGCTCGGAAAAGGTGCAGCCTGCAATGTTGCGCGCACGCTCTAATAGCTCTTGTTCAGTTTGCGGTTCTGATTTCATGTCTGACGATATCGTTGAACAATAGGGAACGTAGAATCGGATCCTACACCAAACGGTTGATCGCTGCAGAAGATCTTCATTCACAATTTATCCACAGGATGAAGGAGGTGAGAGTTTGTTGTGCAAATTGCTGGATGGATAAACAGGGGGTTAATCGTGATAAAAACAAGAGGTTGCAGGTATTCTATGCGAAGTTTGCTTGGGTTTTGTGGATAACCCCAGATTTGGTGGATCTTTAATCAGTTTTTAAAACGGTTTGATCTTTTTTTATTCACAAAAAAATATAAGCGCATTTTTGTTTTTAACTGCATGTTTTTGTTATAATTTAAAGCTTGATTAAAAATGATTCAAAAGGATCTTTTTTGTTCGCTTCGCTGTTTTTTTAAACGATGTTTTGGCTTCTTCACACACTTATTCACAGAAAACGTGAATAAATGTGCGCTACTTCGCAAATAAATGTTGATAAGTTATTTTTGATGATATTTTTGAAGAAATATCGTCTGTTGAGCATAAATATCGCCTGAATCACACTCGCGCATTTGCTCCGACTGGGGATATGTGGAAAAATCAGGTTAATTGAGAATATTTTAGAGGTTTGCCAGTGATAGATGGCGATGGTTATCGACTGAATGTCGGTATCGTAATATGTAACAACCATGGTCAAGTATTCTGGGCGAAACGATACGGACAGCACTCATGGCAGTTTCCTCAGGGGGGCATCGATGATGGTGAGACGCCCGAACAAGCCATGTACAGAGAACTTTATGAGGAAGTCGGTTTAACGAAAAAAGATGTGAAAGTCATCTCGACCAGTCGTCATTGGCTAAGATACAAGTTACCAAAGCGATTGGTTCGATGGGATTCACAACCTGTCTGTATCGGGCAGAAACAGAAATGGTTTTTACTGCGTCTTGAATGCGATGAAGCGAAAATCAATATGCAGCGCGGCATTTCACCAGAATTCGATGGTTGGCGTTGGGTCAGTTATTGGTACCCAGTCAGGCAAGTTGTTTCGTTTAAACGTGATGTTTATCGACGAACCATGAAGGAGTTTGCAGCAATCGCGATGCCGTTCAAGGAACGTCGTTCCAAAGCTCGGCGTAAACAACGAAGAGGGTAACAATTGATATGCTTGCTCAGCTAAGAGAGATAGTGGAACAAGTTTCAAAAGTGGATGATGTCTATGAGGCATTGTCTACTTTTGTAAAGCAAACGTGCTCAGCGATGGGAACGGATTGCTGTACTGTCTATCTAGCCAATGAGGAGCATCAGCGCCTAGAATTGATGGCGACTCAGGGCTTGCAGTTTAAAGGCGATAAAATTCATATCGGGTTTGATGAAGGCTTGGTCGGGTTTGTCAAACGAACTGCTGAGCCATTGAATCTGGCTAAAGCCTATGAGCATCCGCAGTTTAAATACTTTAAACAGCTTGGTGAGGAAGTTTATAACGCATTTCTTGCCACCCCCATCATCCACCGAAAGCAAGTGCTAGGGATCCTTGTGGTCCAGCAGAAAACGCCCCGTTTATTTAGTGAGATGGAAGTGTCGTTTTTAGTCACCTTAGCTGCTCAGTTGGCGGTGATTGTGACTCACGCTCAGACTCAAGGACAGTGGCTGTTATCCAAGCAGCGCACCGTCAACGGGATCCCGGCCTCATCCGGTGTGGCGATCGGTGAATTTTGGTTTGATAACACGCAGCCAAGACTGTCCGATGTGTATCCAGCCTCATCCATTAATATTGAGCGTGAACAGGAGTGGCTTTCCTTAGCGATAGAGAGAGCACTCGCTGATTTTCGAAAAATGCGTAAGAAGCTCGATAGCGAAATTCATAAAGATGCGTTAGCTATTTTCGACTTATTCACTCACTTATTAAATGATCCTATCCTCAGGAAAGACTTCAAAGATCATATCCAGCAAGGAGATCGTGCGGATTGGGCATTACGCCAAGTCATTGAAGCGTACTCAAATCGTTTTGCTCGCATGTCCGATGGCTACTTAAAAGAACGCGCGCAGGATGTTCGAGAACTCGGCCAGCGGTTATTGTATTTTCTCTATAACACAGAAAAACAGCAGCAGCATTTAGATAAGCCCATTATTTTAGTTGTGAGAGAGCTAAGTGCTTCGTTGCTCGCCACCTTACCCAAAGAGAAATTATTGGCGGTGGTCTCTTTGGAAGGGGCCGCCAATTCCCATGCCGCCATTTTATCACGCGCACTAGGCGTGCCAGCCATTGTTGGCGTGAAGATCAATCTTAACGATATCAATGGTCGTCGTGGCATTGTTGATGGCTACAGCGGCACACTGTTTATTTCTCCCAATCGCCAATTATTGCGCGAATATAAAACGTTAGCCAATGAAGAACGTGCCCTGACCAAGGTGGTGAATGATCGCATTTTGGAACCGGCGATCACACTGGATGGTCAGCGAATTGAATTGATGTTGAATTCTGGGTTGAGTGGCGAGAGTCATTTGGTCCCGAATCAAGCGGTGGATGGCATTGGGTTATATCGCACCGAAATCTCTTTTCTTATGCAGCATCGCTTTCCGTCTGAAGAAGAGCAGGTTGCGTTGTATCGCTCGGTGTTGACCGCTTATGATAACAAGCCCGTAGTTATGCGAACCTTGGATGTGGGGGGCGATAAACCGCTGCCATACCTTCCGATCGAAGAAGATAACCCCTTTCTTGGTTGGCGAGGTATCCGTTTTACTTTGGATCATCCGGATATTTTTCTGATTCAACTGCGCTCGATGTTGAAGGCGAGTGCACAGACGCAAAACTTATCGATTATGCTGCCGATGATCTCGAGTATTACGGAGCTCGATGATGCGTTATTTTTGTTAAAACAGGCGTACAACGATGTGCGAGTGAGTTTTCCGAGTATCACTTGGCCACGTGTTGGCATCATGTTGGAAGTCCCGTCTATGTTGTACCTGTTGCCTGATATCGCTGATAAGATTGATTTTGTGTCAGTGGGCACCAACGATTTAACCCAATATTTATTAGCCGTCGATAGGAACAATACACGGGTTGCCGATGTCTACGATTCCATGCATCCGGCGGTGATTCGAGCGCTTAATCATATCCAACTCTTTTGTCAGCAGTATCACATGCCTGTTTGTATTTGCGGTGAATTGGCTGGGGATCCCATGGGCGCGTTATTACTGACCGGATTAGGGTTTACTTCGCTAAGTATGAACCCATCAAACATTGCACGTGTGAAGTACCTGTTACGCAACTCCTCGTTTGCGGATCTAAAAAAACTGGCACAATCGAGTCTACTTCAATCATACGGTAATGATATTTATATTATGATGCGCACATATTTTGAAGATAACGGCTTTGCGGGATTCATTCGAGCCGGTAACAAATAGGATTGATTGTGAGTATTGAATTATTGCTCGTGCTGCTTCTTGTGGGAGTGTTTGTTGGGATTCTTGCGGGGCTTCTCGGTATTGGTGGCGGATTATTAGTGGTGCCCTCCTTAATGTTTATTCTGCCTTATGCGGGAATTTCAGAAAAAATTGTCATACAGCTAGCATTGGCTACCTCACTTGCGACTATTATCGTGACCTCGGCTTCATCGGCATTCAATCACTTTAAATTAGGGAATGTCGACTTTTACGCGGTGAAATGGCTGATGCCTGGAGTGGTGGTTGGCGGGTTTCTTGGTGCCACTCTTGCAGAGTGGATACCGAATCAGTATTTACCAAAAGTATTTGGTGTTATTGTCTTTTTTCTCGCCATTAAAATGTATTTGTCGATCCATTCTCAGGCAAAAAGAGCGATGCCTGGTGCTGTGATGACCACGTTGTGGGGCAGTGGTATTGGTATTGTATCGAGTTTGGCGGGAATCGGCGGGGGATCGCTGTCCGTTCCCTTTCTTAACCGGCATGGCGTAGAAATGCGTCAGGCGGTCGGATCGTCCTCCGTTTGTGGATTAGTGATTGCGCTATCGGGCATGATTGGGTTTATCTTGCACGGTTTTTCTGTGGCAGGATTGCCCAAATACAGCATCGGTTATGTATACTTACCCGCGTTATTCGCTATCGCCTCAACGTCAATGCTGACCACGCGCATCGGTGCAAAGTTAGCCGTTCGTTTATCGACATCGACACTAAAAAAAGTGTTTTCCATTTTTCTCATGCTTGTATCAACGAGCATGTTATTGCACTAACAAACTATAAAAACATAAGAGAAGCTCATTATGTCCCAAGGCTACTTTCATTTTCCTGATTTTGATCCCATCTTAGTGTCCATTGGACCTGTTGCCATTCGTTGGTACGGGTTGATGTACCTTATCGGCTTTCTCTTTGCGATGTGGTTAGCCAACCGCAGAGCGGATAAACCTGGCAGCGGCTGGAATCGCGATCAAGTGTCTGATTTGTTATTTGCCGGATTTCTTGGTGTTGTGATTGGTGGGCGTATTGGTTACGTCTTATTTTATAACTTAGATTTGTTCTTAGCGAACCCGCTGTACTTATTTGAAGTATGGACTGGTGGTATGTCGTTCCACGGTGGGTTACTTGGTGTCATTACCGCGATGTATTGGTATGGTCGTAAACACCATCGCTCTTTTTTCAGCATTGCCGATTTTGTCGCTCCCCTCGTCCCCTTTGGGTTAGGAGCGGGACGTCTTGGCAACTTCATCAATGGAGAATTGTGGGGCCGCGTTACCGATGTCCCATGGGCCATGATTTTCCCTGGCGGTGGGCCGCTTCCACGTCACCCGTCTCAGCTTTATGAGTTTTTACTAGAAGGAGTCGTCCTCCTGATTGTGCTGAATGTGTTTGTCCGTAAACCTCGTCCTTTGGGGTCGGTCTCTGGTCTCTTTCTTGTGCTCTATGGTATATTTCGCTCCTTTGTTGAGTTCTTCCGTCAACCGGATCCGCAGCTTGGATTATTTGATGGTGTGATCTCAATGGGTCAAATCTTATCAATTCCTATGATTATTATTGGTTTACTATTGATGATTTGGTCCTATAAACGAGGTGTCTACAAAGACAGTGTTCCCGAGAAGTCAGGTGAAATGTGAAACAGTATTTAGATCTTTGCCAGAGAATTGTTGACCAAGGTCAGTGGATTGAAAATGAACGCACTGGCAAACGTTGCCTTACGGTGATTAATGCGGATTTAACTTACGATGTCGGCATGAATCAGTTTCCGTTGGTCACTACGCGAAAAAGCTTTTGGAAGTCGGCCGTTGCTGAACTGCTTGGTTATATCCGTGGTTACGATAATGCGGCAGACTTTCGTAAGCTTGGTACCAAAACATGGGATGCCAACTCCAACCTCAATGATGCTTGGTTAAACAATCCCTATCGTAAAGGCGAAGATGACATGGGACGGGTCTATGGTGTGCAAGGTCGCGCTTGGGCCAAACCCGATGGCGGTCATGTCGATCAATTACGAAAAATTGTCGATGATTTAAGCCGTGGTGTTGATGACCGTGGTGAGATTCTCAACTTTTATAACCCCGGTGAATTTCATATGGGATGTTTACGTCCCTGTATGTACAGTCATCATTTTTCATTGTTGGGCGATACACTGTATCTCAATAGTACGCAACGCTCTTGTGACGTGCCGTTAGGCTTGAATTTCAATATGGTGCAAGTGTATGTCTTCCTCGCGGTAATGGCGCAAATCACAGGCCATAAACCGGGCAAGGCATTTCATAAGATTGTTAACGCTCATATCTATGAAGATCAGTTACCGATGATGCGGGATGTACAATTAAAGCGCGAACCATTAGGTATGCCTGAATTTCATATTAATCCCGAGATTAAATCGCTTGAAGACTTGGAAACCTGGGTCACTTTAGACGACTTTGATGTCACGGGGTATGAACATCATGAGCCGATACGGTATCCATTTTCTGTTTAAAAAAAAAAGCGCCATTTTGGCGCTTTTTTATTAGGTCAATGAATGCGATAGTTAAGCGTGCATGTATTATGGTGGATTCGTTTGCAGACTGTGCTCTGTATTTGAAGACAATAAAGCAGGGACTTATCGAATGTCACATCTCAATTATAACCATCTGTACTATTTTTGGATGGTGTGTAAACAAGGATCGATCACCAAAGCTGCGGAGGCACTTTGTTTAACCCCACAAACCGTCACCGGACAAATCAAATCGTTTGAAGAGCGTATGCAGGGTAAGTTGACCAAGCGTAATGGTCGCAGTGTTGAGCCGACAGAATTAGGTCAGTTGATCTACCAATACGCTGATCGCATGTTTGGTTTGAGTTACGAGATGATGGATATTGTCAATTATAGTCAGCAGGCGAATTTATTGTTCGATGTGGGGGTGGCCGATTCACTATCAAAACGATTAGTGAGTAAAATTTTAGGGACCACCTTACCCGACGATCAACGCATTCACTTACGTTGTTTTGAATCAACCCACGATATGCTATTAGAGCAGTTGTCCCAGCATAAGTTAGACATGATTTTATCGGACTGTCCGGTGGATTCAGGACAAAGTCCGGGCTTGTTTAGTAAGAAACTGGGGGAGTGTAGTATGAGTTTATTTTCGATCACTGAGGTGCACGCACAAACGCTCAGTCAAGTCGTTGAGAACTATAAGATGCTGATTCCGGGAAGTCGCACAGCAATGGGCAGAAAGGTGCATCAATGGTTTGAAAGCAAAGGCCTGCAACCGAATATTCTCGGAGAGTTTGACGATGCAGCCTTGATGAATGCTTTTGCCCGCTATCATCCCAACACCCTATTTTTGGCTCCAAATTTTTATTCTCATGAATGGGATAGCCATATTCCTTTGCACAAAATAGAGCAGATAGAGGAACTAAAAGAGGAATATTATGTCATATTTGCTGAGCGTATGATTCAACATCCTGCAGTAAAAAATGTGTGTCAGGCTAAATTTGAAAATTTATTTGATTAATATATTTATTCATATAAGTAAATATATTAATATCAATAGCCATTATGAATAATGGGATTGAACACTATTCAACGGTGGTATGAATGACGTTCTGGAGTGTGTATTTGCTTTGTTCCTGTATGAATAATATCAATCATGGTTATTGAGTTATGAACAAGCTTCTGAAGAGTGTCTTCAGGTATAACAGCCTAATGAACTGAGGGATTGGAACCGTTGTCCTAAGAGGCTTATTACGAATGAACCTACAAGAAATAGAAAAAAAGTCCGCCGAAGCCGTCATTTTACTCAAAGCAATGGCCAATGAACGTCGTTTACAGATTTTATGTTCATTGCATAAGCAAGAGCTCTCTGTCGGTCAGCTTTGTGACAAATTAGCCTTGAGTCAATCGGCTCTTTCCCAGCATTTAGCTTGGTTAAGACGAGATGGCTTAGTGGGCACTCGTAAAGAGGCTCAAACCGTCTACTACACACTAACGTGCCCCAAAGCGCACTCAGTGATGACGGTATTGCATAGCTTATACTGTGATGAGTAACGAGAAGGAATAGCGCATTAGAGTAATGCGCTATTTTTTTTTGACTGTGCTTTTCTGATAAGCAAAAAAAAACCGGCATACATGCCGGTTTTTATCGCTGTAGAATCAAATTTCTATTAAAGAGCTTTGATTGCTGCAGAGAAACGAGACTTATGACGAGCAGCTTTATTCTTGTGAATAAGGCCTTTAGTTGCCATACGGTCAAGGATAGGTGTTACTGCAGTGAATGCAGCAGTTGCAGCTTCTTTATCGCCTGCAGCGATAGCAGCAACAGTTTTTTTCATGTAAGTGCGCATCATTGAACGACGGCTAGCGTTGTGCTGACGACGTTTTTCAGATTGGATAGCGCGCTTCTTAGCAGATTTGCTATTTGCCAAGGGTCTAACTCCCAAAACTCTAGTTCGGTGACAATTTAAGGGACAAGAATATCCCTTATTTGCACTCAAATGTCAAATGATTTGTGCAAAAACCCATCTGAACCAAACAAGTTTGGATTCAAAAGAGCTTCGCGGTTAAGATGGCGTGGATTCTAACAGTATTTTTTTTCCAATGCTAATACTTATCTGTACATGAGCTGACATTCTGACGCTTCTTGGCTAGATAATACGATTTTAACGGACAATTTCGAGGTTGCTGTGAGTAGACGCTTGCTCAAGTCAGGCATGATAGTAAGTGCTATGACTCTGATTTCACGGGTTTTAGGGCTGGTTAGGGATGTGGTCGTTGCTAACCTTATGGGAGCAGGGGCGAGCGCAGACGTTTTTTTCTTTGCGAATAAAATCCCCAATTTTTTACGTCGTTTGTTTGCCGAAGGGGCATTTTCACAAGCCTTTGTACCGGTGTTAACGGAATATCACGCGAGTGATGATCTCAACAAAACCCGAGAATTGATCGCGAAAGCTTCGGGGACATTAGGGGTGATTGTCTCTGTTGTGACCTTATTGGGGGTCTTAGGCTCAAGTGTTGTTACCGCGATATTTGGGGCCGGTTGGTTCGTGGATTGGCTACATGGTGGACCTGGCGCTTATAAATTTGAATTGGCGAGTTTGGTGTTAAAAATCACCTTCCCTTATTTATGGTTTATTACGTTTGTCGCTTTATCTGGGGCAATACTGAATACCATGGGCAAGTTCGCCGTCTCGTCTTTCACTCCTGTTTTTCTCAATGTGATGATCATTGGCTCAGCGTTATTGGTTGCCCCGCATATGGCGCAGCCTGAGATCGGTCTGGCGCTCGGGGTGTTATCAGGGGGATTGGTTCAGTTTCTCTTTCAATTGCCATTTTTATTGAAAGCTGGGGTGCTAGTACGGCCGCAGTGGGGATGGAATGACCCAGGCGTCAAAAAAATCCGCACGTTAATGATTCCGGCTTTGTTTGGTGTGTCAGTCAGCCAAATTAATTTATTGTTTGATACGTTTATTGCCAGTTTCTTACAAACGGGATCAATCAGTTGGCTTTACTATTCCGATCGTTTGCTTGAGTTTCCTTTAGGATTATTTGGCATTGCTATCGCAACGGTTATCTTACCTGCGCTTTCGCGCAAACATGTTGACTCTGAACCCCTTGGTTTCTCTCAAACCATGGATTGGGGGGTGCGTATGGTGACCTTGCTGGGAGTCCCGGCAATGCTTGGGCTAATGGTGCTCGCCAGACCCATGATTATGGTGTTATTTATGCGAGGCTCTTTTGCACCAGAAGATGTGCATCAAGCCTCTTTATCCCTACTGGCGTATGCAGGGGGCTTGCTCAACTTTATGCTGATCAAAATATTGGCTCCCGGGTATTACTCCAGACAGGATACCAAAACGCCAGTGCGTTATGGGATCATTGCCATGTTAAGTAACATGGTATTAAACGCTATTTTTGCTTATTTTTATGGTTATATTGGCCTCGCCATCGCGACGGCAACGTCGGCCTTCATTAATATGGCTTTGTTATATCAAGGACTGCATAAGCAAGGGGTGTATAAAATCACACGTAAAACGATTGTTTTTATGGGGCGGTTATTCATCGCGGGGGGGGCCATGGTGGCAGCAATACTGTGGGCGTTAGACGATACGTCGGTATGGTTAACATGGTCTTTTACTCATCGTGTTGGTATGCTGCTGAGTCTTATTGCTGGTGGCGCATTGGTTTACATCGTGGCTAGCTTGGTATTAGGCGTACGCTTAAAAGATCTAAAAACGGCGACAGATTAATGCAATTTAAGGTATAATCGGCCAGTTTTATGCATAAGCAATCAGAAAGTGGGTGTTAAACATATTCCAATGGAATTCGTTCGCGGTATACACAATATTCAACCACATCATCATGGATGTGTTGTCACGATAGGCAATTTTGATGGTGTTCACTTAGGACACCAACAAGTGCTACGTCAGGTTTCTCAACAAGCGAAACAGTTGAATTTGGCGTCGGTGGCGATGATTTTTGAGCCTCAGCCTCTGGAGCTTTTTGCCAAAGAGCGTGCACCGGCTCGTTTAACACGCTTAAGAGATAAGTATACCCAGCTTGATAAATTGGGCATTGATCGCCTGCTATGCGTCAACTTTAATCATCATTTTGCTTCCTTATCGGCGGAGAGTTTTATCCGCGACTTGTTGGTTAAACGGCTCGGTGTTAAATTCCTTGTCGTGGGTGATGATTTTTGTTTTGGCCGCAATCGCACGGGGAATTTTGCGATGCTGCAAGCGGCAGGTCAGCAATTTGGCTTTGATGTCGTCAGTACACAAAGTTTTTGTCTGAACGATTCTCGTGTCAGTAGTACGGCGATACGAAAGGCGTTAGCCAACGATGATTTAACCTCTGCTCAGCGGATGCTCGGCAGACCATTTAGCATTAGCGGTAAAGTCTCCCATGGTCGAAAGTTAGGGCGAACCATCGGGTTTCCTACCGCGAATGTGCCACTGAAACGATGGGTGTCACCTGTCAAAGGTGTATACGTCGTTGAAGTTCAAGGGCTTGGAACCTCGCTGATTGGTGGTGTGGCCAATGTAGGCCAACGACCAACCGTCAGCGGTGTGCGTAAACAGCTCGAAGTGCATTTATTCGATTATCATGGCAATCTATACGGCAAACAGCTTGAGGTGATTTTAAGACACAAGCTGCGCGATGAAGTGAAATTTGAATCTTTCGATGCATTAAAACAACAAATTGAATTGGATGCTGATGCTGCAAGGGTGTGGCTGCGTCAGCTAAAGGGTTGATCGGATCATGAATGCGATCAACATAATGTCTAACTTCGCCCAACACAACGGAATTAAGAATCGATGAGTGAGTATAAAGATACCCTGAATTTACCTGAAACAGGGTTTCCGATGCGCGGTAATCTGGCTAAACGTGAGCCAGAGATGCTTGAGCGTTGGTATCAAGAAGACCTTTACGGTGCGATCCGTAAAGCGAAAAAAGGCAAAAAATCTTTTGTGTTACACGATGGCCCTCCATATGCCAACGGTGATATTCACATGGGTCATGCCCTGAACAAGATTCTTAAAGACATTATTATTAAATCCAAAACACTTTCTGGCTTCGACGCACCTTATGTTCCCGGTTGGGACTGTCATGGACTTCCTATCGAGCTCATGGTGGAAAAGAAATTTGGTAAACCCGGTAACAAACTGACGGCGGCGGAGTTTCGTGAAAAATGTCGTGAATATGCCGCAGGGCAAGTAGAAGGCCAAAAAGCCAGCTTTAAGCGTCTTGGCATTCTTGGTGATTGGGAAAAACCATACCGCACCATGGATTTCGCAACCGAAGCCAATATCATTCGCGCTTTAGGTAAAATTGCTGACAACGGCCATCTACATAAAGGCTTCAAACCTGTGCATTGGTGTACGGATTGTGGTTCAGCACTCGCGGAAGCGGAAGTGGAGTACAAGAACAAAGTATCACCGTCTATTGATGTGCGTTTTAAGGCGGCTGACGCCGCAGCATTACTCGGTAAATTTACGTTTGACGGTGCACAAGGTGAAGGTGATATCTCAGTTGTTATTTGGACAACAACACCTTGGACCATGCCTGCCAACCGTGCGGTTTGTATGCGTGATGATCTTGAATACGTGTTACTGCAAATCGAGGGTGATAACCCAGAGCGTATCATTGTCGCGACAGAGCTTGCTGATGATGTCATGAAACGTGCTGGTATCACTGAGTATCACGCACTGGGCTACGCGAAAGGCGCGGATCTGGAACTACAACAATTCCGTCATCCATACTTAGACATGAGCGTGCCCGTTGTACTTGGTGACCATGTGACGACCGAATCAGGTACTGGTGTGGTGCACACAGCCCCTGGTCATGGTCAAGAAGACTTTATGGTTGGCATGCAATATGGCCTTGAAGTCGCGAACCCTGTCGGTTCAAACGGTGTTTACCTACCAGATACAGAGCACTTTGCCGGTCAGCACGTATTTAAAGCGAACCCGAATGTGGTAGCTCTGCTTAAAGAGCGTGGTGCACTGCTGCATTACGAAGAGTTTGAACACAGCTATCCGCATTGTTGGCGCCATAAAACCCCGATCATCTTCCGTGCGACACCACAATGGTTTGTGTCTATGGATAAGAACGGTTTGCGTAATAAAGCTCTTGAAGCCATCAAAGGCGTTAAATGGATGCCGGATTGGGGACAAAGCCGTATCGAAGGGATGATTGAAGGTCGTCCTGAGTGGTGTATTTCGCGTCAACGTACGTGGGGTGTGCCAATTGCACTTTTCGTCCATAAAGAAACCGCTGAGCTACACCCTAATTCACTGGAAGTGATTGAAAAAGTCGCGCAACTGGTTGAAGAAAAAGGCATTCAAGCATGGTGGGATGTAGACGCTGAAACATTAATTGGTGATGACGCTGCCCATTACGACAAAGTGCTTGATACTTTAGATGTGTGGTTTGACTCGGGTGTGACCCACTATGCGGTGGTTGATAACCGTGAAGAATTTGCTGGCAATGAACCGGATCTGTACTTAGAAGGCTCGGATCAGCATCGTGGTTGGTTCCAATCGTCATTGATCACCTCTGTTGCGACAAAAGCAAAAGCGCCTTACAAAGAAGTCTTAACACACGGTTTTGTTGTGGATGGCGACGGTCGTAAGATGTCGAAATCGGTGGGTAATGTGGTTGCCCCTAAAGATGTCACCAATAAATTGGGAGCGGATATCCTACGTCTGTGGGTTTCTTCAACGGATTACACGGGTGAAGTGGCGGTTTCTGATGAAATTCTTAAGCGTAGCGCTGATGCGTATCGTCGTATTCGTAATACCGCTCGTTTCTTCTTGGCGAACTTAAGTGGTTTTAATCCTGCGACAGATATTGTTCCTGCTGAAGAGATGGTGGCACTTGATCGCTGGGCAGTGGGACGAGCCTTGGCTGCGCAAGAAGAGATCACCAAAGCCTATAACGATTACAACATGCATAATGTTGTGCAACGTTTGATGCATTTCTGCTCTATTGAAATGGGATCTTTCTATTTAGATGTGACCAAAGACCGTCAATACACTGCGAAGCAAGGCAGCCATGCGCAACGTAGCTGTCAAACCGCGTTGTACTACATTGTAGAAGCCTTGGTTCGTTGGATGGCGCCAATTATGTCGTTTACTGCCGATGAAATTTGGAACGCAATGCCAGTGAAACAAGCGAACGGTGAAGATCGTGCGCGCTATGTGTTCACGGAAGAATGGTTCGATGGATTGTTTGGGCTTAGCGAAGGCGAAGAGCTGAATGATGAGTTCTGGAATGACATTCAACACATTCGTGGTTCAGTGAATAAATTGCTGGAAAATGCTCGTAACGAAAAAGTCATTGGTGGCTCTCTGCAGGCACAGGTTGTGCTCTTTGCTGACGATGCTATCGCAACGGCGCTGAACAAATTAGGTGACGAACTGCGTTTTGTTTTGCTTACCTCTTCGGCTGTGGTCAAACCGCTGACAGAGAAAAGTGACACCGCTCAAGCGACCGATCTTGACGGTCTGTTTGTGGATGTTATCAAGATGGATGCAGAGAAGTGTGACCGTTGTTGGCACCATACGACAGATGTCGGTACTATCGAAGGTTACGAGACCATTTGTGGCCGTTGTGTGTCTAACATTGAAGGTGATGGCGAAGTCCGTCATTACGCATAAAAAGATACTGACATGACAAAACAAGCGTTAACGCTAAAACAATCAGGGATACGCTGGCTCGCGCTGGCGTTACTGGTTTTCATTGCGGATATTGGTATCAAATACGTTGTAATGAATACCATGAGTTATGGATGGGAAAATCGAATTGAGATTCTGCCGTTTTTCAATTTGGTTTATGTACATAACTTTGGTGCGGCCTTCAGCTTTTTGAGTGATCAAACAGGTTGGCAGCGATGGTTATTCAGTGCTATTGCGTTCGCAGTGGTGGCCTTTTTGGTCTTCTCTATGCGCCGCGCAAGTGCCAGCGATAAGTGGAGTAATATCGCTTACGCATTGATCATTGGTGGCGCGGTCGGTAATGTGTTTGACCGAATCGTGCATGGCTTTGTTATCGATTATCTTGATGTTCACTGGGCCAATCATCATTGGCCAGCCTTCAACTTGGCTGATAGCGCGATTTGTATTGGCGCCGTGATGATTGTTTTTGAAGGCTTTTTTGCCAAAAAAGACCAGTAAGCTTCCTGATTGAAAAAGCCTACCTTTAAGCGCTATTCGTTGAATCGGATAGCGCTTTTTGTTAGAACCTTAGTGGCGTGAGTTCGCTCACTATGGCGGCATCATTTCCCATTATTAGTAAGGACACCATCTTGTGAAAGAAATTACAGAACGTTCCGTTGTCACTCTGCATTTTGCCATTAAACTGAGTGATGGCTCGGTCGCGGATAGTACTCATAATTTAGGTAAACCCGCCCAATTTGTTATCGGTGATGGCAACATCAGCGAAAATTTTGAAAAACATCTTATCGGTCTTAAGGCTGGCGACAGTCAGGCCATCGCGTTAGCAGCAAAAGATGCCTTTGGTGAGCCTAATCCCGATAATATTCAACATATGGATAGAACCAAATTTATTGGTGACGCCGCCGTTGAAGTGGGCACCATTATGGCTTTTTCTGGGCCCGATGGTCAGGAGTATCCGGGCATCATCAAAGACATCTCTGGTGAATCGGTGACGGTAGACTTTAATCATCCGCTGGCCGGGCAGGATGTGACCTTCGAAGTTGATATTTTATCTGTTGACTAACTTCGCGTAGAATATTGAACGATTAACTTATCCATGAGCGAAAAAATGAAAATATTGTTAGCTAACCCACGTGGCTTTTGCGCCGGTGTTGATCGAGCCATTAGCATTGTTGAGCGCGCCCTTGAACTGTATCAGCCACCGATTTATGTTCGTCATGAAGTTGTTCATAATCGCTTTGTGGTTGAAGGTTTAAAACAGCGAGGTGCTGTATTTGTTGAAGAACTCGATGAGGTCCCAGATAACAATATTGTTATTTTTTCTGCTCACGGTGTATCACAAGCCGTGCGCAAGAAAGCGAAAGAGCGCGATCTCACGGTCTTCGATGCCACCTGCCCATTGGTAACAAAAGTGCATATGGAAGTGGCGCGAGCGAGCCGAAAACATATGGAAGTGGTACTGATCGGTCATGCTGGCCATCCAGAAGTCGAAGGTACCATGGGGCAATACATGAGCACCGAAGGTGGCATGTACTTAGTCGAAACCCCAGCGGATGTCGATAAACTGGTGAATGTGGTCAAAAATCCTCAAAATTTACATTACGTGAGCCAAACGACGTTGTCGGTTGATGAAACGGCGGATGTGATTGATCGTTTACGCGAGGTTTTCCCAGCCATTCAAGGTCCGCGTAAAGACGATATTTGCTATGCCACCCAGAATCGCCAAGACGCCGTGAGAATCATGGCAAGCCAAGTGGATCTGATGATTGTGGTTGGTTCAAAAAACTCCTCCAACTCGACACGTTTGAAAGAGTTAGCTGAGAAGCTCGGTACGCCAGGGTATCTGACCGATTGCAGCGAAGACATCCAAGAAGAATGGTTCAACGGTACGCAGTTAGTTGGCGTGACGGCTGGTGCATCGGCACCCGAAGAATTGGTCGATCAGATTCTACAGCGCATTAAAGACTGTGGTGCTGAGCATGTAGAAGAAGTGTTGGGACGTGAAGAAAATATGGTTTTTGAGGTCCCTAAAGAACTACAAATTAAACAAGTAGACTAACCTTAATAAGATTAGAGAACGGAAAGGCTCCTTAAGAGGAGCCTTTTTATTTCGGGATTAGTGGTCTTAGGCAGTGCTGTCACATCGTGGTATTTGTATAAATTATGTTAATCATGTTGTTTTTTGTGAGTCACAATTAACAATTGACGTGCTTTTTAACGATATTGGTTATTTTTTTTGCAGTTTGATTTTTGAGAAAGCGATACACTAACGAGCAATGAGTTCTTTTTATTCAAGTTTTTAATAAAAATAATTAGGTCGCCCACATTTATAGAGGCAAGTTTGTCGATGAAAATATTTATCGCTGTATTGGTCTTAGTATTAGCCGGATGCTCGAGCAGTCCTGCTAAGCTTCAAGGTAAGAGCAATTGGTATCAAGTAGGGTATAAAGATGCGATTCGCGGAAATGACGAGCGTTCATTTACGACACTTTCCAGTCTAAATGCGACACAGGAGTCGTCTTATGAGGCAGGTTATGCCGATGGGCTTGAGCAATATTGTAATCCGGACCGTGCCTATCAAATCGGATTGAACGGGCAAGGGTATCAAGGCACCTGTGATCATACGAAATCTGGACAAAAATTTCGTTTAGAATGGCAGCGCGGCTGGCGCGACTATAATCAATAACTATTAAAAAATTCAAGGAGTGATGATGCACGGAGAATTGATTGCATTGTCGGTAGCCGGTATAGGTATCGTTGGTTTAATTTGCCAGTGGCTAGCATGGAAACTGCGTTTGCCCGCCATTTTATTTTTATTGATTGCAGGGATCGTTGTGGGACCTGTTGCTGGGGTTTTGCACCCGCAAGAATTGATGGGTGATCTGTTATTTCCTCTGATTTCGTTAGCGGTCGCTGTGATCTTATTTGAAGGTAGCTTAACGCTTAACTTTAAGGAAATACGGGGAGTAAGCCATACTGTTTGGAGTATTGTGACCTTCGGTGCCTTAATCTCTTGGGGACTCACCAGTACTGCCGCCCATTATTTGGTAGGACTGGAGTGGGCGATGGCCCTCCTGTTTGGTAGCTTAACCGTAGTGACCGGGCCTACCGTCATTGTGCCGCTTTTGAGAACCGTGCGTCCCATGACTCGCTTAGCGAACTTTCTGCGTTGGGAAGGCATTCTCATCGATCCTTTAGGCGCGCTCTTTGTGGTGATGATCTACGAGTTTTTAGTCTCGAGTAGTGAAGCGCATAGTTTGCACGTGCTTGCGATGATCTTGATGATCGGTTTAATTATCGGGGCGGTCTCTGGGGCATTTGTCGCCTTTGTCTTACGTCGTCGTATGCTTCCCACTTACTTACAACCGTTTGCAGTATTAAGCATTGTTTTGGGCGTCTTTTCATTATCGAATGCGTTAGAGTCGGAATCGGGACTTCTCACTGTGACCGTGATGGGAATGTGGCTAGCGAACGCTAAAGGCGTCAACATCCGTCATATTTTGCACTTTAAAGAACACCTCACTGTGTTATTGATTTCAGGGTTGTTCATTTTACTGGCTGCGCGCATTGATCCAGAAGATTTCTTAATTTTCAGTTGGGGCGCTTTAGGGCTGTTTTTGTTCATGCAGCTCATCTCACGGCCTGTCTCGATATTTGTTACCACTATTGGCAGCAAGCTGACGTTTAAAGATAAGTTGTTTCTTTCTTGGGTGGCGCCAAGAGGCATTGTCGCCGCATCGATATCGGCGCTTTTTTCCATTAAATTAACCAATATGGACATCGCTGGAGCGAACTTACTTGTCCCGTTGACCTTTATGGTGATTATCGGGACCGTCGTATTACAAAGCGCAACTGCGCGGCCGATCGCCGTATGGTTGAAAGTGGCTGAGCCTGCGCCGAAAGGGTTTCTTATTATTGGCGCCAATGATATTGCGCGGCAATTAGGCCAAGCCATTCGTAAGTACGATTGTCGTGTGGTGGTCACCGATTCAAACTGGGACTATATTCGCCAAGCTCGGATGATGGGGTTAGAGTATTATTACGGTAACCCTAACTCCAGCCATGCTGACAATTACCTTAACCTAATTGGTATTGGGCACGTAGTTGCTCTCACGGCAGATAAACATTTCAATGCGATGTCTTGCATGCAGTTTTTATCCGATTTTGGTGAAACTCGCGTGTTCTGCTTACATGATAAAGTCAAAGCCGATCCCACCGATAAACATAATGTGGCGCAGGAGTACCATGGTCTCCCGTTCTTGGGCGGAGAAGTCAGCTATAAAAAACTGGCGAGCCTAATGAACCAAGGAGGGGAAATTAAGCACACCCGCTTAAGCGAAGCCTTTACCTATCAAGACTATTTGTTACAGCACAAAGACCGTTATTTCTTACCGCTGTTTCTGGTCAATGCGAAAGGTCGCATCAAAATGTGCCATGACATATCGTCGTTTGATCCGCAAACAGGCGACATTGTTGTCTCGTTGATGACCGGTGGCAAATCCGCGAATGGTCAAAGCACAACCGAAAAAGACAGTGAGTAACGCGTCTTCATTCCTCTGCAATTGCGCGGCGCAAGAATCCATCGGCGTCGCGCAACTTCTTGTCAGCTTCTTGATAGCTGATCCCGGTCAAATGCATCAATATGGCCGCTTTGGCATTATTATGACTGTGTTCGAGTAGGGTTTTGGCTTCCTCTTCCCCACAGTCGGTCGCTTGCATGACGATGCGAGTTGCCCGCGCTTCGAGTTTTTGATTGGTGGCTTTCACGTCGACCATCAAGTTTTGATAGCTTTTCCCTAAGCGAATCATACTGGCGGTTGTCAGCATATTGAGCACCAGTTTTTGTGCTGTGCCTGATTTTAAACGGGTCGAACCTGTTAAGGCTTCCGGACCGACAATTGGCGAAATAGCGATGTGTGCGATATCGGCAATGGGGGAATTGGGGTTACAAGACAGTGCCACGGTTTTGGCGCCAATACGGTTGGCATAATCAATAGCGCCAATCACATAGGGGGTGCGACCACTGGCAGCAATGCCAACCAGAACATCCTTGGACGAAAACGCTATTCGTTTGAGCTCTTCTGCTCCGAGTGTGCGTGAGTCCTCGGCCCCTTCTTGGGCCTTAAACATCGCATCCTTACCGCCTGCAATTAAGCCGACGACCATGTCATCACTCACGCTAAAGGTAGGGGGACACTCTACCGCATCCAGCACACCTAAGCGCCCGCTGGTTCCTGCGCCAAGATAAATGAGTCGGCCGCCATGCTTAAAAGCATGAGTAATCACATCCACCGCTTCTGCGATACGTGGGAGCTCTTGCTCTATGGCTAAGGGCACTAATTTATCTTGCTGATTGAGACGCGATACCACGTCTAATGAACTGAGTGTATCAATGTCCATGGTATCTGGATTACGCGTTTCTGATACCAAATGAGATAAAGCAGAAAGGAGGGCATCGTTGGTCATAAAGATCGGTTTCCTATGGTTAATCTGCGGTATAAATTACGCCTAATGATGTTAGGCGACAAGCCCCCGTGACCTTGGGTAAATTACTCGGCAAGTTATGCATTCGTCGTTGAGCTAGCCAAGCAAATGCCATGGCTTCCATGAAGTCACTGTCCACGTTGTGCTGTGAAGTGGTGGTGACTGACCATTCTGGCAGAGTGGCGCGGAGCCTGTCCATTAATAGGGGGTTATTGGCACCACCACCACACAAGTACAAACGGGGGGTTGAACCCCATTGGTATTGTTGGACTGCATCCGCTAACGTTTGTGCCGTCAATTCGCATAATGTTCGCTGCACATCTTGCGGGGCATACTGTGGTGATAGAAACGGTTGCAGCCAATCCAAATGAAAATATTCACGTCCGGTACTTTTGGGGGCGGGTAATGCGAAGTAGCGATCGTGCATGAGTTGCTCTAAGAGTGCCGGGATCACGGTGCCGGTTTTTGCCCAATGTGCGTCAGCATCATAGTGTTGGCCTAGGTGACGCAGACACCAAGCATCCATCAGCATATTGCCAGGGCCCGTGTCATAGCCCAACGTCGTGTGTGCATGTAAAACGGAAATATTGGCAATGCCCCCAATATTGGCGATGACGGTCGTCGAGTCTCGCTGGCCGAAGAGAAACTGATGAAACGCAGGAACCAGTGGAGCGCCTTGCCCACCGAGGGCGAGATCTTTTCTGCGAAAATCTGCGACGGTTGTAATCCCCGTTTTGATTGCCAGTAAATTAGCATCGCCCAGTTGATAAGTGAATGGGGCCGCGTGATTGGGCCGGTGAAATACCGTCTGTCCATGGCAGCCAATGGCTTCGATTTGCGTCGCTTTCAGTCCGGTTTCGGCGAGCAGTTGATTAACGGCCGAGGCATACAAAGACGCCAATTGATGGTCTGCGTCTCCAATGTGTTCAATGGTCGTCGGGTGATTACTGGCGATCGATAACAGCGTACGACGCAGCGCGTCGGGGATCGGGTACTCAAGCGAACTCAGCAGCTTTACGTTATCGGCTTGCACATCCACCAATGCGACATCAATGCCATCGAGGCTGGTGCCAGACATAATACCGATATACAGAGTACCTTGGGAAACCATAGTCAATCCTTCGTTATATTTACCTAATTATTGCCTGCCATTGTATACTCGTCACACACCAATCGGCACAATAGTGACCGTGTATTTGTGACAGGCTATCGCGCTGTCGATGGCTAATAAGCATCGTTACAAACCGAATAGTATCATTCAGTGAGATTTTTCAGTGAGTGTAGCGTAATTTTAATCGACAAGGAGAGAGCATGGGGCCGCTTTGGTTAGACGTGTCAGGACACGAACTGGATGCTGAAGAGAAAGAAATGCTGGCGCACCCGACGGTGGGGGGCGTTATTTTATTTTCTCGTAATTATTATGATAACGAACAACTGTGTGCATTAACGGCAAGCATGCGTCGTGCTGCAGGTCGTCCTATTTTAATTGGTGTGGATCAAGAAGGCGGTCGGGTACAACGCTTCAAAGAAGGCTTTTCTCGCATTCCAGCCGCGCAGCAGTACCAGTATGCACAGCATGGTGAGTATATTGCAGAACAAGCGGGATGGTTAATGGCGATGGAGCTGATTGCTCATGATATTGACCTAAGCTTTGCTCCTGTACTGGATAAAGGCTATGACTGCAAAGCGATTGGCAACCGCGCGTTTGGTGAGACACTTTCATCGGTGATTACCTATAGCTCCGCCTTTATGCATGGCATGAAATCGGCGGGAATGGCGACAACCGGAAAACACTTCCCGGGTCACGGTGCCGTCATCGCGGATTCTCACTTAGAAACCCCCTACGATGAACGTTCCTCCATTGAGGATGACCTCGCGATCTTTCGTCATCAAATTGATTCCGGGCTGCTGGATGCGATGATGCCTGCTCACGTCGTTTACTCTTCCTATGATGCGTCGCCAGCCAGTGGCTCTGAGTATTGGCTCAAACACGTGCTACGCCAAGAAATGAAGTTTTCTGGGATTGTTTTTTCTGACGACCTGAGTATGAAAGGGGCTGAAGTGATGGGTAAGCCTCTGGCGCGCGCACAACATGCGTTACAGTCCGGGTGTGACATGGTGTTGATGTGTAATGACCGAGAGGCCGCAGTGAATGTCCTCGATGGTCTCGCGATTCAAGAGGTGGAACACGCTTCCCGCTTAAGAAAAACGCAACAGGTATCACGCCAAGAGCTCATGCGCTCACGGTTATGGACTGATGCGGTGTGTTCGATGGAAGCTCTGCTCTCGTAGTCTCATCAATGATATGGCGTAAACGGGCGGTTCGTCGCGATGAAATTAAATGTAAACTTTTATTTACGATTAATGTTTTTATTAATGTACACTTGAATTGTTTTTAGAGCCTGTTAAGTTATAGCTAAAGATTGAGAGTACACATCATGATGGTTTGTGTGTAAAAAAATAATTACAGGTATGCGGGCATGAAAAAAAGTGAGCTAAGTGATATCCATATTGTTGAAGAAGATATTCTGATTACGCCGGATGTATTGAAAGAGAAGATCCCACTGAGTGATAAAGCGCGTCGTTTTATTCGTCAATCACGCCAAACGGTGGCGGATATCATTCATAAGCGTGATCATCGTTTACTCGTGGTTTGTGGGCCTTGTTCCATTCATGACACTCAAGCGGCGAAAGATTACGCTCGTCGTTTAAAAGCGCTTTCAGAAACGATCGGTGACGATATCTTTTTAGTCATGCGTGTGTACTTTGAAAAGCCAAGAACGACGGTGGGTTGGAAAGGCTTAATCAATGACCCTCACTTGGATGATACGTTTGATATCGAACATGGGCTGCATGTCGGCCGTCAATTGCTGGTGGATTTAGCCGAGATGGAAATTCCGCTTGCGACGGAAGCCTTGGATCCCATCAGCCCTCAATACTTGTCTGATACCTTTAGTTGGGCCGCGATCGGGGCGCGCACGACAGAATCACAAACCCATCGAGAAATGGCCAGTGGTCTCTCTATGCCGATTGGCTTTAAAAATGGTACGGATGGCAGTTTGTCGACCGCCATCAATGCCATGAAAGCGGCCGCATCAAGTCATCGCTTTATGGGAATCAGCCGTGAAGGGCAGGTGGCCTTGTTAACAACTCGAGGAAATCACAACGGTCACGTTATTTTACGTGGGGGTAAGCAAACAAATTACGATTCGGTCTCCGTGGCGGAATGTGAGCAAGAGATGAAAGCGGCTCAGTTAGAGGCCTCATTAATGATTGATTGCAGCCACGCCAACTCACGTAAAGATTACCGCCGTCAGCCTTTGGTCGCACAGGATGCCTTCACGCAAATTCGACAGGGTAACCGTTCGATTATTGGTCTTATGATTGAAAGCCATATCAACGAAGGCAGCCAATCGGCGGATCTTGCTTTTGATGAAATGGAATACGGTGTGTCAATTACGGATGCGTGCATTAACTGGCAAGATACAGAACAGTTGCTGACACGGGCTCAAAGTGAGCTCGCTCCTTTCTTAAAAGCTCGTTTAGAGAACGCATAAGGAGGGATTCATGGCCGTAGAATTGAATGAATTGCGCGATAAAATCGACAGCGTGGATAAGCAATTGCTGGATTTATTAGCCCAGCGATTAGCCTTGGTGGAAGAGGTTGGCAAAGTAAAAAGCGAACATGGATTACCGATCTATGCGCCCGATCGAGAAACGGCTATGTTGGCATCGCGCCGTCAGGAAGCGACCAAACAAGGCGTGCCCCCACAATTGATTGAGGATGTGCTGCGCCGAGTGATGCGAGAATCCTACGCGAGTGAAAAGGATTCTGGCTTCAAATGCTTGAAACCCGAGTTACGCTCTGTGGTCTTGATCGGCGGGAAAGGCCAATTAGGTTCGCTATTTGCGCGCATGTTTCGTTTATCTGGTTATCAGGTTGAGATTCTTGAGCGTGATGACTGGGAGACGGCCGATGACATTTTAAGCCAAGCGGGCTTAGTGATTGTGACTGTACCGATTCATTTAACCGATGGGGTCATTGCTAAGCTTGATAACCTGCCTGATGACTGTATTTTAGCGGACTTTACGTCCGTGAAAAAACAGCCTCTACAGGCGATGCTAAACGTACATAAAGGCCCTGTTGTCGGGTTACATCCGATGTTTGGTCCTGATGTCCCCAGTTTAGCGAAACAAGTGATTGTGTGCTGTGATGGTCGTGACGCGGATGCCTACCAGTGGCTGCTCCAGCAGTTTGCGATTTGGGGCGCGAGTGTATGCGATGTTTCTGCGGACGATCATGATCAGGGTATGACGTTAATTCAGGCACTGCGTCACTTTACAACGTTTGCTTATGGTGTCCACCTGTCACAAATCAAACCGGACGTACAGAAACTGTTGCAGTTAAGTTCGCCAATTTACCGCTTAGAACTTGCCATGATTGGCCGTCTATTTGCTCAAGATCCGAATCTCTACGGCGATATTATTTTTTCATCTCAAGAGAATCTAGCCATGATTGAAGGCTACAGTCGTAGCTTTAATGAGTCGGTGCGCTTAATTCAGCAAGGGGATAGCCAAGCCTTTATAGAGCAATTCAATAAAGTCAGCGATTGGTTTGGGGATTACTCAAAACAATTTATGCAAGAGAGCCAAAGTTTACTTAAGCATGCTCATGATGCGGTTCACCGTGGCTAATTGTGCGGAGTAGGGTGTCGATTTTCATCGCCATGGCGACAGTCATGGCGATGTTATTCGTGAGGTGGCAGTTCGATTAAGTGCTCTAAATCTTCATGGAATTTTTTATCATCTCCCATATTCAATTCAACCAGACGCTTGTAGTGTACCAAGCTCTCTAAATCAATATGATCCACATCCAACTTTAGAGAGTTCTCCGACATCTCGTTAATTTTAGTGCTGAGATCTATCTCGATATCGGTGTCCGGTAAAATAAGAACCACATCCACAATGTTATTGGGATCCAGGGCTGTTGGTGGCTGACAAGTGATTACCAAGTCATGAATCGAGATATCATGAATCGAACCATGAAATCTCAGGGTATCACCCTGTAAGAGCGTTACTGGCGCGGTATACGTTACGCGAACAAATTCGTCTTGTGCCATTATAATTATTCAACTTGTTAGTACGGTCATTTAATGAGAATAGCAAAGATTATAGCAATGGGAGCAAATAAAAAGGGCGACTTATGCCGCCCTTAACACTATTTGCTACTATTTGGTTATACGTTTGTATTTGATGCGATGTGGTTCGGCCGCTTGTGCGCCTAGCGTCGCTTTTAACCAATCCATGTAGTCGGTGTAGTTACCTTCATAGAAGTTAACTTGGCCTTCATCACGATAATCCAAAATGTGAGTGGCGATACGGTCTAAGAACCAGCGGTCGTGAGAAATTACCATCGCACAGCCTGGGAATTCCAATAACGCTTCTTCTAATGCACGTAATGTTTCGACATCCAAGTCATTGGTTGGCTCATCGAGAAGCAAGACGTTACCGCCTGATTTTAATAACTTCGCTAAGTGCACACGGTTACGTTCCCCACCAGAAAGTTCACCAATGACTTTTTGTTGGTCAATGCCTTTGAAGTTAAAGCGAGAGCAGTAGGCACGAGCTGGAATTTCAAAGTTGTTAATACGAATGATGTCCGCACCTTCAGAAATTTCTTCAAATACCGTGTTGTTATCATTCATGCTGTCACGGAATTGATCAACCGATGCCAGCTTCACGGTATCACCCAGCTCAATTGTGCCTGAATCGGGTTGCTCTGTGCCGCTTAACATCTTGAACAATGTCGATTTACCCGCACCGTTCGCACCAATGATACCGACGATCGCCCCTTTAGGCATGCTGAAGGATAAATCATCAATTAAGACGCGATCATCGAACGATTTGGTTAAGTTGGATACTTCGACGACTTTATCACCTAAGCGTTCACCTGGCGGGATGAAGAGTTCGTTGGTTTCATTACGTTTTTGATGATCGTTGTTTTGTAGCTCTTCAAAGCGTGACATACGCGCTTTTGATTTGGATTGGCGGCCTTTTGGATTTTGACGTACCCATTCCAACTCTTTTTCAATGGTTTTTTGGCGAGCCTTTTCTTGAGCCGCTTCATTGCGTAAGCGTGCGTCTTTTTGCTCTAGCCAAGAACTGTAGTTCCCTTGCCATGGAATACCTTCACCACGGTCAAGCTCAAGAATCCAACCCGCGGCATTATCAAGGAAGTAACGGTCGTGGGTAATGGCGACGACGGTTCCGCTATAATCGCATAAGAAGCGCTCTAGCCATGCTACAGACTCGGCATCCAAGTGGTTGGTTGGCTCATCCAGTAGCAGCATATCTGGCTTTTCAAGGAGCAAACGACAGATTGCGACACGGCGGCGTTCACCACCAGAGAGATGTTCCACTTTTTGATCCCACTCGGGGAGGCGGAGCGCATCAGCCGCGCGTTCTAGGGCATTATCAAGGTTATGACCATCTTTGGCTTGAATCAGTGCTTCTAGTTCGCCTTGCTCTTTGGCAAGCGCGTCAAAATCGGCATCCGGTTCGGCGTAAGCCGCATACACTTCATCTAAACGGGTCAATGCACCTGCCACATCGGCGACCGCTTCTTCTACCGTTTCACGGACGGTTTTACTTTCATCCAAAACCGGTTCTTGTGGAAGGTAACCGACATTCAAACCCGGTTGAGGACGGGCTTCCCCATCAAATTCCTTATCGATGCCAGCCATGATGCGTAGCAGAGTGGATTTACCTGAACCGTTTAGACCAAGCACACCAATCTTCGCACCCGGAAAAAAACTTAATGAGATGTCTTTAAGGATTTGTCGCTTGGGCGGCACAATCTTGCTCACCCCAGACATGGTATATACGTATTCAGCCATTGCCGATCGTCCCTACTCTTTGAAATGAAAACCGTCATTCTATACTAATCATCGGTGTTTTGTTACCGGGAGAATCGGTTTTTCCCTGTTAACGAAATGCTCAAGTTACATTATGTAAATCTGTGAACACGCTTGATTAAATGACAGAAAATGAGGAGTTGTCTGATTACTAACATCAAGTTTACATCCAACTGGTTTACATTTGCCTTGATAGTTTGCGTAATGAACAGTCCACAGCAAGCATGGAGTAGGAACTTTAACTCATGACGTTATATCCGCCAGTAAAACGAAAAGTGTGGGTTGTATTTTCACTTTTTATGATGAATTCAGTGGCGAGCGTAAACGCCTACGCTCAGCCGTCTTTGGACAAACAACGTGAGCTCTATGAACAAGCACAGGACTGGTTAGACAATGATCAGGTGAGCAAATTTAAACGCATTCGTAACCAACTGGTGGGTTATCCACTCACCCCTTACTTAGATTATCGATCTTTGCTCGTTGATATCGGCGACAAATCTCCTGTCACAGTACGGGCGTTTATCGACAGTCATCGCGAATTTCCGTTTTCTCGGCGGATCAGTGCGCCTTATTTGTCTGCTTTAGCGGATCAGAAGAAATGGAAAACGTTTTTAGCCTTTCAAACCGATGAGCCATCAGGGCAAACTTATCGCTGTCACTACTATTACGCCAAGTTGAAAACTGGACAGACACAAGCAGCGATGGCAGGTGCGAAAAAGTTATGGTTGAGTGGACAAAGTATCTCTGATGCGTGTGATGGTCTGTTTGAGCAATGGACGAAGTCTGGACTTCGGACCGATGAACTAGTTTATCAACGCATTATTTTGGCTTTTAAAGCGCATCAGCCTCAGCTAATGCAGTATTTGATCCCGCAATTATCAACACCAGATTGGCAAACTGCAGGTCAAGCCGTCAGTGAGCTATATGACGATCCTGAAAATGCGATAGCGGTGGCAAAGCGGTTACCGGATTTACCGCATCGAGTACAGGTGCTGACATTGGCATTGAAGAAATTAGCAATACGCGATCCTGAACAAGCCAAACAGGAACTTGAGCAAGGCAAAGCGATGTCCATTTGGTCTAAGGAGCAAGCCCAGGCGCTGGCATCAGTGATTGCGGCGCAGCTTCTCGATAGTGATGATCGTGAGCTGATTCAGTGGCGGGATCGCGTCATTTCGCATAGCCAAGATGTTGGGCTTATCGGTCAACGGATTCGCTTTGCGATTCGTCATGCGGATTGGAAAGGCGTGAAAGCGTGGATTTCTCTCTTACCTAAATCGTCACAGAAAACCCTGCGCTGGCAGTTCTGGCAGGCGCGTAGTGATATGTTATTAGGAGATCAAGCAAAGGCGAAGAAGCACTTGCAAACCCTGTTAGGAAAACGTGATTTTTATAGTGTTGCGGCGGCTAAGTTATTAAATAAGCCGGTGACGTACCCTACCAGTACGCTCAAGTACCAATCGGCCGCCGTTAAAGATCATCAGGCGACCCTGACACGGATTGATGAACTGATCCAACGCGATAAAATTGCAGCCGCTAAAAGTGAATGGTCATGGTTGCTCATGCGTGTTCCGCAGAAAACGAAAACCATGCTTGCAGCCTATGCGTTAAAACAGCATTGGTATCATCTTACTGTTAGCGCGACAATCTCCGCGAAACTATGGGATTATATCGAGTTGCGTTTTCCTTTAGCGCACCAATGGTGGTTCGAGTTCTATGGTGAAAAGAACAATATAGAACCCTTTACTTTGATGTCGGTGGCACGACAAGAAAGCGCATTAGACAGTGAAGCGCATTCGCCCGTAGGTGCGCGAGGTATCATGCAAATTATGCCAGCGACGGCACGGCATACCGCCTCTAAATATCAGTTGGATTACTCCAATGCGAAACAACTTTATGATGTAGGGAAAAATATTGAGATTGGCAGCCGGTATTTTGAAAGCCTAATGCAGCGCTATGACAACAATCGTATTTTAGCGCTGGCAGCCTACAACGCAGGTCCCAGTCGGGTAACGCGTTGGCGTGATGATACTCAGCAACGCTTAGGGCCGTTTGCTTTTATTGAGGCGATTCCATTTAAGGAAACGCGCGGCTATGTTCAAAATATTTTGATGTTTGAAAACTACTATCGTCGCTTAGCACAGGCACCTAAAGCGTTTTTACGTCACCAAGAGATGAAAGCAAAATATTGATTCTTTTTGCGAGTCCTCTAAAATGGCTGGGTGTATCACTTGACGAGTACAGTTATGTCACAGCAACCCGAATATCAAGAATGGCAACAATTGATGACGTTATTCAAAAACGCCACAAAAAATGATCAGCATGAAATGTTATTGACGATGTTAATGACGGCTGATGAGCGTGATGCCTTGATTGCTCGTGTGAATATCTTATGTGAGTTAATTAAGGGTGACATTTCACAGCGTCAAATCAGCCAGATGCTAGGGGTCGGTATCGCTACCATTACTCGTGGTTCTAACGAGTTAAAGTCGCGTTCTGAAGAACAAAAGGCATCGTTAGAAACCTTGCTGTTGACAAAGTAAAGGCTGGCGGTCATGAAAACGCGCTTGTGAGTCACTCATAAGCGCGTTGTTTTTGATGCCGTACTCACTCATTGGTGAGTACCGGGGGTTACAGTATCGCTGGGTAATGGTCTGAATTAAGGAAAGGAACCAAAGCGAGAATTAATGCTTGATGGTAAACCGAACTGCGGGTTAAGTGATTCTGAGTCAGTAGACCAATGGCCCCGCCTTTCTGTTTAATGTTATCAGTGGCAAAAACCTCATCCATTACATTACCGAGCTCATGAGCGTTGGCGAGTTTCGCTAGCACACGTGGTGGCAGCGCTAAGCTTGCTGAGCGAGACTCACCTTGTTGCTCTTCTGATTCAATCACAATCCACGCGAAGGTCGCATTGCCCTCGATACCTGCTTCGATTCCGACATAATAATCCGCCCCTTGCACCGCTTGTTTCGCATTATTGACACGATTTTTAGCCCCATGGTAAGTCTCATTATTACTCATGGGCTGGTCTGCGACGCCAGAGGGCACATCCACACCATTAAATTGAAAAGTGTGTTGTGGAAATATCAATTCAAACGCGCTTTTGACAGCATTAATTTTTGCAGGATTGAGTGACGCGATAACAACGGATGGCATGAGCGTTCCTTTAACGTAATTGGATGGCAGTCGGTTTCACATTTTCGATAGGATAGGATCCTAAAACTTTGAGATGGGTTGTCAACGCCGTTAACTCAACCAACGCTTGTTGCATCTCAGGGGAATCAAGGTGGGCTTGTAAATCGACGTAGAACATCTCTTCCCATGGGTTACCCATGATGGGTCTCGATTCCAATTTGGTCATATTAATGCCATAGCGTTGTAGCACGAGTAGTGAAGAGACCAGCGAGCCCACTTCTTGCTTGGTGGACATGATTAAGGTGGTTTTCGCTGGAATTTGCAAAGAAACATCGACCGGTTTACGTGCGACCACAATAAAGCGAGTGTAATTTTCACTTTGATTCGAGATATGGGTTTGAATAGGCTGCAATCCATACAGTTTACCGCTCGCGGCACTGCCAATGGCGGCAACATCATCACGGTCTAATGACTGTACCGTTTTCATTGCATCCGCGGTACTTAGGCAGCTTCTGAGTTCGACATCTTTCAAGTGACGTAAGAATTCACTGCATTGTTGGTGAGGTTGCGGGTGCGAGTAGAGTTCACGAATGGATTCGAGAGGCACCTCACGACGGGTTAACAAGCTATGTTCGATCGGATAGGTGATTTCACCAACGATATATAACGTGGTGTGTTGCAGTAAATCATACACTTCATTAATCGATCCCGAGCTGGTATTTTCGATAGGAAGCACACCGAAATCGGCTTGGCCGGCTTCAACGGTATCGGTAATGTCTCGAAATTGATGACAATTGATTTCAGTAAGTTCGGTATGTTTACGGCTAAAGTAATCGCGAGTAGCAAGGTGAGAGTAAGACCCTTTTGAGCCTAAAAAGGCAACGCGCGCATGCTGAGTTGTATCTTGGGGATTAGCCAGATCTTGTAAGTAGGTTTGTTGTAGGAGAACCGAATCTTCAATAATGGTATGGAACAGTTTAGTAATGTATTGAGCATCGAGATTGTAATGCTCTTTCCCTGAATTGATTAACTTAACCAGCAACTGTTGTTCGCGTTTGGCATCCCTAACGGGCTTTTTGGTGCTGATTTTACTCTTAGCCACTTCAATGCTAAGTGCACGTCGTTGAGAAAGCAAAGAAAGCAGTTGGTCATCAAGCTCATTAAGGCGCAGCCTAATCTCATCAAGGCTCAGTGAAGTGTCTGTCATAACAGTATTGTCCTTATAAAAAAGCCTCCCTGTTAGGGAGGCTTTCTGTTCGTTTTTGACTTTTATGCCAACGAGCATGCCTCCGTTATTCAACAGAGTACAAAGAAGTCAAAAAAGAACAGTCGTTGTGTCATATCGTTTGTGATGTGTTTATCGATAACGTCGAGATGATTTTACAATAAGCAAGGGCAGGGCTAGCGTCAAGCAAAAAAATAGCGCCCGTAGGCGCTATTCGTGGAATGGATTACTCTTCTTCAATCGGAGTTGGGGAAACGCCTCGCTTCGCTTCGTGTTTGTGACTGTATTTATTCAACTGTCGGCCAAGTTTTTGTTCAACTTCATTGATGGCGACATACAAATCTTCATGTACAGCGGATGCGGTTAACTGACCTTTGGGAACACTAATACTGGCTTCAAATTTTTTCTGCTTGTTGGGCTCTTCACTGAAGGTGGCTTGGCAGCTGATCAAGTCCACTTGCCATTTTTCCAGTTTTTTAAATTTGCTTTCAATATGATTGCGGATGGCAGAGGTAACGTCGATATTTTTACCTGTAATATTCAATTTCATAGTGCCCTTCCTTTTGTTGTATCCCTTATGGGTTAACTTCAGAATGCAGCATAATCAGAATGAAATGTTTGATCAAAGTCACTTTATTGTAGGAGATTTGTGAGTTTAAAAATCAACGTGATCTGTCGCAAGGAGTGAAAGGAAAATGTTGAGAAAAACCTTGAGATTCTTTTCCAGCACGTTACATTGGAAGGATTGAAACTAAAAATACTCGGCATTTTAGCGGTTTTTTTCGTTTTAAAATAAGGTAGTGCAAATCAATGTGGCCGGATAAGCAGTGGTGCAATGCACTGATTATCCGGCTATATTAATGAAAAAGCCGCATCGTTTGATGCGGCTTTTTTGTTTTTGGTTGCTCAGCGGACCGGATTGAGTTTCATCAATTGTTTGGTACGTTCAATCGGTTTCTCTAATCCTAAGGCTTGGTAAGCCTTTAATTCTATCGGAATGGATTTACGTGCAGCTTGCGTATCAGGATAGGTTTTCTGAATTTCTTGCGCACGATTAATCGCGGCTATCCAAGCTTTGCGACGTAAATAGAAATCCGCGGTGGCCAGATCGTAATCGGCAATGCGGTGTTTGAGGTATTCCATGCGCTTTTTGGTATCTTTCGCATACTGACTATTTGGGTAACGTTTCAAGAGTTTTTTAAAGTCAGCAAACGCCGATTTTGCTGGTTCTGGATCACGATCACTGCGATCGATTCCAACAAATTCTTGGACAAAGTTCTGATCTTGCGCCATATAAGTGAGACCGCGCATATACAACACCCAGTCAATTTGCGGATGTGTTGGATTTAAGCGGATAAAACGTTCGCTGGTGGCTAATGCCATCGCATAATCGTCGCTTTTATAATACACATAGATAAGATTCAGCTGAACTTGCTTTGAGTAAGCACCAAACGGATAGCGAGAATCAAGTGCTTCGAGTTTTTTAATGGCAGTCTGCCAGTTCCCTGATTGTAGTGACTCCTGAGACTCTGAATAAAGTTGTGAAGGAGGTACATCAGGCACTACTTTGTCGCTGCTTGAACAGCCGTATAACAGTGTGAGTGTCAGTAAGCCTGCGATAGTCTGGTATTTCATGTCAGGAGATGCTTCCTTGAAATTAGTGCTTCTTTAACTTAAGAGCCGTAGCTCCGAAAACGTGACGTTACTTTCTAGGCAGTAACAGATACAATGGCGTTATATATTATCCATACTAGTGGCATTAGTCCCAAGGTTTTTGAAAAAGTTCGATATGGCGCAACAGATTGAATTAACCCAAACAGTAAAAGAGCAACAGCTAGGTCAGCGTTTAGACCAAGCTGTGGCTGAGCTATTCACCGATTTTTCTCGTACTCGCCTGAAAGAATGGCTAGTTGACGGAAAAATTTCTGTTGACGGTAACGTCGTCACAAAACCCAGAGTGAAAGTCTTAGGCGGTGAAGTTATCACTGTTCAAGCTGAACTGGAAGACGAGGAGCGTTGGGAAGCGCAAAATATTCCTTTAAATATTGTTTATGAAGATGACGACATTATCGTGATCAATAAACCTCGAGATTTTGTGGTTCACCCAGGCGCTGGTACGCCTGATGGCACTGTTCTCAATGCATTATTGTATCATTACCCTCAAATTGCTGAGGTTCCGCGTGCGGGAATTGTGCATCGTCTTGATAAAGATACGACCGGTTTAATGGTGGTGGCGAAAACAGTACCAGCGCAAACACGTCTGGTTCGGGCACTGCAAAAACGCAACATTACGCGTGAGTACGAAGCCATTGCTATTGGTACCATGACAGGTGGTGGCCATGTGGATAAACCGATTGGACGCCATTCGACCAAACGGACCCTGATGGCGGTCACCATTTCTGGACGTCCAGCGGTGACTCACTACCGAGTCGCGGAGCACTTCCGTGAACACACGCGTATTCGTTTGCGCTTGGAAACGGGTCGTACTCACCAAATTCGTGTGCATATGTCTTACATACAGCATCCGTTATTAGGTGATCAGGCCTACGGTGGTCGCGCCCGTATACCGAAAGGGGCAACAGAAGAGTTGGCGGAAGCCATTCGAGCGTTTGATCGCCAAGCTTTGCATGCGGTGATGTTGCGATTTGACCATCCCATAACCAAAGAAACATTGGAATTTCACGCTCCAGTCCCTGATGATATGGTAGAAATGGCGGATGCCCTGCGTTTAGACGCAAAACAACATCGCGCTGAAGAGTACTAATACTATGCATCATATTATTCCCAACTGGCCTGCACCAAAGTCAATCAAAGCGTTTTCTTCCACGCGGGTTGGTGGTGTCTCACAAGGGCAATACCAAGGTTTAAACTTAGGGGCTCATGTTGGGGATAATGTGACTGATGTAGAGAATAACCGCGCGTCGATAGCTCAGACATTCGCGATGCCTGCGCCACCGATTTGGTTAAATCAAACCCATTCAACTCGAGTGTTGAGAGCGGAATCACCGCAGTTAGATACGCTTGATGCGGATGGGATTTGTACCGCGCTTCCCCATGTTGTTTGCACGGTGATGACGGCGGATTGTCTGCCTGTATTGATTACCAATACGTCGGGAACTCAAGTCGCGGCCGTTCATGCGGGATGGCGAGGATTGGCTGGCGGCATCATTGAAAATGCCTTGGCGCAAATTCATGGTGAAGCGCTCGTGTGGTTAGGCCCAGCGATTGGCCCCGATAAATTTGAGGTCGGCGACGATGTGGTCGAGGCCTTTACTCATGTCCATGAGCAAACGCAGCAAGCGTTCCTGCCTCAAGAAAATGGTAAGTGGCTTGCTGATATGGAAGCAATAACTCGTATTCGCTTGCACGCTTTAGGCGTTGATGGCGTATATTCTTGCAAGCTGTGTACCTACCAACACCCCAAACAGTTTTATTCCTATCGTCGTGATGGCGTGACCGGAAGACAAGCCAGTTTCATCTGGATCCAGCCGTAATCGCAATGTGCAATTAAACTCATGTTCTGACCTTGAAATTTGAACCTATGGATACCATTTTCCTAACGTAGTCAATTTTACTCATTTTGAGGTTAGGAAGGTTGTTATGCGCCTTGATAGATTCACAAGTAAATTTCAAGTAGCGATATCTGATGCTCAGTCGTTAGCACTAGGCCGCGATCACCAATATATTGAGCCTGTCCATTTAATGGTGGCATTAATGGATCAAAATGGCAGTCCAGTTCGTCCTTTATTGACGATGCTTGAAGTGGATGCCATGCAGCTTCGTTCTAAGCTCGGAGAAATACTTGATCATTTACCTAAGGTGAGCGGTATTGGTGGAGACGTTCAGCTCTCTAATCATTTAGGCTCACTCTTTAATATGTGCGACAAAGTCGCTCAAAAACGAAAAGATGCCTACATTTCGTCGGAAATCTTTTTACTCGCCGCCATCGAAGACCGTGGACCGCTCGGGAAACTATTAAAAGAATTTGGTTTGACCGAGAAAAAAGTCAGTGAAGCGATAGAAAGCATTCGCGGTGGACAGACGGTGAATGATCCCAATGCGGAAGAACTGAGACAAGCGCTCGAAAAATACACCATTGATCTCACCGAACGAGCGGAACAAGGTAAGTTAGACCCTGTGATTGGGCGAGACGATGAAATCCGCCGTATCATTCAAGTTCTTCAGCGTCGTACGAAAAACAACCCAGTGATTATTGGTCAGCCAGGGGTCGGTAAAACGGCGATTGTCGAGGGGCTTGCCGAACGAATCATTAACAACGAAGTGCCTGAAGGCTTACGTGGTCGGCGGGTATTAGCGCTGGATATGGGGTCGTTGGTCGCGGGCGCAAAATACCGCGGTGAATTTGAAGAGCGTTTAAAATCGGTATTGAATGAGTTGGCCAAAGAAGAAGGCAACGTCATTTTATTTATCGATGAATTGCACACTATGGTCGGTGCGGGCAAAGGCGAAGGCTCAATGGATGCGGGAAACATGCTGAAACCCGCTCTGGCTCGTGGTGAACTGCATTGTGTCGGCGCGACAACGTTGGATGAATATCGTCAATACATTGAAAAGGACCCGGCACTAGAGCGTCGTTTCCAAAAAGTGCTGGTGGACGAGCCAACCGTTGAAGATACCGTTGCTATTTTACGTGGATTAAAAGAACGCTATGAGCTGCATCATCATGTAGAAATTACTGATCCTGCCATCGTGGCCGCCGCTGCGTTATCGAACCGCTATATCTCTGATCGTCAACTTCCTGATAAAGCGATTGATTTGATTGATGAAGCTGCATCCAGTATTCGTCTGCAAATTGATTCAAAGCCTGAATCGCTGGATAAGTTAGAACGACGTATCATTCAACTTAAGATCGAGCAGCAAGCACTGACGAACGAGCATGATGATGCGAGTGAAAAACGCCTAGGGATCCTCAATGAGGAACTCACAGAGAAAGGGCGAGAATATGCGGAGCTTGATGAAATCTGGAAAACGGAAAAAGCAGCCCTTCAAGGTACTCAGCATATTAAAGCCGAATTAGAGCAGGCGCGTTTAGATATTGAAATGGCACGACGTGCGGGTGACTTAAGTCGGATGTCTGAATTGCAATACGGGCGCATTCCTGAATTAGAAAAGCAGCTCGATTTAGCAACACAAGCAGAAATGCAAGAGATGACATTGTTACGAAACAAAGTCACGGAAGCGGAAATTGCCGAAGTGCTGTCACGACAAACAGGGATTCCTGTATCAAAAATGCTGGAAGCGGAAAAAGTCAAACTGCTGAGCATGGAAACCGTATTGCATGAGCGAGTGATCGGGCAAGTTGAAGCCGTGGATGTGGTTGCCAACGCAATTCGTCGTAGTCGAGCAGGGTTATCGGATCCTAACCGACCGATTGGGTCGTTTTTGTTCCTTGGCCCGACAGGGGTGGGTAAAACCGAATTGTGTAAAACGTTAGCGAACTTTATGTTCGATAGCGAGAACGCGATGGTACGTATCGATATGTCGGAATTTATGGAGAAACATTCCGTCGCAAGATTAGTCGGTGCTCCTCCAGGTTATGTTGGTTATGAAGAAGGTGGCTATTTAACTGAGGCGGTAAGACGTAAACCTTACTCGGTCATTTTGTTAGATGAAGTCGAAAAAGCCCATCCGGATGTGTTTAATATTTTATTGCAGGTGCTGGACGATGGACGCTTAACCGATGGACAGGGTCGTACCGTCGACTTTCGTAATACCGTCGTCATCATGACATCGAATTTGGGATCAGAACGCATCCAAGAGCAATTCCATACGGTTGATTACCAAGGAATGAAAGATCAGGTCATGGAAGTGGTCGCGCAACACTTTAGGCCAGAGTTTTTGAACCGCGTAGATGAAAGTGTGGTTTTCCATCCACTGGGCCAAGAACAGATTCGTTCGATTGCTTCGATTCAGCTGCAACGTTTACGAGATCGCCTGTTAGAAAAAGACTATGAGTTTCATGTGAATGACGAAGCGTTATCGTTTATTGCTGAAATAGGCTTCGATCCGGTATACGGTGCTCGCCCACTGAAACGGGCGATTCAGCAGTACGTTGAAAACCCATTAGCGAAATCGATGTTAGCGGGTGAACTGCTGCCCGGTGAGCCTATTATGATTGGTGTAAAAGATGGGCATATCACAGTCAATCAATAATCGATATTCTATTGTTGAGACAATATAAAAAGATAAACCCAGATAGTGACCGTGCTATCTGGGTTTTTTTTGTACTTTTAATCGCCAGGTAGCTGCATAATTGAGCGGTTGAGCTGAATTGTCTGGTTTTGTGCAAATTAGCTATTGCGAACTGTCAGAAAGTGCCTATAATTTGATTCCGTTGTCAGGCATACGTAAGTATCTTGCTCACAACAAGCGGCAATTAAGTTTAAGAAATTAAATGAAAAAAGTGGTTGACTTGAAAAGACTAATCGCTAAAATGGCCGTCCGCTTTGAGATAAAATCAAAAAGCGAAGCTCTTTAACAATTTAAACCTATCAATCTGTGTGGGCACTCGTTGATGATAATCAATAGCTTCTTAGGAAGCACAATTGGTTTCAATGAACTGAGTGACCAATCGAGATTAACCGAGTTAATCTTGGCACAGTCAATTCATTACTATTCTGTTGGAATAGTAATAGCTTTAAAATTACGTTCATCTTCGGATGAATTTTAGTTTTGAAGTCAGTATTCATTGAGCCACAAAAAACTTTAATTGAAGAGTTTGATCATGGCTCAGATTGAACGCTGGCGGCAGGCCTAACACATGCAAGTCGAGCGGTAACAGAAAGAAAGCTTGCTTTCTTTGCTGACGAGCGGCGGACGGGTGAGTAATGCCTGGGAAATTGCCTTGATGTGGGGGATAACCATTGGAAACGATGGCTAATACCGCATAATGCCTTCGGGCCAAAGAGGGGGACCTTCGGGCCTCTCGCGTCAAGATATGCCCAGGTGAGATTAGCTTGTTGGTGAGGTAAGAGCTCACCAAGGCGACGATCTCTAGCTGGTCTGAGAGGATGATCAGCCACATTGGGACTGAGACACGGCCCAAACTCCTACGGGAGGCAGCAGTGGGGAATATTGCACAATGGGCGCAAGCCTGATGCAGCCATGCCGCGTGTATGAAGAAGGCCTTCGGGTTGTAAAGTACTTTCAGCAGTGAGGAAGGGGTGATGTTTAATAGACACCATTCTTGACGTTAGCTGCAGAAGAAGCACCGGCTAACTCCGTGCCAGCAGCCGCGGTAATACGGAGGGTGCGAGCGTTAATCGGAATTACTGGGCGTAAAGCGCATGCAGGTGGTCTGTTAAGTCAGATGTGAAAGCCCGAGGCTTAACCTCGGAATAGCATTTGAAACTGGCAGGCTAGAGTACTGTAGAGGGGGGTAGAATTTCAGGTGTAGCGGTGAAATGCGTAGAGATCTGAAGGAATACCAGTGGCGAAGGCGGCCCCCTGGACAGATACTGACACTCAGATGCGAAAGCGTGGGGAGCAAACAGGATTAGATACCCTGGTAGTCCACGCCGTAAACGATGTCTACTTGGAGGTTGTGGCCTTGAGCCGTGGCTTTCGGAGCTAACGCGTTAAGTAGACCGCCTGGGGAGTACGGTCGCAAGATTAAAACTCAAATGAATTGACGGGGGCCCGCACAAGCGGTGGAGCATGTGGTTTAATTCGATGCAACGCGAAGAACCTTACCTACTCTTGACATCCAGAGAACTTTCCAGAGATGGATTGGTGCCTTCGGGAACTCTGAGACAGGTGCTGCATGGCTGTCGTCAGCTCGTGTTGTGAAATGTTGGGTTAAGTCCCGCAACGAGCGCAACCCTTATCCTTGATTGCCAGCACTTCGGGTGGGAACTTCAGGGAGACTGCCGGTGATAAACCGGAGGAAGGTGGGGACGACGTCAAGTCATCATGGCCCTTACGAGTAGGGCTACACACGTGCTACAATGGCGCATACAGAGGGCAGCCAACTTGCGAAAGTGAGCGAATCCCAAAAAGTGCGTCGTAGTCCGGATTGGAGTCTGCAACTCGACTCCATGAAGTCGGAATCGCTAGTAATCGTGGATCAGAATGCCACGGTGAATACGTTCCCGGGCCTTGTACACACCGCCCGTCACACCATGGGAGTGGGCTGCAAAAGAAGCAGGTAGTTTAACCTTCGGGGGGGGGCGCTTGCCACTTTGTGGTTCATGACTGGGGTGAAGTCGTAACAAGGTAGCGCTAGGGGAACCTGGCGCTGGATCACCTCCTTACTACGAATGATTATTGCGATGAGTGTTCACACAGATTGATACGGTTTAGTTATAGAGAGCACCGCGTTAACTCCTCTGCCCTCCTTTGATGGCGAGAAACTATTGTGTCCCGTTCGTCTAGAGGCCTAGGACACCGCCCTTTCACGGCGGTAACAGGGGTTCGACTCCCCTACGGGATACCATTTTTAAGTGCATCAGTTTGTGCTCTTAAAAATGGTGTTTTCATTTGCTAGTAATTAGTAAAGAAAAGACACATTGCTCTTTAACAATTTGGAAAGCTGACAAAATACTCTTTTAGAAGAGTATTTGTAAAAGTTCTCAATTATTTCATCTAGTGTTCTAGACGAAATAAACAAAAACACATTCAAGTGTTCTTGGATTCACTGTTTTTCAGTGAATATTCAAAATTGAGTCCGGCAATATCGAGTCTGCAACATGTCCTTTTTGTCTTCACTTTTCAAAGTGAAAGCAAAGAGTTATGCAGACAAACTTTGGTGATTTGATTCATCAATCCAAAACTTTTTTGGGTTGTATGGTTAAGTGACTAAGCGTACACGGTGGATGCCTTGGCAGTCAGAGGCGATGAAGGACGTACTAACTTGCGATAAGCGTAGATGAGGCAGTAAGAGCCACTTGAGTCTACGATGTCCGAATGGGGAAACCCACCTGCATAAGCAGGTATCATTAACTGAATACATAGGTTAATGAGGCGAACCGGGAGAACTGAAACATCTAAGTACCCCGAGGAAAAGAAATCAACCGAGATTCTGGAAGTAGCGGCGAGCGAAACCGGATTAGCCCTTAAGCCATTTATGCGTCAGGTGAAGTGTCTGGAAAGGCACGCGATACAGGGTGATAGCCCCGTAACCGGCAACGTATTTATGGTGAAATCGAGTAAGGCGGGACACGTGATATCCTGTCTGAATATGGGGGGACCATCCTCCAAGGCTAAATACTCCTGACTGACCGATAGTGAACCAGTACCGTGAGGGAAAGGCGAAAAGAACCCCTGTGAGGGGAGTGAAATAGAACCTGAAACCGTGTACGTACAAGCAGTAGGAGCCTCTTTTATGGGGTGACTGCGTACCTTTTGTATAATGGGTCAGCGACTTATATTCAGTGGCAAGGTTAACCGTTTAGGGGAGCCGTAGGGAAACCGAGTCTTAACTGGGCGCACAGTCTCTGGATATAGACCCGAAACCGAGTGATCTAGCCATGGGCAGGTTGAAGATTGAGTAACATCAATTGGAGGACCGAACCGACTAATGTTGAAAAATTAGCGGATGACTTGTGGCTAGGGGTGAAAGGCCAATCAAACTCGGAGATAGCTGGTTCTCCCCGAAAGCTATTTAGGTAGCGCCTCGGACGAATACTACTGGGGGTAGAGCACTGTTAAGACTAGGGGGTCATCCCGACTTACCAACTCTTTGCAAACTCCGAATACCAGTAAGTACTATCCGGGAGACACACGGCGGGTGCTAACGTCCGTCGTGGAGAGGGAAACAACCCAGACCGCCAGCTAAGGTCCCAAATTATTACTAAGTGGGAAACGATGTGGGAAGGCTCAGACAGCTAGGATGTTGGCTTAGAAGCAGCCATCATTTAAAGAAAGCGTAATAGCTCACTAGTCGAGTCGGCCTGCGCGGAAGATGTAACGGGGCTAAGTAATAAACCGAAGCTGCGGCAATGCGATTTATCGTATTGGGTAGGGGAGCGTTCTGTAAGCCGTTGAAGGTGGATTGAGAAGTCTGCTGGAGGTATCAGAAGTGCGAATGCTGACATGAGTAACGATAATGGGGGTGAAAAACCCCCACGCCGGAAGACCAAGGGTTCCTGTCCAACGTTAATCGGGGCAGGGTAAGTCGACCCCTAAGGCGAGGCTGAAAAGCGTAGTCGATGGGAAACGGGTTAATATTCCCGTACTTCTTACAATTGCGATGGGGGGACGGAGAAGGCTAGGTGGGCCTGGCGATGGTTGTCCAGGTTCAAGTGCGTAGGCTGAGTATTTAGGTAAATCCGGATACTCAAGGCTGAGACACGACGTCGAGCACCTAAGGGTGTGAAGTCATTGATGCCATGCTTCCAGGAAAAGCCTCTAAGCTTCAGATTGTAAGGAATCGTACCCCAAACCGACACAGGTGGTCGGGTAGAGAATACCAAGGCGCTTGAGAGAACTCGGGTGAAGGAACTAGGCAAAATGGTACCGTAACTTCGGGAGAAGGTACGCTCTATATAGGTGAAGAGACTCGCTCTTGGAGCCGAAAAGAGTCGCAGATACCAGGTGGCTGCAACTGTTTATTAAAAACACAGCACTGTGCAAAATCGTAAGATGACGTATACGGTGTGACGCCTGCCCGGTGCCGGAAGGTTAATTGATGGGGTTAGACTTCGGTCGACGCTCTTGATCGAAGCCCCGGTAAACGGCGGCCGTAACTATAACGGTCCTAAGGTAGCGAAATTCCTTGTCGGGTAAGTTCCGACCTGCACGAATGGCGTAATGATGGCCACGCTGTCTCCACCCGAGACTCAGTGAAATTGAAATCGCTGTGAAGATGCAGTGTACCCGCGGCTAGACGGAAAGACCCCGTGAACCTTTACTACAGCTTGGCACTGAACATTGAACCTACATGTGTAGGATAGGTGGGAGGCTTTGATATGCAGACGCTAGTTTGTATGGAGCCGTCCTTGAAATACCACCCTTGTAGTTTTGATGTTCTAACTTGGTTCCCTTATCGGGAATGAGGACAGTGCCTGGTGGGTAGTTTGACTGGGGCGGTCTCCTCCCAAAGAGTAACGGAGGAGCACGAAGGTGGGCTAATCACGGTTGGACATCGTGAGGTTAGTGCAATGGCATAAGCCCGCTTAACTGCGAGAATGACAATTCGAGCAGGTGCGAAAGCAGGTCATAGTGATCCGGTGGTTCTGAATGGAAGGGCCATCGCTCAACGGATAAAAGGTACTCCGGGGATAACAGGCTGATACCGCCCAAGAGTTCATATCGACGGCGGTGTTTGGCACCTCGATGTCGGCTCATCACATCCTGGGGCTGAAGTCGGTCCCAAGGGTATGGCTGTTCGCCATTTAAAGTGGTACGCGAGCTGGGTTTAGAACGTCGTGAGACAGTTCGGTCCCTATCTGCCGTGGGCGTTGGAGAATTGAAAGGGGCTGCTCCTAGTACGAGAGGACCGGAGTGGACGAACCTCTGGTGTTCGGGTTGTGTCGCCAGGCGCATTGCCCGGTAGCTAAGTTCGGGATCGATAACCGCTGAAAGCATCTAAGCGGGAAGCGAGCCTTGAGATGAGTTCTCCCTGGCGCTTTAAGCGTCCTAAAGGGTTGTTCGAGACTAGAACGTTGATAGGCAGGGTGTGTAAGCGTTGTGAGGCGTTGAGCTAACCTGTACTAATCGCCCGTGAGGCTTAACCATACAACACCAAAAAGGTTTTGTAACGGACTCAATAGAGTACTTGAGTGTGTGAGAACGGCTTTGTAGAAGCCAAAAAAACAGCTTTCCAGATTGCATGAGTATCGCGTGAGCGGTAGTCATAAAAGAATTTGCTTGGCGACCATAGCATTTTGGCCCCACCTGATCCCATGCCGAACTCAGAAGTGAAACGAAATAGCGCCGATGGTAGTGTGGGGTTTCCCCATGTGAGAGTAGGTCATCGCCAAGCTTTAATCCTTGTCTTAAGAGATAACAACTCTCAAGACAGAACTAAAGATAAAGCGTTATTTAAGTAAGACTTGTCTTTAGATACTGAACATAGCGGAGCGGTAGTTCAGCTGGTTAGAATACCGGCCTGTCACGCCGGGGGTCGCGGGTTCGAATCCCGTCCGTTCCGCCATTTATTTTAGGGGTGTAGCTCCAATTGGCAGAGCAGCGGATTCCAAATCCGCGTGTTGGGAGTTCGAATCTCTCCACCCCTGCCATATCAATGAGCCTCAGTCGCAAGACTGAGGCTTTTTTGTTTGTTGTTTAGTATTGATTCAGAGATGGGAAGAGCAGCGGATTCGCTTTCCATAAAACAGCGCGTGTTGGGATTCGACTCTCTCCACCCCTGCCATATCAATAAGCCTCAGTCGCAAGACTGAGGCTTTTTTGTTTGTTGTTTAGTATTGATTAAGTGATGGGAAAGCGCAGCGGATTCGCTTTCCACAAAACAGCGCGTGTTGGGAGTTCGAATCTCTCCACCCCTGCCATATCAATGAGCCTCGGTCGCAAGACTGAGGCTTTTTTGTTTGTTGGTTATCATCGATTGAGTTGCAGAAAAGCGCAGCGGATTCGCTTTCCATAAAACAGCGCGTGTTGGGCGTTCGAATCTCTCCACCCCAGCCATATCAATGAGCCTCAGTCGCAAGACTGAGGTTTTTTTGTGTGTTGGTTATCATCGATTGAGTTGCAGAAAAGCGCAGCGGATTCGCTTTCCATAAAACAGCGCGTGTTGGGAGTTCGAATCTCTCCACCCCTGCCATATCAATAAGCCTCAGTCGAAAGACTGAGGCTTTTTTGTGTGTTGGTTATCATCGATTGAGTTGCAGAAAAGCGCAGCGGATTCGCTTTCCATAAAACAGCGCGTGTTGGGCGTTCGAATCTCTCCACCCCTGCCATATCAATCAGCCTCAGTCGCAAGACTGGGGCTTTTTTGTACGTGCTCTGCTGAGCGACGTGGCAGAGTGTTGTAAAGATTAAGTCATTTGAATGCACATTCAAAAATCTTCTCGAAGCGAGCTTGTTTAGCTGTTACTCTAATGATAACGATCTACATCACAAAAATAGTTAGATTGCGCAGATTATTGGTACAGCAACATAGGAGCTATTATGAATTCAGTGGTGAATACTATTCAAGCCCACCGTTCTATTCGAGCCTTTAAAGATCAACCGATCACGAAAGAACAGTTGGATGCGATTATTGAAAGTGGCTTAGCAGCCTCGACGTCTAGCTTATTACAAACCGTCTCTATCGTACGTGTGACGGATCCTGCCAAGCGTAAGGCATTAGCTGAACTTGCTGGTCCTCAACCATGGATTGAAGCGGCAGCTGAATTTTTGGTGTTCTTCATTGATTACCAACGCCATCATGAGATTAGTGATCAAGTTAAGTCCGAATACACTGAGTTGACTCTTATTGGTGCTGTCGATGCTGGGATCATGGCGCAGAATTGTCTGCTAGCTGCTGAATCGATGGGATTGGGAGGTGTTTACATTGGCGGATTACGTAACGATCCTGCACGTGTTGATGAGCTTCTCGGCCTACCTGAACACACCGCGACATTATTTGGCATGTGCTTAGGTCATCCAGATCAAGATCCAGAGAAAAAACCTCGTTTATCGGCGAGCGTTGTCGTTCACGAAGACCATTATCAGCCTTTAGATCATCAAGCGATCGCTGAATATGATCAAACCATGCTCGATTACTATGCTGCACGCTCCAGCAATGCTAAGCATCAAGGATGGTCTGAGCAAATTACGCAGACCTTGAGTAAAGAAGCTCGTCCTTATATGCAAGACTACTTGCACAGTAAAGGCCTCAATAAAAAATAACACCGTCAAATACGAGAGTCATTATGACATGGCCTCTTATTGCCGATGAGGATAAAAAAACCTGACCGAAGTCAGGTTTTTTTATTGGGTAACTTTTTAAGCAAGACCTTGAATAACAACAAACTTTTCGAGCAGTTGTTCTTCTGTCTCTACATGATTGGGATCAGTAACGATGCACTTATTGATAGGGCAGACTGATTGACATGTCGGCACATCATAGTGGCCTTTACATTCTGTGCAGAGGTCAGGGTCGATTTCATAAATCTCATCACCTAAATAAATAGCGCCATTCGGACATTCAGGTTCACACATATCACAGTTTGTGCATTTCCCCGTAATCAAGAGTGCCATACTTATTTTCCTGTTGGATTACGAGTATCTTGGCCACCGCTAAGGTTACGCATTAATAATGCATAGCTTAAATCCATATCTTCGGGGACGGGAATAAAGACAAAATGACCATTCCCTTTGGCATCATCGACCGCTTGGCTCTTACGGTTTTCCATCATTTCAAGGGTAAACACGACATTGCCTTTGGGGGTCATCAGTTCAAGACTGTCGCCCACGAGGAATTTATTCTTCACTTCCACTTCAGCCAGCTCGCCACGACGTTTACCCGTAAATTCACCAACAAACTGTTGTGTATCAGACACGGAGTAACCATATTCGTAGTTTTGGTAGGTATCATGTGTATGACGACGCAAGAACCCTTCGGTGTAACCACGGTGTGCTAAGCTCTCGAGCGTGGTCATTAGCGATTCATCGAACGGTTTACCTGCGACAGCATCATCAATGGCTTTACGATAGACTTGTGCTGTTCGAGCGCAGTAATAAAATGATTTAGTTCGACCTTCAATTTTTAATGAGTGAATCCCCATTTTGGTCATACGTTCGACGTGCTGAATCGCTCTAAGATCCTTAGAGTTCATGATATAAGTACCATGCTCATCTTCATAAGCTGCCATCTTTTCATCCGGCTTGTGGCTTTCTGATAACAGCACGACCTCATCGGTTGGCTTACCGAGACCAATCGCAGAATCTGGTCGTTCACTTTGCACTTCAATCGCTTGAGTGTCTGCCTCTTTTTTCGGATCAAAGGCTTCGACAATTTGACCGGACTCGTTTTCAGTGCCTTTTTCAACTTTGTATTCCCAACGGCAGGCATTGGTACAAGTGCCTTGGTTCGGATCGCGCTTATTCATGTAACCAGACAATAGGCAGCGACCTGAGTAGGCCATACATAACGCACCGTGTACAAACACCTCAATTTCGGTATCTGGGCAGTTCTCACGAATTTCTTCGATCTCTTCCAATGACAGCTCACGAGACACAATGACGCGTTCTACACCATTCGCCGCCCAAAATTTTACCGTTGCCCAGTTCACCGCATTGGCCTGTACGGAGAGATGAATGGTCATCTCAGGGAAGGCTTCACGCACCATCATGATAAGCCCAGGGTCAGACATGATCAGCGCATCAGGGCCCATATCAACCACGGGTTTTAAATCGCGAATAAATGTCTTGAGTTTCGAGTTGTGCGGTTGAATATTACAAACGACATAGAATTTTTTGCCTTGGGCATGAGCTTCGTCGATACCAATTTGTAGGTTTTCGTGGTTAAACTCATTATTACGAACGCGCAGGCTATAACGAGGTTGACCGGCATAAACGGCATCTGCGCCATAGGCAAAGGCATAACGCATGTTCTTAAGGCTACCCGCAGGTGATAGCAATTCAGGAACGAAAGTGCTAGGTGTTGTCATGATTTTGTTCTCAATCTGATTTCAAGTCAGGCTAATACCACCTAGTGGTATTAGGTTGGGGCGCAGATTTTACGTCAAATTGAAGACTATGGATAGAGGAGAGCCAAGAAAAACCACTCTATTTATATGGGAAATAGAGTGGTGAAGATAGAATTAATGCTGAGCGTCTGGGAATCCACCTAAAGCATCAAATAGATTTGGCAGAAAGGCACCGAGTTCTGCACACATCAGCGAGAAATCCGCATCAAAGCGGGCGGCTTGATCTTCGCGCGGAATGTCTTCGTTTTCTTCTTTGAGCTCATCACTAAACCCTAAACGTTTAATGCTGCAATCATCACTCAAAACAAAACTGATCCGGTCTTGCCAGTTCAGCGCTAATTTTGTCACCACTTTGTTGTGTTCAATGTGACTCAATATTTCTTCACTGGTGAGTTCTTGTTTTTTACAACGGATCACGGCGCCATCTTCGAGTAATGAACGAAGCTCGGCTTCATCCATAAGAGAAAAACCTTGTGGCAATTGACCGTTTTGCACCCACTCGGTTAAGATACTTTCGATCGCCGTTTCTGGAATCGCGGGTACCACTGGAAGGCTGCCTATCGTTTTACGCAATAGTGCGAGGACATCTTCTGCTTTTTTGTAGCTGCTTGCATCGACCAGAATCAATCCTTGGCTTGGCATAATCAGGACATACGTATACTGGCTACGTGGAAACGCGCGTGGCAGCAAATCAATCACAATATCTTCTTTAATATTGTCTTTTTCTTTTTTCTTAAGCGGACGACCTTCCTGCTGTTCAAGGGCGTCGACTTTTTCAGCCAATGATTCTTTGATCACGGATGCTGGCAGCATTTTTTCTTCTTTCTTGGCACAAAGTAGGATGCGATCATCACTCACGTGCGTCATCATGTCACCTTGTTTGCCCATAGCATGAACCCAGCCAAATTTCTGTTTATCTTGGCTGCCGCACGGTGTGAAGCGAAATTCGTTCAGTTGTTGTTCCAGCTTGTCAGCATTGAAAGTTACATCACGGTTAACGCGATAAACCATACAGTTTTTAAACCACATATTTCTTTTTTCCTTATTCGAAAGTTCACCATAATAGGGTATTTCACTGCACTTGTCTTAGGCAATTTCATCGCTATCTAGGTGAATATCGTGAGAAACTTATATGAAAAATTCTTTGCAAAGGTCACAAAAGTGTCATAATTATTCTTGATAATGCCTACAGTTGATAATAAGCAAAGGTTATTCAATTATGACTAGAAGGATTCTAGTAGTTGAGGATGAAGCGCCCATTCGTGAAATGCTGTGTTTTGTCCTCGAGCAAAAAGGTTACCAAGCCGTTGAAGCGGAAGATTATGACACGGCCGTCAGCAAACTCGGTGAGCCCTTCCCTGATCTTGTGTTACTTGATTGGATGTTACCGGGGGGCAGTGGTATCAACTTCATTAAGCATATGAAACGTGAGGAACTGACCAAAAATATTCCTATCGTTATGCTGACTGCTCGTGGTGAGGAAGAAGACAAAGTCCGTGGCCTTGAAGTGGGCGCGGATGATTACATTACCAAACCTTTTTCACCGAAAGAATTGGTGGCACGCTTAAAAGCCGTGATTCGACGTGTGACGCCAACCGCTTTAGAAGATGTGATTGATGTTCAAGGTCTCAAACTTGATCCGGTTTCTCATCGGGTGACATCCGAAGATGCGCCACTTGATATGGGGCCGACCGAATTTAAAATGTTGCACTTTTTCATGACACACCAAGAACGTGTGTATAGCCGCGAGCAACTGCTTAATAACGTTTGGGGCACCAATGTGTATGTTGAAGACCGAACAGTCGATGTCCATATTCGTCGTTTACGAAAAGCGTTAGAGAGCGTGGGACACGATAAACTGATTCAAACCGTACGTGGTGCCGGTTACCGTTTCTCCACTCGAGCTTAATAAGGTCCCGATGTAACCCTATGACTGAACGACTGACCTGGAAAAAGCTGGCTTGGGAGCTGGCTTTTTTTTACTTGCCTTGGATCCTTGTAGGATGTGTTTTTGGACATCTTTCATGGTTGCTCTTTGCCGCGACCGCGTTGCAATTGCTATGGCATCTTTATAATCAAATTCGGTTGTCGTCTTGGTTGTGGGATGAAAAGCGCTTGTCACCACCTTCTGGGTCCGGTCATTGGGAGTTTCTATTTAATGGTATGTATCGGCTACAACAGCGCCAACGCAAAAAGCGGCGTGAGCTCAGTGGTCTCATTCGTCGTTTTCGTAATGGGGCTGAGTCCTTACCTGATGCGGTTGTGGTGTTTCGCTCCGAAGGTAACATCGTTTGGTGTAACCGGTTAGCGCAACATTTACTCGGGTTTCAATGGCCGGATGATAACGGTCAGCCGATTTCCAATTTAATTCGCTCGCCAGATTTTATTAAATATCTTAAGAAAGCCGATTTCACTGAACCACTGGAAATTCGTTCCCCCCTCAATGTTGAGCGGTCACTGGAGTTACGAATTGTGCCGTATACTGACGGTGAGCACTTGATGGTGGTTCGGGATGTCACGCAGTTAAAGCAACTTGAAGGCATGCGCCGCAACTTCTTTGCGAACGTCTCACATGAACTGCGTACACCGATGACGGTATTACAAGGGTATTTGGAAATGACCGAAGATCCGGATATGATCGTCGGCCCAATGTGGAGTAAAGCGCACGGCGTCATGACCGAGCAGCTCTCTCGCATGAACAGTCTTGTGAACCAATTGCTCACGTTATCCAAAATTGAGGCTGCGCCCAAACATGAGCTTGAAGATATCGTCAATGTCCCCAGCATGCTTGACGTTCTTGAAAAAGAAGCTCAGAGCCTCAGTGGGGAGGGCAATCATCAGCTTGTCTTCGATATCGATCACCAGCTCACCGTCTATGGTGATGAAGATCAGTTACGCAGCGCCATTTCTAATTTGGTTTACAATGCGGTCAAATACACACCGGATGGTTCGACGATTACGGTACGTTGGTTCTCGTCGATACAGGGAGCGCATTTGCAAGTGATTGATACTGGTGACGGGATTGAACCTCAGCACTTACACCGCCTCACAGAGCGATTCTATCGCGTTGATAAGGCTCGTTCTCGTGATACGGGTGGCAGTGGCTTAGGACTGGCAATCGTAAAGCATGCGTTATCTCATCATGAATCTCGTTTAGATATTCAAAGTAAAGTCGGTGAAGGCAGTCAGTTCTCGTTTGTGCTACCGCCCCGCTTAGTGGTGCGCCGTGATGACACGATATAAACTGTTCCGTCGGTGTCTTATTGTCTTATTGATGGCCATCCCAGCGTTGGTTCCCTCTGTGGTTGCGGCGAAAAACAGCGACGCCCGATTACCGTATTACCATAAAAGCATTGGCGTCACTGGCAGCCTAACCAGTGTCGGGTCGGATACATTAGCTGGGCTCACCACGCTGTGGGTCGAAGATTTTAAAACGCTTTACCCCAATGTAGATGTTCAGGTGCAAGCGTCTGGCTCAGCAACCGCTCCGCCCGCCTTAACCGAAGGTACCGCACAAATTGGACCGATGAGCCGGCCGATGCGCTCTCGTGAAATTGATGGCTTTGAGCGTGAGCATGGCTATAAACCGATTGAGCTAAAAATTGCGATTGATGCGATTGGCATCTTCGTGCAAAAAGACAATCCGATAAAAGGCCTCAACTTCGCGCAAATCGACAGTATGTTCTCGGAAACATTAAATTGTGGGGCGACACATAAAATTACCACTTGGCAGCAGCTTGGGTTACCGCAACGCTGGGCCAAACGCGGCATCCAATTATTTGGTCGTAATTCTGTCTCCGGAACTTATGGATATTTTAAAAAAGTCGCTTTGTGTCGTGGGGATTTTAAACGCAACGTCAATGAGCAGCCGGGATCGGCCTCTGTTGTGCAGTCTGTGGCGTCCTCGATTAACGCGATAGGGTATTCTGGAATCGGTTATCGCGTATCTGGAGTGCGATTACTGCCTATTGCCAAGCAAGGGACCGATTATATTGAGCCAACGAAAGCGAATATTTTTTCCGATCGTTATCCGCTATCCCGTTATGTGTACGTTTACGTCAACAAGAATCCGCTTAAGCCATTGGCCCCCATTGAGAGAGAATTCATTCGTTTTATTTTCTCGCGCCAAGGTCAGGCGCTGGTGCAGCGCGAAGGGTATCTTTCTCTGCCCGTCGCACAAGCAGAGAAAGAGCTGGCTAAGGTCGGGCTAACGCCTTAATCGCTCATCTCTTAAAACACCAGTTCCCAGCCAATTTGATCCCAGTATTGTTGCTCGGTTTTCAAGTCAGCATGAAGCAGCAAATTGTTCTCTAACCAGTTTTTATCTTCACAGGTTAAATGCCAAGCATCGTCTTGAATCGAGAGCGTCAATTCTGGGAGCAGTTCTTCGTGGCGCTGACCGTTGACCAAAATAGAGAGGCGCAGAATTCGAATCAGTCCTAGGATGTGTTTTTTCTTAAATAACGTAAAACTCTCCATTTCATTGAGTTTGAGAGCTTTACGCTGAAAGCGCGCCAAGGTGGCAAGCACCTGCTGTTGCTCACGGTTAAATCCTGCCATATTGGTATGCGTGAGAATGTAAGCGGAGTGGCGATGAAACGCTTGATAACTGATGTTTAAGCCCACTTCGTGTAGAAGTGCTCCCCACTCAAGTAAGGCCGGTAATTCGGACTCCGATTGAATACCAATCGTTGCCCCCACTTGATCCAAAAAATCCCTTGCATAGCTTTTTACGATAGCGGCATGCTCTAAGTCGACGGCGTGTTTATCGGCGAGCGCCTCGGTGATACGTAAGCGGATATCGCTGTATTTAAAGCGATCTTCCATTTCATAGAGTAAGCCTTCACGCAAAGCGCCATCGGAGAAGTGCATCTCGTCGATGTGTAGGTCCTGAAAAATGGCTGCCATAATGGCCACGCCTGCCGCAAACACGGGTTTACGCTCGTCATTGAGCCCATCGAGCTCAATCTCATCGATCGTCCGCCATTCACAAAGACGTTCAATCAGCTTTTCTAAGCGTGTTGCTGTGATTAAACCATCCTCATACCCTAAGCCAATTAATACCTCTTTGATGGCTTTAGCCGTGCCTGAGGATCCAAAGGCAATATTCCAGCTCGCTTTTCGATAGGATTGAGCCAGAGATTCTAGGCGTTGCTGTGCGGCCAAGATGGCTTGGGCAAAATTCTTTTTCGATAATTTATTATTGGCAAAATACCGATGGGTATAGCTGACACATCCCATTTGTTTGCTATTGACCAGCAAGGGTTCAAATCCACGACCGATGATCATTTCGGTACTACCGCCACCAATATCGACGACGAGCATCGATTCATCAGACGGTGGCTGTGTGTGGGCGACGCCAAGAAAAATGAGGCGAGCTTCTTCTGTTCCCGCGATCACTTCAATGGGAAAGGGGATAACACTGCGAGCTCGCTCAATGAAGGTTCGTGAGTTAACCGCTTGTCTTAATGTGTGAGTGGCGGCAATGCGGACGTTATCTGGGGAGAAATCTTGAATGCGTTCTGCAAACATAGCGAGGCAGTCGAGCGCTCGTTGTATCGCCTCTTCACTGAGGTTTTTATCGTCATCGAGACCGGCAGCGAGATGGACGCGTTGTTTGTGACGACTGACAATCTGTAAATCTTTATCGATTACCTTCGCCACCACCATATGAAAACTGTTCGAGCCTAAGTCGAGGGCGGCAATATCACGAGATTCATTCTCTATATTCATGTTTTTTCACTTCGCTGATGCGTTTACGTGTTTGCTTTTCAATGCCTTTAAGATAATCGTAAATCGCAATTTGTGAGCGAATTTTTTTACGATTACCCCGTTCAACATAACGGTTGCTCATGGTTTTATCAATCACACGTGCCTTGACGGTATCGGTGAGCTGAATATTGAAGATATCAATGATGCGTTTTTTGAGTCGTTCATCGCGAATAGGGGTCGATACCTCGATCCGGTGGTCAATGTTACGAGTCATCCAATCGGCGGAAGAAATCCAGACGAGTGGATTGCCATTGTTATGAGTAATTAGGACACGCGGGTGTTCTAAAAACCGGTCGACAATACTAATGATGGTAATGTTATCGCTGATGCCTTCTACTCCAGGAACCAATGAACACATACCGCGAATGATCATGTCTATTTTGACTCCTGCTGAACTGGCGCCATAGAGCTTATTAATCAGGCCTTTGTCGACCAAATTATTCACCTTGATTTTCATTGAGGCTGGTAGGCCTGCACGAGCGTTGGCGATCTCACTATCAATGATGCGATAAATCTGCTTACGTGAATTACGCGGTGACACAATCAGGTGGTTAAAGGTGACCGGTAGATAAGGATTTTCAATATAAGTAAACACATGCCGCACTTCTTCAGTGAGCTCCTTATCGGCCGTCAGCAGAGCAAAATCGGTATAGATGCGTGCGGTTTTTTCATGAAAGTTGCCGGTCCCGATATGCGCATAACGATGGATGTCGAGCCCTTCTTTGCGGGCGATGAGCAGTAGCTTTGAGTGTATCTTCATGCCTGGCACGCCGAAGATGACTTGCACACCGGCGTCCGTTAAAATTTTTGACCAACCAATATTGGCTTCTTCATCAAAGCGCGCTTGCAATTCAACTACGACCACCACGCGTTTTCCGTTATGCACGGCATCGATTAATGAATTCATCAAACGTGAGTGTTTGGCGACCCGGTAAATGTTGATCTTGATACTGATCACTTTAGGGTCGAAGGAAGCTTGGCGTACCAACTCAGAGATATGCTCGAACTGATGATAGGGATAATGCAGCAGAATATCTTTGTCTTTAATTGCATCGAAGGCGTTGGGGTAACCTTCGAAATCGGCACATCGCAGCGGAGGAAACGGTTTGTTTTCTAAATACGCTCGGCCAAGGTTCGGAAAACCAATGAAGTCCTTGAAATTATGATAGCGACTGCCGGGTAACAAACTATCGTAATCTGAAATTTGCAGCTTATGGCAAAGAAATCTCAGCATGTCGTCGGGCATCTCTCGTTCGTAAACAAAGCGCACTGGCATCGCCGTTAAACGCTGCTCTAGCCCTTCTGACAGTTGTTCTAATAGGCTGTATTCAATTTCATGGCTGAGGTCATACTCGGCGTCACGCGTCATCTTCATCGCATAGCCGTTTAGCTCATCATAATCAAAAAAGCCTCGGAAAATATCATCCAAACAGAAGCGAATAATATTATCGAGTAGAATGATGGTCTTGCGGCGCTTGCCTTTTGCCTCTGGAAGCTGGATAAAGCGAGGCAGGTGATCGGTGGGAATTTCGACTAATGCGTATTGTGATTGTTGGTTATTTTTGAGATCGATAGCGATATAAGCGTATTCATCTTTGAGAAATTGCAAGACATCAATATCATCGTCCATGAGTAACGGCGTAATATGGGGGAGGACATGATCGCGAAAATAATCGGCTAACCAGAGCTTTTGGGTGTCATCAAGTTGAGTTTCATTCACTAAGAAAATCCGACGTCTGGCCATTTCTAAAATGAGCTCGCTATACAAGTCATCGAATTTTTGGCTGAGCTGATAGGCTTTCTTTTGCATTTGGGCGAGCAGATGTTTCGCTGAATTGTTGCCACCGCGCTCATTATTGATCAGAATACGTCGTTTCACGTCAGCAAAGCGAACTTTGTAGAATTCATCGAGATTATTCGAGAAAATCCCTAAAAAGCGGACTCGCTCGATAAGCGGGACCGTTTTATCTGCGGCTTCTTGCAGGACTCTCTCGTTAAAAGATAACCAACTTAGCTCTTTTTCTACATACAGCTTGTCTGCACTCATGAAACATCCTTTGCTATCGATGGGAAGAAAATTCTAGGCCATAGTTTGCAAACTAGTTTTTTTCTATGACATTTTTATTACATTTCTTGCATATTTGACAAACTAGACGTTGTTTGTTGCTTTAACCAGCAATGTAATATTTTTGTCATTTAAACGACATATACTTCGTTAACGCTACTTAAGGTTGAGAACCGCATGATACACACCGATTTTTCGTTGAATCAAAGAGACAAGCAAAGACGTTGGAAAGATCGTCTTGTGCGGGTCGGTGTAACGTGTGGTGGTGTTGGTGTGCTTGGCTTTTTAGTCTTAATGTTTGTCTATTTGGCCATGGTGGTGATGCCACTATTCAGTGGCGCGAAATTTACGCCGAATGTACACCAACAAACCTTGCCCGTTCATTCTTTATGGCACATCGCATTAGATGATTATGGTAAGCACTTACTTACTGTAAATAAAAGCGGTGATGCGCAATTTTGGTCGTTAACCTCTAGCGATCCTAAACCACTTAACAGTATATCGCTATTAACGATGCCACAAAAGTTGGTCACCATGCCGTCCGATTATGGTTGGTTTGCCTTACTTGGCCAACAAAATCAGGTGGTATTGGCAAAGCCCGCATTCCACCAAAAAGTCACGCCAACGGGGCGTCAGTTCACGCCAAGCTTGCAGCAAAAGAGGTACGACTTAACGGCGGACACAGAATCGGCGCGAGTTAACACGTTTACGTTTACCAAAACGCCTGATTTAGTCATGTTTGCCAGTTATTTATCCGATAAAACGGTCCACGTACGCTGGCAATCGAGCAAGGATTCATCGTTTCATGAATTTGTATTTCCGTCTACGTTTGAGCACATTGATCAACTGTTACTGACTCCCGATGGCAAAACACTCTATCTTCGTGACCATAATGAGTTAGTGGTGGCTGAGCACCACCCCTCGGGGTTTGTGGTGAGAGAAATTGTCGATTTAAGCGCACAGCATCCTAAGCAGCAGGTGAGGAACATTCGGTTATTAGCGGGCGCGTACTCGTTGCTTGTGTCTTATGATGACGATAGGGTGAGCCAGTGGTTCGATGTGCTGGAAAACCACGTGCGCTCTTTGCACCATATTCGTGACTTTCACCTTGCCAAGCAGACTGAATTTTTATTGCCGGATACGTTTAGCAAAGGCTTTTATAGTTTTCATCAGGACGGCACAGTAGAGAACCAATTTACTACCAGCCATAAAACGTTATTTTCCCAAAAGGTCTTTCAGCACGCTCCCAAACTGGCTGCGATGAGTAACAATGAACGCTATTTAGCGACGTACCAAGCGCCCAATCGCATCTCAGTGGCGCGGATCAGTAACGACTATCCAGAGGTGTCATGGTCATCGCTGTGGGAAAAGGTGTGGTATGAGCATTATCCGGACCCTCAATTCGTTTGGCAATCCACGTCAGCGAGCGATAAATTTGAACCAAAATTTAGTTTAGTTCCGATTGCGTTTGGTACGCTAAAAGCGGCGGCTTATGCCATGTTATTTGCGATTCCGATTGCCGTATTTGGGGCCATTTATACGGCTTACTTCATGACCGCGAGAATGCGCCGGATTGTGAAACCCAGTATTGAATTGATGGAAGCGTTACCGACGGTCATTATTGGATTTTTAGCCGGATTATGGTTTGCACCACTAGTGGAGCGTAACTTAGCCTCGGTCATGACGCTATTGGTTATCCTCCCATTGACGACCATGGTGGTAGGGTTTGTTTGGTCGAAGATCATCCCAGCCGATTACCGGCGTCGGATTCCCGGTGGTTGGCATGTCGTGATTTTAATTCCAGCGCTGGTGGCCGTCGTCTGGGTAACGCTGCATTATAGTGAAGCGCTGGAAATGCTGATGTTCAATGGCGATGCACGCGTATTTTTGATGCAGCATGGCATCGATTTTGATCAGCGTAATGCCTTAGTGGTCGGCTTTGCGATGGCGTTTGCTGTGATTCCCACCATTTTCACCATCGCGGAAGATGCGGTGTTTTCGGTTCCTCGCCATTTATCCGATGGCTCATTAGCGTTAGGTGCTACGCCATGGCAAACCTTAACACGAGTGATTTTATTGACAGCAAGTCCGGGGATTTTTTCAGGCATCATGATGGGGTTAGGCCGTGCGGTCGGTGAAACAATGATTGTATTAATGGCGACGGGGAATACGCCCATTCTTAATTGGAATATTTTTGAAGGGATGAGAACATTATCGGCGACCATTGCCGTTGAATTACCGGAATCTGAAATCGGTAGTTCTCATTATCGTGTGCTCTTTTTGGCCGCGTTACTGCTTTTCACGTTCACATTTGCCGTCAACTCATTAGCCGAATGGGTTCGTCAACGCCTTCGTGCTCGCTACCGTATGTTATAAGGGGAGTCATGTGATTAACTGGATAAGATCCGGCGCCCCTTGGATTTGGCTCACGGGGGGAGCGGTAAGTATTAGCTTGATGTCGGTATTAGGTTTGTTGCTACTTATTGGCTGGAAAGGGCTGATCTACTTTTGGCCTGCGCCTTTATATCAATGGCAGGACGAGACGGGACACCGTCTAATTGGGCAGCTTTATGATAAAGATGAAGTGCCAATTAGCCATTTACATACGGCATCGCTACATTTAAATGAAGCGACCCGACAGAAAGGCTCTGTGGAGCGTTTACACATTAAGATTGCCAATCGGGAGCGCAATACGGCCGATTTTGTCTCTGTTCTTGGCATTGATCTTTCTAAACCTACGCGCCCGAAACATTGGGCGGTGATCGACCGTGAGCGCAACGGTCAGTTTTATGGGCGTCCAGTCCAGTACATTTTAGCGAATGGGCAACCGACCAATGATGTTGATCCTAACTTGCAAAAAGGGATGCAACAAGCCGCGGCCATTCGTCATCGCATTGAGGCGTTAATCGAAAATACGATCCGTCATTTAGGGCAAGACATTGAAGATTTGCATCGCGAGCGTCGCCGCTTACAATTGAATGATCAACTGACGTCAAATAAAGCGCGTGAGCTTGAGTTAGAGCAGACCAATCTCGATAACCAATTGTCACTGGCAGAGCACCGTGTTGATGAACTGCGTGCGCAGCTTGGCATGCAGGCCTTGATTGTTGAAGATATGACGGGACAGCATGTGAGCATTCCGGTCAAACAGATTTTACGGTGTTGGTACCCTAATCAGCTGACATGGACAGAAAAAGTCTCCCACTGGGCGAAAGGCGTCTGGCTGTTTTTATCGGAAAAACCGCGTGAGTCGAACTCAGAAGGCGGCGTGTTCCCGGCCATATTTGGCACCATATTATTGGTGTTGCTGATGTCGATAGTGGTCATGCCGTTAGGCATTGTGGCTGCGGTGTACTTACATGAATACGCCAAAGACAACGCATTCACCCGTATGATTCGAGTCGCGGTGATTAATTTAGCTGGCGTTCCGTCAATCGTTTATGGGGTGTTTGGGCTGGGCTTTTTTGTGTATACCATTGGTGGGTCGATTGATAAGGTGTTCTTTGCCGATCGTCTTCCCGCCCCGACTTTTGGTACGCCGGGCCTGTTATGGTCGGCATTAACCCTAGCGGTATTAACGCTACCTGTGGTAATCGTGGCAACAGAAGAAGGCTTGAGCCGCATCCCTTATGCGATTCGTCACGGCTCGCTAGCATTAGGGGCGACGCAATTTGAAACCATATGGCGCATCGTATTACCGATGGCCAGTCCGGCGATGATTACCGGCTTAGTGTTGGCGGTAGCACGTGCGGCGGGGGAAGTGGCGCCGTTGATGTTGGTCGGTGTCGTAAAATTGGCGTCGAATTTACCGGTCGATGATCAGTTCCCGTATTTACACTTAGAGCGTAAATTTATGCATTTAGGCTTTCATATTTATGATTTAGGTTTTCAAAGTCCCAATATAGAAGCGGCACGGCCTTTGGTGTATGCCACGGCTTTTTTATTGGTTGCGGTGATTATTATATTGAACCTTACGGCCATCAGTATTCGCAATAACTTACGTGAGAAGTTTAGAACTCTAGGACAAGATTAAGCATGTATTCAGTCAATCAGACGCTGGGCTATGAGCTTCCATTGGATGTCAATAACCTTGATGATGAGCAAACCGCGATCGAAATTGAGCGCTTAAACCTCTATTACGATCAGCAGTATCAAGCGCTGAAAAACATTTCGATGCGCATTCCCAAAGGCAATGTGACCTCGTTCATTGGCCCGTCTGGGTGTGGTAAATCCACGCTGTTGCGCTGCATTAATCGTATGAACGATTTGGTTGAAGATTGCCATATTGATGGGGAAGTAAAGTTACACGGACGCAATGTGTATCACAACGATGTGGATGTCCCGACATTACGGCGCCGCATCGGGATGGTGTTTCAACGCCCGAATCCGTTTCCAAAATCGATTTATGAAAACGTAGTGTATGGATTGCGCCTGCAAGGCATTAAAAATAGTCGCACTTTAGATGATGCGGTAGAACACGCCTTGCGCTCAGCGGCATTGTGGGATGAAGTCAAACATCGGCTACACGAAAATGCTTTTGGCCTGTCTGGTGGGCAGCAGCAACGTTTGGTTATTGCTCGCGCCATCGCGATTGAACCGGAAGTGTTATTGCTTGATGAGCCGACTTCGGCGCTAGACCCGATTTCAACGTTGACGATTGAAGAACTCATCCATGAACTCAAGCAAAAATACACCGTGATTATGGTTACGCATAACATGCAACAAGCCGCTCGCGTGAGTGATTATACCGCGTTTATTCATATGGGAGCGCTCATTGAATACGCGGATACGGATACGATTTTTACGTCCCCGACCAAAAAGCAAACAGAAGATTACATTACCGGGCGTTATGGTTAAAACAGGCAGAGATAAGCGATGATGCAATTAGGGCGACACATTTCAGGGCAGTTTAACGCAGAGCTTGAGTCGATTCGTACGCATTTATTGACGATGGGAGGGCTGGTGGAACAGCAGCTTTCCTATGCGATGCATGCGCTACATAAAGATGATATTGAGCTAGCGCGTAAAGTGGTGCGTGACGATCATAAAGTCAATGCGATGGAAGTGTCTATTGATGAAGCGTGCACGCGAATTATTGCGAAAAGACAGCCAACTGCGAAAGATCTGCGTCTGATTATGTCGATCATCAAAACCATTACCGACCTTGAACGCATTGGTGATGTGGCGACGAAAATGGCTTACATCACGATTGAAAGCAGTTCGGTGAAAGAGCGGACTTTTCAAACTGCGTTAGAGCCACTGTGTCGCTCCGCGATAGAAATGTTGCATCAAGTGCTCGATGCGTTTGCTCGCATGGATTTAGAGGCCGCCGTACGCATTTACAAGCTCGATGATAAGCTGGATGCCGAAGTGGAAAGCGTGATTGAAAATCTGACTCACTCGATGATGGAAGATGTGGATAATATTCCCAACATCCTGCAAGTGATGGGCTCTGCCAGAGCGATTGAACGTATTGGCGATCGTTGCCAAAACATATGCGAGTACATTATTTATTTTGTCAAAGGTAAGGATGTCCGGCACATTGATGAACAGACGATTGATGAGGCTCTTGAAGATTGAGCTCAGAGCATTAAAAGTCCGTCACCGCACTCATATGAAAGGTGCAATATATGAAAGGTGCAATAAAAAATCCCAGCGTTTAGCTGGGATTTCTATTCTTAGCGACTATTTTTATGCCCTAAGCTGACTTAGGGCGACAGTCACTTATTTTTTGTCTAGGTCTGAAGAGTGCTCAGAAAGGTAAGCGGCAACACCGTCTGTTGATGCTTGCATACCTGATTTACCTTTTTCCCACTGTGCAGGACATACTTCGCCGTGCTCTTGGTGGAATGATAGAGCATCAACCATACGTAGCATTTCATCGATGTTACGACCTAGAGGACCATCGTTCACAACTTGGTGACGAACAACACCTTCTTCGTCGATTAGGAAAGAACCACGTAGTGCGATGCCAGGGCCGTTTGGATCAGCAACGTCATAGGTGTTAACAACTTCGTGAGTTGTGTCTGCAACAAGCGGGTAGTTCACTTCACCGATACCGCCATTGTCTACAGACGTTTTACGCCATGCGTTGTGAGAGAATACAGAGTCGATAGACACACCGATTACTTCACAGCCTTTTTCTTGGAAGTCAGCTAGACGTTTGTCGAATGCAATGATTTCTGATGGGCAAACGAAAGTGAAGTCTAGTGGGTAGAAGAATAGAACAGCTTTCTTACCTTTAATGAATTCAGAAAGGTTGAAGTTATCAACGATTTCACCGTTACCTAGAACTGCTCCAGCGGTAAAATCAGGGGCTTTGCGACCAACTAGTACCATTTTATTGCTCCTAAATATAGCATTATGTGTGAGCCCAAACCTTATGTTCGGGTCATTCCGTGTAACTACAAGACAAACTATAGTACAAAGAGTAGTATAGAAAAAAGCGAATAAAATAGATTGTCCTAATCGAAAAAAGCGATAAGCCCACCTCACAGAGGTCGGCCCTTTGGATTGCAATAAAACAGTAATATTATTATGAATAAGTGGCCAAGTTTAAAGCAAATTCATTACCTCATTACCTTACATGAGACGCGGCATTTTAGTGATGCTGCGCAGCGTTGTTTTGTCAGTCAATCGACGCTCAGTAAAGGTATACAGAACCTAGAAGAGCTGATTGGGTGTCCTCTTTATGAAAAGAAAGACAAAAGAAGTCCGTTAGTCTTCACCATTGCCGGAGAAGAAGTGGTGAAGCTTGGGCGTGAATTATTGGCTCGCGGTCAAGATTTAGTGGAGTTAGGGAAAGTATGCAGCGGAAGTAGTATGGAAGGGCAATTGAAGCTCGGTTGTATTCCGACCATTGCTCCATTCCTGCTCGGCGATTTGGTGCAGCAGGTGAATCTGCATTTTCCGAAACTGCATCTTTTATTGCGTGAGGACACCACAACCAATTTATTAGCCGCTCTCCGGGCCGGAACATTGGATGCGCTTATCTTAGCGCTCCCGGTGGAAATTGGCGAAATGGAAAAACGTATTGTTGGCAAAGACAGTTTTCATATGGTGATGAGCCGAGAACAAGCTCAAGCTTTGCCAACTCCGCTGCAATACCATGATTTGCCCGATCAGTCGGTCTTTTTATTAGAGAATGAGCACTGCTTAACCGAACACGCTGTTTCTGCTTGCCGACTGACTGAAAAAGAAAAGATCAATCCCTTCATGGCGACCAGTTTACATACGCTGGTACAGATGGTTGCGAATGGGCTGGGAACCACGTTCATCCCTCAAATTGCCATCAAGCACGGCTTGCTCAATAATCAGAATTTAGTCGCGGTGGATCCTCCCGGACAACAAGCGCATCGAGACATTGGATTGGTATGGCGGCCAAGTTCATCACGTACGCAATCTTTTCATCAGCTTGCGGACATTATTACGCCTCTTTTAGAGCCTGCCACATTGGAAGCGTAAATAAACAAGGAGTCCATACCTATGGACTCCTTGTGAGTAACGGTGCTATTTGGGGCTAACGTCGTGGTTGAACCTGTCAGCGGGGTTAGACGTCACTTTCTTCAGGTTCTGTATTCTCTTGAATTTCTAGTAGATTGATTGCAATGGCGATGAAATCCGTCTCGGTGATAATGCCGACTAAGTGACCTTTATTGACCACGAGTAGACAGCCAATACGATGCTTATGCATATACAGGGCACTTTCTTTGAGTCCGGCTTGCGGGGCAACGCTCATGACATTGGTCCGCATTATCTCATACAGAGGCGTATTATCTGTGTGGATGTCCGCCGGCGTTTGTTGCAGAGGAGAAATTTGCACGGCTAACAGATCTCGCTGTGACACGATTCCCTGCAGTTGTTGGTTGCCATCAATGATGGGAATGTGGCGAATATCCAATGCTTCCATCATATTCTTCGCATCGGCAATGGTATGGGTTCGCAATAACGTATGTGGATTGCGGGTCATCATTTCTTCTACTTTGATCATTAGTTGGCTCCTGTTCTCCACGCTTTTTTTAACTATAGTTTCTCGTGTCTATTGATACTGAGAGCTACTTCAGTTTTCCTATTTATCGACGACAAATATCAGTGAAAAAGGGCAATCCTGTATCTTATCGATACTTAGGTATATACTATCGCGCCGCGCAAGATCGCATTCATTCACTAAGTAAAGATCAGAAGTCATGCACGTTTCAGATTTTCATTTTGACCTACCGGATGAGCTTATTGCTCGTTATCCGAAAGAAGAACGTACCGCGAGTCGCTTATTGCAACTCGATGGCAATAGCGGTGAGCTTGTCGATGGTACATTCAAGGATGTGCTCAACATCGTACAACCGGGTGATTTATTAGTATTTAACAATACTCGTGTTATCCCCGCTCGTATGTTTGGGCGCAAAGCCTCTGGCGGTAAGCTAGAAGTGCTCGTCGAGCGTATGCTTGATGATGAGTCCATCTTGGCTCATGTTCGTTGTTCAAAACCGCCGAAACCAGGAACACAGCTGTTTTTGGGGGAGAACGATGACTATCAAGCAGAAATGGTGGCTCGCCATGACGCATTATTTGAACTTCGTTTTCAGTCAGATTTGACGGTCCTCGAGATTTTAAATGCGATTGGGCATATGCCACTGCCGCCTTATATCGATCGCCCAGATGAAGACGCCGATAAAGAACGCTATCAAACCGTCTATAATAAAAAGCCGGGCGCAGTAGCGGCACCGACCGCGGGCCTGCACTTTGATACGCCTTTATTGGAACAAATCAAAGAAAAAGGTGTCGAATTCGCTTACGTTACTTTGCACGTCGGCGCTGGAACGTTCCAACCGGTTCGTGTTGATGACGTTAAAAATCACCACATGCACTCCGAATATGTCGAAGTTCCAGAAGAAACGGTTCAAGCGATTCAAGCTGTTAAAGCGCGTGGCGGTCGAGTGATCGCCGTGGGTACAACCTCTGTGCGTTCTCTAGAGAGTGCGGCACAAGATGCCATTAAAAAAGGCACCGAATTAATGCCATTTTTTGGCGATACGGAGATATTTATCTATCCGGGCTATGAATATCAATTGGTGGATGGGCTCATTACCAATTTTCATTTACCGGAGTCGACCCTAATTATGTTAGTCAGTGCCTTTGCCGGTTATGACAACATTATGTCGGCCTATCGACATGCAGTAGAGCAGCAGTATCGCTTCTTTAGTTATGGCGATGCGATGTTCTTGCACAAACGAGATAATCCATAAGTGTATCTCTAACGGCTTTATGGTGAACGACATCATAGAGTCGTATTCATTTATTAACAGAGTTGCTAGGCTTGTCGTCCTAGTGACTGTTCATCCCGTCAGACTGTTTCTCTGACATTGGAGGCTTTGTGAAATTACAGTTCGAATTGAACAAAAAAGATGGCGGCGCACGTCGCGGCAAAATTACCTTTGAACGTGGCAGCGTACAAACGCCGGCGTTTATGCCTGTGGGGACCTACGGCACGGTAAAAGGTATGACACCGGAAGAAGTTAAAGGGACCGGTGCTGAAATTCTTTTAGGTAACACGTTCCATTTATGGTTACGTCCTGGTCAAGACGTAATGAAACTGCATGGCGATCTGCATGACTTCATGAACTGGCAGGGTCCTATCCTGACCGATTCAGGCGGTTTCCAAGTGTTCAGTTTGGGTGATATTCGTAAAATCACTGAGCAAGGGGTGCACTTTCGTAACCCAGTGAACGGTGACAAGATTTTCATGGACGCCGAGAAGTCGATGGAAATCCAAAAAGATTTAGGTTCGGATATCGTCATGATCTTTGATGAATGTACGCCATACCCAGCCACTCACGCTGAAGCAAAAGCTTCTATGCAAATGTCGTTACGTTGGGCACAACGTTCTCGCGATCATTTTGATAAGTTAGAAAACCCGAATTCATTATTTGGTATCGTGCAGGGCGGGGTTTATGAAGATCTGCGTGATGAATCGGTCAAAGGTCTGACCGATATCGGGTTTGATGGCTACGCGGTTGGCGGTTTGGCCGTGGGTGAACCGAAAGAAGAAATGCACCGTATGCTCGAGCACACTTGTCCACAACTTCCAGAAGATAAGCCGCGTTACTTGATGGGCGTGGGGAAACCAGAAGACTTGGTAGAAGGTGTTCGTCGTGGCATTGATATGTTCGATTGTGTCATGCCCACTCGAAATGCCCGTAATGGCCACTTGTTTGTGACAGGGGGTGTGATCAAGATCCGTAATGCGAAACATAAAACGGATACAACCGCTCTGGATCCTGAGTGTGACTGTTACACTTGTCAGAACTATTCTAAATCGTATTTGCATCATTTAGATCGTTGCAACGAAATTCTTGGTGCACGTCTGAATACTATTCATAACTTACGTTACTATCAACGTGTTATGGAAGGCATTCGCCAAGCGATTGATGAAGATCGTTTTGATAGTTTTGTTGAGGAGTTCTACGCACGTCGCAATCGCGAAGTGCCTCCTTTGCAAAAAGAAAACGCTTAATGATGGATGAGTCAAGCAGGTATCGTTATACCATTAAGTTCGTGGTAGGCTTGAATTTTGCTTGGCTCAACCCAATTACAATGATATTCAAATTAACAATAACTTAGAGGACGTTTTAATGAGTCTAATTTCTGTAGCACACGCAGCTGGCGAAGGTGCACCACAGCAAGGTGGCGGTATGAGCATGATCATCATGCTAGGTATGTTTGCTGTCATTTTTTATTTTATGATTTTCCGCCCACAACAAAAACGCGCGAAAGAGCATAAAAACCTAATGGCATCCATGTCTAAAGGTGACGAAGTGCTTACCAGCGGTGGTTTCGTGGGTATTATCAATAAAATCTCTCCAGAAAATGATTTCATTGCAATTGAATTAAACACAAGCAATGTTGTTGTGATCAAAAAAGATTTTGTTTCTGCAGTACTGCCTAAAGGTACTATGAAGTCCCTTTAATATAGCCAAGGATTCTTGCTGTGCTAAACCGTTATCCTCTTTGGAAGTATTTAATGGTGCTATTTGCCATCATTATTGCCGCCGTGTATGCGCTTCCTAATTTATACGGTGAAGACCCGGCTATTCAAATTACAGGGGCACGTGGTGCCTCTGTTAATATGTCAACGCTGGACTCTGTCACTAAGACGCTCGATAGTGAGCACATTTCTCATCGGTCTGTGTCATTAGAAAATGGCTCCATTCTAGTTCGATTCAAAGATACCGATACCCAATTAACCGCACGCGATGCGATTCGTTCTGCTCTTGGGCAAGATAAAATCGTGGCGCTCAACTTAGCGCCCGCTACGCCAAAATGGCTGCAAGACATTGGTGCTGCACCAATGAAACTCGGTCTTGATTTGCGTGGTGGTGTTCACTTCTTAATGGAAGTGGATATGGATGCGGCTCTTAATAAGCTGGTTGGCCAGCAAGAAGACGCATTCCGTACTGAGCTACGTGATGATCGTATCCGTTACCGTGCGATTAGTCCGAAGAAACATAGCGTAGAAATTACGTTACGTAGTGAAGACCAAGTATCAAAAGCGAAAGCGTTACTCGAAGAAAAACATCGTGATATGACCTTTACCGAGAGTGACAAAAACGGCCGTCATATATTGGTTGCTAACTTCACTGAAAAACGCATGCAAGAAATTCGCAACTATGCGGTAGAGCAAAACCTGACGATTTTACGTAACCGTGTTAACGAATTAGGTGTTGCTGAGCCGTTAGTACAACGTCAAGGTGCTGACCGTATCGTGGTTGAGTTGCCTGGTGTTCAAGATACGGCTCGAGCCAAAGAAATCTTAGGGGCCACGGCGACACTCGAATTCCGTCAGGTGGACCAAAGTGCCGATATTTCAGCCGCTGCGAATGGCCGTGCGCCAGCGGGCAGCGAGGTGAAGTATGATCGTGATGGTCGCCCTGTTGTCTTGAAAAAACGGGTGATTTTGGGGGGCTCAAGTATCACCGATGCGTCATCAAGCACTGACCAATATGGTCGACCACAAGTTAACATCTCACTGGATAGTGAAGGTGGTAGCAAAATGTCGGCATTCTCGAAAAATCATATTGGCAAGCTAATGGCGACGGTATTCACTGAATACAAAGACAGTGGTAAGAAAACCGCCGATGGCAAAGTTATCTTGAAGAAGCATGAAGAGGTGATTAACCAAGCGACGATTCAATCCGCGCTAGGTAGCAGTTTCCGTATTACGGGAATCAGCTCAGCGTCTGAAGCTCATAACCTTGCCTTGCTATTGCGTGCAGGGGCGTTGATTGCGCCTATCTCCATTGTCGAAGAACGTACCATTGGTCCATCAATGGGACAACAAAATGTCGATATGGGTGTGCAAGCATGTATTTGGGGCTTAGCGGCCGTTATGCTGTTTACGCTGCTTTATTACCGTCGTTTTGGTCTGATTGCGGATATTGCATTGTTATCTAACTTGGTGCTAATCATTGGAATTATGTCATTGATTCCAGGGGCAACCATGACCTTACCGGGGATTGCCGGTATCGTATTAACCGTCGGTATGGCGGTCGATGCCAACGTATTGATCTTTGAAAGGATCCGTGAAGAACTTGCCGATGGACGCAGTCCGCAGCAAGCGATTCACCAAGGATACGCGAATGCGTTCAGTACCATTGCGGATGCGAACATCACGACGTTAATTACGGCTATTATCTTGTTTGCTGTGGGAACAGGCGCCATTAAAGGCTTCGCGGTGACGTTATCCATTGGTATTTTGACGTCCATGTTTACAGCTATTGTCGGAACACGTTGTATCGTGAACCTGATGTATGGTGGTAAACGTATTAAAAAACTGTCGATCTAAGGTTAGGAATCACTATGTTTCAAATTCTGAAACCAGGAAAATTGATCGACTTTATGAGTCGTTCAAAATACGCCTTTGCTTTTTCAATGGTATTGATCATTGCTTCTATCGCCACTTTATCGATTAAAGGGTTGAACTGGGGCTTGGACTTTACCGGTGGTACTTTGATTGAAGTCGGTTTTGACCAGTCAGCGAATCTGCAAGAAGTGCGCGATTCATTGAGGGCGAAAGGCTTTGACGAGGCGACGGTACAAAACTTCGGTTCGACGAAAGATGTACTGGTTCGTTTGCGCCCAAGTGGTGACAAAGTCAAAAGTGTCGGTGAAAATGTCTTATCAGCGATAAAAGAAGGCACGGGTAAAAACGTTGAGATGCGCCGTATTGAAACGGTGGGCGCAAGTGTCGGTGATGAATTAGCAGAAGATGGCGGTCTTGCCATTATTGTCTCGCTAATCTGTATCCTGATTTATGTGTCTGTTCGTTTTGAATGGCGTTTAGCGGCTGGTGCCGTATTATCCTTGGCGCACGATGTCACTATCACTTTGGGTGTGTTCTCTTTGATGCAGATTGAAGTGGACTTAACCATTGTGGCGGCATTGCTAACGGTGGTCGGTTACTCCTTGAACGATACCATCGTGGTCTTTGACCGGATTCGTGAGAACTTCCGTAAGATGCGTAAAGGCCAATCGGCGGAAATTATGAACAGCTCAATTACGCAAACATTGAGCCGTACATTAATTACCTCGGGTACCACATTATTTGTGGTCATTGCCTTGTTTGCCGAAGGTGGTGCGATGATTCACGGTTTTGCCACCGCGTTACTACTTGGTATCACGGTCGGTACGTACTCATCGATTTATGTCGCATCGGCATTGGCTCTGAAACTGGGTATTACCAAAGAACACCTCACGCCTGTACAGGTAGAGAAAGAGGGCGCTGAGTTTGATCAGCAACCTTAGATAATAAAAAGCCACAGTATGTGGCTTTTTTTATCACTGACAAATTTGTTTTATTAACCGTGAAAGGGGATTCATCATGACTATTTCGCAATTAGATTCCAAGACAGCGCTCATCGTAATTGATTTACAAGAAGGCATTGTGCCCCTAGCACCAGAAGCAGAGGCAAAAACAGCGGTTGAGCATTCTGTACAATTGATTAATGCCTTTCACGCTAAAAAGCTCCCTGTAGTGCTTGTCAATGTGGAAGGTGGGGCACCAGGGCGGACGAGTTTCCCTCACACTGGTGGAGAAGAAGTACCAACAAACTGGTCTGATTTTATTCCAGCATTGCCGCGTAAAGATGATGATATTGTCGTGACCAAACATTGTTGGGGAGCACTAATCAATACGGATTTGCACACTCAGCTTAAACAGCAAGGCGTCACACAAGTCGTAGTAGTGGGGATTGCAACGTCTATGGGCGTTGAGTCGACTGCGCGTCAAGCGTATGAGCTTGGCTATAACGTTACCTTAGTTGAAGATGCCATGGCCGATCTGAGCTTCACCAATCATCGGCATGCGGTCGACAATATTTTTCCAATGATTGCCGAAGTCGGCTCGACGAGTGATCTAATCAAGATATTGAACGCGTAGTGCGTTCAACCCGTCTCATTTAACGTGGTGGGCTGTTTCTCGGTTATTATTTTGGTTAGACACTTGCCCACGACGGTTGAGCGTCGATAAAAAAGCCCGAACTCGGTGAGTTCGGGCTTTTTTCAGCTGTGACGGAGCTTAATAATTATTTCAGAATAGAGTCGTTCGCGTTTTCACGGATGTGCTTAATAATTGTTTTCACACCACGTGCGCTTGACGCAACAACATTACCTGATTTCAGGTAATCAGTACCACCAGCGAAGTCCGTAATGATCACGCCAGCTTCACGAGCGATCAGATCGCCAGCAGCCAAATCCCAAGGCTTTAAGCCGAGTTCAAAGTAACCGTCAACACGGTTGGCAGCAACATAACATAAATCCAATGCGGCTGAACCCGTGCGGCGGAAGTCGGCACATTCAACGAACAATGCCGATAAAATCTTCATGAAAGATTCTGAGTGCTGCTTTTGTTTAAATGGGAAGCCAGTGGCCAGAATTGCGCCTTGCAAGTCTTTGATTTGTTTTACACGGATACGAGCATTGTTCAATTGTGCACCGGCACCACGTTGTGCGGTAAACAATTCATTCAACATAGGGTCGTAAACACATGCCACTTCGGTTTTGCCTTTCATGCGCACAGCAATAGAAACCGCAAAATGAGGAATGCCTTTTACAAAGTTAGTCGTGCCATCCAGTGGGTCGATGATCCATTGAACGTCCTTATCTTTTCCTTCGATAAGACCGCCTTCTTCAGCCACAATGCAGTGCTCAGGGTAAGAGCTCTGAATAGTATGAATGATCATGGCTTCAGCTTCTTTGTCTACGTTTGTGACAAAGTCATTGATACCTTTCTGAGTTGTTTCAATTTTCTCAGCATTTTCTAGAGATTTAGCAATATGATTGCCTGCTTTTCGCGCGGCGCGAATAGCAATGTTTAGCATTGGATGCATACGATTTCCCAACGGATGTTAAAGAACGAAAAAGCGGCGGGCAGTATAACAAAAGTTTCCCAAAAGGGAAGTGGTTATTTTATCATCATTCATAACAACAGGTATGAAAAGGGTCTGACCATTTTTATTAGGATTATGGTAAACTCCTGTCCGCGTTTTTTTTTAATGGTGTAATTCCTTCATGCTAGATAATATCAAGGTCGTTTTGGTCGAAACGTCACATTCTGGGAACATTGGCTCCGCTGCGCGAGCAATGAAAGTCATGGGCCTGAGCCACCTAGTATTAGTGAACCCTCAATGTGAGATTAATGAGCAAACCATGGCGCTTGCTTCTGGTGCTAGCGATATCGCAATGAATGCTCAAATTGTGAGTAGCTTGGATGAAGCAGTGAGTGATTGCGGATTAGTGGTCGGAACGAGTGCGCGCTCGAGAACACTGGAATGGCCAATGCTTAATCCACGTGAATGCGGGGAAAAGTTTGCGATTGAAACCGAATCTCATCCGGTCGCGATTATCTTTGGGCGTGAACGAACAGGGTTAGAAAACGCTGAACTGCAGAAGTGTCACTTCCATGTCGCCATTCCTGCCAATCCAGATTACAGCTCGCTCAATTTGGCGATGGCAGTGCAAACCTTGTGTTATGAATGCCGTGTTGCACAGTTGGATCGCGATGCGGCGGCGTACGCCAAACCGAAGGCGTTGGAATACCCACGTCAAAAAGAGTTGGAATTGTTCTATGCACACCTTGAAAAAGTGGCCACGCAAACCGATTTCATTAATCCAGAGCAGCCCGGGCAGGTGATGAATAAGTTACGCCGTTTGTTCAGTCGCGCGCGACCTGAATCGCCGGAACTCAATATTTTGCGCGGTATTTTGTCTTCGGTTGAGAAACAATTAAAACACAAATAGACCTTGTATTAACTAGGGTCTAATGCTTGACTAATTTACTCAAATAAATACTTGACCAAATTAGTCAGGTATGGAACACTGAGACCATATTAACAATGTGGATACGGTGTGATATGAGACTGACTTCGAAAGGAAGATATGCAGTAACAGCGATGCTTGATGTAGCGCTGAACTCGCAACAAAATCCGGTACCTTTGGCCGATATATCAGAAAGACAAGGTATTTCATTGTCATACCTTGAACAATTGTTTTCCAAATTACGTAAAGCTGGATTGGTGTCTTCTGTTCGTGGTCCTGGTGGCGGTTATCGTTTAGGGTCTGAACCAACAGACATTTCCATCGGTACAGTGATTGCTGCCGTCGATGAATCCATCGATGCGACCAAGTGCAATGGTAAAGGTGACTGCCAAGGCGGAACTCGTTGCTTGACTCATACCCTTTGGCGTGATTTAAGCTCACGTATCAGTGACTTCTTAGACAACATCTCGCTCGGTGAGTTGATGATTGATAATGAAGTTTTAGAAATTTCCGATCGCCAGACAATTGGTTTGACGGTTAACCACGGGATGGCACAGAAGAATTCAAATACTGTCACCGTTAGTGCAACCCCCGCTGGTATTAATGCTCGCTCATAGCGGCAATATTACATTGGAGTAGAAAATGAAACTGCCTATTTATTTCGATTATTCAGCAACATGTCCTGTTGATACACGTGTTGCTGAAAAAATGGTTCACTACATGACGATGGACGGTAACTTCGGTAACCCAGCTTCTCGATCGCATCGTTATGGCTGGCAGGCAGAAGAGGCCGTAGACACAGCTCGTGAGCAAATTGCTGATCTATTGAATGCGGATCCTCGTGAAATCGTCTTTACCTCTGGTGCCACTGAATCTGATAACCTTGCTATCAAAGGTGCTGCGCACTTTTATGGCAAAAAAGGTAAGCATATCATTACCGTTAAAACGGAGCATAAAGCCGTTTTAGATACCTGCCGCCAACTTGAGCGTGAAGGGTTTGAGGTTATGTATTTAACCCCTGAGACGAACGGTCTTATTGATCTTGCTAAGTTAGAAGCGGCAATGCGTGAAGACACGGTTCTTGTGTCTGTTATGCATGTGAACAATGAAATCGGTGTGATTCAAGATATTGAAGCGATTGGCGAACTGTGTCGTTCACACAAAATTGTCTTCCATGTCGATGCCGCTCAGTCTGTCGGTAAGTTACCTATCGATATGCAAAACCTGAAAGTAGATTTGATGTCTATTTCAGGTCACAAAATTTACGGACCAAAAGGTATCGGTGCTCTTTACATCCGCCGTAAGCCACGTATTCGTCTCGAAGCACAAATGCACGGTGGCGGTCATGAACGTGGATTCCGTTCTGGTACCCTTCCAACTCATCAAATCGTTGGTTTGGGAGAGGCATGTCGCATCGCAAAAGAAGACATGCAAAAAGATTTCGATCATGCTCTTGTCCTTCGTGAACGCATGCTGGACGGCTTGAAAGATATGGAAGCAGTGACGGTCAATGGCGATTTAGAGCAACGTCTACCACACAACTTAAACATCAGCTTTGCTTTTGTTGAAGGTGAGTCACTATTGATGTCATTGAAAGATATCGCTGTATCATCAGGCAGCGCATGTACATCAGCCAGTCTTGAGCCATCTTATGTGCTACGCGCACTGGGGCTCGACGATGAACTTGCGCACAGCTCGATTCGTTTCTCTTTCGGCCGTAACACAACGGAAGAAGAAGTAGACCACGCAGTGAAACAGATTCGTGAAGCCGTGACTAAATTACGTGACATGTCACCACTTTGGGATATGTATCAAGACGGCGTAGACCTAAGCACTGTTGAGTGGAGCAGTCACTAAACTGCTTCGATAACACAAAGGATTAGAGGTAAAAATCATGGCATATAGCGAAAAAGTACTCGACCATTACGAGAACCCACGTAACGTAGGTTCATTTGATAAAGAAGATCCAACAATCGGTAGCGGCATGGTTGGCGCACCAGCGTGTGGTGACGTAATGCGTCTACAAATTAAGGTGAGCCCAGAAGGGATCATCGAAGATGCAAAATTTAAAACGTATGGTTGTGGTAGCGCAATCGCGTCTAGCTCACTGGTCACTGAGTGGGTCAAAGGCAAGAGCATTGATGAAGCTGCATCCATTCAAAACTCTCAAATTGCTGAAGAATTAGAACTTCCTCCTGTGAAAGTTCACTGTTCTATCTTAGCTGAAGACGCCATCAAAGCCGCGGTTTCAGACTACAAGAAAAAAACTCAGTCATTCGAGTAAGAAATAAAGGGTGGGGCGCAAGTCCCATCCTGTTTTGTGAATTTAGATAATTAAGGTTGTAGTATGGCCATTACTCTCACAGATACTGCCGCGAGTCGCATTCAAACCTTTCTCGATAACCGTGGAAAGGGCATCGGGCTGCGTCTTGGTGTGAAAACAACCGGGTGTTCTGGTATGGCATATGTGCTGGAATTTGTTGATGAGCTGAACGAAGAAGATCAGGTCTTTGACGACAATGGCGTAAAAGTGATTATTGACCCGAAAAGTTTGGTCTATTTAGATGGCACCGAACTTGATTACAAAAAAGAAGGGTTAAATGAAGGTTTTGAGTTCAATAACCCGAATATCAAAGGTGAATGTGGCTGTGGTGAAAGTTTCACCGTTTAACCGTCATTGCTCAGAGTTCGGTGTGTTGGCTCGCCTGAAAACAGGACAAGTGTGACATGAACTATTTTGAATTATTTGGGCTACCAACTCAGTTTACACTGGATGGTAGCCTTCTTGCTTCTCAGTTTCGAGAATTACAAAAGCGCTTTCACCCTGATAATTTTGCATCAGCATCGGAACGTGACCGTCTCTCCTCTGTTCAAAAAGCGTCGCAGATTAATGATGCCTATCGCATTTTAAAAGCCCCGATCAGTCGGGCTGAATATTTGGTTTCACTGCACGGAATTGAGCTGCAAGGCGAACAACAAACACTGCAAGATCCTATGTTTCTGATGGAACAAATGGAACTGCGTGAAGAGCTCGAAGCGATTGAGTCTAGCGCTGACCCAGACAGTGCCTTAATGACATTTGACGACAAGGTTTCCTCACTGATGAAAACTCATCTCAATCAAGTGGAACAACAGCTCGATGATGGGGAATGGGAAAGTGCAGCTGAGACCATTCGTAAGCTTAAATTCATTGCAAAATTAAAAGATGAAATAGAAAAAGTCGAAGATAAGTTACTCGGCTAATTCGAGAATAAGGATCCTCCATGGCATTACTTCAAATTGCAGAACCGGGTCAAAGCTCAGCGCCACATGAACATAAGTTGGCAGTGGGGATTGATTTGGGTACGACCAATTCATTGGTAGCGACGGTACGTAGTGGTACGGCGTCAACCCTGAATGATTCTCAAGGTCGCGGTATTCTGCCTTCTGTTGTCAGTTACTCTAACGATGTGGTTAACGTGGGCTACGAGGCCCGTGAGAACGCAAAGCTTGATCCGAAGAACACGGTCAGCTCTGTGAAGCGCATGATCGGTCGTTCTCTCGAAGACATTCAAACCCGCTACCCTGATTTGCCATACCAGTTTAAAGCCAGTGAAAAAGGGTTACCGATTCTGCAAACGGCTCATGGTGATAAAAACCCTATTCAAGTCTCCGCAGATATTCTTAAAGCGCTTGGCGCTCGCGCTGAAGAATCCCTAAAAGGGGAATTGTCAGGCGTAGTCATTACGGTGCCTGCTTATTTTGATGACGCGCAGCGTGCGGGAACCAAAGATGCTGCTAACCTTGCGGGTTTACATGTGTTGCGTTTATTAAACGAGCCAACCGCCGCCGCGATCGCTTACGGTCTGGATTCTGGACAGGAAGGGATTATCGCGGTTTACGATTTAGGGGGTGGCACCTTTGATATTTCCATTCTGCGTTTATCGAAAGGCGTATTTGAAGTGCTGGCGACTGGGGGCGATTCCGCTCTCGGTGGCGATGACTTTGACCAACTCATTGCGCAACATTTTAAAGCGCAAATGGGCCTTGATGGTGCCTTGTCCGCAGAGCAATATCGCGAGCTACTCAACGCCGCAACGCAAGCCAAACTTGATTTATCAGAGTCAGACTGTGCGAGTATTGACGTGCTTGATTGGCAAGGGACACTGACTCGCGCCGAGTTTGATGATCTGATTCGTCCTCTGGTGAAGAAAACGCTGATGTCTTGCCGTCGTGCACTGCGCGATTGCGAAGTGAGTGTCGATGAAGTCCTTGAAGTCGTCATGGTGGGCGGCTCAACACGTACTGCGTTAGTGCGTGAGATGGTCGGTGAGTTTTTTGAGCGTGAGCCACTTACCAGCATTAACCCAGATGAAGTCGTTGCGATCGGTGCGGCTCAGCAAGCGGACATCTTGGTCGGCAACAAGCCAGACTCAGAAATGCTGTTGCTGGATGTGATTCCATTGTCGCTGGGCATTGAAACCATGGGTGGATTAGTGGAAAAAATCATTCCACGCAATACCACGATTCCGGTGGCTCGCGCACAAGAGTTTACGACCTTCAAAGACGGTCAAACCGGTATGACTGTGCATGTCATGCAAGGCGAACGTGAGTTGGTTGACGATTGTCGTTCTTTGGCGCGTTTTTCTTTGAAAGGCATTCCGCCAATGGCGGCTGGAGCGGCGCACATTCGTGTGACTTACCAGGTGGATGCGGATGGTCTTTTGTCGGTGACGGCAATGGAAAAAAGCACCGGCGTTCAATCTGAAATTCAAGTGAAGCCTGCGTATGGGCTGAGTGATGATGAAGTCGCAAGTATGCTACGCGATTCGATGACGCATGCACAAGACGACATGCACGCTCGCTCTTTAGCTGAGCAACGGGTTGAAGCCGATCGAGTGATTGAAGGGTTAATCTCTGCGATGCAGCAGGATGGTGATGAGCTTTTGACAGACGCCGAGCGTGCTGAACTGCTTGCGTCCATCGAAGCATTGATTGAATTACGTAACGGTGATAATCCTGATGCCATTGAACAAGGCATTAAAGACACGGATAAAGCCAGTCAAGATTTTGCTTCTCGTCGCATGGATAAATCCATTCGTGCTGCATTAGCAGGTCAATCAGTAGACGATATATAGAGATAATAACAATGCCAAAAATTATTATTTTGCCACACAGTGAACTGTGCCCAGAAGGCGCTGAACTTGATGGAAACACCGGAGAATCAGTGCTCGATGTGGCGCTGAAAAATGGTATTGAAATTGAACATGCATGTGAAAAATCGTGTGCGTGTACCACTTGTCACGTTATTGTTCGTGAAGGGTTTGATTCGCTTGATGAAAGTGATGAGCTAGAAGACGACATGCTTGATAAAGCGTGGGGTCTTGAGCCAGAATCTCGCTTAGGTTGTCAAGCGCGTATCGCGGATGAAGATCTGGTGGTTGAAATCCCGAAATACTCGCTGAACCATGCGAAAGAAGATCACTAAACATGGATGCCGTCGCCTCCTTAAGTGAGGGGACAATAACAAGAGGAAGCCAAAATGCAATGGACAGACTCGCGCGATATTGCGATCGAACTCAGTGAACAGTATCCAGACATTGATCCGAAGAATGTTCGCTTTACCGATCTTCATCAATGGATTTTAGATCTGGAAGAGTTTGATGACGATCCAGAGCGCTCCAATGAAAAGATTCTTGAAGCCATCATCCTATGCTGGATGGACGAGCTTGATTGATCGCGCTGACGTCATTGTTACTTTTTAAGTGACATGTCATCACGGATAAAAACGAGCCGAAAAGGCTCGTTTTTTTATTCTAACTGTCATTTTATTCACGCATAATGCTACTATTCGACAATAGTTAATGATCATGGCGCAGGTTCGCGTCATCGTAATGAGATAAGGAGTAACCATGTCTGCACAAATGTCTGTATTTTTAAGTCTTGAAGCCCCTCAGCCTCAGTGGGGGGAAAACGCACTCATTTCATTTGATGAGCATGGCGCTCACGTTCATGTGAAAGAACAGTCTGATTTGAGCAACGTGCAACGTGCGGCGCGTAAGTTTTGTTCCCAAGGAATACGCGATCTGTCACTGGCTGGCGAAGGTTGGGGGCTGGAAAGTATTTGGGCTTTCTACCAAGGCTTTCGCGAAGCTAAACATCGTAACCAGATGGAATGGCCAGAGCTACCAGCCGCAGAGCAAGAAGAGCTGAACGCGCGCATTAAAGTGATTGATTGGGTGCGTGATATCATTAATAAAACCGCCGAAGAAGTCGCGCCTCGCCAGTTAGCGACGATGGCCGGAGAATTTATTAAATCACTGTCTCCAGAGAAAGTGACGTATCGAATTGTCAAAGATAAAGATCTTTTGACCGAAGGTTGGGAAGGGACGTATGCCGTTGGCCGTGGTTCGCAACGAACTTCCGCGGTGCTGCAACTCGATTATAACCCGACCGGCCAAGCCGATGCGCCGGTTTACGCGTGCTTAGTGGGTAAAGGGATCACGTTTGATTCTGGTGGTTACAGTTTGAAACCATCCAACTTTATGACAGCAATGAAATCGGACATGGGCGGCTCTGGCACGGCAACTGGCGCTCTTGCATTATCGATTCTACGTGGCTGTAACAAGCGCATTAAGCTGGTTTTATGTTGTGCTGAAAATATGATTTCAGGTCGTGCTCTGAAACTTGGCGATATCATTCGCTACAAAAACGGCAAAACGGTGGAAGTCATGAATACCGATGCGGAAGGCCGTTTGGTCTTAGCGGATGGTTTGATTTACGCCAGTGAACAAAAACCGGAAATGATCATTGATTGTGCGACGTTAACAGGCGCGGCAAAAAATGCGCTAGGCAATGATTTCCACGCGCTATTGAGCTTTGATGATGCCTTATCACAGAAAGCGCTTGCTAGTGCTCAAGAGGAAAATGAAGGATTGTGGCGCTTGCCGTTGTTTGAGTTCCACCGTGATATGCTGCCATCAAACTTTGCTGACATGTCGAATATCTCTTCAGGGGATTATGCACCGGGCGCGAGCACTGCGGCGGCGTTCTTGTCGCACTTTGTTGAAGAGTATCAATCTGGGTGGTTGCACTTTGATTGCGCAGGCACTTACCGTAAATCAGCCAGTGATCAATGGGCAGCTGGCGCGACGGGGATGGGCGTCAAAACGCTCGCCAATATTCTAACCCAATAACAAAAGGGTTGGTTTTGCATCATGGCAAGCCGGAGGCGGTTTGTCATGATGACGTAATGAGATAACAGAGTGTGATAAGGGTCATGACTTCAACGGGTGATGGCCGATTACTATTCGCGAACGCGAGTTTTTTATCTTATTGTTATAAATAGTTTTCTAATCCAATGCATTCAAATCTAACGATAAATATAAGGACATCTTATGTCTCTAGAAAGAACCTTTTCTATTATTAAACCTGACGCGGTTCAACGTAACCTAGTGGGTGAAATTTACAATCGCTTTGAAAAAGCGGGTCTGCGTATTGTCGCCGCTAAAATGGTCCATTTAACTGAAGAGCAAGTGTGTGGTTTCTATGCCGAGCATGAAGGCAAGAGCTTCTTTGCGCCCTTAAAAGAGTTTATGACGTCTGGGCCTATCATGGTGCAAGTGTTAGAAGGGGAAAATGCCATTACACGTTATCGTGAACTGATGGGTAAAACCAACCCAGAAGAAGCGGCGTGCGGCACATTACGCAACGATTATGCGTTGAGCATGCGAGAAAACTCGGTCCACGGTAGTGATAGCCCTGAATCTGCGGCACGTGAGATTGAATTTTTCTTCCCGGCCTCCGAGATTTGTGACCGTTAATGCGTGAACGCGCATGAATGACGATGAAAGCTTCTGTTCGCAGAAGCTTTTTTTGTCTCTATTATCAATAAACCCTCAGAGTAAAAATACAGTATTAATAAAGGCTTATAGAAAACGCGGTTTTAATACACTTGTTGTCATTGCGTAAAGGCTGTACAATTCGCGCCCTTATTGACTATTCCACGTTTGAGAGGCCTTCATGACTAGTAATAAAGTCAACTTATTAGACTTTGATCGCAAGGGTATGCGTACATATTTCTCAGAAGAATTGGGTGAGAAAGCGTTTCGTGCCGATCAGGTCATGAAGTGGATCTACCATTTTGGTATTGATGACTTCGATAACATGACCAACCTGAATAAAAAGCTACGCGAAAAACTGCACGCTAAATGTGTGGTTGAAGCGCCGACGGTTTCTGCTGCTCAACATTCATCTGATGGCACCATCAAGTTCGCGATGCGAGTGGGTAACCAAGACGTTGAGACGGTTTATATTCCCGATGGCGATCGTGCCACCTTATGTGTTTCTTCACAGGTGGGCTGTGCGTTGGATTGTAAATTCTGTTCAACCGCCCAGCAGGGCTTTAACCGTAACCTGCGAGTCTCTGAGATCATCGGTCAGGTGTGGCGCGCAGCGCGTGAAGTTGGTTTGGAAAAAGAAACGGGCCGCCGTCCGATTACCAATATCGTGATGATGGGGATGGGCGAACCATTACTGAACATGAAAAACTTGATTCCATCACTGGAAATCATGTTAGACGATTTAGGTTTTGGGTTGTCGAAGCGTCGCGTCACGGTCTCGACCTCCGGCGTGGTCTCTGGCCTAGAACAAATGATTGATAAAATCGATGTGGCATTAGCCATTTCATTGCACGCGCCTAATGATGAGCTGCGTAGTCAAATCATGCCAATCAACGACCGTTGGAACATCGAGGCCTTCCTCGATACGGTTCGTCGTTACATTGCCACGTCCAATGCAAACCGCGGCAAAGTGACGGTTGAGTATGTGTTGTTGGATCATGTCAATGATGGCACCGAGCATGCGGAAGAGCTCGCGCAATTAATGCGTGGTACGCCATGTAAAATTAACCTGATCCCATTCAACCCGTACCCAGGGTCGCCTTATAAAAAACCCAGTAACTCGCGCATCGATCGTTTCCAGAAAACATTGATGAAGCATGAGCACACCGTCACCATCCGTAAGACGCGCGGGGATGATATTGATGCTGCATGCGGTCAGTTAGTCGGTGAGGTTCTTGATAGAACAAAACGTACCAAAGCGAAAGAGCTTGCCGCACAAGCGATCCCGTTTACGGCGATTTAAACACAGTTATACAGGTCAGCAATTGCTGGCCTGTTTTGTAATATCAGCATTGAATGGGTGTTTTTTGCCCATACCTCTGTCAAAATAGGGAAAAACCTTGAGCTGTTTGTTGTTTCTGATTCAATTCATTGTTGTTTCATGATTAAGATCTATTAGAATGAAACATTAGGCTAAGATTATTCGAAACTCAGTCGATACTGCAGTTAATAAAGTACCCGCTTGTTGAAGTCTGCCACTAACTCTAATAAAAAATCTAGCAATAGGCTTTTGACTCGAGCACTAACAAGAGATAAATATCGCGGATGAATATGGAACAAGACGACACAGTAGTAAACAGCAATAAAAGCACGCTTAAACCCGGCACGTTATTGAAAAATAAACGTGAGTCTTTGGGGTATTCTAAACAAGATGTTGCTAATAGATTGCGTCTGCGTAGTGCGATTATCGACAGTATCGAAAACGATGAGCTTGAATGTGATCAAGTCGCCACATTTACTCGGGGCTATTTGTTGTCTTATGCGAAAGCGGTCGGGGTGTCTGATGAAGAAATTTTACAGTCTTATGAAGAGCACTGTAAGGTAGCCGAACCTGACCAACAGTCGATGCAAAGCTTCTCTAAGCAAACTAAGCGCGATAAAAATGATAATCGCCTCATGACCCTCACTTGGATTATTTTACTCGTCATCGTCGGCATGTCTTCGTTGTGGTGGTATCAAAATAGCCAACAAGACACATTGTCTCCACAGCCAAGCTCGTCAAAACTTTCCGTTCCAAGTGCTTCTGAAATTAAAAAGGCCGTTGCAGATGAAGAGTTTGCCACGGTTAGCGATTTGACCAATCCTGATAATGGACAATCAGCGGCAAGTGCCGAAACTTCACCAGAGCCAAGTGCCAAAGATGACACGCAGGCAGAATCCGCGCAGAGTGCTAACCCAGCGGATAACCGCGATAGCGCAGAACCGAATACTCAGGCGAACACGTCGGCTCAAAGTACCGACTCTCCAGCGAGCCAGACGGACACGCAAGACTCTCAGCCAGCGGTTTCATCTCATTCCCAACTGACAATGCGTTTTGATGCGGATTGTTGGATCCAAATAAAAGATGCGACAGGTAAAACCTTAGCAATCGGTATCAAGAAAAAAGGACAGTCTTTAGATTTGCGTGGTGATAAACCATTCAAAGTTGTCCTCGGAGCTCCTGAAGTGGTTCACATGTCCTTTGATAATGAATCCGTTGACCTTTCCGGTTATACTTCAGGTAAAGTAGCAAGATTGACCTTACCTTAGACATTTATTATGCAACAACAAAATCCTATTAAGCGTCGTAACTCGACTCGGATTCAAGTCGGCGACGTTCCGATCGGTGGTGGGGCTCCCATCGCTGTTCAATCTATGACGAACACCAGAACAACAGATGTGGACGCCACCGTCGCGCAAATTCGTTCACTTGAGAAAGTGGGCGCGGATTTGGTGCGTGTCTCTGTCCCGACGATGGATGCGGCAGAAGCCTTTAAACAAATTCGTCAGCAGGTGAATCTTCCGCTGATCGCGGACATACATTTTGACTATCGTATTGCGTTAAAAGTCGCGGAATACGGTGCGGACTGTTTACGTATTAACCCGGGTAATATCGGTAAAGAAGAGCGTATCCGTTCCGTTGTTGATTGTGCGCGTGATAAAAACATTCCGATTCGCATTGGCGTTAATGGCGGCTCGTTAGAAAAAGAGATCCAAGAGAAGTACGGTGAACCAACGCCTGAAGCGTTAGTGGAATCGGCAATGCGCCATGTCGACATACTGGACCGTTTAAACTTCGATCAATTTAAAGTGAGCGTTAAAGCCTCGGATGTCTTTTTATCCGTAGGAGCCTATCGTCTGCTGGCTAGTCAAATCGATCAGCCGTTACACCTAGGAATTACAGAAGCAGGTGGCGCGCGTGCCGGCGCGGTTAAGTCTGCGATTGGTTTGGGCATGCTGCTTTCTGAAGGCATTGGCGATACATTGCGTGTGTCGCTTGCCGCAGACCCTGTCGAAGAAATCAAAGTTGGCTTTGATATTCTTAAATCGCTGCGTATTCGTTCTCGTGGGATCAACTTCATTGCGTGTCCAAGTTGTTCACGTCAAGAATTTGATGTGATCAATACGGTCAACCAGTTAGAGCAGCGTTTAGAAGATGTGCTCACACCGATGGACGTTTCCGTGATTGGTTGTGTGGTGAACGGTCCGGGCGAAGCAGAAGCCGCGCATTTAGGGCTGGCTGGAAGCAACAGAAAAAGTGCAATTTACGAAGATGGCGTGCGTCAAAAAGAGCGTTATGATAACGACAATCTTGTTGATCAATTGGAAGCAAGAATCCGCGCTAAAGCATCCATGCTCGATGAAAAAAATCGCATTGATGTGACTGAAGTAAGTAGTGAATCTTAAATCTCAACGGTATTACGGTAAGTATTGTGGCTAAAACAATTCAAGCAGTTCGAGGCATGAACGATTGTCTCCCAAGTCAGTCTCCACTTTGGCAGAAAGTGGAAGGTGTCATTAAAAATGTAATCAGTGCCTATGGGTACAGCGAAGTACGTATGCCGATCGTTGAGATGACTCATCTATTTAAACGTGCGATTGGTGAAGTGACTGACGTTGTTGAAAAAGAGATGTACACCTTTGACGACAATGATGAAAGCTTAACACTGCGCCCAGAAGGGACCGCAGGATGTGTGCGTTCTGGGATTCAAAACGGTTTGCTTTACAACCAAGAACAACGCCTATGGTACATGGGCCCGATGTTCCGCCATGAACGCCCACAAAAAGGCCGTTACCGTCAGTTTAATCAATGTGGTGTGGAAGTCTTCGGTATCGATGGGCCGGATGTGGATGCGGAACTGATCATGATGACGGCGCGCTTGTGGCGTGAACTTGGTATCAACGAACATCTGCGTCTAGAATTGAACTCGATTGGTTCTTTGGATGCACGTGCTCACTACCGTACCGCTTTGATTGCGTTTTTCGAACAGCACCAAGAGGTGTTGGATGAGGATGCAAAACGTCGTATGTACACCAATCCATTGCGTGTATTGGATTCAAAAAATAAAGACATTCAAGCCATTTTGACTGATGCGCCTAAATTATCAGATTACTTAGATGATGAATCGCAACAACATTTTGCTGGTTTGTGTGAACTTCTTGATGCTGCAGGCATCGAATATACCGTTAACGAACGCTTAGTCCGTGGTCTGGATTACTACAACCGCACAGTATTTGAGTGGATCACCGATAGCTTAGGTGCCCAAGGTACAGTATGTGGTGGTGGGCGTTATGATGGACTTGTTGAGCAACTCGGCGGTAAAGCAACACCGGCCGTTGGTTTTGCCATGGGTCTTGAGCGCTTAGTACTGATGATGGAAAACATGGGTAATCTAGAATTGCGCCGTGCTGTGGATGTGTACGTTGTCACCGCGGGTGAAGGTACCACGCTAGCTGGAATGAAACTGGCGGAACAACTGCGCGAGCAAATGCCAACTTTACGTGTGATGAACCATTGTGGAGGCGGCAACTTTAAGAAGCAGTTTAAACGTGCTGATAAAGTGGGGGCAGCCGTCGCTCTTGTCCTTGGTGAAGATGAAGTCACACAAGGTACAGTAGTGATAAAAGATCTTGCTGGTGGCGACCAAACAACGGTTACCCAAACAGAGGTTGTGCAAAAGCTGGCTCACCTAGTATAAACGCGCTGACTTGGCGAAATTTCATTTAAGAAGGACAAGAAGTGGAACTCTACGATACTGAAGAACAGACAGTTGAAGCGATCAGAGACTGGTGGAAAGAGAATGGTAAAGCGGTCATCGTTGGTGCCGTTCTTGGTCTCGGTGGCTTGCTAGGATGGAATTACTACCAAGATTCTCAGACGACGAAGCAAGAAAATGCGTCAACTGATTACGCGCAAACCATGCAAGTTCTATCTGAAGATAACGCGAAATCTCAAGCGCAAGTACAAGATTACATTGATGCGAACAAAGATACCGCCTACGCGGTGTTAGCATCTATGCAGTTGGCGAAAGTGCAAGTCGAGGCTGGAGAGCTGAAAAAAGCGCTCACTCAGCTTAAGTGGGCTCAGTCTCATACTGATGACCAAGCACTCAAACCTGTCATCGCTGTGCGTATTGCCCGTGTTGAGTCGGAACTGAAACAGTATGACAATGCACTCGCAACATTGAAAAATGTGAAAGCCAAAGGCTGGGAAGGGCGTATTGATGAGCTACGCGGTGATATCTTACTTGCCAAAGGTGATAAGAGCGGTGCTTACTCTGCATACTCACAAGCCCAGCAAGCGAAAGATGTTAGCCAGACTCTGCAAATGAAACTGGATGATTTAGCCAAATAAGGGCCCGAGTTGATGAGAAAGATGTTCAACAAAGTGCTGCTTTCTGCTTCTGTACTGGGCTTATTGGCTGGTTGTGCTGGAGAAGAAGACAACGTCATTATGGCGCCTGTTCCACAGGTGAAAAACCAGATTACGACAGAGTCAGATTGGAGTACCTCAATTGGTGATGGGGTGGGTGACTTTTACTCGAAGTTAAAACCTGCTTACGCCTATGACAATGTGTATGTGGCGTCGCGCGATGGCAAAGTCAAAGCGTTGAATCCTGAAACTGGCGACATTGTTTGGGAAGCCGATCTTGAAAAAGACAAACCGGCTCGCCTAGCTGGTGGTATCGGTTATGCCTACGGCCTCATTTACATTGGTAGTGAAAACGGTCTTATTTACGCGCTGGATGCCAAAACAGGCAAGCTTGAATGGACCCACGATGTCGATGCTGAAGTTCTCGCGACGCCGGTTGCGGATGATAACTTAGTGATGATCAATACGAGCCGTGGCTCGCTCATCGCGTTAGATTCCAAAACCGGAAAGCAGCGTTGGATCATCAGTACCGAAGTGCCAAACCTGACCTTACGTGGCGATAGCGAACTCGTTTCGTTTTCAGGCGGTGTGTTTTGGGGCACGCCTTCTGGGAATTTAGCCGCTGCCATTATTGAGCGTGGGCAAATGATCTGGCAACAGTCGATTGGTCAACCGAAAGGCGCGACAGAGATCGACCGTTTGGTGGATGTTGATTCCTCGCCACTGATTATTGGTACGAACTTATTCACTATTGGTTATAATGGGCAATTAGTCGCGGTCGATTTACGTTCTGGACAACCGTTGTGGAAGCGCACCTATTCTTCTGCTACCGATATTGCAACGGATGGTTCTAAGATCTTCGTGGCTACCGATGACGATCACCTTGTTGCTGTGGACGCACGCAGTGGTACCGAGTTATGGACCAATTCTAAGTTAGAGAACCGCTTAGTGACCGCACCAACCATGATTGATGGGTATTTGGTTGTCGGAGATTCTGAAGGGTATCTGTACTGGTTAGATCCCGCAACGGGGGACTTTGTTGCCAAGCAAGAAGTGGATAGCAGTGGCTTTGCTGTATCACCGCTTGCCTTGGATGACGGTTTTATTGTTGTGACACGCGATGGTTCTGTAAAGAAACTGACGCTCAACAAATAAAACGTGATATAATTCACAAATGGCTCCTGGCTGGTGACAGCTAGGGGCCGTTTTATTCTTATTGATATATGTGATTTTAGGTAAACATTATTCTATGAGAGAATCTTTCCCTATAACTACATAAAAACGAAGATGTGTTGAGGTTATTATGGTACCTGTAATTGCTCTTGTTGGGCGTCCGAATGTTGGTAAATCGACGTTATTTAACCGACTGACTCGCACTCGAGATGCATTAGTCGCTGATTTCCCTGGATTAACGCGTGACCGTAAATACGGCCAAGCGAAAGTGGGTGAAAATGAATTCATTGTGATTGATACCGGCGGTATCGATGGCACTGAAGAAGGCGTAGAGAACAAAATGGCTGAGCAATCTTTGGCGGCTATTGAAGAAGCGGATGTTGTTCTGTTCTTAGTTGATGGCCGTGCTGGCCTCACCTCATCAGATGAGATGATCGCGGATTACTTACGTAAATCGGATAAGCCCTCATTTTTAGTGGTTAACAAAGTTGACGGTGTCGATGCGGATGCCGCGAGTGCCGAATTTTGGCAGCTCGGGATTGACCATATTTTCCAGATCGCGGCAGCTCATGGACGCGGTGTCAGTGTCATGATTGATCGTGTCTTAACTCCGTTTGTGGAAGAACTGGCACAAGAAGCAGCGCTGGAAGATCTGACCGACATAGAAGACGAGTCAGAAAAACTCGACTACACCGAAGAAGAAGCGGAAGCCGCGTATAAACGTTTGCAAGATCAACCGATCAAGTTAGCGATTATTGGTCGTCCTAATGTTGGTAAATCAACGCTGATTAACCGTATTCTTGGGGAAGAGCGTGTCGTGGTTTACGATATGCCAGGGACGACGCGAGATTCTGTGTACATTCCGATGAAGCGTGATGAACGCGAATACGTATTGATCGACACCGCGGGTGTTCGTCGTCGTAAGCGTATCAACGAAACCGTCGAGAAATTCTCTGTCGTACAAACCCTGAAAGCGATTGAAGACGCTAACGTTGTCTTGGTCGTGATTGATGCCCGTGAAAACATTTCCGATCAAGATCTCAGCTTACTGGGTTTTGCATTGAACGCCGGTCGTTCTATTGTGATTGCGGTAAACAAGTGGGACGGTTTAGATAAAGACGTGAAAGAAAACGTGAAAAAAGAACTGGATCGTCGCCTCGGCTTTGTCGATTTTGCTCGTATTCACTTCATCTCAGCGCTACACGGTACGGGGGTTGGTCACTTGTATGAATCGGTGCAAGAAGCCTATAAATCCGCGACTACTCGTGTGAGCACGTCTATCTTGACTCGCATTATGAAGATGGCAACGGATGATCACCAACCACCGATGATTCGTGGTCGTCGCGTGAAAATGAAGTACGCGCACGCTGGCGGTTACAACCCACCTATTATCGTGGTGCATGGTAACTTGGTTGAAGAACTTCCTGATTCTTACAAACGCTACTTGATGAACTATTATCGTCGTTCTCTCGAAATTATGGGCACCCCGATTAAAATTCAGTTCCAAAGCAGTGAAAACCCTTATGAAAATAAAGGTGGAAAAGGAACGCTCTCCCAAGAGCGCAAACGTAAGCGTTTGATGGAAATGGTTAAATCGCGTAAGAAATAATTAAAAAAAGCCCAAGTTTTCTTGGGCTTTTTTGTTATTCTGGGCCTTATCTATTCTGATAAGGTTCGATTATGTTTCCCGCCACTCAAGTGACTTTTCCTTATTCTACAGAGCCCGTTCGTGCTATGGTCGTCGCACTTCAGACCCACGACAGTGGCCTTGATATTGTCTCAGATATCACACCATTTCATCCTGTCAGTCACATTTGGCCAGATCAACCCGCCGATAAAGGCGAACTGTGCGTAAACGGGCACGCGTTTGCCGTCATAGATTGCTTAACCGGAGTCATTGAACAGGCTTCAGGTGAGTTATACGTTGATAACGCGATTCCCGTCAAACGCGGTGAGCCGGGATGGAGTTTTGTCGTCGTGCATCGTATTGCTCAAAAAGAAGCGCCTGTCACCTGTGGTGATGCAGTGACACTTCAAGTGGATCGAGAGTATCAACGCTCTCTTAGCTTAGCTCACACCGCAGAGCACTTAGTCAGCATGGCATTGAATCAAGCCATTGAAGAGCTCGGATTGTGGCGTAAGCAGGCCGATCGTAAAGATCCCCTCGGGCATTATCATTTTCATAACTATGCTCAAGAAAAAAGTCAGATCATGCCGTATGAGGCACGGGTATTTTACCGTTTAGGAAAAACGCTGCGCAAACGCGGCTTAAATACCGATGAGCTGCTCGCACAAATGGAGACAGTGATAGCACACACGAATGCGAGACTGGCTCAGTGGGTGGCAGGAGCGGGAGCGATAAAGATGGTGTGTGAAGGGACTACATTGACGGACTCTCGCTACTGGCAATGTCATTTACAACGCAATCAGGTCGCTACAATGCCATGTGGAGGAACCCATGCCCAGAGCTTGAATGAGTATAAAACCATCGAAGCACGTATGATTCCGCATGATTCACTGCATTTCGAAATTCAAACGCATATTTGTGTAAATTGAGGAGACGATCTTTTTATTAAATTCTTATTAATCGATTTAATTCTGTCTTTATTAGTATATAAATCTTTTATAAATCCAAATACAGGATATGTAACTTATGCTTTCGGGGTGTGGTTATATAAAAGTTCTTTTAGGTACAGATCGCTGATCAAGAGGTATTAAGGAGAAGATCGTGCAATGATCCATATGTACAGAGTAGAGCATGACGCAGAAATGTGGTCTATTTCTTATAAAATGTGATTAGGGTCAATATGGTGCGGCCATTCATGGTGATAATCATAAAAAACACGAAGGAGTCTGTATGGAAAATGAGTGCCCGCAATGCAAGCAGGCGATGCAATGGCGAGAAGGGGAGTATGTATGTCAAGTTTGTCAGCAGCATTACCTGAAGCATGCGTATTGCCCAACCTGCCAAAGCCCGTTAGAAAAACTACAAGCGTGTGGTTCCGTCAGTTATTTTTGTCATACGTGTAATGAGCTGAAATCTAAATCAGCCGTACAGATCGCGTATACGGCTGTGGGGCAGTGAATACCGTTAAGATTGAATGACGGTCGAATGGACTTCTCCGTCTGAGACTCGGGTAACCAATGTATCGCCAGGTTGGACATCACGCGTGTGATGGATCACCTTTCCTTGCGCATTTTGCGTGATGGAATAGCCACGCGATAGAGTGGAGAGTGGACTCACGGTATCAAGCTTTTCCGTTAACATACTAAAGCGATAGCGGCGTTTGAGTAATTGACGTTGCATCGCCTCTTTAAGTCTGGCTTCGGCAATGGATAAGGTATGCCTTTGCGCGGTAATGCGTTCTACCGGAGATTGTAGTTGTAACCGGTATTGCTGCCGAGCAATATGCTGGCGAGTGTGAGAGAGATGCCGTTCAATCGCCCGACGCAGACGGGCTTCTTTGTCATCTAACCACTGTTGCTGACGCTGTAAGCGATGCATTGGATGCTGTTGATTGAGGCGATATTGCAGTTGCTGTAAACGATTTTTACGCTGAGAAAGATAGTAGCGCCATTCACCCAGTAATTTCTGCTGGTGGTTCACAAAAGCTTGGCGTTTATCGCTATTATCGCGGCTGACCAATTCGGCGGCGGCAGAAGGCGTTGGAGCACGGACATCGGCAACAAAATCGGCAATGGTCACATCCACTTCATGGCCGACCGCGCTGATCACAGGGATCTGGCTCGCGTAGAGGGTACGGGCGACAATTTCATTATTGAAACACCACAAATCCTCAAGTGAGCCACCGCCACGGCCGACAATCAAAACGTCACATTCATTGCGGCTGTTCGCGCAACCAATCGCTTGAGCGATATGAATGGCTGCCTCGTTCCCCTGAACCATGGTGGGATAGATGATAACCGGTAAACTGGGATCGCGCCTTTTAAGCACATTTAAAATATCGTGCAGAGCGGCCCCGGTTTTCGAAGTAATAATCCCCACACAGCGAGGATGGGTTGGCAGCGGTTTTTTATGATCTTGTGAAAAGAGTCCTTCACCAGCCAAGCGCATTTTGAGTTGTTCAAACTCTTGTTGCAGCCGGCCGTCACCCTCAGGTTGCATGCTATCAATGATGATCTGGTAATCGCCACGTGGTTCATACAAGGATAAGCGAGCTTTAATCAAGACTTGCTGACCATTCTGCGGACGAAATTGTACTAGACGATTTCGACCTTTAAACATGGCTGCTTTAACTTGAGCTCGGGAATCTTTGAGTGTGAGGTACCAGTGGCCGGAAACAGGAGCAGAAAAGTTAGAGATTTCACCGACTAACCAAACGATGCCCATTTCAGATTCAAGGATACGACGCACTTCAGCATTGAGGCGAGAAACGGTATAGATATTTTGATTTGCGAGGTTGGACAAAGCAAATTTCCGAGACGTGAGTATGGAAGTTAGCGACAAAATAATACATATCTAGGGGGGTAATGCAAATTATTTTTAAAAAAATGTGTAGCCAACCGTTTGCTTGGTGGGTATAATCCTTCCGCAATATCAAATATTGATCTTTATGGTTATGCGAAACGACGATAAAGATTGTTTACTTTACATTCCACTGCTGTGAGATATTGCACATGTTACGAATTGCAAAAGAAGCTCTGACCTTCGACGACGTTTTACTCGTTCCAGCCCATTCAACTGTTCTCCCGAATACAGCCGATCTTCGCACTCGGTTGACGAAAAACATTTCGCTAAACATTCCTATGATTTCAGCGTCTATGGATACAGTGACAGAAGCTCGCCTTGCTATCGCTCTAGCCCAAGAGGGCGGTATTGGATTTATTCATAAAAATATGTCCATTGAACAGCAAGCTGAAGAAGTTCGTCGCGTGAAGATTTTCGAAGCGGGCGTAGTCACCCATCCCGTGACTGTTCACCCAGATGCAACCATCTCTGATGTTAAAGCACTGACAGAAAAACATGGTTTTGCCGGTTTCCCCGTTGTGTCTGAAAACCACGATTTGGTCGGGATCATTACAGGGCGTGACATTCGCTTTGTTACTGACATGACCAAATTGGTTTCGGCAGTGATGACACCAAAAGAACGTTTGGTGACAGTCAGTGAAGGGGCATCACGTGAAGTGGTTCAAGAAAGCATGCACCGCGATCGTGTTGAAAAAGTACTGGTTGTGAATGATGAATTCCAACTAAAAGGCATGATTACCGCGAAAGACTTCCATAAAGCAGAACGTAAACCGAACGCCTGTAAAGACGAACAAGGCCGTTTACGCGTTGGTGCGGCTGTCGGTGCTGGTGACAGCAACGTTGAACGTGTTCAAGCGCTAGTGGATGCGGGGGTTGATGTACTCTTGATCGACTCGTCTCATGGCCACTCAGAAGGCGTGTTACAACGTATTCGCGAGACTCGTCAAGCGTTCCCTAATCTGGATATCATCGGCGGTAACGTTGCCACAGCGGCAGGGGCGAAAGCTTTGATTGACGCAGGTGTGAGCGCAGTGAAAGTCGGCATCGGCCCAGGTTCTATCTGTACGACTCGTATTGTGACTGGCGTTGGTGTTCCACAAGTGACAGCCGTTTCTGAAGCAGCAGCGGTGGCTGACGAATACAATATTCCTGTAATTGCCGATGGTGGTATTCGTTTCTCAGGCGATATCTCAAAAGCCATCGCTGCGGGCGCATCGTGTGTCATGGTTGGCTCAATGCTTGCTGGTACCGAAGAATCTCCGGGTGATGTGGTGCTTTACCAAGGCCGTTCATACAAAGCATACCGTGGTATGGGATCGTTAGGCGCCATGTCTAAAGGCTCATCCGATCGTTATTTCCAAAGCGATAACGCCGCAGACAAACTTGTTCCTGAAGGCATTGAAGGTCGTACGCCATATAAAGGTCGCCTAAAAGAAATCGTTCACCAGCAAATGGGCGGGTTACGTTCTTGTATGGGTCTGACTGGCTCACCGGACATTGAAACCTTACGCACCAAAGCCGAGTTTGTTCGCATCTCTGGCGCGGGTATTAAAGAATCTCATGTTCACGATGTACAAATCAGTAAAGAAGCACCGAACTACCGTGCTTAATAAATAACACAAGTAAACGTTTGCTTTTTGCTTGAAGACTGATGAGGAGGCGGGTAGACTCGCCTCCGTTCCCCTAATTTAGCTGGTAAAGACTCCCTAATATGACTGACATTCATGACCAACGAATTCTAATTCTAGATTTCGGCTCTCAATACACCCAACTTGTTGCTCGTCGCGTCCGTGAAATCGGCGTTTACTGCGAACTATGGAGCTGGGATGTCGAAGAATCGGATATCCGCGAATTTAATCCAGACGGAATTATTCTTTCTGGTGGCCCTGAAAGTGTTACCGCCGAACAATCCCCGCGTGCCCCGCAGTATGTGTTTGATTCCGGTGTGCCTGTACTGGGTGTGTGTTACGGCATGCAAACGATGGCAGAGCAGCTTGGCGGTAAAGTTGCTGGCTCTGACATGCGTGAATTTGGCTACGCGCAAGTAAAAGTGAACACCGATTCAACCATCTTCAATGGCTTGAAAGATGCCGAAGATGAAAACGGCAATCCATTGCTGGATGTTTGGATGAGCCATGGCGATAAAGTGGTCGAGATTCCATCGGATTTCGTTAAAGTGGCATCGACGGACACGTGTCCGTATGCGGCGATCGCGAACGAAGAGAAAAAATACTACGGCGTACAGTTTCACCCAGAAGTGACACACACGAAACAAGGTCTTCAAATGCTTGAAAACTTTGTTCTCGGTGCGTGTGGCTGTGATCGCCTATGGACACCCGCGTCTATCATCGAAGATGCGGTGGCTCGTATTAAAGAAACCGTCGGCGATGACGAAGTGATCCTTGGCCTATCAGGTGGTGTGGACTCTTCTGTTGTGGCAATGCTGGTGCACCAAGCCATTGGTAAGCAGCTGACCTGTGTGTTTGTTGATAATGGCCTGCTGCGTTTGAACGAAGCTGAGCAAGTCATGGAGATGTTTGGCGATAAATTCGGCTTAAACATCATTCATGTGAATGCGGAAGACCGTTTCCTTGATGCATTACAAGGCAAGTCTGACCCAGAAGAAAAACGTAAGACCATTGGCGGCGTATTCATCAACGTATTCGACGAAGAGTCACGTAAACTGAAAAACGCAAAATGGTTAGCGCAAGGCACCATTTACCCAGATGTGATTGAATCCGCTGCATCAAAAACTGGTAAAGCACACGTCATCAAATCTCACCATAACGTTGGCGGCTTGCCAGATGATATGGCAATGGGCTTGGTTGAACCACTACGTGAATTGTTTAAAGACGAAGTGCGTAAGATTGGTCTTGAGCTGGGTTTACCACACAACATGCTATTCCGTCACCCATTCCCTGGGCCAGGTTTAGGCGTACGTGTACTGGGTGAAATCAAGAAAGAATACTGTGATCTACTGCGCCGCGCCGATGCCATCTTCATTGAAGAGCTTCACGCCGCGGATTTGTACAACAAAGTATCACAAGCCTTTACCGTATTCTTACCGGTCCGTTCGGTTGGCGTAATGGGCGATGGCCGTAAATATGACTGGGTTGTATCACTACGAGCTGTTGAAACCATCGACTTTATGACCGCGCACTGGGCACACCTACCATACGATTTCCTAGGTAAGGTTTCTAACCGCATCATCAATGAAATCGACGGTATCTCCCGTGTGGTTTACGATATCTCAGGAAAACCACCTGCGACGATTGAGTGGGAATAATCCTCCTTTAAGAAAGGTCTGGCATTAACAGGCACTAAATCATACCTAAGTCCGCGTAATTGCGGACTTTTTTTGTTTTTGACTTAGTCATTTTTGGCAATGTCTGGCAACGCCAAGCACGGTTTGACCGTGGTATTTTGATGGGTATGATTCATCGGTAATGCCATGGATTACGCCCGATACCATGCTGAGTGTTTTTGATGGGACATGGTATTAAATTTACATATCTATCTGTTTTATAAAGATTAATCTCTATTTTTTTAGAGATTTTTCAGCATGGTATCAAACAAGAATAAAAGGTCGAAACATGCTGACTGATACCAAGCTACGCAATCTCAAACCCAAAGATAAACTTTACAAAGTCAATGACCGTGATGGCCTCTATGTTGCTGTCACTACCGCAGGCTCTATCTCATTTCGCTACAACTATTCGATCAATGGCAGACAAGAAACCATTACCTTTGGTCGCTACGGAGTAGGAGGCATCACGTTAGCAGAAGCGCGTGAGCGTCTCAATGAAGCGAAGAGAATGGTTACTGATGGAAAGTCACCGGCCAAAGAGAAAGCCCGTGCGAAGGCGAGAACGAAAGATGCTGAAACCTTTGGTGCCTGGGCTCAGAAATGGCTGCGTGGTTATCAGATGGCCGACTCTACCCGGGATATGCGTCGCTCAGTCTACGCCCGAGAGTTAGAGGGCAAATTTGGCAATCAGAAGCTGACTGAAATCACCCATGAAGATCTGCGAGCACTGACTGACGCGATAGTAGAGCGTGGAGCGCCCGCAACGGCTGTACATACGCGTGACATTGTACTCCAGGTGTATCGATGGGCGATTGAGAGAGGGCAGAAAGTTGAAAATCCGGCAGACCTGGTGAGGCCCGCAAGTATCGCTCGATTTGAACCAAGAGACCGAACGTTAACACCGGCTGAGATCGGTTTGATGTACCGCTACATGGAAAAGGTAGGAACGACACCTTCGATTCGTGCTGCGGTAAAGTTGCTATTGCTGACTATGGTACGCAAAAGCGAATTAACTAATGCTACTTGGAGTGAAATTAATTTTAGCGAAGCGCTGTGGACTATTCCAAAAGAAAGAATGAAACGACGAAAACCTCACCTGGTATTTTTGTCACGCCAGGTGATGGATATTTTGATCGCCTTGAAGACATTTGCCGGTGGATCTGATTACATTCTCCCTTCCCGTTATGACTCCGATGCCCCAATGAGCAGTGCGACGATGAACCGAGTCATGGATTTGACATACAAAGCCGCGCAAAAGGAAGGTCAGTCACTAAGTAAGTTTGGTAAGCGCCCCATGAACACACGGGGCGTTTTAGTGTGAGAAGTTCCACGGAAGAAGTGAGTCAATGTCGGGCTCTGCTTTCGCCAGCTCTTTCATGCATTTGACCATGTAATCGTAGAGAATGAGTCCATTGGCTTTAGCCGTCTCGATGATGCTATAGAGTAATGCGCTAGCATCGGCGCCTCTTGATGTGTTGGCGAAGAGCCAGTTCTTTCGGCCAATGACCATCGATTTTATCGCACGCTCTGCTCGATTGTTGTCGATGGATACGTGCCCATCATCCACATAACGCACCAACTTTGGCCATTGACCCAAGGTGTATTTAATCGCTTTACCCAGTGGGCTGGATTCGAACACTTTCTGTGTCGTGAGCCATTGATACAGGTCGTCCAATATCGGTTTGGCGTGTGATTGTCTCTCTGACCAACGCTCTTCGGCTGACGACGGTTTTAAGCGAGCTTCAAGCGCATAAAGTTTTTGGATTTTCGCCAGCGCGATATCCACTTTTCCAGTCTTGCCTTTTCCCTGGAGCTTTTTTGCCTCCATGAACTTACGGCGAGCATGAGCGAAGCAACCAACGTTTGTCACTTGAGTGAGACCATCGTACGCCACATAACCATCGGTTTGTAGGTAACCCGAGTAATCGCCCAAGAAGTCCATTGGGCACGCTCTCGCGCGACTGTTTTGATAGTCGTACAAGACGATGTTTTTCATCTCCGGTAAACCAGCTTGCGGAGAGTCAGCGCCTGAGCAGTACAGCCACATGTAACTGCGCTTCTCTTCTTGCAGCACATTCAATGGGGTTTCATCAGCATGCACCACCACTTGCTCAAGTAAGTGCGTTTTTAAGGCTTGGTACAAGGGTTGGAACTTCTCGCTCACTTGGATAACCCAGCGAGCCATAGTGGTTCTTGATAAGTCGATGCCCGATTGCGTGAACAAGGTTTCTTGTCGATACAGCGGCAAGGCGTACTGGTATTTACCTAAGATGATATTGGCCAGCAAGCTTTCTGTGGCGAAGCTTTTCGGGATAATGCTG